>CAZHEV010000032.1:0-1888 GCA_964531335.1 uncultured bacterium | reverse complement strand
TCGCGTGTCGGCCGATGGGATGGTCATACCCTCTCTATCGGCCCACCCACCCCACCGGCGACAGCATTTCTACAAAACGCTCTAGCGTCCCTGGCGGTCTTCGCCGTGTCGGTGGCCCTGTACCGGTGGTTCGAGTGGTTTGCCTGGGGCGGCCTCGCGCTCATGGTCCTCGCGGTCGGCGGCCTGGCGTACGGCCTCTACAAGAACCGCCGCGCCTTCGCCACGCTCGTCCAGGGCGGCCAGGATGTCAAGGCGGCCTTTGCCGAGGGCGTCCAGTACACGAAGGACCAGATCCGCGACCTCTTCAACAAGGTCCACGCGACGACCCAGGCGGACGCCGGCGGCGGCGTCGAGGAGATGGTCCAGGACGTGAAGCTTGCCCGCCCGGGCGAGGAGGAGGGATAGGCCATGCCGCGACCGTTCATCCTCTTGACGCCGGCCGACGGCGGCCTGTGGCGACTCGCCCAGGCGGCGGCTCGGCAGAGTGCGACCGAGCCGCTCGACTTCGCGGGACTCGCCCGGCGCCTATGCGTGAAGGAGGCCGGCCGGGCCGAGGTCAACGTGGCGCAGATGTCGGAGATCGTCGCCCGCCTCCGCGACCTCCTCGCCTCCGATCCAAAGGCGGTCCTCGATGTTCTCGCGGGCAAGGTGCCGCCCAGGTGATGCGCGTATTACGTCGACCGGCGCAGTTGTCGCAAAATGCTCCCCCAGAGGGTGAAAGACTTTGACTGGGTGTGCGGAACCGCATGCAACAAGAACATGCGCTCGTTCCTGCACTCCCGCTCGAATTCTGCAAGCCACTGTGGTCCAGGCTGAGCGACTATGAACATCCAGTCGCAGTAGGCGTAGCTCATTAGATAGTAATGGTAGCGCCCCTCGAATCGGCCTGTGCCCTTGGCGAGCGGCGAGACGGTAGCAACAGGACGCTTTTTTCTATCGAGGTTGACGGTCGCCAGGAAAGGGAAGTCACCAGGTTGTCCTGGATCATTGTTAAGGAGCATGGACGCGATCTGCTGATCATAGGGCCCAAGTGTTATGTCCGACTCCAGCTTGAAGGTTGACGATGCAGCAGCTCGCCACAGCACCGAAAGATGGAACAGCTTGAAACTGTCGTAATCTGGCACCTCGACCCGAATGACGTTGTTGGGAGGCTCCGTTGATAAATGACTGAAGTTCGGCGGGATCGTGTTCATCCAGACCTGCTTGAACCGGCTTTCGTGGGCTGACAGGAGGTTTTCGCACTGTGGGCAGAGGAGCCTCTCGAAGTGGCCAGTTTGGACCTTCTTCACGTTGCGGCCTACCGCCAGTATCTGGCCCTTCTCGTTCTTGACGGGCTCATAAGCGAGGCCAGGGACGATATGGGACCGGCAGAGTTGTCCTGCCTGTCCGCACAACTTGCATTGCGATTCCGTGGAGGCCATGCCCCGGAGTATAGCGGAGTGTTTTCCCGTGTCTAGAAGCCATGGCATTCGAGCCGGCGCGGCCTACGTCGAACTCTACGCCCACGACTCGCGCCTGGTCCGAGGCCTCAAGCGCGCCGAAAAGCGCCTGAAGACCTTCAGCCGGGCCGTCACGGACATCGGCAAACGCCTGGTCTCCGCGAGCGCCGTCATGGCCACCCCCTTCGTCGCCGGCGCGAAGGTCTTCGCGGACTTCGAGCGGCAGATGGCGGCGGTCTCGACGATGCTGGACGATCCGGCCACCCACATGGACCGGTTCCGAAGCGCCGTGCGGCGCATGGGGCCTGAGTTCGGTGAATCGACCGAGGCCCTCGCGGGCGGCCTCTACGACATCCTCTCAGCCTCGGTGCCCGCCGGGAAGGCCCTCGATGTCCTGGCCGTCGCGGTCCGGGCCGCGAAGGCCGGCATGACCGACACGAAGACCGCGG
>CAZHEV010000031.1:0-3589 GCA_964531335.1 uncultured bacterium | reverse complement strand
TTGGACGATAGGCCCAGCTCTCTGGCTCAGCCAAAAACGCGCCAGTTTACGAAGAAGGTTACATTTGGGGAGCCAAACTATAAACATCGAAACTGCACCGCACTCCGGTTAACGCAAAACCCCGAGGGAGATAGTCCCCGGGGTTTCTTCGTAACCGCTTATTGTCAAAGACATTTGCGCCTCTTTGGCCGTACCGCCTGCGTTCTCTGTTTCGAGAGAGAGCGTTTGGGGTTTGGTCGCAAAGGCCGGTTTCCCGGAAAACGCCGCCAAAACTCTCCGACTCTCTGTTTAACAACCCTCTCGGGGTTAACAAGACTGTCAGGACCGCACCCCAAACCGACGTTTCGAACTTCCACCGGGTGAGTAAAGCATTAGAGGCAACTCAATCCAACCGGACAGCGAGCCGGCCGCGGAGCGGAGGCCGTTGTGGGTGCATCCTATCCGGAGGCCGACAATAATGCATTCGCTTGACGATCGCGACGACCTCACCCCCGACCAGCGCCGCCGTGCGGTCGCGGCCATCCTCGCCGAAGGAATTCTCCGCCTGCGCTGTGTGCGCCAAGTCGCGCCCGAATCGGCAGATTCCGCGTACCCCGACGATTCGACCGAAGCGCGCGAAAAAGGGACTTGATCCGTGCGCCACGTCCCGCCCTCATGTGACTGGCGGTTAACGCGAGCGAGATCGCGAGAGGAGAAGGAGCATGGCGCTTAACGTAGCAAAGGAGATCGCCACCCTGAAGCGCATGACGCTGGCGGATCTCCAGCGCAAGTACGCCGAGACGTTCGGCGAGGGCACGACGTCGCGGCACAAGGAGTTTCTCATTCGCCGGATCCTCTGGCGGCTCCAGGCCAACGAGGAAGGAGACCTGTCCGAGCGGGCCCGGCGGTGTGCGAGGGAGCTGGCGGTTGATTCCGATCTGCGCCTGACCGCGCCGAAGACGAGCGCGTCGTCCTCGGCCGGCCCGACAAGCGTCGGCACCATAGACATCTCGATGGACGGGCGTCTCCCAATGCCGGGAGCTGTCATCACACGCCGGTACAAGGGCAGAACGGTAGAGGTTCGTGTGCTGCCGCGCGGTTTCGAGTACGAGGGCGAGGTGTACCGGACGTTGAGCGCCGTCGCCAAGCAAATCACCGGCGCGCACTGGAACGGCTACTACTTCTTCGGGCTCAGCGCGAAAGGACAAGGCCATGCGCGCAAGGAAGACTGACGTCCCCACAGTCCGCTGCGCGGTCTACACCCGCAAGAGCACCGAGGACGGCCTCGAGCAGGAGTTCAACAGCCTTGACGCCCAGCGTAGGGCGGGCGAGGCGTTTATCGCCAGCCAGCGATCCGAGGGCTGGATCTGCCTTCCGAACCAGTACGACGACGGAGGCTACACCGGCGGCAACATGGAGCGCCCGGCTCTTAGGCGGCTCATGGCCGACATCGAGGCCGGGCATGTCGACTGCGTCGTGGTGTACAAAGTCGACCGCTTGTCGAGAAGCCTTCTGGATTTCGCCCGGTTGATGGAGACGCTCGAGAAGAACGGCATTTCCTTCGTTTCGGTAACACAGCAATTCAACACAACCAGCTCCATGGGGCGGCTCACCTTGAACATCCTGCTCTCCTTCGCTCAGTTCGAGCGTGAAATCATCTCGGAGCGAACGCGTGACAAGATAGGCGCCACACGGCGCAAAGGGAAGTGGTCCGGGGGGAGACCGATCCTCGGCTTCGATGTCGATCCCCGCGGCGGCCGCTTGGTGGTGAACGAGGACGAGGCAGCGCGGGTCAGGGCCATCTTCGAGCTCTACCTCAAACACGAGGCGCTCATCCCCACGATCCGCGAACTTGACGCGCGCGGCTGGACCACCAAGCGATGGACCACGAAGAAGGGTCATGTCGCGGGCGGGCGCCCCTTCAACAAACAGGGCCTCTCTAGCCTGCTCAGAAACGTTCTCTACATCGGCCGGGTGACCTACAAGGACGAACTTCATGACGGCGAGCACCCGGCCATCGTGGATGAAGAGGTCTTTCGCCGCGCGCGGCGGCTTCTGGGGCGAAACGGGGCGACCGGCGGTAAGCACGTGCGTAACAGCTTCGGCGCGATTCTCAAAGGTCTTCTGCGCTGCGTTCCCTGTGGTTGCGCGATGGTCCCGACGCACACGCTAAACGGTGCCCGGCGATATCGGTATTACGTCTGCACGAACGCCCAGAAGCGTGGCTGGCATGACTGCCCGTCCAAGTCGATCCCGGCCCAGGAGATCGAGAGGTTCGTCATCGACCAGGTGCGTTGCATCGGACGTGACAGGACGCTTCTCGCCGAGACATTGGAGGAGGCGCGAGCCCAGGCCAAGACTCATATCAAGGGTCTTGAGACCGAGAAACGTGCCCTGACGCGCGACCTCAAGCGATACAATGGCGAGCTGCGAAAGCTGGCGGGCCTCTCGTCCACGAACGGCACGGCTACCGACCGCATGGCCGATCTCCAGGACCGTATCCGGACCGCCGAGCAACGGGGCACGCAGGTCCGTGAGGAACTTGTCCGCTTGGGGGGCGAGCTCGTAGACGAAAAGGATGTCACCCAGGCGTTGGCCGCATTCGACCCGGTATGGGAGACGCTTGCGCCACGTGAACAGGTGCGCGTGATTCGTCTTCTGGTTCAGCGCGTTGACTACGACGGAGACAAGGGGACGGTGTCGGTCAGCTTCCACCCCGCAGGAATCAAAACGCTGTCTCGCGAGGCCGCGGAGGTAAGTACATGACCAGAGGATTGACCATCACGAAGCAGGTCCATTTCCGCTGTGCGAAGCGAGGTCGGAAAGTCATCAACGAAGGGACAGCCACGGAGGTCCCGAGGCTCGGAAGCGTCCCTGGCGTCTCGCGTCTCATGGCGCTGGCTATTCACATGGAAGACCTGATTCACCGAGGCCAGGTCGCCAATTATGCCGATCTGGCCCGTCTGGCGCACGTGAGCCGCACTCGGATCACGCAGATCATGAACCTTCTACACCTAGCACCGGACATCCAGGAGGAGATCCTCGGGCTCCCGCGCTACGAGAGCGGTCGGGACCGCATCAGGGAGAAGATGGTCCGGCCCATCGCGGCCGTCCCCGACTGGCCCAAGCAGAAAATGCTGTGGGGTAAGCTCAAGGGAGACCTTAGACCATCCTAGTCAAGAAGTCCCTTTCAGGACGCGGCCGCTGCAGAAACGGGTAGTGAGTCAGCCTTATCCGTGCGCCCGGCAGGGACTTATTGTCTAGGCTCTGCTACTTGCAGGGCTTCGACCGCTTATGCCGCTTTACCGTGACCGTCTTCGGCCCCGGTTTCGGGCCCTTCCGGGTGACTCTCCGGGTAGGTTTTCTTGCGGGGCATTTTGGCATCGACGGCACCTCCTTTCTTTCGTCAGTATCGATAATGACGAGGGGCGGAAAAGCATCGCCGGGGGCACGACATAGGCTTAAGGATGATCAGGCGGCGGATTCGACTTCGATGACGTCGGGCGTGAAATCGAAGGGTACCTGAATGGGCTTCCCGGGGTTCTTATTGTCGTTGTAGCTAGTTCATGTTGCCGTTACGATTGAGATGTCGAAAAGCCGCGAATTCATT
>CAZHEV010000030.1:0-6085 GCA_964531335.1 uncultured bacterium | reverse complement strand
CCGAGTCCACCTTAACCCAGCCGCCAAACTGTCCAAACAATGGGGTCCACCTCTGAGGTCTTCAACGTGGGCGACCATGTGTTCTCCGCGCTGATCGCCGTCGATGTAATAGTGGCGAACATCTGGATGGCCTGCCTGCTCATAGCGGCCGGCCGCTCCGACTCCATAGACAAGCGGACCGGCGCGGACACCACGGCGATAGATGATCTCAAAGAGAAGATAAGCTCGTACCAGGCCCAGATAATGAAGATACCGAAGCTCTCGGACACGATGGTGGTGTGCGCGGTGGGCTTCGCCACCACGGCCTTCGCGCACCTGTGCGCCGACTCGCTGGCGCCCTGGCTCCATGAGGCGGCCCCGGTGCTTCGGAAGTTCAGCCTAACGACCAAGTTCTTCTGGATCGTGGTTATATCGACCACTATAGGAGTGATCATATCCAACACCAGGGCCCGGAAGCTGGAAGGGGTGGGGGCGTCGCGCCTGGGCTCCGCCTTCCTTTACGTGCTGGTCGCTTCGATAGGCATGAGAATGGATCTGAAGGCTGTAGTGGAGCAACCGTGGCTCTTTCTGGTCGGCTTCATATGGATCGCCTTCCACGCCGGACTTTTGATCACGGTGGCCCGCATCATCAGGGCGCCGGTCTTCTTCCTTGCGGTGGGCAGCCAGGCGAACATAGGAGGGGCCGCTTCCGCGCCCATAGTGGCATCGGCCTTTCATCCGTCCCTGGCAACGGTCGGAGTGCTCCTCGCCGTCGTAGGTTACGCGCTCGGCACTTACATGGCCTGGTTCTGCGGGATACTCATGCAGTATGTCGCCCCTTGAAGTGCTCCGGCCTATGGACGAGCTACAAGAACTTCGCAAGAAGGTCGCCGGCCTGAAGGCCAGGGTCGACGAGCTGGAGGGCAGAGAGAAGGCCCTGGAGATGAGAGAGGGCCGGCTCCGCCTGGTCGGGGAGCTGGTGCCCTACCGTAGGCGGTCCCATTACGAAGTGAGAACGGTGGGCAAGGAGGGAAACGTGACATGGTTCAGGGTCACCGCGATCCCGGAATGGGACGAAGAGAAGAACCGTCTCGCCGGCGGTCAAGCTGAAGGATTCGAGGGCCGAGGAGAAGCGCCGATCCGGGAGGTGACGCGCCTACGCCCCCGGCCGGCCCGCGCGCCCGGCGTCGATCGCGTCGACAAGGCTCTCGAGGTCCGCCTTCTGGTTTTCGCCGAGGTGAAACTTTATCACGCGGCGTCCGGCCTCGAGCAATGCTCTTCGATCCCCCTTGGCCTGGGACATCTTGAGCACGGAGAAGCCAACCGAGGACTCCTGCGAGCCGGCTTCATCCGGAATGGGAAGATCTCTCGCATCGTCGCAGGTGAGCTGGACGAACAGTCCGTTTCCGCGGTCGCCTTTGTGTAGTTGGCCCGTCGAGTGAAGGTAGCGAGGACCGTAGCCCACCGTTGTCGCGAGGCGATGCCTCTTTCGCAGAACCAGCCGGAAGTCATCCAGTATCTCGTCGTTCTCAGGGCAAGGCGTAATGAACGCCTGTATCGCTATGTAGTCGCCGCGCCTTCCCTGGGATAGGAACTCCCTCAAGGCGCCCGGCTCGGGGGTCTCCGGCCCGTCGTCGGGCAGCTCGCCGCTTTCCTTGTACGCGGAGACCATCTCCCTGGCCAGTCTCTTTGCGGAGTCCACGTCCGGTTGGTCGAAGGGTTGGATGTCAAGCAGGTGGCCCGAGACCGCCGTTGCCGTCTCCCAGAGAAAGAACTGGCCGCCCAGGTCGTAGCTGTCCTCGAGGTCGATGACCACGACGGGATGGCCGGCGGTTTTCAGCGCGTCCAATTCCAGGTCGTATGCGCGGTCGTCCTTGAGGCGAAGCTGGACGAACACGCGGTCGTCTTCGTAGAGGTCGGGCGGGCCGAGCTTCTCGCCCACGACGGGCAGGATTCCCCGGCCGTCCTTGCCGGTGCTTTCGGCTATGAGTTGCTCCGCCCAGCTTCCGAAGCTCTCCATGCTCGGGGGCATCACCAGGGTGAGCTTGTCTCTGCCGGCCCGGGCCAGGACCGCCATTGTCGAGCCGAGGCGCGATGCGGGGTTGTCGTCCTTGACGGCGCATCCCGCGCCTCCGCACCTGCAGGCGGCTGTGGCCGCGCGGTCGAGCAGAAGCCGCAGGTCGGCGCCGCATAGCGCGGCGGGCACGAGGCCGAAATAGGTGAGAGCCGAGTATCTCCCACCCACGTCGGGGTCGTTGAGGAATATCTGCCTGAAAGAGTGCTCCCGAGCCAGGTCGGCGAGCTTGCCGCCCGGGTCCGTTACCGCGACGAAGCTTTGGCCGGCCCGGTCGTCGCCTTTCAGCTCCGCGACGCGGTTGAAGAAATACTTGAAAAGAGACATTGACTCGACGGTCGTGCCCGACTTGCTCGCGACTATGAACAAGGTCCTCGAGAGGTCGTGCCTGCCCTCGCATCCGCGGATCGCTCCGGGGTCGGTGGTATCGAGCACCTCCAGGTCGAGAAAGCCCTCCCTGACGCCCAGCGTCTTTCGTATCACCTCGGCCGCCAGGCTCGAGCCGCCCATCCCCAGCAGGAGGGCGTGCGTGTATCCGTCGCGCCTGACCTGGCGGCAGAGCTCGTCCACCGCGTCCAGTCGGTCGATCATGTCCCCTGGGGCCTCGAGCCAACCGAGCCTGTTCTCGATCTCCTTGGGGTCCGGTCTCCACACCGTGTGATCGTGCGACCAGATCCTCTCCATGATCCGGTCCGAGGCCAGCTCGCGCAGCGCACTGTCCACCGCCTCCGAATAAGCGCCCAGATCGCTCGTCAAGAGACCGCCTCTCGCGAGAAGCTGCTCTCTCTTTGCCGCGATAACGGCGTGGAGCGAATCGAATGATTCCGAGAACGCCTTGACCCCGTCCTCCAGCAGGCGTTCCGTCACCGCGCGCAGGTCAACGCCGGCCTCTTCCAGGCTGGAGAGGTTCGATCGCGCTTCGTCGAGCCCGCTCTCCAGGGTGGGGGCCACTTTTCCGTGATCCATGAGGGCGTTGAGGGTCGCCGGAGGAAGGGTGTTCACCGTCTCGGGTCCCATGAGGTTCTCCACATAGAGGACGTCGGAGTAATCGGGGTTCTTCGTCCCGGTGCTCGCCCATAGGGGCCTTTGGGCTCTGGCGCCCTTCGCGGCGAGGTCCTTCCATCGATCTCCGCCGAAGATCTCCTTGAACCTTGCGTAGGCCGCGACGGCGTTAGCCACCGCCGCTTTGCCTTTGAGCTCCTTCCTGCCGAGCTTGTCCAGCTCCTTGTCTACCGCCGTGTCCACGCGGCTTACGAACAAGGACGCGACCGACGCAACCCGCGAGGGGTCACGGCCCGTGTCACAGTATCTCTCAAGTCCCGAGATGTAGGCCGTCGCCACGGACTCGTAGCTTTCGATGGAGAAGATCAAGGTCGCGTTTACGTTCACTCCCTCGGCCGTCAGGGCCTCTATGGCTGGGATGCCCTCGGCGGTGGCCGGCACCTTTATCATCAGGTTCGGCCGTCCCACCGCGGCGAAGAGCCTGGTGGCCTCGTCTATGGTCCCTTGGACGTCCCTGGCGAGACCGGGGTCCACCTCGAGGCTCACGTAGCCGTCCCCGCCCTGTGTGGAATCGTAAAGCGGGCGGAGAAGGTCGCAGGCGCTCGTTATGTCCGCCAGGACCAGGTCCTCGTAGATCTCTTCCACCTGCTTCCCCTTCGCGGCGAGCCTCTCTATGTCGCCGTCGTAGTCCGCGCCCGCCGCAACGGCCTTCTGGAATATGGTGGGATTGGAGGTGACGCCGCACACGCCGGCGTCGATCAGCTCTCGCAGCTCGCCGGAGGTGAGAAGGGATCTCCTTATGTAGTCGAGCCAGATGGCCTGTCCAAGCTGGTTGATTTCATTGAGTTTACTCATTTCGTCTCCGTCAAGCCGCTGAGCCGCCTGGCGCGGTCGACCAGCGTAGTGAAGTAGTCGCTCGCGTATCCGGTGTACACCCGGCCGCGCTCCCCCTCGCGGAAAACGAGCATCGAATGATCGGCGCCGGGGAACACTATCAGCTCATATGGCTTGCCCCGGGCGATCATCTTCCTGAGCTTGGGAATGGTCTTCCGGTTGGGCGCGCTCTCATCCATCTCCGCGAGGAGCCATACCATCGGGATCTCCAGGGACCGCAGCACGTCCGTCGAGTCGTAATACCAGTCGAGGCCCTCAGGGGCTCTCACCGGGCCGATCAGCTTCGCCAGGAACTTGGGATACTTCAGCATGTCCTCCACCGGGGTCCCCTCGATCTTCTCGCGCCATTCGGCCTTCTTATATTCCTTCTTCAGTTTCTCGAACTCCTCCCATTCCTTGAAATCGGAGGCGATGACATCGATTGCCGCGACGGTGAGCCGCTCGATCTCCACGAGCGATCTCTCATCCGCTCCCCGCTCGCGGGCGAGGTCGAGCGTCTCCATGAGAGCCTCCTCGGCCGGCGACTCCATCATCCCGTAGTTCACTATCACGTAGCTCACGTTCGGGCTCATCGACGCGGCCAGCGGCGCGACCCAGCCGCCCTGGCTGAATCCGCATAGGCCGATTCGGGTGGAGTCTATGTCGGACCTGGCCTTGAGATGCTCCACTGCGGCCACCGCGTCCTTCGCCAGCACATGAAAATCGGAGGTGAAATCCCCGCCCGATCTGCCGGTGCCTCGCTTGTCGTAGGTAAGGGCAGCGATTCCGTTGGTCGCGAGGAAATCACCGGCGGACAGGTGGTCCGTGCAGGCGGACTCGCCCGAGCCCCCTATCAGGACGATCGCAGGGAAAGGGCCTTTTCCATCGGGTAGGTCGAGCCTGGCGAAGAGGCTCACGTCCCCGCTTGGGAAGTGAGAGCGGAGAGCCCTGGCTATACGGGTCGCGGTCTCGGGGGCCGCGTCGTGGAATCGCCAGGAAAGACCGGTCGCCTCGCCGTCCTCGCCTACGATGAAGTCCACGACCAGCTTCACGGGGGCGCGCCGGCTGAACCCCTCACCGGACACGTACCTGAGGCGTCTGTGCCTGTACAGTCTGCGGCTTTCGCCGTCGTGGAAGCTGCGGTACCTGAGGGTTTTCTCTTCGCTTGCGCGGACGCTAATCAGCCGGCCGTCCTGGAACCTGTAGGCCCCCATCAGATACCTCGGGGGATTGTTGGCGCAACCCGCCGTCAGCGCGATCAGGAGCAGCAGGGGCGCCGCTTTGGCGGCACGGTTAGGGGTGTTCATTTGACGTAGGGCCGGATCACTCGATGCCTATTACCTTTATGTCGAAGGTCAATTCCTCTCCGGCCAGCGGATGATTGAAGTCAATAAGCAAGCTGTCCGGTGACGTGTCCACGATCACTCCGCGGAGGACGTTCCCGGCCTCGTTCCGGATGTTAATGTCGTCCCCTTCCTTGGCCTCGAAGTCGTCCGCGAAATTCGATAGGGCCACGTTTATGACCATCTGCGAATTCCTGTGGCCGTAAGCCTCCGCCGCCGGGATTGTGACCGTCTTCTCTTCGTCCACTTTCATGCCGAGAACCGCCTCGTCGAAACCGGGTATCACCTGGCCCCTCCCCGCGCGGAAGGACAGGGGCCTGTCCGGCTGCGACTGATCGAAGACCGATCCGTCGCTCAAGGTGCCCCTGTAGTGCAGCGACACCAGGTCTCCGACCTGGACCGTATCGGCTTCGCCGCCGCCCTCTTCGCCGCCGCCCCCGGGCGCCTCGGCAGGGGCGTCCGCCTGATCGGTACCGGCGGTGGATCCGCCTTCGTCGCCTCCGCCGCAGCCGCCCGCGCAGAACAAGAGCCCGGTTGTGATGAGCATGGTGAGGGCGGCGGGCGCGTTTCGAGCGAGCCTTGGGATAGTCATCTAGTCCTCCAATCGAAGGAAATCGCAGGGGTGATGAGGGCGGACCGGCCCTGCGAGAGGCGTTGCCTGGCTTGAGATCTTCGTGGCGGCCGCTACGGTACCCTCGACGACCGCCTTCGCTTGCGATATCGAGTGTACTTGCCCCCGGAAGACCTGTCAACGCCGCGCTGATCGGTAAATAAGAACCTCGCAGTACCTGTTGGTCACGGCATTTCCTCAGTC
>CAZHEV010000029.1:0-14541 GCA_964531335.1 uncultured bacterium | reverse complement strand
ATGTGGTCCTTCGTCCTCTCAAACTTAGCCTTGGCCATCTCTCAATTCCTCCTGGACTCCTTTCATGCTCCACGGCTGAATACGGACAGCTAGAATCCTCGTATCCTGCTAACGAGCTCCTCCTCGAGGTTCTGCGGAAGCGGCATGTACTTGGAAAACTGCATGGTGTACACCGCCCTTCCCTGGGTAAGAGAACGGAGCCTGGTCGCGTAGCCGAACATCTCGGCCAGCGGCACGCTCGCGGCGACGACCCGGGCTTCGGATCTATTGAACATCCCTCCGATCCTTCCCCTCCTCGACGTCAGATCGCCCATTACCTCACCCATGTATTCCTCCGGGACAACCACCTCGACGTCCATGATGGGCTCGAGCAGCTTCGGTTCCGCCTTCCTCGCCGCGTCGCGAAACGCTATCGAGCCGGCCGCCCGGAAAGCTATGTCGGACGAATCGACGTCGTGGTAGCTGCCGTCGAGCAGAGTCGCCTTGACGCCGGTCATTGGAAAGCCGGCTATAACGCCGTTCTCCATCGCGTCCTTCACGCCGCGCTCGACCGCCGGGACGAAGTCTCTCGGAATGACGCCTCCCTTGAGGGCGTTCTCGAACTCGAACCTGCCCGATTCGTACGGCTCGAGGGCCAGGAGGACGACCCCGTATTGTCCCCTGCCCCCGCTCTGCCTTATGAACTCGCCCCTCGCCTCGCTGCGCTCGGTGATGGTCTCTCGGTAGGCCACCTGGGGCCGGCCGACGTTCGCTCCGACTTTGAACTCGCGCAGCATCCGATCCACGAGCACCTCCAGGTGGAGCTCGCCCATGCCCGAGATTATTGTCTGCCCGGTCTCCTCATCCACCTTGGTCCGGAAAGTGGGGTCCTCGTCGGCGAGCGACTGGAGCGCCATTACCAGCTTGTCTTCGTCCGCCTTGGTCTTGGGCTCGATGGCCACGGAAATGACGGGCGTAGGAAAGTCCATCGCCTCCAGCACGATCTGGTCGGCCTTCTCACACAGCGTGTCGCCCGTTCTGACGTCCTTCATTCCCACGGCCGCGCCTATGTCACCGCACAGTATCGCGTCTTTTTCCTCCCGCTTGTTTGCGTGCATCTCGACCAGCCGGCCGACTCTGGTGTTCTTGCCTTTGGTCGGGTTGTAAACCATGGCTCCCGACTGGAGCTTGCCCGAATAGACCCTGAGGTAAGTGAGCTTTCCGACGTAAGGGTCGGTCACTACCTTGAAAGCCAGCGCGGACAGGGGCTCGTCGTCCGCGGCCCTTCTCTCGATCTTCTTCCCGTTCTTGGGATTGGTCCCCTTGACGGGAGGCACCTCGGCCGGCGAGGGGAAGAAGTCCACGACGCCGTCCAGAAGCCTCTGCACGCCCTGGTTCCTGAAGGCCGCTCCGCAGTAGGTGGGGACGATCTTGCAGCCCAGCGTGCCCTTCCTCAGCGCGCGTCTTATCAGGTCGGACTCGATCTCGCCGCCCTCGAGATATCGCTCGAGAAGCTCCTCGTCCTGATCGGCGATCGCTTCGAGCATCCGTCCCCTGTGCTCCTTGCCCATGTCCATCAGGCCGTCGGGAATAGGGTCCACCTTGAAGACGGAACCCAGGGTCTCGCCCACGTAGGTGACCTGCACCATTTCGATCAGATCGAGCAGCGCGACGAAGTGATCCCCGACCTTCACCGGAACCGTGACCGGGACCGGGTTGGCGCCCAGCCTGGTCCTCATCATGTCCACGGTCACGGAGTAATCGGATCCCACGCGATCCATCTTGTTGATGAATGCAATTCGCGGAATCCCGTACCGGTCCGCCTGCCTCCAGACGGTCTCCGATTGCGGCTCCACGCCCCCCACGCCGCAGAAGACGGCTATAGCCGCGTCCAGCACGCGCAGGGACCTCTCCACCTCGACCGTGAAATCCACGTGCCCGGGCGTGTCGATTATGTTTATCCGGCAGTCGCGCCACTGGCAGGTCGTCGCGGCCGAGGTGATAGTAATACCCCGCTCCCTCTCCTGCTCCATCCAGTCCATCGTGGCCGCGCCGTTGTGGACCTCTCCCATGCGGTGCAACCGGCCGGAGTAGAACAAAATGCGCTCGGTGAGAGTGGTCTTTCCGGCGTCGATGTGCGCCATGACGCCTATGTTGCGCACTTTCTCCAACGGGTATGGACGTCGCAAAACCGCTCCTCCTGCCTTGCCTGATTCTTTGGCTCTTACCGCGAGCATCACATCTCCATACCGATCCAGGGGGCCGCATGAGGGGATGGAAGGCCCCGGCTCCGCCGTCAGGCGGATCTGATTATCATTCTACCGATGTATGATTAGGGTGAAATCGGAGGCACTTGCTACCAGCGGTAATGGGCGAAAGCCTTGTTGGCCTCGGCCATCCTGTGCGTGTCCTCCTTTTTCTTCACCGCGCCGCCCTCGCTCTTATAGGCGGCGATAAGCTCCGCAGCGAGGCGTTCTTTCATCGTGTGGTCGGGGCGGGATTCTGCGTAGGAAATCAACCAACGAAGCGCCAGTGTGGTCCTCCGATCCGGGCGGACCTCCACCGGGACTTGATAGGTCGCTCCTCCTACGCGGCGGGACTTGACCTCGAGAACAGGCTTGACGTTGTTCAGAGCCTGTTTCATGACTCCAAGTCCTTCCGATCCCGTCTTCTTCTCAATGATGTCCAGGCAGCCGTAGATTATCCCCTCCGCCGTGCTGCGCTTCCCACGCCTCATCAGACATCCGATGAACTTCGTAACGAGAACGCTGTTGAACTTCGGGTCAGCAGGGATCTCCCTCCTGACTATTCTACCCTTCCTCGGCATTCTAACGTCATCTCCTAGGCCGTTCGCTCACTGCAACCGGCAGCGATTCTTCGCTTACGATGACTTCTTCTTGGTCCCGTACTTCGACCTACTCTGGTTCCTGCCCTCGACTCCGCTTGCGTCCAGGGTCCCCCTGATGATGTGGTATCTCACCCCGGGAAGATCCTTCACTCGGCCGCCCCTCACCAGGACTATCGAGTGCTCTTGAAGATTATGGCCTTCGCCGGGTATGTAGGATGTGACCTCCACCCCACCCGTCAACCTCACTCTGGCGACCTTCCGCAGCGCGGAGTTCGGTTTCTTGGGCGTGCTCGTATACACCCTGGTACAGACCCCCCTCTTCTGAGGGTTTCCCTTCAGAGCGGGCGCGGAGGTCTTGGGTCTTATGACCTTTCTACCCTTTCTCACGAGCTGGTTCAGTGTCGGCAAGTCCTAACTCCTTTGCTTAACTCACACTTTAACAATCACTTAACCCTAACCCCAATCCCCGGCCGCCCAGGTCCGAGTTGGGGGACACAAACGACAGATTATATGGCCTCTTGTTCAGCTTTGTCAAGCCGTTTTTGCGTCGGCGTCGGCTTTCCTCTCGACCTCCTCCTCGGCCAATCGGAGCTGCCGGTACTTGGGAAGCCCCGTGCCGGCCGGTATCAGGTAGCCGATTATCACGTTCTCCTTCAGGCCCCTGAGATGGTCGACGCTGCCGAATATGCTGGCCTCAGTGAGCACCCTGGTCGTCTCCTGGAACGAGGCGGCGGATATGAAGCTCTGCATGCTCAAGCTGGCCTTCGTAATGCCCAGCAGCAGCGGATCGAACGTCGCGGGCTGGCCGCCCTCCGACACTACGCGTTCGTTCTCCTCCTTGAGCTGGAACTTGTCCGCCTGCTCGCCCTCCAGGAAGTTCGTGTCGCCGGGGTCCACTATCCTGACCTTCTGGAGCATCTGGCGCACGATGACCTCGACGTGCTTGTCGTCGATGCGCACTCCCTGCAGCCTGTAGACCTCCTGTATCTCGTTGACCAGGTACTCCTGGACCTCCTTGATCCCCTTGATTCGCAGGATGTCGTGCGGGTTTATGGGGCCCTCGGTCAGCCGGTCCCCGGCGATCACCCTGTCGCCGTCCTGCACGTGCAAGTGCCTTCCATGGGGGATCAGGTATTCCCTGGCGTCGGCGTTCTCGTTGGTCACGGTGAGCTTCCTCATTCCGCGCGAGACCTGGCCGAATCCGACCACGCCGTCGATCTCCGAAACCGCCGCGTGGTCCTTGGGCTTTCGCGCCTCGAACAGCTCGGACACCCTGGGAAGACCGCCGGTTATGTCGCGTGTCTTCGATATCTCGCGTCTTATCTTGGCCAGCGCGTCGCCCGCGTTGACCTTCTGGCCGTCCCGGACGCTCAGCCTGGCCCCGGTGGGCAGCAGGTAACGCGCCTTCTGGACCCCTTCCTCGTCGGTAACGGAGATGTGAGGCTGAAGCACCTTGTTCTTGTCGTCGATGATGACCATCAGGCGGAGTCCGGTGTTCTCATCCACCTCGTCCCTGATGGTGACCTTGTCGACAACGTCTCCGAACCTGACGATACCCTCCTGCTCGGTAATCACCGGAATGTTGTAGGTGTCCCACTCGAAAAGGTCCTGGCCCTCGTTGACCTCGTCCCCGTCGGAGACCAGCATCGCCGCGCCGTACGAGGGGCTGAACCTGTGGCGCAGACGGCCTTCCTCGTCATATAGCTCCACCTCGCCGCGATGGCCCACCATCACGGAAGTACCGTCGGTCCGCTGAACCATGTGCACGTCCTTGAACCTCACCACGCCGTCGCACTTGGCCTTGATCTTCGATTGCTCAACGATCCTGCTGGCGGTTCCGCCGATGTGGAAGGTCCTCAAGGTAAGCTGCGTACCGGGCTCCCCGATGCTCTGGGCCGCGACGACGCCCACGGCCTCGCCGATGTCCGCCATCCGCCCCGTGGCCAGGTTCCTTCCATAGCACTTGGCGCAGACGCCCCGCCGCGTCTCGCAAGTAAGGACCGAACGGATCCTTATCTTCTCTATACCGCTCTCCTCTATATGCCTGGCGGCCTCTTCGACTATCTCATCGCCTCCGTGCGCGAGGACCGAGCCGCTTACAGGATCCAACACGTCGTCGGCCGTGACCCGACCCAGTATGCGGTCGCTGAGAGGCTCGATGATCTCCTCGCCTTCTTTCAGCGCGCCCACCTCCAGGCCGAGGATGGACCCGCAGTCCGGCTCCGTGACGATGACGTCCTGCGCCACGTCAACGAGGCGCCTGGTCAGATAGCCGGCGTCGGCGGTCTTCAGCGCGGTGTCGGCGAGGCCCTTTCTCGCCCCGTGAGTCGAGATGAAGTACTCCAGAACGGTGAGCCCCTCCTTGAAGTTTCTCACCACGGGGGACTCGATGATCTCTCCGAGCCCACCTGTGATCTTCTTCTGGGGCTTGGCCATCAACCCGCGCATGCCCGCGAGCTGACGGATCTGCTCCCTGCTTCCCCTGGAGCCCGAGTCCGCCATCATGAAGATCGGATTGAACCCGTCCTTGTCCCTGGAGAGGCCTTCGAAGGTGGCGACTTCGACCTCGTGAGTCACCCTCGTCCAGGTGTCTATGACCTTGTTGTAGCGCTCTCCCTCGGTGATGGCCCTCTTCCTGTACAGGCCGGCTATGCCGTCCACCTCTTCTTGAGCGCTGTCGATTATCAGCTTCTTCTCTTCCGGGATCAGAATGTCGTCGATGCCGACGGTGATCCCGGCGTAAGTGGCGTACTTGAAGCCCAGGTCCTTTAGGTTGTCGAGCAGCTCGGCCGCCCTCTTGGCGCCCAGCTTCCTGTAGCAGTCGGCCACAAGCGACTCGAGGGACTTCTTGTTCAACGTGTGGTTGACGAAGTCCAGGCCCGGGGGGAGCACCTCGTTGAATATGACCCGTCCCACCGTGGTGTCCACCAGGTCGCCGTTTATCTGCACCTTTATACGCGAGTGGAGCTCGGTCTCACCCGACTCCAACGCCGCCCTCACCTCGTCGAAGCTCGAGAACGCCTTGCCCTGTCCCCTGCCGTCCCGCTTGGGCTTGGTAAGGAAGTTGCACCCCAGGACTATGTCCTGGCTCGGGGTGGCCAGCGGACGACCGTTCGCCGGAGAGAGAATGTTATTGGTGGACATCATGAGCAGGTTCGTCTCTATCTGGGCCTCGAACGAGAGAGGAACGTGAACCGCCATCTGGTCCCCGTCGAAGTCCGCGTTGAACGCCGCGCAAACCAACGGGTGGATCTTAATGGCCTTGCCCTCCACCAGAACGGGCTCGAAGGCCTGTATGCCGAGCCTGTGGAGCGTGGGGGCCCGGTTCAGAAGCACGGGATGGCCCTTGATGATCTCGCCGAGAATGTCCCAGACCTCGGGACGCTCCTTTTCCACCAGGCGCTTGGCGCTCTTCACCGTCTGCACGAATCCCCTGTCTTCGAGCTTCCTTATGATGAAGGGCTTGAAGAGCTCCAGGGCCATGTTCTTGGGCAATCCGCACTGGTGAAGCTCGAGCTCCGGCCCAACGACGATCACCGAGCGACCGGAGTAGTCGACTCGCTTTCCGAGAAGGTTCTGGCGGAACCTCCCCTGCTTGCCCTTGAGCTGGTCGCTGAGCGACTTGAGCGGCCTGTTGCCCTGCCCTCTCACCGCCCGGGAGCGGCGGCCGTTGTCGAACAGGGCGTCCACGGCCTCCTGAAGCATCCTCTTCTCGTTTCTCAGGATCACCTCGGGGGCCTTGATCTCTATCAGCTTCTTCAGCCTGTTGTTCCGGTTTATGACCCTCCGGTACAGATCGTTGAGATCGCTGGTCGCGAAGCGGCCGCCCTCCAGGGGCACCAGCGGTCTGAGATCGGGAGGCAACACCGGAACCACTTCCAGAATCATCCATTCGGGCTTGTTGCCGCTCTGTCGGAACGCCTCGACTATACGGAGTCTCTTGAGCGTCTCCTTCTTTCTCTGAGCGGAGGTCTCCATCTTGGCATTCGCCCTGAGCTCGGCCGAGAGCTCCTCGAGATCGATGGAGGCCAGCAGGTCCCTTATGGCATCGGAGCCCATCTTGGCCTCGAACTTGAGGTCCTCGTTCTCCTGGAGCTCCATCATCTCGTCCTCAGTCAGAAGCTGCTTCATCTTGAGGTCCGTATTGCCGGGATCTATAACCACGTACGACTCGTAGTAGAGGACTCTCTCCAGATCCCTGATGGACATGTCCAGGAGGTTGCCGATCCGGCTGGGCACCCCCTTGAAAAACCAGATGTGCGACACGGGGACCGCGAGCTCGATATGCCCCTGCCTCTCCCGTCTCACCTTGGCCTGGGTAACCTCCACGCCGCAGCGGTCGCACACCACGCCCCTGTACCTGATTCGCTTGTATCTGCCGCAGCTGCACTCCCAGTCCTTCACCGGCCCGAATATGCGCTCGCAGAAGAGCCCGTCCCGCTCGGGCTTGAACGAACGGTAGTTTATCGTCTCGGGCTTCGTCACCTCGCCGCTGGACCAGCGTCTTATGGTCTCCGGCGAAGCGAGCTGTATGCGTATGGAGTGAAAGCTGAACCTCTTCCGCCCATCCCGGTCGTCACCCCTGGTGAGTGTCATCGTCCCCGCCTTGGTCAAACCGACGGGGGTTTGAAGTCCTCCCAGTTCCTGCATATTCCTCTCTCCTTCCATGGAGAACGCCTAGTTGTCTTCGAACTGAACGTCGAGGCAGAGACTCTGAAGCTCCTTGACCAATACGTTGAACGACTCCGGAATGCCGGGCTCGGGCGGATTCTCGCCCTTTACGATCGCCTCGTAAATGCGCGATCTGCCGGCCACGTCGTCCGACTTCACGGTCAAGAGCTCCTGCAGGGTGTAGGCGGCGCCATAGGCTTCCAGAGCCCACACCTCCATCTCCCCGAAGCGCTGTCCTCCGAACTGGGCTTTGCCTCCAAGGGGTTGCTGGGTGACCAATGAGTAGGGTCCAATCGATCTAGCGTGAATCTTGTCGTCAACCAGGTGCGACAGTTTCATCATGTAGATGTAGCCCACCGTCACGCGCTGGTTGAAGGGCTCGCCCGTTCTGCCGTCGTACAGGACGCTCTTGCCGTCCTCCGGCAGCCCGGCCTCCCTTAGAGTATTCTTTATCTCACCGACGCTGCCGCCCGCGAAGACGGGGGTCGCCACTTTTATTCCCAGGACCTTCGCGGCCCATCCGAGATGCGTCTCCAGTACCTGTCCGATATTCATCCTGGACGGCACCCCCAGCGGGTTGAGCACCATCTCGACCGGCGTGCCGTCGGGCATATAAGGCATGTCCTCCTCGGGGAGGATCTTGGCGACGACTCCCTTGTTGCCGTGGCGGCCGGCGACCTTGTCGCCCACCGAGAGCCGTCTCTTGGTGGCGACGTAGACCTTGACCAGCTTCACGACGCCCGGCGGAAGCTCGTCTCCCCTGGAGACGCGATCGACCTCCTTCTCCAGCTTCTTGTCGATCCTGTCTATGGCCTGTGCCGCGGCGTCCATTTGCTGCCAGAAAAGCTCGTTGGACTTCCTGTCCTTTACAATCGAGCTGCCCCACGGCAGGTCGTCGAAGTCGACCTCTTCCAGCAACGGCTCGTCGACCTTCTTGCCCTTGCGCGCCAGCGCCTCGCCCCTCGAATCGACCAGGCGCTCCACGTACTGGCCGGATACTATCCTGGAGAGCTCCTCGTCCCGCATCTCCAGGATCTTGTTCTTCTCTTGCCTGGCCTGCCGTTTCAGACGGGCTATCTCTCGTTTCTCGTGCTTCTTGCTCGATTCGTCCTTCTCGCGCCTGGAGAAGACCCTTATGTCGACGACGATCCCGTCCATGCCGGGAGGGGCCTTGAGCGATGCGTCGCGCACGTCGCCGGCCTTCTCGCCGAATATGGCCCTGAGAAGCCGCTCCTCCGGCGTGAGCTCCGTCTCGCCCTTCGGCGTGACCTTGCCGACCAGTATGTCGTTGGCCTTGACCCGGGCGCCTATCCTGATTATCCCGTCCTCGTCGAGGTTCCTGACCGTCTCCTCGCTCACGTTCGGGATCTCGCGGGTGATCTCCTCCACCCCGCGCTTCGTGTCCCTCACCTGGAGCTCGAAGTCCTCGATGTGGATCGATGTATACGTGTCGTCCTTGATCAGCTTCTCGCTCACCAGGACCGCGTCCTCGAAGTTGTAGCCTCCCCAGGGCATGAACGCCACCACGACGTCGGCTCCCAGCGCCAGCTCCCCGTCCTTGGTCGCCGCGCCGTCGCCGATAATCTGCCCCGCCTTCACCTGCTGCCCCTCGCTGACGATGGGCCTCTGGTTTATGCAGGTGTCCTGATTGGATCTCTTGAACTTGGTAAGGTTGTAAACGTCGAGTCCGGCCGAGTCAGAGAAATCCGTCTTGACGCTGTCCCTCCTGGTACGCTTGATCACGATCGAGCTGCCCGAAACGCTCTCCACCACGCCGTCGTGCTTGGCTACGCACAGAGCTCCGGAATCGGCGGCCACCTTGCCCTCCAGGCCGGTCCCCACGAGCGGAGACTCCGTCACCAGCAGCGGCACGGCCTGCCTCTGCATGTTCGATCCCATGAGCGCCCGGTTGGCGTCGTCATGCTCCAGGAAAGGCACCAGAGCGGCCGCCGGGCTGACGAGCTGAATAGGCGATATGTCTATGAAGTTGACTTCCTTGCTCGGCACTATGGGAAGCTCGCCCCTGTACCTGACGGCGAGCGCCTCGTCCAGCAGCCTGCCGTTTCCCGTGTCCATGGGCGTGTTCGCCGGGGCCATCCGGAACTTGTCCTCGCGGTCCGCCG
This sequence comes from uncultured bacterium, assembly GCA_964531335.1. Lineage (GTDB taxonomy): Bacteria > Eisenbacteria > RBG-16-71-46 > CAZHEV01 > CAZHEV01 > CAZHEV01. Next base: position 4,920 of record CAZHEV010000029.1, on the reverse strand, counting down.
ACAGGTACTGGATCTTGGACTTGTTGACTATCCCGCCCTCGACCGTCCGGTACGGCGTCTCCAGGAAGCCCAGCTCGTTCACGCGGGCGTAGGTGCTCAGCGACGAGATGAGCCCGATATTCGGCCCCTCAGGGGTCTCTATCGGGCACATGCGGCCGTAGTGCGTGTAGTGCACGTCCCTGACCTCGAAGCCGGCCCTGTCTCTGGTAAGCCCCCCCGGACCGAGCGCGCTCAGCCTGCGCTTGTGGGTGAGCTCGGCCAGAGGATTGGTCTGGTCCATGAACTGCGACAGCTGGCTGCTTCCGAAGAAGCTCTGGATGACCGCGGAGATGGTCCTCGCGTTTATCAGGTCGTACGGGGTCATCCCCTCCGAATCCTGGAGGCTCATCCGCTCCTTTATTATCCGCGCCATGCGCGCCAGGCCTATGTTGAACTGATTGGCCAGAAGCTCTCCGACGGACCGCACCCTCCGGTTGCCGAGATGATCTATGTCATCCGTGTCTATGATCATGTCCGGCACCTCGATTCCCGCGCGGAGGAACACGAGGTACTTGATGATCGCCAGGAAGTCCTCCTTGCACAGCGTGGCCAGGCTATACGGCGGCACCGTCAGCTTGGACCTCCGCATACGGGACTTTCCCCCGAGGAGCTCCTCGTGATTGAGCTTCTGATTGAGCTTGTACCGGCCGACTTTCGCCAGATCGTATCTCTTGGAGCTGAAGAACAACTTGTCCAGAATGTCCCTCGCCGTCTCGGCCCTCGGTGAGTCCCCGGGCCTGAGCAGCGTGTAGATCCTTGCAAGCGCCTCATCCTGGGTCTTGGTGCTGTCCTTCTTAAGGGTATTGCGTATGATGTCGGCCTCCTCCATCTTCTCGATGTTGAAGACCTTTACGCTTTCGAAGCCGGCTTTCTTCAAAGCGGTCACGTGGTCCGCTGTTATTACCTCGTTGCACTCGAGCAGAATCTCGCCCGTCTCGGCGTCTACCACGTCCTCGGCCGCTACCTTGCCCTCGACGGGCCACGGCTTGCGCCCGGTCAGCTTCTCATCTTCCACCTCGTAGAAGTGCTGGAGGATCTCGGGATCGGCGACGTAGCCCAGGGCCCTGAGCAATACCGTCACCGGGAGCTTCCTCTTGCGATCGATGTGGACGTACATTATGTCGTTTACGTCCAGACTGAACTCGACCCAGGAACCGCGGTACGGAATGATCCTCGCCGAGAAGAGCTTCTTGCCGTTGGCGTGTATCGTCTCGTCGAAGAAGACCCCTGGAGAACGGTGAAGCTGACTGACTATGACCCGCTCGGCGCCGTTTATCACGAAGGTCCCCTTGTCCGTGATCATGGGGAGCTCGCCGAGATATACCTCCTGCTCGATTATCTCCTTGTCGCGCTTTTGCCCGTCCTCGCCCTGCTCCCTGATCCTCAGGCGGAGCACGGCCTTCAGGGGAACGGAGAACGTCAGGTCTCTCTCCTGGCACTCCTGGACGGAGTACTTCGGCTCGCCGAGATGGTATTCCACGAACTCGAGAGAATAGAGATCCCTCGCGTCCGTAATCGGGAACACGCTGTTGAAGACCTCTTGTAGGCCCTCGTTCACCCTCTCACCGGGGTAGACATGATCCTGCACGAACGCCCTGAAAGACGCGAGCTGCACATCGAGGAGGTTCGGCAGCGCGATATCCCAGTCAACGTCGAGCTTGCTGTAGCTTCTGCGAATGTTCTGCGGCGTAGCGCTCAAAGGCTCCACCTCGCTTCCGGTCTGGGTCCCCGGACCTACTTAATCTCCACCTGGGCTCCTACTTCTTCCAACTGAGCCTTGACCTCGTCGGCCTCTTTCCTGCTGACCTTCTCCTTGACCGGCTTGGGAGAATTGTCCACCAGGTCCTTGGCCTCTTTCAGGCCGAGCCCCGTGATGGCCCGAACGACCTTGATGACCTGGATCTTCTTGTCTCCGGCCGCGTTCAGCACCACGTCGAACTCGGTCTGTTCCTCTTCCGCCGCCGGGGCCGCTCCCGCCACCGGGGCCGCTCCCGCCGCCATCATGGGCATAGAGGCGCTGACGCCGAACTCGTCCTCGAGCTTCTTTACGAGATCGCTCACCTCAAGAAGCGTCATCTCCTTGAGAATGGCCACTACGGCGTCGCTCCGCGACTCAGCGGCGGCCCCCGCCGGTTCGGCCGCGGCCGTCTCTTTCTTGGTCTTCTCCTTGGTCTTCTCCTTGGTCTTCTCCTCAGGACTCATCTGTCACCTCCGAAACGCTCCGTCTTCTTGCCCTGAAAGCCGTCCACGCTACCTTGCCTGACCGGCCGCCCGGACATTTCCGCCAATCGCCCGGCGATCACTCGCCCTTCTGCTTCTCGGGCTTACCGCCCGCCTCCGACTCGCCCTCCGGTCCCGCGGCGGGCTCACCGGCTTCTGCCTTCTGCTCCGCGCCCGGCTCCTCGGCCGCCGAGGCGGAGTCCTCCGCCGGCTCTTTCGCGGCTGTCTCGGCCGGTTTGGCCGCCTCGCCGCCTTCCTCCATCGACTTGGCAAGCGCGTCAAGCGTTGCCACAAGCTTCCACATGGCTTGGTTCAAGGCCCCTGCGACGCCGTTCAGCGGCCACATGACCCCCGCCGCGAACTGCGCAAGCAATACATCCCTGGAGGGAAGAGCCGCCAGGGTCTTGACCTGTTCCTCGTTGAACATCTTGCCCTCGACCAGGGCGGCCCTCAGACGAGGGAGCTTGTGCTCCTTCGCGAACTGCGAAAGCACCCTGGCCGGGGCGAGCTGATCCGAATGCCCGAGGGCGAGCGCCGTCGGTCCCTCGATGAACTCGGCCACCTGTTCCACGCCGGCGTCCTTTGCCGCGAGCCTGGTGAGACTGTCCTTGACGACCCTGTACTCTACGTCGGCCTCGCGGCACTTGCGGCGGAGATCCGACATCATGTCGACGGGCATCCCCGTGAAATCGGTAAGGTAGATGCTCGAAGCTCCTTTCAGGATCTCCCTCAGCTCTTCAACAGCGGCTACTTTCGCCTCGCTTGGCATGACCTCTCCAATCCTTCTCTATTTGAGCCCGGAGCTGGCGTCCAGGAAGTCCACCCTCACGCCGGGCCCCATCGTGGTACAGAGCGTCAGGCTCTTGACGAACTGCCCCTTCGCGGCCGGGGGCCGCGCCCCTATCAGCTCCTTCAGAAACGTCCTGATGTTCTCGACGAGTTTGTTGTTGTCGAAAGAGACCTTGCCCACGGGAACGTGGACATTGGCACCCTTGTCGACCTTGAACTCGATCTTACCTTTCTTGAGATCGCTCACCGCCTTGGCCACGTCGAAGGTCACGGTCCCGCTCTTCGGATTGGGCATCAGCCCTCGCGGACCGAGTACGCGCCCGAGCTTGCCGACATCGCTCATCATGTCCGGAGTGGCCACGATCTTGTCCACGTCGAGCCAGCCATCGGTGATCTTCTGAATGTAGTCCGCGGACCCCACGTGATCGGCCCCCGCCTCTCGGGCCTCAGACTCCTTCTCGCCCTTTGCCAGGACCAGCACGCGCAGCTCCTTGCCCGTGCCGTGCGGCAGCACGACGGTGCCTCTGACCGTCTGATCCGTTCTCCTGGGGTCCACCCCGAGTCGAGCGGACAGCTCGACGGTCTCGTCGAACTTCGCGCCGGCCGTCTCTTTGACCAGACCGACGGCGTCGGCCAGCGGGTGCCGCACCTCTCTGGCCGCCTTCTCCTTGGCCGCGTTGTAGCGCTTACCGTTTTTCATCTCCTACGCGCCCTCCACCTCTACGCCCATGCTCCTCGCGGTGCCCATGACCATTTTTACGGCTCCGTCAATGTCCTTGGCGTTCAAGTCGGTCATCTTCCGTTTCGCGATGTCCATGACCTGGGCCATCGTCACCTTTCCGACCTTGTTGCGGTTTGGCTCGCCCGAGCCCTTCGCGATCGTGGCCGCCTTCTTCAGAAGCACCGCCGCGGGAGGAGTCTTCGTTATGAACGTGAAGGTCTTGTCCTTGTAAACGGTGATGACCACCGGGACTATCAGGCCCGCCTGGCCCTCGGTCCTGGCGTTGTAGGCCCGGCAGAACTCCATGATGTTGAGTCCGTGCTGACCCAGGGCCGGACCGACGGGCGGCGCCGGTGTGGCGTTGCCGGCCGGTATTTGCAGCTTTATGGTCGCTTGAACTTGTTTTGCCACTTCAAAAACCCTCCGGAACAGTGCCTATACGGCCTTGACCTGCAGGAAATCCAGCTCCACGGGCGTCGGTCTCCCGAATATGCTCACCATCACCTTCAGCTTGCCCCTCTCCGGGTTTACCTCCTCGACGACGCCCGAGAAATCGCTGAACGGTCCGTCGACCACCTTCACATGCTCGCCCTCCTTGAACGGCACCTGCGGGGTGGGCTTGGCCTTGCTGCCGTCCATCTGCCCGAGGATTCTCTTCACCTCGGGCTTGCGCAAAGGAGCGGGTCTCTTCCCGGATCCGATGAATCTCGTAACTCCGGGTATGTTCAAGACAAGGTGCCTGACGTCGTCGTTGAAGTCGGCCTCTATGAGAACGTAACTTGGAAACGTCTTCCGCCTGGAGATCGTGCGCTTGCCGGCCTTCATCTCGGCGAAGTCCTCGGTTGCTACCAGGACCCTGCCGAACCTGTCGGCGAACGAGGACTGGCTTATAGCCTTCTCCAGGCTGGCCTTCACCTTGTTCTCGTGCCCTGAGAAGGTGTGAACCACGTACCAATTCTTGGCCGGACCCTTGTCCTTTTTCTCGGCTTCTTCGTCGGAGCCGGCTTCCTCATCGGAGGTCGCCTCTTCCTCGGAGGCCGCCTCGTCGGAGCCGGCTTCCTCATCGGAGGTCGCCTCGTCGGAGCCCGCTTCCTCATCGGAGCCCGCTTCCTCATCGGAGCCCGCTTCCTCATCGGAGGTCGCTTCTTCCT
>CAZHEV010000028.1:1633-14821 GCA_964531335.1 uncultured bacterium | reverse complement strand
CCGCCGGGAGACTTTATTCACGCATGCGTGGGCCGTGTCCCGTGCCGGGGGTGGGTTTGCGGCGGGCGGGCTAAGACAATCCCGGCGATCAACGGTTCACGGCGTCGGGGTTCCAGATGGTTACTTCGGATGCGCCGCTCAGGATGTGACCGGCGGCCTCGTAGCCCTGCATGAAGGAGTGGTCCATGTTGCCGACCTCGTAGCGCCATCCCCCGAAACGCCCGCGTGATAGTATTCCCGCCTCGTACATCTCGGGCAGCACGGAAAGTATTATCTCGTCCCTGCTCTTGGTGGGCGTCGGATACGCGTACTCCGCCCTTCGGCTCCACGTGTGGGTTATCATGCCCGGCCCTTCGATCAGACCGGCCCTCACGAGACCGTCAACGCAGTCATCGACGACGCGTGAAGCATCGACGGGCTTTCCCGGCGACTCGGACACCTCGCACATGAGCGACCACCGGCGAGTTATGTCGGGCACGTTGTTGTGGCTGTAAAGACTGAAGTGAGTGACCCTGTAGAACGGGCTGTCGTCCTCGGGGAAGTAAATCCAGCATTTCGATTTCAGCTCATCAGGAGGCCTGCCCTTGAGCCCCACGCCCACTACGTGGACCGACGAGTGCCTGAGGCCGGAGGTCGCCTCGATCCAGCCGCCGTGACCGCACAAGCGCGCCAGCTCGTTCAAGGGCATGGTGGAGATGAGCGCGCCGTAGCGGCGCCGCGCGCCGTCCGAAAGCTCCACGGTGCGAGACCCCGGGTCCACGGCCGTGACCTCGCGGCCCGTGATCACCTTGTCGCCGGGCAGCCCCGCGGCCAGCGCGTTCCAGATCACGCCTGTTCCGCCGGAGACGGGAAACCTGAATTTGTTGTTAGGGCCCCAGCCTACGTCGTCTCTTTCGAGCTCGACGTTTCGGGCGACGCGCTCGGGATCCGGGACGGAGACCCTGTCTCCGATCCACTCCGCACCGAGCTCCGGCGTCCGGTACCCCCACGCCTTCCAGTTGTAAGGCCTCATGAAAAGATCGGCTATCGCGCCGCCGAAAGTGCGGACTATGAAGTCGTCGAAGTCCGCGAAGGGCTCGGCTCGCCTATTCGCCGCAGCCTTCATGAGGCCGGCCAGGCACTCGGCCCGCTCCCTCTCGGGCAGCCGGTGCAGGTTGTTTTGGAACGGGTACGGCACCCAGCGGCCCATGAGCCGGATCCAGCTCTCTCTCTCGTGCTCTATCCAGCCGGTGGGACCGAGCAGGTCGTCCAGAAGCGAGGTGAATCTATCGTAGTGGGAGAATACGACGTGGCCTCCGAGGTCCCAGGTGAACCCTCTCTCGTCCACGAAGCTTCCCGCCAGGCCGCCCACCCGGTCGGTGCGCTCGTAGAGCGTCCAGTCGCCGAAGCCTGACTCCTGTAGCATGCGCGCGGCGCCGAGCCCCGCCGGGCCGGCGCCCACTATTATAATGGGACCGGATAGATCGAACTTACGGTCGGTCAACCTCTAGGTACTCCCGTCGGACGTGAGCTGCTGCCGGATACCATCCAAAGCCCTGCCGCCTCGGGCTCCATGCGAGCGCGACTTCCCGGAAACAGGCTCGCCCGCGGGCGCGCCTACGGCCTCCGGCCGCGTGAAAGCCGCTGGGCCGCGACCCAAGCGTAAAGAGCTCCCTCCGCAACCAAGTATCGGCCAGGACCGCCTCGATGACAAGCCCCGGGGGAGACATCTCCCCCCCCGGGGCAGGCGCAAGAGGTGTTTCCCATAGTGATTGCGGGGACGACACCGCATTGGAAATGCCCGACGCCGACCACGCAGGCGCACGAGGTGCTTCCCAGCGCCATCTGAGCGGGAGACCTGCTGCGCTTCGCGGTCAACCTGCCGCTTCGAAACGGCTCTCGAGCCCGCCGACCTGCGAGCGGCAGCGAAGAGTCTGCCAGAAAGCCAGCATGACGGACTTGAGCAGCTTCCACTTTACTATGGATACCTTTCCCGTCTTGCGCTGCTCCCAGAACACGGGATGGTTCATTATCCGGGCGCCCGCCTTGGCGACCGCGCCGGATATGACGACGTTCGGGGCGAAAGTGTTAGGTGGGATCCTCTCCAGAATGGCGGCCAGAAGAGGCGCCCTGATCAGCCTGTAGGGCGTGTTGGCATCCTCGATGCCGGGCCCGTATAGGAGGCGGACGGTGAGGTTTGTGCAGCCGCTTATGAACCTGCGCGATAGCGGCTGAGCCCTGTCCGGCCTGACCCCGAAGAGGGCGTCGAAATGGCGCCTGCTGTGCCAGAGCACCGGGAAGTGATCGGGCTTTATCTCGTCGTCGCTGTCGCACTGGAAGACCCAATCGGCCGTTCCGATCCCCTTTTCATATCCAAGGAGTACGGTCGGCCCGTGCCCGCTGTTCGGCTTCTCGACGACCTCCACATTGGGGTCGTCCGCGAACGCGGCCAGCTCGGAGGAGGTGTTGTCGGTGGACCCGTCATCCAGCACGATCATCTTGAAGTCTATGCTCTCGGAGGCCAGGGTCGCCAGCCAGGACCGCAGAACCCGGGCTATGCAGTCCCCCTCGTTGTAAACGGGCATGACCACGGCCAAGTCGAGCCGGCCGGACCGGGTCCGGTCCCCAGCCAGCCTCCCGGGGGTCTCTTTTTGCTCCATCACTGCCTCTCTCCCATGACCGCCGGCGGGAAAAGTCCCACCCCGGCGAGTGTACACCGATCAAGTTACACTCAGACGCGGTCGCAGGCAATGGCGATGTGCTAGAATGGCTTCCTGGTGAGAGGACCCCTCCCGAGCCCGCTCGAGCGCCCGGGGGCCTTGCGCAGAGGCCCTGACGACGCCCCGGGGGCCTTGAAAACACGGGGCCTCGCCTCGCGGCACGGCTTAGGGCCGATGGCGGCGGGGCTGTGCCGAGGGCAAATCGGGGACCGGGCAAGCGCGCAGCCGACGCGCCGGGCGGCGGCCGCACTGGTCGGAAGGCACGGCCACGGGGTGATGGCGGCGCCGGAGGCCTCTCGCGGGAAAAGGCCGGGTCGGAGACGAAACAACAAGGCGGACGGAGGCCACGACTCTTGTCGTCCAATGACAAAACGGGGGCATGGAGAATCAAGATCGCCGTCTGTCTCCTGGCCGTCGCGCCTTTTCTGCTCACGCCCTGGGTCCACGGAGACGGCGTAGGGTCCGTCGCGTTCCTTCGATCTCTTGTCGTTGACCGGGACCTCGACCTGGCCGAGGAGTTCGACTACCTCTCCACTCACATAGTCGCCGACGCGGGCGGCCTGCCCGGAGCGCTTCTGGAGCGAAGCGAGCACACCCCGGGCCTGGATCCCCTCGCGCATACGGGCACACCAGATCCGGTAACAGGCAGGGTGCCCTTTTTCGCGAGCGTGGGCCCGCCGCTCATCTGGTCGCCGGCGTATGTCTTCGCTCACTCTATAGTTCGCGCGGGAAACGCAGTAGGCCTCGACCGCAGGGCCGACGGATACGGAGGCCTGTACTATCTGGCAATCGCTCTTACGACCTTGGCATGCGGCGTGTTGGGGCTTGTCCTGCTTTTCGCCTTCGCCCGCGAGATAGCGCCGCCCAGGGAGGCCTTCTTCGCGGCGCTGTGCGTGGCCTTCGCCTCGCCCCTTCTCTACTATCTCTATCTCGCCCCGACCTACCCCCACTCCATAACCATGCTCACGACGGGCGCCTTCTTCCTCTACTGGTGGAGAAGAAAAGGCTCCGCGAGCCCGGGGGTGTGGTTCAGGTGGGGGCTTCTCACGGGGTTTCTCTTCATTGTGAGATGGAACGACGCCGCAGTGGTCGTCCCGGCGCTGGCGCTCGAGATTACCAGGTACCTCAGAGGGGACTCAGCAGGCGCGAGACCGAAGCTATCGGGCGCCCTCGTCCTTCTCGGGGCGGCGCTCGTGGGGTTCGCGCTTGTGGCCTCCGTCCAGCTCGCCCTCTGGCAGTACTTCCACGGCCGGACGTTGATAAGGTATCCCCTAAGCGCGCTGGGGTTCCGCTACGAGGGGCTCTGGGGCACCTTCGTGTCGGCGAAGCACGGGCTTTTCATCTGGCACCCCATAACCATCCTCGCGACGCTCGGGGTCTTCTTGCTCTTCAGGAGAAACCGCGAGCTCGCGGGGGTGCTGGTCGCCACGCTCGCGCTGTCCGTCGCGTCGAACTGCACCATACACGATTGGTGGGGAGGCGCGTCTTTCGGGATGAGAAGGCTCCTCAGCGCCACGCCGGCCTTCATGGTGGGGCTGGCCGTGTTCCTCGATGAGATAAGGCGCCTCTTATGGCGGCGGGGCGCAAGGGAGATTATCGCGAGGCTCGCGGCGCCGGCGATAACGGTCCTCTTTTCCGCCTGGAACGTGCTCCTTTTGCTCCAGTACGCACTGGGCATGATAAGTCACACCGGGGCCGTAGGCTTTGCGACGATAGCCGCCAACCAGAGCGAGGTCATAGGACGTTTCATCCGATTGATCGGGGATGCGCTGAAGTGAACGGAACCACCTCCAGAGATTACCTGCGCCCCGCGGTTCTTTTCGTGCTCATCGCGGGCGTGGCACTGAGGTTCGTGGCGCTGGGGCAGCAGAGTTTCTGGTTCGACGAGGTTCACTCCGTCGCCATCGCGCAGGGCGCGGCGGAGGGAACCCTGACCAGGACCGTAACCAACATCCACGGCCCCCTCTACCTTCTGCTTCTGAGAGGATGGATGGCGCTTTTCGGAACCTCCGAGGCCGCGGCCAGGGCGCTTTCCGCGCTTCTCGCCTCCATTGGGCTCGTCCTTTTCTACCGCGCGGGCCTCAAGCTCCTGGGCCGCACCGCCGCCCTCCTGGCTCTGGCCCTGCTGGCCGCCTCACCGTTCTACCTGTGGTACAGCCAGGAGACGAGAAACTACGCGCTTCTCTTCGACCTGGGCATAGTCGCCGTGCTCGCCTTCCTGTGGGAGATGGATAGGCGCTCCGCGCGCAGCTTCGTCCTCGCCCTTCTTGCCACCGTGGGGGCGTGTCTCTCGAACCTGTCCGGGTTCTTTCTTTTTCCTCTCTACGTGATCTACTCGCTCCTTTCCCGAAAAGGCGGAAGATACCCGCTGCGGAGACTGGTCTTTTTGTGCGCTCTGTCGGCGATCCTGCTTTGGCCGTGGATCCACGGCGCCACGCGATCGACCGGCGAGCTGCACCTCGGGCGTCCCAACGAGAGCATCGGAAAGCCTGCGGTCAAAGGGGAGTCCCCGCCGGGACTTCTCAGCATCCCTTACACGTTCTACAACTTCTCGCTCGGCGTGACCATGGGCCCCTCGGTGGACGAGCTCAAGATGGAGCGCATGTCGGCTCTGAAGCCTCACCTGTGGTATCTGCTTCCGGCCGCGGTCCTTTTCGGGGGCCTCGCCGTCTTCGGCGCCTTCCGGGTAAAGAAGGAGTCGCGGGCGCTTGTGCTGCTCTGGGTGGCGGTGCCGGTCCTTTCCATGGCGGCGCTCTCCATGCTCAATCTCAAAGCGCCCAACTCGCGCTATGCGCTCATTGCGCTTCCCCCCTACATGTTGCTTCTCTCGGCGGGCATCTGTTCGATAAAACCCAAGATCGTACGGGGGCTGCTGCTCGCCGCGATCCTGGGTCTCATGCTGGTATCCGATTATCAGTACTTCACGGACAAGCGATACTGGAGGCCCGACGCCCGCTCGGCCGGAAGGCTCGTGCTCAAGGAGGCCGAGCCCGGCGACGCGGTCGTCGTCTATGCCCTGGAGGTCGCGTTGCTCCACTACCTTCGCGGCGGGATCGACGTACTGACGCCGCCGACCAGCGCCTTCCACGACAAAGGTACGATGGAGGCCTGGCTTCGAGAGAACACGGCCGGGGCGGACAGGGTCTGGATAGTCCAGTGCATGGCCTGGTGGGTGGACCGGGAGGACCGCTTCTTGGAGGTGGCCCGGCGCATGATGGACCCCGTGGGCGAATGGCATTTCAACAAAGCGCCTGTGTACCTGTTCGAGAAGCCGGTCGGTGCCGGCTCAACGGGCACCCCCTAGGCGAGTCTCGTATTTGATTTGGCTACTCGATCGGGGCCCGCGGTGCAGCTTCAGGCCGTGGACAACGCGGTCATAATAAGGTGGAACAACGCCTCCGAGCTCGTGCCGGATCCTTTCAGCAAGGAGTTCGACTTCGGGGGCTATCGCATCTGGAAGGCCGAGCAATGGGAAAGGCCCGTGGGCAGCACCGGGCCACAGCCGGAGCTCTGGAGCCTACTGGCCGAATACAGGCTGCCTCAGTACATCGAGGAGAACACCAAGCACCGGAACCTGCTCCAGGCCCGCAACCCGTCGTGGACGCTGATGACCCCTTGCGACACGGTGGACGCGGAGAGGGATCTCTACCTTTATCCCGTGGGCTACTACCAGCACAGGGACGACCATGTGCTCAACGGGTTCCTGTACTTCTACGCGGTGACCGCCTTCGATTACAACCTGATGGAAGAAAAGGACCCCTTCACCGGCGACAGGGCGATCCTGTCGCTGGAGTGCCGGCACGTGGCCACGGAAGATCAGGGAGTCGTGCCGACCGACAAGGCGAGGACGCAGATGCACGAGGTCTTCGTGGTGCCTAACCCTTACTACGGCGGAGCGGCATGGGACCTGACGCCCAACCCCAGGGATCCCACGGGCACGCACGTCGATTTCATGAACCTGCCCAGGGGGGCGTGGAAGATAAAGATCTACAGCCTCGCCGGAGACCTGGTGAGAGTCCTGGAAAACGACGGCACGGCCGACCTGGGGCAGGCCAGGTGGGACCTGGTCTCCCGAAACGGCCAGGACATCGTAACCGGGATATACCTTTTCAGCGTGGAGAGCGAGCTCGGCACGCAGGTCGGCAAGTTCGTCATACTGAAAGAGCGGACGTACTCGCGCTGAGACGCCGGTCCGTACATGCCGGAGCGACCGGGGCGAGTGCGCGCCCTCGGGCTGAGCCAGTGCCGCTCCCGGACATCCGCCGGCTCGCGTTGACAAGGCTGCCGTCCCTTCGTTATCCTCTATAGAGAAGTGCGATGCGGTGCATGGAGGGGTTTGAAGGCCCGCATCGATAGAAAGTCTCTCCCAGGGAGTTTGCCCTGCTATGAATCTATCCACGGGAAGATCCGTGGCGGCCTCCAGCTTGCTTCTGTTTCTCGTCCTCTCTCTGATAGGCTCTCACTCCGTTGAAGCCAGAGGCAAGATGGAGGGTCTGGACGATCTGCGAACAGGCGTCAAGAATCCCGCAAGAGGAGTGTACGAGGTCCGAGGCGAGGGCTTCGTGCACAACGTCGGCAATCTCTGGGTGAACGTGACCAACCTCGGCGTCATCGGCAATCCCTGGAAGAATCTCTCCACCGACCCGTCCGCGCAATTTCCTCCGGGCTCCGGTGTCGAGTACCTGTACGGCGCGGGGCTCTGGGTGGGCGCCAAGGTGGCCAACGATCCCAATCCTCACGTGTCAACCGCGCTCTATCAAACCGAGTTCAGGCCGTCCACCCTGCCTCTGGACACCATATACGAGTCATACGAGGGCTTTCCCGGAGGCAGCAGGTTCTTCAACGACGACAACGACCTGAACAGCCTGGGGGACCCGCTCGCGGACGAAGAGGTCCATGACGGCAGGGACAACGACGGAGACGGCCTGATCGACGAGGACTTCGCCGCGATCTCCCAGCAGATGTTCACGTGCAGGTACAGGGACGACACCTCCGAGTCGCTCAACACCTTCGCCGAGCACGTGCCGATGGGCCTGGAGGTGGTACAGCGCAGCTTCGCTTGGGGTGTGCCAGGCAGCGACAACTTCGTGGGGCTCGAGTTCACGATAAGGAACGACGGGAACCGCGAGCTTCGTGACCTCTACCTCGGGTTCTTCTGCGACGCCGACGCGGGCCCCGAGAACCTCGAGTCGTTCTGGACGGACGACAGGGCGGGGCTGGTCACCGTGGACACGACCATTGGGTCCATGAGCGACGCGTGCAGGGAAAGGCTGAGGATGATGATAGGCCAGACCCACGACAACGACGGCGACGGCGGGCGGACCGAGGGCTGGTTCGGGGTCATGTTCCTCGGGCACACGACGGATCCGGTAGGCGAAAGCGCCCCGCCCACGGTGGGCATGACGTCCTTCAGGTTCGTCTCCGGGGGCGCGGCGTACGAGCAGTGCGGCGACCCCTCCAACGACTACCAGCGCTACGATCTTCTGAGCAGCCACATGATAGGGTGCCGTCCTGGGCAGACGGCGGCGGTCAAGGACGCCGACTACAGGATCTTCTTCGGGACAGGTCCGTTCAAGAGCCTCGCCATAGGCGATGAGCTCACCCTACAGGTGGCCTTTGTCGTGGGAAACGGCAAGGAAGGCCTCATCCAGAACGCGGTCGCCGCCCAGAGGATCTACAACGGCGCGTTCCAGGACCTGGACGGAAACCCTTACACGGGAAGGCTCGGCAAGGAGACCTGCCTTACGGCGGAACCGGGCGAGACATGGGTCTTCGATCCGGTCGAGCATTGCGGCCTGCCCGACACACTCAGGGAGCGTCCCGAGTACAGGCCCATAGCGATAACCGCGCCCAACTGTGAAGGACCCAATATCAACCAGTACGTAGATTTCGATTGCGATCCGTGCACGGGAATTGACGGCAAGGAGCAGGCGGTCCGCTGGATGGGCGCCTCCACTCCCCCCTGCCCGCAGGTCTTCGTGGAGTACCCCGAGGATGACCCGAATCCTTGCAGCACGTTGAGGATCAACGCCAAGACCGGGGAGCTAGAGCTCTCCGAGATTCGCGGGCCGGCGGTGCAGCTCCAGCCCAGGGACAACGCGGTTGTCATAAGGTGGAACAACGCCTCCGAGCTGGTGCCCGACCCATTCAGCAAGAGGTTCGACTTCGCGGGCTATCGCATCTGGAAGGCCGAGCAGTGGGTGCGCCCCGAAGGAAGCACCGGCCCCACGCCCGAGCTCTGGAGCCTGCTTGCGGAGTACAGGCTACCCAAGCACATAAACCCGAAGATGCGGCACAGGGATCTCACCCAGATAAGGAACATAAACCTCGCGCCGTGCGACACCGTCGACGCCGACCGCGGCCTTTACATGTACCCGGTCGGCTACTACCAGCACCGCGACGACCACGTGCTGAACGGCTTCGTCTATTTCTACGCGGTGACAGCCTTCGACAGCAACACCTTGGACGAGAAGGACCCCATAACCGGGGAGAGGAAGATTCTGAGCCTGGAGTGCCGCCACGTGGCGAGCGAGGGCCAGGCCGTGATCCCCCGAGCGAGCCCCGCTTCGGACATAGGAGAGGTCTACGTGGTGCCCAACCCCTATTACGGAAGCGCGGCGTGGGACCTGGTGCCCAATCCCAAGGACCCCACCGGGGCCCACATCGACTTCATGAACCTGCCCAGGGGGCCCTGGGAGGTCCGGATCTTCACGCTGGCGGGAGATCTGGTCAGGGTGCTGAAGAACGAAGGGAATCAAGACGTGGGCCAGGCCAAGTGGGATCTCATATCGAGAAACGGCCAGGACATCGTAAGCGGCATCTATCTGTACACGGTGGAAAGCCGGTTCGGGGCGCAGGTCGGAAAGTTCGTGGTGCTCAGGGACAGCAACTACTCCAGGTAGCCGTTGCCTCGGGTCTCAGTTTGCGCTCGATGGGCGTCCCTCTCCCGATCGCCGCGACCCTCGCCGGATGGCCGGGGGAAAGCCCGGCCGGAGGCCCGTCTGCTATCGGATCAACCCGGTCCGCTTCAGCCCCTTTTCCAGCTCCTTCAAGTAGTGCTCGCTGACTTGGGCGTCGTCGCTCAAAAGCCCCCAGACGTACTTGCCGTGCACCTTCAGATTGACCGCGCCCTTGGAGCTTTGAAAGGGATCCTTGAAGCGATAGACCGAGCCGTCTTTCTCCATGTGCTCTCCCTTCTTCTCCGCGAGCTCCACGTAGCTTTCCACCATCGCCTGTGCCGCGTCCCCGCCGTCGGCCTCGATGATGAAAAGCTCGAGCTCCTCGCCTTCGACCACGTAATCCGCGACGAAGGCGGACTCGAGAAAGCCGTGCCCCATAAAGCTCACCGCGACGTACCCCTCGGAGTGCTCGACCAGCCCCGAATCGGGAAAGGCCGCCAGCAACTCCGGCAGCCCCTCGGCGCGGTCGATGCGGCCCGCGACGCCACTCGCCAAGGACTTGAGCACCTCTTCGTCGCGATCGCCCAGCGAGTATCCCGAGAGTTTCACGTAGTAAGGGCCGGCCACGAAGTTGAGTATGCCCTTCTCGTAGTAGCCTTGCGCGCCTATCTGGAGAAACTCGGTGTCCGTGGGCCGCTCCCTGCTGTAGATGCCGAAGGCGTCCCTCGGGCTCGCGTGCATGTAGACGTCCACGGCTATGCCCTGGCTCTCGCCTTTTTCGTAGTAAAGGGTGGAAAGCTCCCGGAAGTCGTAGTCCAGGTAGAGATCGGCCGCCCCGTTTATGTACTCGTAGAGGGTCTCGGCGTCGTAAACGCTCGGGGCGGGCTCCTTGGTCCAGCCCTCCATGTCAGGGAAATAGCCCGGGGTCTCAAGCGCACCGTACGCCCGGCCGACCGGCGCGGCGCAGGCACACAAGAAAAACAGGCTCAAGAAAGAAAACGTGATGATCCGTATCATGCCACGAACTCCCATGGAAGGCTCCTGAGTCTTGCGACATCCTGGATCTTGGACTTTACGTCGAAGCCCATGCGGCAGCTCACGCTGCAACTCGCGCAGTCATCGCAGGGCGTTCCCGGCAGCGCGGCCGAGTCCAGCGCCGCCTTCGCCGAGGCGAGGTTCCTGTACCCGTATGCGTACATGTAGCTTCTCATGAGCGCCGGCACGTCAACGCCCCTCGGGCACTGAGCCAGACAGTCGTCGCACTGCGGGCAGAAAAGCCCCATGTCCTCTCCCTGCTCCAGGGCCTTTCTCTCCCCCGGAGTCAGCTTCAAGTCCTCCATGACCGAAAGGTCCGTCTGTAGCTGGTCGAAGGTGTTGAACCCGGGAATGGTCGTGTGCACGTTCTCGTTCTGGAGGACCCACTTTATCGCGGCCGTGGGGTTGATCTGCTTCTGCCTCTCCCCGTCCCAGTAAACACCGGCCTGGGTCTTCATGGCGACTATCCCTATGCCCGCCTTGGCAGCCTCGGCCAGAGCGGCGCTCATCTCCTTCTGGTGGGGCTGGCGGAAGTTGTAGGCCGTGACGACCACGTCGTAAACGTTGTCCTCAGCGGCGGTCCTCAGGACCTCGGGCTCACCGCTGTGAGTCGATACGCCCGCGAACCGGGTCTTTCCCTCGTCCTTCATCTTCTGTAGAGCGCCGACGTACTCGTCCCAGAGGACGGCCTCCCTGTTCACGACGCCGTGCAGGCAGAGTATGTCCACGTAGTCGATGCCGAGCCGCTTCAGGCTCTCCTCGAATTTTTCGATGAACGGGCCCGCCTTGGCCTCTCCCGTGAAGACCCCCGTCCTTCTGTTCTTGGGACCGCCTTCGACCTTGGTCTGTATCACGTAGGATTCTCTCGGGCGATCCTTTATGACCTCTCCTATCATGGTCTCGTTGGCGCCGTTGCCGTAGGAGTGGGCCGTGTCCAGGAGCATCACCCCCGCGTCGAGCGCCGCCCTTACGACCTCGGGGTTCTCGCAAGCTCCGGTGCCCATGCTGATAACGGGCAGCGTAAGGCCCGTCTTCCCGAAGGGCCTTGTCACTATGGGGTAGTCTTCGCTTTTCTTGGGAGCGGCGGGCTCGTCCTCCTGCCCGCCCATGGCCGGGAACACTACCATCGCGCCCAGGCCGGCCGCGCTCTTTTTCAGAAAACCCCTTCGATCGCCTCTGCTTTCGGACTTCTTCATTTAGTCTCCTCCGTCTTTCTCCGGGGGATGGCCGCATGTCGGTTCCGGGGGGAAGCCGGATCGTCAGCGCAGATCGCGCCTCGTAAGGTGCTCCTTTTCCGAGTAGCCCCGGGGAACGCTGTAGACACCTTGTGGAGCTTCGGTTTCTGACATCTCGGTCACCTTCTCGCTTATGTCCACGCCGAAGCCCTCCATGTAAAGGGTGCCTTCGGAGGCGATCTCCACTCCCTCTATCTTCCTCATCTCTTCCTTCAATTCATCGCTGTAGTTTCTGAGCGTCCAGAGCTCTGCCACCATATCTTTGTAAGCTTCGAGATCCACAGGGACGTCGGTCGCCGCCCACGCCGTCGTCTCCCTTTCTTCGTAGCGGATACCCTTGTAGGGTATATAGGTCACCACATCGTAGCCATTGCACTCCCACTCTCCGATCTTCTTGGTCTCCCCCGTAGCCTTGACCTCGCCCTGCCTCTTTAACATGTTCAGCCTGCCCAGAAGCTGCTCGTCCACGACCTGGGTCCAGTCCATGGGCATGGCGATCTCGACGAATGTGCTGTCATCGTGATTGACGAAGTGTATCAGGCTGTCGGCGGCGTCCATTATCACGGAACGCCCCTCGCTTAAGATCGCCATCTTGTCCGAGCAGGTCCATATCTCGGCTTCTTCGTCCTCCGCGGGAGTTGAGATACCGCCGAAGTAGTAGCCGTCCGTATGAGAAGTCTGCTTGATACACACGTCGGCGCAGGCGGTTGCGGGAACGGCGAGCAATACGAAGATAACGAGCGCTTTCTTCATGGCACCTCCTGGTGGAATGAACGAGCGCGATGACCCTCCGGCTGCCTTGCGGCGACGGTCGGACGGCCGTGCCGGGGCAACTCTAAGACCTTATTTGTAAATATAATAAGGCGCTGAGGGCGCATCACACACGGACCGGAGAGAAGCAAAGGGAGTTTACCCTAGGTGAGCCCCCCGGCCAAGCGGAAAAGGCGGCGGCGGTTCATCGCGCCCGGCAAGGGGAGCCGCGCCTGTTGGGATGCGCGGATCGCATACATGAACCAGTGTGGGTGCGGGTACGCCACATGCCATGCGGCCGATGCGATCTACTACAGGCGCCGGGATAGGGGCTTGCGTAGAGCATAGCCTCAGGGACGGAGATATCACTGCTGCTGGGTTCTACGCCAACTTATCGGTAGTCAACCAAATACCTGGTCAAATGAGGATCCAATGCGGAATGAGCTTGACATAAAGGGCGCCCATGTGCTATATGGGAATCAGCGTTGGAGCTATGACCTTCGCTGTCCCTTCGCGGTGGTTTTCACGGCCACTGAATGGAGGATCTCAAGCAATGGCGCCGGGATTCAC
>CAZHEV010000028.1:0-1533 GCA_964531335.1 uncultured bacterium | reverse complement strand
GGTAAGCTCACCCCGGATACTACGAAACGGAGGCAGGAAATGCTGTACGCACGACATCTTTGGCTGCTGACAGTAGTTTATCTCCTAACTGTTGCGGTCCTGGTGGGCGAGGGAAGCACAGGGAACCAGGATTTTTCCAATCCCTTTAAAGACCCGCGGTCTTACATAGTCGAGCGTATAGAATACGCGGATCTCATGGTCAAAGGCACCGTGATAGCTATAAACGACAGCGTTGTATCGCAAGAAGGCTTCGATCCGGAGACTCGCAGTTACGGATACCTATTTACGTTCGTGACACTTCAGGTGGATACCGTCCTCAAAGGAGCCCATGATGCCCCGACCCTGACTTTCTGGCATTGGGGAGGCAGGCGATGGAATAAAAGAATGCGGACGACATTCTCAAGTGAATTCGTAGCGGGACGCAAAGTAATCCTCTTCCTGTTTTCAGAAGAACTGGAGTTTCCGCTCGCCGAAGGATTGGAAAGCCCTCCATACAGATTAGGAAACAAGAACGACCACTACGTCGTGCAGAACGACTCCGTCTATTGGGCTGATGCTCTTTGGAGGGCCAAGTGGAGAGAAAAGCGCGGTAGAACCGATTTCAGAGTAGAGCCCCTTTACAGCCTGGAGTCCATGTTTGGGGTGGTCGGGGAGCACCTGCGGAGCACGTCGATAGAATCGCTAGCCGTGAGGGCAGACGTAGTGGCAGTCGGAGAAGTCATAGAGAAACGAGCGGTGCTTGATGAGCGGGGCAGGTCTTGGGAAATAGTCCTGTTCGGTAATGGGTCGATAGTCAAGGGCGAGGTTGCCCAAATGCCCTTGGAGATCAAGTCGGCCGGAATAGTTGAGCGGTGGTCCGGTCGTGTGCATAACCGGGCCGTATTTCCTGAGAATGAGCGGATACTGGTGTTCTTGCGGGAACAACCCGACGGCATCTACCGGCCTTTGAGGACATACAAGGCCGCCCAGGTATTATCCGGCCAAAACGAAGAAAGCGCGGTGGTGCAGAAGATCTCTGCTGTACTGGGACATTGACCTACATGCGATGGTCGTAACAGTTAAGAAGAGCTGCAAGAGTCTAATGAATTAGAGGAGATTCATCAATGAGGTGCAAGTTGCTGTACGCTGCCATCCCGGTCGCATGCGGATGCCTGACAAATGACCGTGCAGAAGCTGACGTTGCACATTGCCGCGATGTAGGCGACGGAAGCCGCATAACCGGGTATATTGGGTTATATGGCTGTACCTCGGCCGGCACAGAGGACATGTGGGATTGGTCGGAATACTACTTGATAGAAGCGGCATTCGCAACGTGGGCGCATCAATTCGAGGAAGGGGACGAGGAGTCCCTTATCGGATGGAAGGGTTACAAGACCTTCTATCCGGCGTGGCCTCCACAAGAAAGCGGTAATATCAACTGGGCCTTCTGGGCGCCTGACTCTGCTTCCTGGGAGGGTTGGGCTAAGCGTCCTGAGGCTTTGGCTGAGGCAAATGTCTACTATAGCGGCATGCATATTACAGGTTGTGACATCG
>CAZHEV010000027.1:13353-16468 GCA_964531335.1 uncultured bacterium | reverse complement strand
GACAAGGGGTTCCACTTGGGCGATCTCCTGTGAAGGCGCAAGTCGAATGCTGATAGCTGTGGTATTCTACCTCGGCAGGGCGGCGCAAGTCAAGGGCAACCACCCTCGGCCCGTGCCGCACACCCCCAGCACCCCCCATCACCCCCCAGAATCGCCTTGCCGTGGCGGTGGCCGTGTGGTAGATTTGGTAATCTAACTCTGGCGGGTTATTGGGCTTAGAGAGAATCCGGAGAGTCCATGGATATAGATTACGCGGCAGTTATACTTACTTTCCTGACGGTGGGCGTACTGGGCGTGATCATGATCCTCATGACCACGTACCTGGGGCCTAAGAAGCCGAGCGAGGAGAAGGGCAAGGCCTTCGAGTGCGGAAGCCCGGCCTCGGGCCCCGCGCGCAGCCGCTTCCCGGTCAAGTTCTACGTGGTGGCCATCCTCTTCATCATATTCGACATTGAGGTGGCCTTCTTGTACCCGTGGGCGGTCATGTTCAGGGACCTGGGCCTTCTGGGCTTCTTCGAGATGCTGTTCTTCGTTCTGATACTGCTTTTCGGTCTCGTCTACGCATGGAAGAGAGGGGCTTTGGAGTGGGAGTAGATCGAGGCGATCCTCTGGACGGATCGGTTCCCATCAACGCGCTTGACAGGGTGCTGGGCTGGGCCCGCAAGTACTCTATTTTCACATATCCGTTCGTGACCGCCTGCTGTGGCATGGAGTACATGTCCGTGGCCAGCGCTCACTTCGACCTGGACCGTTTCGGGGCGGGCTGGCCCCGGTTCTCGCCTCGCCAGGCTGACGTGCTCCTTGTGGTTGGTACGATAAGCCACAGGCAGGCGCCTTTCCTGCGCAGGGTCTACGACCAGATGTGCGACCCGAAGTGGGTGGTGGCGTTCGGCTCGTGCACCTGCGTGGGCGGCCCTTATGAGAACTACGCCACGGTCCAGGGGATAGACAGGATAATCCCGGTCGATGTGTACATGCCGGGGTGCCCTCCGAGACCGGAGACGGTGTTGGACGGGATCGTAAAGCTTCAGAAGAAGATCGCGAAACAGAAGCAGGAGATAAAGGGCTGGTAGCGGCCGGCCCGCGCGGGCGAGGGCCGGCAGGGCAGGGGCCGGCGGCCCCGGAGTTGGGCCGGCGACACATGAGCCGGGCGGTGCCGGGCCGAGCCGGGCCGAGCAGGAGCGGCTAGGGCTGGTCACGGGCGCCACGCGGCCGGGGCACAGCCCGGCACGAGGGCCGAAAAGCCAACGACCAACCAAAAACAGAGAGATCGAATTGGCTGAGCACACAGTTGAGCACACCGAAGTACTGAAGATCCTCAAGGGCAGGTTCCCCGAGCGGCTGGAGGAGATCCGCACCTTCAGGGGGCAGGATATCGCCGTGATCGCCCGCGACGGCGCGAAGGAGGTCCTTCGCTTCCTCAGGGACGACCACGCCCTCCAGTTCAACCTCCTGATGGATCTTACCTGCGTGGACTACCCGGAGAGGGACAGGCGCTTCGAGGTGGTCTATCAACTGTACTCGATCCCCAAGAATCACAGGCTCAGGGTGAAGATCCTGGTCCCGGAGAACGACGCCTGGGTCGATACGGTCTCGGATCTCTGGGCGATAGGGAACTGGCTCGAGAGGGAGGCCTGGGACATGTTCGGGGTGGACTTCAAGGGCCACCCGGACATGAGGCGCATTCTCCTGTACCCCGAGTTCACGGGCCACCCTCTGCGCAAGGACTATCCGGCGCGCCTAGAGCAGCCGAGGATCAAGATGAGGGAGATCGACCAGCCCGGGTTCACCCCGCCCGAGCATATCCGTCCGATGGCGCCTGAAGAGGAATCGGAAGAGGAAGCGGACAGCAAATGAGGTCGAAGGTGAAGGACGAAATACAGGAGCTGATGCGCACCGTCGACGAGGGCACGGACGAGGACGGCTCCAAGTACATGCACGTCAACATGGGCCCGTCGCACCCGGCCATGCACGGCACCATCAGGATAAAGCTCAACCTGGACGGCGAGACGGTGGTGAACTCCGACGTGGAGGTGGGCTACCTGCACCGCGGTTTCGAGAAGATGTGCGAGACTCACACCTGGAACCAGTGCTTCCTGTACACCGACCGGCTCAACTACGTCTCCCCTCTGATAAACAACGTAGGCTTCGCGCTCGCGGTGGAAAAGCTCTACGAGATGGACGTCCCGGAGCGCTGCAAGTACATCCGGGTGATCGCAAGCGAGATATCCCGGTTGGCCGATCACCAGACGGCCATCGGTGCCTCGGCGATGGAGCTGGGCGCGATGACCCCCTTCCTGTATCTGATGAAGGCGAGGGAGTACCTGTACGACTTGATAGAGGATGCCTGCGGGGCTCGGGTGACCACGACCTACATGAGGGTGGGCGGCATGACCGCCGACCTTCCGCCGGGCTTCAAGGAAAGGACTCTGGCCGCTCTCAAGAAGTGCGAGGAGGCGGTCAAGGACGTCGATGGGCTCCTCACACGCAACAGGATCTTCATGGACAGGATGATCGGCACGGGCGTGATCTCCCAGGAGGACGCGATAAGCCACGGGTTCACGGGGCCATGCCTCAGGTCCACCGGCGTCCCATACGATGTGAGAAAGGCGCAGCCTTACCTTGTTTACGACAGGATGGACTTCGACATTCCGGTGGGGACCACGGGCGATAACTACGACAGGTACCTGGTCCGGCTGGAGGAGATGAACCAGAGCACCAAGATCGTCCGTCAGGCCCTCTCCCAGATGCCGGAAGGCCCTGTCAACGTTGACAATAGATCCGTAATGATCCCTCCCAAGGAGGAGGTCTACACGAGCATCGAGGCTTTGATGAACCACTTCAAGCTCTTCATGACGGGCCACGGCCTGCAGCCGCCGGTGGGGGAGTTGTACTTCCCTGTGGAGGGCGGAAACGGAGAGCTTGGATTCTATATAGTGAGCGACGGCAAGGGTAAGCCGTACCGTGTCAGGGCCCGGCCGCCTTCGTTCTGCCTGATGTCGGGGCTTTCGAAGATGATCGACGGCGCGATGGTGCCGGACATTGTCCCCAGCTTCGGCTCGATCAACATGATAGGCGGAGAGTGCGACAGGTAGGGTGACGCACCGCGGCCGCC
>CAZHEV010000027.1:0-13253 GCA_964531335.1 uncultured bacterium | reverse complement strand
ACAAGATGCAGTTCTCGGAAAACGCTCTGAAAGATTACGAGGAGATACTGCACCACTATCCCGACAAGAGGGCGGCGGTGAAGTCGGTGCTGTGGCTCGCCCAGAGGGAGTTCGGCACGCTCACGCAGGAGGTCGAGGGCTACCTGAGCGATCTCATGGACGTGCCCGTATCCCACATACACGGCGTCGCTTCGTTCTACACGATGTTCAACAAGGAGCCGGTGGGCAAGTACCACATCCAGGTCTGCCACAACCTCAGTTGCTCGCTGCTCGGGGCGGAGCATCTGATCACATATCTGGAGGACAAGCTCGGCATAACGGTGGGCGAGACCACGGAGGACGGCCTTTTCACGCTGTCCACGGTCGAGTGCCTGGGCTCGTGCGGCACGGCCCCTATGATGCAGATAAACGATGATTACTACGAGAACCTGACGCCCGAGGTGGTAGACGGCATAATCGCTAAGCTGGGTAACGGAGGAGCGTCTTGAGCGAGCGCATCCTTTTGAGAAACGTGGGGGTCGAAAACTCCCACACCCTGGAGGTCTACATGACCTCGGGCGGGTACAAGGCTCTTGAGAAGGCCGTGAAGAAGATGACGCCCGACGAGGTCATAGAGGAGGTCAAGTCCTCCAACCTCAGGGGCAGGGGAGGGGCGGGCTTTCCCACCGGGCTCAAGTGGAGCTTCATGCCCAAGGAGTCGGACAAGGAGAAGTCGCTCGCGGTCAACGCGGACGAGAGCGAGCCGGGCACCTTCAAGGACAGGGTGATCATCGAGCACGACCCGCACATGTTGATCGAGGGGTCGGCGATAGCGGCCTATGCTCTGGGCGTCAAGATAGCCTACATCTATATAAGAGGCGAGTACGTGTTCCCGGGGCAGAGGCTCCAGGCGGCCATAGACGAGGCCTACGCCAAGGGCTTCCTCGGCAAGAACATAATGGGAACGCACTTCGACCTGGACATGATAGTGGTCCGCGGCGCGGGCGCCTACATATGCGGCGAGGAGACCTCGCTGATGGAGTCGGTCGAGGGTAAGCGAGGCTACCCGAGGCTCAAGCCGCCGTTTCCGACGCAGGTGGGGATATTCGGCGGCCCCACCGTCGTGAACAACGTGGAGACGCTGGCCTGTGTGCCGCACATCTTGGACAGGGGCGGCGACTGGTTCGCCTCGCTGGGCGCGGAGAAGGACGGTGGCACGCGGCTCTACGGCATAAGCGGCCACGTGGAAAAGCCCGGCGTCTACGAGCTGCCCTCGGGCACCACGCTCAGGGAGATGATCTACGACCACGCGGGCGGCATAAAGGGAGGCCGGGCGCTGAAGGCGGTGATACCGGGTGGATCGTCCACCCCTGTGCTGAAGGCCGACCAGGTGGACGTGGCGATGGACGTGGACTCGGTGAAGGAGGCGGGCTCGATGATCGGCTCCTGCGGCGTCATGGTCATGGACGAGCGCACGTGCATGGTCAAGGCCGCCTACATAGTGGCGAGATTCTACGCACACGAGTCGTGCGGCCAGTGCACCCCTTGCCGCGAGGGCTGCCCGTGGATGCGGGACATACTAGCGCGGATACTCCAAGGCAGGGGCCGCGAGGGGGACATCGACCTCCTCGAGGAGATAGCCGGCAACATAATGGGAAGGACGATATGCCCGCTCGGCGACGCGGCGGCGATGCCGATGCAGGGCTTTTTGAAGCAGTTCAGGGACGAGTTTCAGTCCCACATAGAAGAGAAAAAGTGCACGCTGCCGTCGGCCTCGAAGCACATGGGCTTCGGGCCGTCCTGGTAGGCCGCGGCGGCCGCGCGCGCCGCGCCGACAAGCCGCAGGCAGCCGGTTGACGCCATGGCCAAGCTGCGGCAGCAGCGCGCCGGTAGAGCACGGCTACAAGCCGGAGGACACAATCCTTGTTGGTCGATCTGGGCATAGTTTTCGCGAAGATAATGGTGATGGTGATGGCGGTCCTCGGCCTGGCCACCATCATGACCTGGGCCGAGCGCAAGCAGAGCGCCGTGATGCAGGACAGGATCGGCGCGAACAGGGCCGACATATTCGGGCTCAGGATCATAGGGCTTTTCCACCCCATCGCCGACGCCTTGAAGATGATCACCAAGGAGGATTTCATCCCCGATGGCGCGAACAAGTTCATGCACACGCTCGCGCCCTTCCTGGCGATCGTCCCTGCGCTTATCGTGTTCGCGGTGATCCCCTTCGGCGACGTCCTGCACGTGGGGGGCCGCACCATAAAGCTCCAGATAGCGGACCTCAACATCGGCATTCTGTTCATCTTCGGCATCGCGTCGCTGGGAGTGCTGAGCGCCTTTCTCGCGGGCTGGTCGTCGAACAACCGTTACGGTCTCCTGGGCGCGGCCCGGGCTGGCTCGCAGATGATCTCCTACGAGGTCGCCATGGGCCTTTCGGTCCTGGGGATCGTGATGGTCTTCCAGACCTTGCAGCTCGACGACATCGCCCAGGCCCAGGGAGGGTTCCTGTTCGGCTTTTTGCCGCGGTGGGGCCTTTTCTTCCAGCCGCTGGGCTTCCTCCTTTTTGCCACCGCCGCGGTCGCCGAGACAAAGCGCATACCTTTCGACATGCCGGAAGGCGAGTCGGAGATACTGGGGTACTTCGTCGAGTACAGCGGGCTCAAGTTCGGGCTTTTCATGATGAGCGAGTTCGTGGAGACGATAATAGCCGCGGCGGTGATAGCCACGCTCTACTTCGGCGGCTGGCAGGCGTCGCTGCCCTTCCTGTACGTGGCCGCGGACGGCCTGCACACCGTGGGCGGCGGCTTCGTGGCTATGCCGCACTGGCTGGTGGTCGTGTTCCAGGTGGGGGCCTACGTGGCGAAGGTGCTCTTCTTCGTGTGGCTGTTGCTGCTCATAAGATGGACTTTTCCCAGGTTCAGGTACGATCAGCTCATGGACCTGGGCTGGAAGATGATGCTGCCGTTGGCCATTGCCAACGTGCTTATCACCGGAGTGGTGATTCTGATTCTCAAGGCATAGAGCACCGCCGCCGGTTTCGCAGGTGAGGACGATGATAGTAGTCGATCGCAGGGAGAAGATGACCCTTTCCGAGAAGCTCTACATTGTGGAGCTGACGAGGGGTCTTTTGATCACGACCCGCCACTTCGTGAAGAACATGGTGCTTCACATAGCCCATGCGATAGGGATGAAGAACGTGGCGCCGGGGGCCGTGACGCTCCAGTACCCCGACGTGCCCGCCAGGGTTGCTCGCAGGTACCGAGGCCGCCACAGGCTCACCAAGAGGACCGACGGGTCGCCCAAGTGCGTCGCCTGCTTCATGTGCGCCACCGCCTGCCCCGACTACTGCATAAACATAGTGGGGGGCGAGCGCGAGGACAAGACGGAGACCGAGAAGTACCCGGTCGTCTACGAGCTGGACATTGCCCGTTGCTGTTTCTGCGGCCTCTGCGTCGAGGCCTGCCCGGAGGACGCCATACGGATGGACACGGGCCACGTCGCCTTCTGCGAGTACGATCGCAAAAGCTGCATCTACGATAGAGACACACTGCTTTCTTTTGAGCCTGTCGACGACGTCTGGAGATAGGCCCCGCGAGGAGGGTCGTCATGCCTCTTGAAAAACCTGTCGAGATAGAGGAGCCCAAGGGCAAGCTCGGGGTGCTTCTCGTCGGCCTCGGCGCCGTAAGCACCACGTTCATAGTAGGGGTCGAGGCGATCCGAAAGGGCGCCTCCAAGCCCATCGGCTCTCTGACCCAGATGGGCACGGTGCGACTGGGCAAGAGGACCGAGAACAGGGTCCCGGCCATAAAGGAGATGGTGCCGCTGGCGGGGCTCGACGACCTCGTCTTCGCCGCTTGGGACATCTTCCCCGACGACGCGCACGAGTCGGCGCGCAACTGCGGCGTCCTGGACAACCGCCTCGTGGACCAGTACGAGGACTTTCTGAAGACGATAAAACCGAGAGCCGCGGTGTTCGACACCAAGTACGTGAAGAAGCTCTCCGGGCCCAACGTGATAAAGGAAGGCACTTGGTGGGACAAGGCCCAGGCGCTCAAGGACGAGATCGCCCGGTTCAAGGAGTCGGAGGGATGCGACCGCCTGGTCATGGTCTGGTGCGCGAGCACCGAGGTATTCATGTCCCGCGAGGACGTCCATGGGTCGATCGAGTCGTTCGAGGAGGGGCTGAAGAAGAACGACCCCGCGATAGCGCCGAGCATGGTCTACGCCTACGCGGCGATCTCGAGCGGGATACCTTTCGCGAACGGCGCGCCCAACCTGACGGTGGATATCCCCGCGCTCGTCGACCTGGCGAGGGAGAAGAACGTTCCCATAGCCGGCAAGGACTTCAAGACGGGCCAGACGCTGATGAAGACCATCCTCGCGCCGGGGCTGAAGGCCAGGCTGATCGGCGTCAACGGCTGGTTCTCGACCAACATCCTGGGGAACAGGGACGGCGAGGTGCTCGACGATCCGGAGTCTTTCAAGACGAAGGAGGAGAGCAAGCTGGGTGTCCTGGAGTACATTCTCCAGCCCAAGGTCTACCCGGAGCTTTACAAGGATCTCTACCACAAGGTGCGGATAAACTACTACCCTCCGCGCGGCGACAACAAGGAGGGGTGGGACAACCTGGACATATTCGGGTGGCTGGGCTACCCGATGCAGATAAAGATAGACTTCCTGTGCAGGGACAGCATCCTCGCGGCGCCGATAGTGCTGGATCTTACGCTGTTCATGGACCTGGCTAAGCGGTCGGGGATGCGCGGGATCCAGGAGTGGCTGTCCTTCTACTTCAAGAGCCCGATCACGCCGGAGGGTGTCTATCCCGAGCACGACCTGTTCATACAGCTCATGAAGCTCAAGAACACCTTGCGCTATCTCAAAGGCGAGGAGCTCATCACCCACCTGGGCAACGAGTACTACGACTAGCTCCTTGAGGCGGCGGGCGCGGCGGGCGCGGGGGGCCCTGATACCGCGCCCCGGCGCGCGGTTACCAAAGATGCCCGCGCTGGGCCGCGGCTATTGACGCCTGTTCACGAGCGCCACGATTGAGTTACTCCACCACGTCGAACGTGGGACCGCCGCGCGTATCACCTCCCGTCGCCGAGGGCCGGCGTCAGGTCACTCCGCCACCTTGAACGTGGCGGGCCACTCGAGCACACCTATGGTTACGGTATCGCCCAGGGCCTGGCTGAAGGCCCTCGCGCGGACCGCCCAGCGAACGTTGTCTCCCGGGGAGAAAGCGCGCGAGACCGGCATCTGCCAGCGCGGCTCGGTCAGATCGTCCACGACCGAGTACAGGACCCATCCGTTGCCGTACTGAAGTTCGTAATCGACGAAGGTGTAGCCGGGGGCTTCCGGAACGGCGCTCCAACGAAACTCCGGGGTGGTGTCCTGCACGGCCGCGCCGACCGCGGGGCTAAGTGCCAGGAGTGCCCTGCCCATCTCGATGATTCCGAAATCGAAGGTCGAGGAGTCTTCCACGACGAAGTTGGGCCCGGAAGGGCCCAGCAGGAAGGTACTGAAAACATATCCGTCGTCGATGGGGTAGGCGGGGTCCAGCGAGTAGTTCCCGGGGGTGAGTCCCTCGATCGTGAACGAGCCGTCTCGATCGGTTCGGGCGACTTTATCCGGCACCGGCACTGGGTTGACAGGCGGCGCGCGGAAGGTGTCGGGATCGGAAACGAATGATACGGACGCCCCGACGAGCACGCCGGCGACGGGTTGACCGAGCGACATCAGCCGCCCCCGGACCGCGCCCGCCCCGTGCGGGCCGGTGCCGGACGCCGGCAGGGGCTGTAGGACGAAATCCAGAGAGAGCGTCCTGTCATCGCCCTCGGGAAGGGGAAGAAGCGGCGGGAGGATCTCGGGTATCGTGAAGCCCTCCCCGATCATCGTCGACGGCTCGTATCCTTCCTTTGTGACGTTGATCGGCACCAGCCCCCGGTCCTCGCCGAGGGATCCTAACAGAAAGCCGGGCACCGAGAACGATCCGAGGCTGTCTGTGACGGTGGACCACGGCGCGAACCCCGCCGCGTAGGCCTGGAGATCGCCTGCGAACACGACCACCGGCCCGACGTGGGCGCCGGGGACGGGCTCCATCGTCTCGGCGTCGGTGACAGAGCCTTCGATCCTGTAGCCTCCTTCCCCCGCGAAGTCGAAGTAGACGAGCTCTATGTCGAAATCGGTGACTTTGTTCGAGCGCACCGGCACGCGCGGGGCGGGCCTCTCCCTGGTCACCAGCGCTTCGTGAAAGACAAGGGGCGCGTAGTCTCCCGGCCTGACGCCGTCTATTCTATAGAGGCCTTCCTCGTCCGTGGCGGCGACCTCCGACGCGACCGCGAGATCCTCGACGTCCACGAGCACCACGAGCGCGCTGTCGACGCCGTCTCCGGACTCGACCTCGGTCACCTTTCCCTCGACCGAGCCGGGCGGGCGCGGGCCGCCGGGGCCGTCGTCGCAACCGGTGGGCGCAAGGCAAAGGGCCAGTGCAATCGCGCCCGTAAGGGCAGCGGGGCGTGTTCTCATCAGTGACCTCCTTGCATCTCGAAGCAGTTGTTCCGTCGCCGGCGTTGGGCCGTGTGCTGCGGCATCGGTTTCCGGGCCATCGCGTCGTGCGCCGGGCGCAAGGCCGCACGACTTGCGACATGGGCTCTCGACGGCGCCTGTCACCGAATTCGCGGCAGGCCGCCTGGGTCGAGGCGCCGTCTCTCCTGCCGCGCGCCGCTTTGCTTTGCGGCGGGTCGCACCGTCGAAATATCGACGCCGAGCCCGACGTATGCCCGCCTCGCCGTCGAGAACCCGACGCAGGACTCTTCCGCGACCGAGCGTCCCGTCCCGCTAACCCCGCTATTTTGCCACAGGTCCCCTTGACTGGGCAATCGACCATAAGTACTATCTCAAAGGGGATCGCCGGGAGGTCCCGCCACCGCCAAGGGGGTTCGGCGATGATCAAAAAGACTTCACTGCTTCCAATCGTCCTCGCTGTCGCCTGCGCGCTGTGCGTTTCGATCCCCGGATGCGGCGGGGACGCGGATCGCGCCGAGACGGGCGATCGCGCGGAGACGACCGATCGCGCACAGACCGGCGATCGCGCCGGCGGTGACGCCGCAACCGAGGCCCCGGCCTCCGAGCCAAATTACGGCGGCACCCTGGTCGTGGGCTTCGAGGCGGACGCCGACGCCCTGAATCCGGCCATCTCCTCCACCGGCGACGCCTCCGCGATCTACGGCAACATATTCATCTACATGTGCAAGACCAGCCCGGACATGGAGAGCTACACCCCCTGGGGCGCCGAGTCCTGGGAGTTCTCCGACGACAGAAAGACTCTGACCTTCCACCTGAGGGACGACATCCACTGGCACGACGGCGTCAAGATGACCGCCTACGACGTGGAATACTCCTTCCGCATCTACAGCAGCGACGAGGTGGCGTGGTCGTCGATCAGATGGCTCGACAAGATCGAGTCGGTCACGGCGGCGGACTCCTTCACCGTGGTGACGACGTTCAAGGAGGTGTACCCCTACCAGTTGACCGACGCGAACGTCTATTGGCCCTTGCCCCAGCACCTGCTGGGCCACATACCTCCCGGACGGCTCAGGAACGCGCCTTTCAACAGGAATCCGGTGGGCAACGGCCCGTTCAAGTTCAAGAAATGGGTCTCTCAGCAGAACATAGAGCTGGAGGCGAACGAGGACTATTTCCTCGGCCGCCCTTATCTGGACAAGGTGAAGTTCAAGATCGTGCCGGACCGCACGAGCCTGTTGATGCAGTTGGAGACGGGGGAGATCGACCTGTATCACAAGTTCCCGCCCCAGGCTTACAACCGGCTCAGCCAAAACCCGGACCTCAGGATCTACAAGTTCCCCAGCCGGTCCTACTATTTCATCGGATGGAACAACGCCCACCCGTTGTTCGAGAACAGGAACGTGCGCCGGGCTCTGAACATGGCGATCGACAGGCAGGAGATCATAGACGCGCTGTGTTACGGGCTGGCCAGGCCGGTCAACGGCCACTTCCTGAGCTGGCTCTGGGCGTACGCCGAGAGCCTGGAGCCGCTGCCGTACGATCCGGAGGAGGCCAGGCGGATTCTGGCTGAGGAGGGCTGGACCGACTCGGACGGCGACGGCTGGCTGGACAAGGACGGGGAGAGGTTCGAGTTCGAGCTCAAGACCAACGAGAACAACCAGCTCAGGAAAGACATAGCGGTGATGGTGCAGAGCAAGCTCGAGAAGATCGGCGTCAAGGCCAAGGCCAGGTCCATGGAGTGGACGTCGTTCGTGAAGGAGATGCAGGACAAGAACTTCGAGGCCGCCGTGGCCGGATGGATCGTCGGCATCAAGGCCGATATGACCAGCCACTGGCACTCGAGATCCATAGACGGCAAGTTCAACTTCGTCTCCTATTCCAACGCCGCCGTGGATTCGCTCATCGACGCGGCGGTGATGGAGCTGGACAGGTCCAAGGCCGGGAAGATGTGGGCGGAGGCGCAGCAGATAGTTCTCGAGGACGCGCCGTACTGTTTTCTGTTCAACCTGGACGAGCTGAACGCCCTCCATAAGCGTTTCAAGAACGTGCACATGACGACCTATGGCTGGGATTATAATCTCGACGAATGGTACGTTCCCGCGGATGAGATCAAGTATCGCAAAAAGGCCGACTGACGGGCGCCGCCGCGGCGCCGCCGCGCGATGAGGATGCGCCGGCCCTTTCGGCGCAGGTGGCCGGCGGGCGGGCAGGCGCGGCGGGCAGGCGGTCGCGGCGGCCGGGGCCCATCGCCGGCCGCGTAGCGGAGTCGAGGGAAGCGGCCGGAAGCCTATGATAACTTACATAGTAAGACGCATCCTTCTGACGGTTCCGCTCCTGCTCGGTATTCTCACCGTCCTCTTCTTCCTGCTCCACCTGGCGCCTGGCGACCCCACCACGAGGTACTTCAGTCCGGATATCGACCCCGAGGTGATCGAGCTGATGAGGCATAACCTCGGGCTCGACCAGCCGCTCTACGTTCAGTACTTCAAGTGGCTGGGCAGCTTTATCAAAGGTGACTTCGGCTACTCGCTCGGGCTGCACAGGCCCGTAATAGACGTGATCAAGGACAGCTTCTGGAACACGGCTTTGCTTTCCTTCGCCGCGGTGGTCGTGATATTCGCGATCGGGATCATCGTCGGGGTGGTCTCTGCCGTCAGGCAGTACACGGCGACGGACAACGTGCTCACTTTCCTGACTTTCTTCTTCTATTCGATGCCCTCCTTCTGGTTCGGGCTCATGTTGCTCCTTATCTTCTCCTACAAGCTGGGCCTGTTCCCGTCCTCGCTCGCGGCCGGCATCGACTACGACCAGATGGGCCGGGCGGGCAAGATCGCGGACAGGCTGGCCCATCTCGCGCTCCCCGCCGTCGCCCTGGGCCTGGGGGGCGCCGCGGGGGTGGCGCGCTACACCAGGGGCAGCATGCTCGAGGTCATCAGGCAGGATTACATCAGGACGGCTCGCTCGAAGGGCCTCAGCGAGCGGTCGGTAGTTTTCAAGCACGCTTTGAGGAACGCCTTGATAACGGTGGTCACGCTGTTCGGTCTCTACCTGCCGTTCCTGTTCAGCGGGGCCGTGCTGATCGAGACGATCTTCGCCTGGCCCGGGATGGGAAGGGTGATAGTCACGGCCATTTTCCAGAGGGACTATCCCCTTATCATGGCCAACACGTTCATATTCGCCGGCACGGTCGTCCTGGGCAACCTGGTCGCCGATATCATCTACTGCCTGGTAGATCCGAGAATCAGATATGACTGACGTCCGCCTCATAACGGCCGCCTTGGAGCGCGGCCGGGTCTCTCCCTGGGCGGTGGCCGCCGGCCAGTTCAGGAAGAACAGGATGGCCGTGCTGGGGCTCGGACTGATGGCGGTGCTGTACCTGGTGGCGATTCTCGCGCCGGTTGTAGCCCCCTACGATCCCAACGCGCAGGAGAACGTAGTCGAGACCAGATACCTTCCTCCCTCCCCGGAGCATCCGATGGGGACGGACAAGTTCGGCCGCGACGTCTTCAGCAGGGTGATCTACGGGGCGAGGATCTCGCTGTTCATAGGGTTCGTGGCGGTTGGAATATCCGTGACCTTGGGCTCCCTGGTGGGCGCCGTTTCGGGATATCTCGGGGGCAAGGCCGACTACGTGATCATGCGCTTCGTGGACGTGTTTCTCTCCTTTCCACGGCTGGTCCTGGTGATAACGGTGGTGGCGCTGTTTACGCCTTCGATATTCCTGCTTGTGGCCGTGCTGGGGGCGACGGGCTGGATGGGTACGTCCAGGATCGTGAGGGGACAGGTGCTGGCGCTCAGGGAGCAGGAGTTCGTGCACGCGGTCAAGGCGCTGGGCATGAAGGGCTGGCGCATACTCGTCTTTCACCTGCTGCCCAACACCATGGCTCCGATAATCGTGTCGGCCACGCTGGGCATAGGGAACACGATACTGCTGGAGGCCGGGTTGAGCTTTCTGGGGCTCGGCGTTCAACCTCCCACGCCGAGCTGGGGAAGCATCATAGACGACGGAAGGGGCGTCCTGCTGGACGCCTGGTGGATATCCACGTTTCCCGGACTGGCGATCGTGGTCACCGTGATCTGCTTCAATCTGCTGGGGGACGGCCTGCGCGACGCGCTCGATCCCAGGCTCAGGGGCTGATCCGGCCTCATCGGCAGCGCGGCCCTCCGCCTGCCCGCCGGCCGGCGGAATCGACGGGCCGCTCCGGGCGAAGGACCTACTTTTTCAGCTCGCGGCCGAGCCTGCCCTCCAGGGACTTCACTTTCCCTTCGAGCCCGCCCGTCCTTTCCTTCCTGGCGTCGACCTTGATGGCTATCTCGATCCGGTTGCAGTCCTTGCTGAGTTCCTCGTAGCACTGCTTGACCACGTCGAACACCTGGTCCCAGTCTCCCTCGAGAACGGTTCCCATGGGGTTGGTCTTGTAGGCAACGCCGCTGTCATCCACTATATCAAGGCACCGCGACACGTAAGCGCTCAGGCTCTCGCCTTTGTCGATTGGAAAGATGCTGAACTCCAGCATCACCATGATCGTCACCTCCTAAAATGTGGCGGAAAGTGGTTTTGTCGTGTCGACAATGGTATACGCCCCGCAGGGGCCGGTCAAGCGGCGCGGGGCGCGTACCCGGGGACGTCGTGACGAGCCATGGCCGGGGGGGGTACGGTACCTTTCGAGGCGGCGAGCGGAAGTGCCCTCAGGTTGATAGCGGGACGGTGTGTCTGGACGGTGTGTCTGGGCGATGTGTTTAGGCGGTGTGTCTAATAGTGGGAGTCAGCTCCTTGAGTGCCGCTATTTTCGACGCCACGGAGGCGGCGTCCTTATCGAGCTCGATCTCCCGGTAGATCGCAAGCGCCGCTTCGAGATGTTTGATGCACCGGGAGGTCAGGCCCTCTTCCTCGAGGCTTCTGGCGGAGGCCATATGGACCCAGGCCTCCCCGGCCCTTATATGGTGCTCCGCGTAGATCTCGCCGCCGTGCTCGTAGAACGGCTCCGCGTAATCGAAGCTCATGGCGCGGGCGATGAGGTCTCCGAGTATCCTGTTGACCTTGGCCAGTACCAGCGGGCCTCCCCATCCGGCGACCATCTCCATGCCTTTTCTGCAGAACGAGGCGCACGCTATGTAGTCCTCGTTCTCCCATGCGATCTCCGCCTTGGTGAGCAGCACGAAGGGAAGCAACGAGAAGTTGGAGGTCTGCTCGCACATGATCAGGCTCTTGTCGCAGGAAGAGGCGGCCTCGGTTATCCTGCGCTGCCTGATGTGGACCCGGGCGATGTTGTGGTAAACCTCGGCTACGCCCCTGAAGTCATAGATCCGTTGATAGGAGATCAGGGCGTCCTGGAAGCTGCACAGGCTGTTGCCGTGCTCGCCCGCCAGAGAGTAAACCAGGCCCATGATATTGCAAAGGTCGGCCGCCGATTTGCGGTCTCCTATTTCCTTTGCCAGGGTTACGCCCTCGTCTATCTTCTTTCTGGCCGCGTAATGCTTGCCCTGCTGGTAGTACACCTTGCCCAGTAGCGTCAGCGCCCTGATGGCGCCCGTCTTGCTCCCGGCCTCCTTGTACGTCTCCAGAGCGGAGCCGAGGTAGCGCTCCGCGGCGGGCCAATCGGCCTGCCCGCACAATATCCTCCCCACCTTGAGCTCTATCGAGGCCTTGTCGTGCGGGGTTATCTCTCTCCTCGAGGTGGTCAGCGAGCCGAGGTAGCAGTCGAAAGCGTTTTCCGTCATGCCCATAGACTCATAGAAGGCGCCTATGTTCAGGAACAGGTCCTGCTTCCGGCAGCCTCCCAGCTCCTCGGGGGTGACTCTAGCGATGGAGGTCAGCACCTGGTCCAACGCGCTTTCAATATCATCGCGCGCCCAGCCCGACCGGTCGCTCTTGTCCAGGTCCGATTTTGCGACCACCCGCTCGAGCGTTTTCACCATCGCCTCGATCTCCTTCGAGATCGTGCCGAGGCTTCTCATCCCCGCGCGGCGGAGGTGTTCCGCGGTGACCTCGATAGTCGACTTGGTTTTTCCTGCGAGGCGCCCGCGCATGCCCCACCCCCTTTCCCGAACCATTCCTCTATCTGCTGACAAGCTCCGCCGGACGGCCCTTCCTCGGCGTCCCGGCTCGGCCTGCTCTCAATCGGCCGGCACCGGCGAAATCCACAGGAGGTGCGATTGTGACCACGCCGGCGCCTTCGGGACCGGTGCTGTGTTTACGCGTCGTGCATCACCACCGCTGTTCGGTTGAGGGACAACCGCGAAGCCTTGGAATCGCGACATGGTGAGCCCAACGCTCAATACAAGCAAAGCGCAAGTTCTGTGCCTCGCCGGTCCGGGGATCGGCGCCTGTAAGTGCTTGTTTTAGAGGGATTGATTAACCTCGCCGGAGACGGCGGTGCGGGCGGTGGGGCCTATTGGCCCAGAAGGGGCGCTTCGGATGGGTAAGTTTTCGCAGGCCGCCGGGGCGGCTTCAGCTTACCACGGATGCGTTCACGGCCTATCCTCAAGCGGTTAATAAGGCTTGGGGCAGCGCTGCTGACTATGGCACGCTCACGAAGGTCTACAAGTCTCAGAATCCAGGGCCGGGAAGATATGCCCCACCAGAAGTCGCAGAGGTCATTCCCAAGTGGATTCAAGGCAGGCCCGATCCCAAGAGGGTGTCCACATCCTATGTCGAGCGGCACAACCTGACGGTAAGGATGCAGATTCGGCGTCACTCGGTTGACCAACGGATTCAGTAAGAAGCCGGCTAACAAGGCAATGTTGGC
>CAZHEV010000026.1:0-17706 GCA_964531335.1 uncultured bacterium | reverse complement strand
CACATCCCGTCCAGCCGTAGAACAAAAAGCTTCCTTCGGACCAAAGCCCGAAGCCGGCCTCGGCGATGCCGTAGACGTCTATAGCGATCACGTAGATGCTGTAATGGCCTCCCGTGTCGACGCTGTCGCTCAACGCGCATGCGTCATAGCACTCGAACGCGCAGCCTTCCCCGGAGGGATCGGTGACGTGCATGGCGAACTTGGAGTCGACCCGGCGGCGCCTCATCCCACCGGCGGACGCAAAGAAGTAGAACCACGGGGGAGGTGCTGAGCGCCCGGATTGGATCCCAAGTCCCTCTCAGAACTCTGAGAATGGAAGCGCCGTCGCGTCAGGCCCGAGTGGGAGGCGAACCTCTCCGGGGTGAATCACGAAGCCTCGTGCGGCTCGGTCGCCAAGATCCCTCCGGAATTCACTTATGCCTGAAGCCATCGCCGCCCTCGGGGTGGACGACAGCTTGACCTCAATCGGCACAAGCTCCTGTCCCGTTTCGACGACGAAATCAACCTCCGAGCCGGTCGATGTCCTCCAGAAGTACACTTCTGGGTCTGACCCCCTGTGGACCAGCCTACGCAGGATCTCTGAGACCACCGCAGTTTCCAGTATGGCCCCGCCCATGGGACCCGAAGCAGCGTGCTCCGGGTCTTTCAGCCCCGCGAGATAGCAGAGAGTTCCGACGTCCACGAAGTAAACTTTAGGTGTCTTGACAAGACGCTTGCCCACATTCGCGTGGTATGGGCGCAGGACCCACACTTGGTAACAAGCCTCGAGAACCGACAGCCACGCCTTGACGGTATTCACCGTCACCCCGAGATCCCTCGCAAGATCCGACAACACGAGCAGCTGTGCACTTCGCGCCGCAAGCGCACTAAGGAAGCTCTGGAACTGATTTAGATCACTCACCTGACGGAGATTCCGCAAATCGCGCTCCAGGTAGGTCCGAACATAGCTTGCGTGCCAGAGCCCTATGTCCCTGTTCGGAGTGACGGCAAGCTCCGGATACCCGCCTCGCAGAAAGCTCTCCCACATTTCTCGTGGCGGGACTTTTTCCGGCTTCGGGCTCTCTCGATCCGCTTCCCAAGGAAGCCCGGCGTGAGGGCGTCCCGCTTCCTCGCTTCGAGAGAGAGGCAGAAGCTTCAGCACCGCGGCCCGGCCGGCGAGAGACTCCGTCACAGATCCCATGACAAGGAGGTTTTGAGAGCCGGTCAGGACGTACTGCCCGGGTCTGTCTCGTTCGGAATCAATTCGCTCTTTGACATATGGAAGTAGATCGGGCGCATACTGAACCTCATCGAAGATAACCGGGGGCGGGTGCATTTCGACCATGCCCCGCGGATCAGAGCTCGCGGCGGCGCGGACATCCGGGGGTTCAAGCGACACGTAGTCGAACGAATCGTGCAAAAGCCGCCTCAACAGAGTGGTTTTCCCCGACTGCCGCGGTCCAGTCAGAACCACGGCCGGGAATTCGCTGATAGCCCTCTTAAGGACAGACTCAAGCGACCGTTTGATATAGGTTTGCGGCATATAGTCTCCTCCCCTTGCAATTGTGCATTTCTAATGCAAAATTGCAAGGGAATTCCGCCGTGAACCTGTGATTAGCGATGCTCGCTGCCTTTGCCTCAGGGGGCCTTCTGCGGGCAGAGGGGATCCTTCCATGACGCGCAAAAGGACAGATCAAGGCCCCTCTGTCCCGCCGATCGGGACAGATATTCGGGGGCTGAAATCAGCCAACCTTCAACTACTTGTAATGTAATAAGTTGGGTGGTGGAGGCGGGAATCGAGAGCCCACCCGAAGGCTCAAGGCCACGGCTGAAGTGCGGCGGCGCCCCGGCGGCCCGAGGGCCGTCTCAGGAGAGCCTCAGACGATTCCCTGGTCTATCATTGCGTCGGCTATCCGCATGAAGCCCGCGATGTTCGCGCCCTTCACGTAGTCGCCCGGGGCGCCGTACTCCTGCGCCGCTTCCAGGCAGGCGGCATGGATGCTCTTCATTATGGCCTTGAGCCGGGTGTCCACTTCTTCACGCGCCCAGGGCAGGTGCATGCTGTTCTGCGCCATCTCGAGCCCTGAAACGGCGACCCCGCCGGCGTTGGCCGCAATGCCGGGAGCGTAGAGAACCCCCCGGTTTAGCAAAAGCTCGACCGCGTCCGGCGTCGTCGGCATATTGGCGCCTTCGCAGACCAACCGGATCCCGTTGCGCGCCAGGTTCTCAGCGTCGGCCCGGTTTATCTCGTTTTGCGTGGCGCAAGGAAAGGCGCAGTCGGCCTTGCGGGTCCAAAGAGGGTTCTCCTCCAGTCCCAACGTCTCCGCGCCCGCGAACTCGGCGGATGGGTACTTCTCCGCGAACTCCCGGATGCGGCCCCTGCGCACGTTCTTCAGCTCTTTGAGCCACTCCAGCTTCCCGGCGTCCAGGCCGTCCGAGTCGTAGACGTAGCCGCTCGAGTCGGAGAAGGTCACGACCTTCGCGCCGACTTGAATGAGCTTCTCCATCACGAACTGCGCCACCTTGCCCGCCCCTGACACAAGGCAGCTCTTTCCCTCCAGCGTCCCGTTCCCGGCCGCGAGCATCTCGGAGGCGAAATAGACTACGCCGTAGCCGGTCGCCTCCGGGCGCATGAAGGAGCCTCCCCAGCCGGGGCTCTTTCCCGTCATGACGCCGGTGAACTCGTTTTTCAGCTTGCGGTACTGGCCGAACAGGAAGCCGATCTCGCGGGCCCCCACGCCGATATCCCCGTCCGGGATGTCCGTGTCCGGCCCGATATGGCGGTGCAGCTCGTTCATGAAGCTCTGGCAGAAGCGCATGACCTCGTTGTTGCTCTTCCCCTTGGGGTCGAAGTCGGCGCCCCCCTGGCCGGCCCCCATCGGCAGCATGGTAAGGCTGTTCTTGAAGACCTGTTCCAGCGCGAGGAATTTCAAGATGCCGGGCGTGACCGAGGGATGGAAGCGAAGTCCCCCCTTGTAGGGCCCTATGGAGCTGTTCATCTCGATGCGGTAACCCCGGTTCACCTGTACGCGGCCGGCGTCGTCCAGCCATACGACGCTGAAAGTAATGGTCCGCTCGGGCTCGATAATCCGTTCCAGGATCCTCCACTCCTTGTAGTGGGGAAAGCGGTCGAGAACGGGGCTCAGAGATTCCGCCGCCTCCTTGACCGCCTGGTGGAACTCCGACTCGCCGGGGTTCCTCGATTTCACTTCAGCCATAAGCCTTTGTACGTAAGGAGTCATGGATCAAGCACCTTTCCTGGTTCTCTGGTTGGCCCCACGATCGACCACCGCGTCTTCTATTCGGTCCCTTTGAGCCTCAACCGCCGCGCCGCGTCTGTGACCGCGCCGATCTTGACCGCGTAGCTGGTCCTATTCGCTATGTCCTCGTCCGTAATAACGTGGAAATCCAGGAGCCCTCCCGACCTGTATCCGGTTCGGAGGTAATTGATCTCATCCAGGCACAGGCTCCAGCCCTCGAGCCAGCGCTCCAGGCTCTCGCGCCGGGATTCCGTCCCCTTGAAGTGGACCAGCAGGTCGATGTCGCTCGCCGGCCCGGCCGTCCCGTTCTTCGTGCTCCCGAACAAATAGACCGCCTCGACCCCGAGCTCGTCCGGGTCGAGCCGCGCGGCTATCTGCTCGGCCATGCGATAGCGCCATCTCCAGTAGCTCTCCGGATGCACGTCCTCGAACTCGTCGTCCTGCTCCGGCGCGCCGACGTGCTTCTCGGGACGATTCAGCAGTGCCACGGCCTCGCCAAGCTCCGCGTTCATCAACAGGTGCATCACCTGGCCCTCGAACGCCGCGGGCAGATCGACCACCCGGATCACGTCGGACAAAAACGCGTACTCCGGAAGCAGATCGGGCAGGATGTTCGGCGGTCGCATCAGCAGCCGTTCGTTCACGCGGCTCGCGCCGCCCCCCGGGAAGACCGGCAGATAGCTGATCCCCGACTCCGCGAGGCTCTGAAGGAAGTGAAGCCCCTCCGGCGGGATGCTTCCCCGGTCGTCTTCTCGCCTCAAGATGTCGACCACTACAGCCGCGTTCTTGTGATCGTCGCATTTCAAAGCGGCCCCCGGACCGGCGTCACGGAGCGGCCCCGGGGGGCCGGGCCGCATAAGGACGAACTGCCTCTTGGGGAGAACTTCGTTCAGCGCCGCGACCGCCGCGTCCACGGCGCGGATCTGCTCCGGGTCCCTGAGCGCGCGGTAAGCCGAAGGCCGAACGTAAACGACGTGAGAGATGTTCGAGACCCGGCCGTTCGATACGTACCGGTCCGCCGAGAGCACGAGCTTGTCCTTGTCTATCTCCTTCGGAATGGGAGCCGGGCTCGCTCTGCGCCCGGGCGCCTGCGGAGAGCACTGGAGAAGGTGGATCCGCTCTCCGTCGGAGGCGAACTCGATCTCGACCGGGACACCGAGCGCGTCCTCGAGAGTTCGCATGAGCCCCCTGATTTGAGAGACGAAAGGGCTGCGGTTGCTCAACCCATCGAACGTCACCACGAGGTCCTTCTCGTCCAGAGCCGAATCCGCGGGACCGACCGGCCGGACGCCGCCGTCCTCGCGAATCGACAGGACCTGCTCCGCCCCGGGATAGTTCCCGCCCGTCTTTGCTATCAGCTCGGCCAGCTCGATGGTCTCCAGGCGGTTGGTCTCCAGGTTGATTACGTCCAGCATCTTCGGGGCATGGCAGATGTAGTCCTCGGCCGGTCCGTTCGGCCGGGTCGCGGATCCTCCCGCGACTACCAGCACCGGGTTCTCTTCGCTCGCGGGGTCCCCGGCTCGGCTTCCCAGCCCGGGGATCAGGCGGACCACGCCGGCGTCCACGTCCACGTCAGGCAGCCAGTGAAGATCGTTACGGCTGCGGGCCGCGCCGGAGTATGGGGGGAGGAAATAAGGCCCCACCCGCGTCCCCACGGCCTCCTGGATCATGACCCCCATCTGCTCGCTGAACTCCAGCAGCCCGCGGTCGGCCCTGTGCCCGATCGCGTCCGGGCCGAAGTTGGACGCGTACACCTCCGCCACCGCGGAGGCCAGCGCGCTGAGCCGGTCGTCCCTGGGCCCCTGGTTTCCCAGGAATATGCTCTTGTACTTGCCTACGAAACCGACCCCCATCCTGTCCTTCAGAAGCGACGAGCTGCGCACGACCAGCGGGCTGTCTCCGAAGTCGTCCAGCACCGCGGACAAGCCCTTGGCCAGCTCCGGCGGAACCACCGTCTGTTGGAACATCTCGATGACGTGGGGGTACTCCAGGCGCACTCTCTCTTTGTCCTTGTACTTCTGCTCGACGACCTCGTCCATGTTGTTGTAGTGAATGAACTCGAGCATCATGTCCGAGGGTATGTACCAAGTATTCGGGATACCGAACGGCGAGTCCGCCGCCGAGCCGCCTTTCCCGTTCATGAGGATCCGCGAGGCCAGGAACAGGCCCGCGCTCTTGCCCCCGAGCTTCCCGTGGCTCTCCGCGGAAAAGATGACCTTCTGGATCAGGTGATACAGGTCCTCGATCCTGACGTGGTCTTTGGCCGCGTTTATGTAGTCCAGCCGGTCGGATAGAATGCACTCGATCAGCAGGACCTTCAGGCCGCGGGCCAACGGGTAGCGACTGGCGGTGTCCTCGCGGGCGGCGAAGAAATAACGGCGGAGGTCGCCGGCGACCACGGAGAGCGGAAGCTGTCCGCGCACCGTCCGCAGCAAAGCGGCGAGCTTGTCCTCCTGGATCCACATCTGGATGCGTGACAGGATCTCTTCCCTGCTCAGGTGGTCGGCGGCGATCTGGAATATTCTGTCCGTGAACTCCGTCGGGAAGGTAAGCAATCGATTCAGGCGCCTCCCGTCCAAGTCACCCGGGAAGCCGATCTCGCCGGCTTCCCTCCGGCGGCTGTCGGCCCTTCTCAGGGCCTCTGCCTCCTCGACGCCGCTCCAGCACAGATGGTTGAGCATCTTGTTGCACAGTCTGAGAAAGAGAGCGTTGTCGGTCTGACGGACCAGGTCCAGAACGGCCTCCCAGTCGCCACCGCGGCTCTCGGAGGCTTCCCGGCCGTTTTTGTCCCACTCCTGGAAGACGTGCTTCATCTTCTTGTAGGTGAGGAAGTGGCTGATCCGGTCCGCGATGGTCTGGATGAGCTTCTGCTCGTCCTTGAGAAAGGGACCGATGTCGGCCCCGGGCATCTCCTGCGTGTAGCACACGACGATCCGCCCGACGCTTTGATCCTGCTGGAGTATGTCCGCGCTCAAACTCCAGGGCGTCTGCTTGAACCCGGGGGAACGGTATTCCTTGCCCTCCAGCGTGACGCTGGCGACGCACTTGTCGGGGTACTGCCATCCGGGCGGGATAGACTTGACGATGCACTCGCAGACCCGGTCGATGTCCGCGTCCGGCTCCTTCAGGCCTTCCTCTATAGCGTAAAGACAGGTGAGCTCTTTGGCCCGCTCGGTGAGAGCCTCCAGCAGTTTAATCGCCGACTGCGTCTGTTCCTTCACGGCGGATCACTCCTCGGCTGCTTCTGCCGTCAACCTTTATGCGGAGGGGCTCATCCAATGTCACATGGCGCACGAACCTGGATTCCTGCTCCACGTTCCCGCCCTCCAGCCAGCTCCAATCGACGGGATGCTTCCCCGTTTTGTCCGTTGAGAAATACAGGATCTGCAGGCAGGCGACGTTGTGGAAGAAATGCGAGCCCTGACTCATGTCCACGTTCATGTCGGGCGAGGAGGCCTCCACGATCACCTTGGCGCCGGATACCTGACCCCACCTGACGGGAATCCCCAGCCATGGATCGGACGTTCCGAGCCGGCCGAGAACGATCAACAGGTAGGGACGGCCCTTTTCCAAGAGCCGGCGATTCATCTCCTCGAGCTCCGCGGCGATCAGCCAGGAGTCTTTCGCCGAAAAGGCGTCGGGCTTCACGTAGACGACGTCCTTTATGGAGTCCTGGCGTCCGTTGCCCAGAACCTGCTCGGAAGCGACGACCACGCGGTCTCCGTGAAGCTCATCCTCGCCCACCTCCACGCGATCATCCGAGAGGAACATGGGCCTGACCTGGAGGAAACCGAAGCGCGCGCCGTTCGCCGATCCCGGATCGAAGTTGACCGCGAACTCTATCTCCACGGGACTCTTCCACTCCTCCTCGCACGCGCTCATCAGGTCCTTTATCAGGGCGTTCAAGGGGACTTGGTTGAGCTCCAGCAGGGGAGCGAAGTCCAAGACCCGGGCTCCCGGCCTCCCCACGCCCGGCGTCAGCCGCTCGCTCTGGGGGTCATAGGTCGAAGCCACCTCTTTCAACACCCCGTCGCGCTCCGCGTGACCGAGGTCTCCCTCGAACAGGTACTCGGTCTCCTGGATAGGGTCGTAGGTGGGGGGCTTGCCCATGTTCACGCTCCAGAACCGGTTCTGAGTCTGCTTGAGAAGATCCTTCGTTCCGGCGAAGGGCGGCTTCACCTTCGGGTGGGCGGGACAGTAGGTCCACGTGCGGCCCCCGTCCACCACGGTCTTTCCCAGACCCAGCGCCAGACTGACCACGCCGTCACGCGGCCGGCTGTAGCCGAGCGAGTAGAAGTTGTAGGAGCGACCGACGCCCGATACGTTCGGATAGAACCTGTCGCCGTGCCGGAGGCCGACGATCTCCTGGATCATGACCGCCATCTTCTCTTCTTCGTGCGGCCGCCCCATGGCCCTGCGATAGCTCTTGGCGTCCCTGGAAAAGGCCGAGGCGTAAACGAACTTGATCGCCTCGCACAAGGTACGCAGCCGGGCCTCCCGGCTGAACTGGTTGTTGGGAACCATCTTCGTCTGGTAAACGCCCGCGAACGGCTCCTCGAGGGAGTCCTCGAGGAGGCTGGACGACCTGACCGCCAGAGGCGCGTGCACGTCGGAGACGAGGTTCTTCAGCTCGCCCACCAGCTCCTCCGGAAGCTCCGCCCTCTGGAAGGCGTTCGCCATGTGGCTCTCTCTGGTATCGGAAAGGGCGACCTCGTAGAGACGGTTCTTCTCCATGAAGAGGTCGAACCAATCGGTGGCGATAACCCAAAACCACGGGATCTCGACCCGGACCGACTCGAATGTCCCCCCCTCGACACGGCTGGTGAGCACCCGCTCGAGCCTGACCAGCCCCTGCGCTTTTCCGCCTATCTCCCCGCGCCCGACCCTGGTGACGGGCCCGCTCGTCCCGGAGGCGCCCCCGTCCCGGCCGCTCGAACGAGGGCTCCGCTTCTCGTTTATCATAAAGCCACCTGCTTACAGAGGCAAGTCGATGCCGCCGCGCATTCGCGCCTCTCGAGGCGGAGCCGCGCGCGTTCTCTACGCGCTCAGGATCTCCTCCACTTCCGCTTTGTCCACGTCTTTGATATAGCCGATGCCGCTGACCTCCGCCGCATCCCTTGTCAGCGCCGCGATGTCATCGCGGCTGATGAGGCCGAGATTGAATTTGCGCGCGCCGCACATCAATTGACGCAGCCCCTGCGCGAGCCGCTCATAATAAGTGTACAGCCCTATGGCCCCCGTGGGCAGCTTCTCGAACTCGTCGTCCCCCAGCTCCTTGCGCAGCTCGGGCGCGGTGACGAATATCTCGTCCTTGGTCTTGCCGAATCGCTCCACGTAAACGGGGATCTCGTGCATGTCGATGGTCTTGCCGATGGTCTTGCCGACCATGGCCGCCGCTATGGGCGAGCGGGCCATGCCGATGAGCTTCACGAAGGGCGCGCCGATGGCCAGTCCCTTGAAG
Organism: uncultured bacterium; assembly: GCA_964531335.1. Taxonomy (GTDB): domain Bacteria; phylum Eisenbacteria; class RBG-16-71-46; order CAZHEV01; family CAZHEV01; genus CAZHEV01. The sequence goes on along the minus strand of CAZHEV010000026.1, from coordinate 9,006 downwards.
ATCTGATCCTCGAATGTGAACCCTCCGGCCAACGCAAGCGCCGGCACGTACTCTCCCTTGTCGGCCAGCTTCTTCGCGTACTCGTAGAGCAGCGAATCGATCTCCACAGGCGGTATGCCCCACTCGTTCATCATGCGCCACGGGCTCATCCCCGTTCCACCCCCGGCCCCGTCCACGGTGAGAAGGTCTATACCGTACTTCGACGAGAACTTTATCGCACGCGCCAGGTCCGCCGGCCGATAGGCGCCGGTCTTGAGGAAGACGTACTTGGCCCCCGCCTCGCGCAACTCCTCGACGCGCTTGGCGAAGGACTCCTCGGTCACCATGCCTACCCGGGAGTGGCGCTCGAACTCCTTGAAGGATCCCCGCTCGAAGGCCTTTATGACGTTCGGGTCCGTGGGGTTGGGAAGGACGACGTAGCCCCGCTCGTACAGCATCTGGGCCTTCTTGAGGTCCGTAATCTTGACCTCGCCCCCTATGTTCTTCGCGCCCTGGCCCCACTTCAGCTCCACGACCTCCACCCCCAGCTCGCGGATCGCGTACTCCTGCACGCCGAGCCTGGTGTCCTCCACGTTGGCCTGGACTACGATGGCCCCGTAGCCGTCGCGCTGGTGATCCTGGAAGAGCTTCACCCTTCGCTTGAGGTCCACCGTGTCGGCGATGTCGCCGTTGCTGAACTTCGCTTCGGGGTCCATGCCCACCACGTTCTCGCCGATGGTCAGACCCGTGCCGGACAGCGCTGAGCCGATCGCCAGGCCCTCCCAGTTGTTCTTGGCGATGTTGGTGGATCCGATGCCGGGGATTATCCACGGGTAGCGGAACTTGAGGCCTTCGTCCCGGCCGAAACGGACCTCGAGGCTCGCGTTCGGGAAGATCGCCTTGTCCGAATCGGCCTCGATTCCCTGGGCGCTGACCGCCGTGCCCATGATGTTGAAGTGCGAGTAATCGACGGGATAGACTTTCTCCGCCGCCGTGGTAATTACACCGAAAGGCTGCGGGTAGATCACCTCGTGACCTCGATAGGCGGACTTCCCGATCTCGCACATCCCGATGCAGCCGTCCACGCAGGTTACGCACATGCCGGAGGAAGGCGTGACCGACCCCTCCGTCCTGTTCTTGGTCAAAGTCGCTGCAGATGAGTTAACCCTGGACAATGTCTGAAACATGGCGTTCCGCTCCTTTTCCCTTGCATTACTTCACATCGGAATGCTTTTTTTCTCCCGTCCCAATCTCGCATGCCACACAGGGATCCATGTAGCACATCATGTCGTCGAACTTGTCTTTCTCCAGACACGGCGGCGCCAGGTTCGCGCAACCGCCGCAGATCGCTTTCTCCGGTTGGTTGTATGTACACCGCAGAGTGCAGGCGGGGCAGACGTACATGCAGCCGCCGCACAGACGGCACTCTTCGGACTTGACGTCGAAAGGCGTTCCGATGCTGCGCTTCTCACCGCGGCCGCGGAAGCCGATGGCCTTCGCCATCATCTGCTCCTCGCACATGCGCACGCAAAGCCCGCACAGGATGCAGTCCTCGTACTCCTGCCTGAACCGCTGCTTGCGGATGTCGTGCGCCGAGGCGAGATCCTGGATCACCTTGGACTGGGGACACGAGGCCAGCAGGAGCTCCAGGATCATCCTGCGGGCCTTCACCACACGGTTCGATGAGGTCCTGACGACGAGGCCTTCCTCAACGGGGTACGTGCAAGAGGTGACGAGCTTCGCCCTTTCCCCCTGCCCGATCTCCACGACGCACAGCCGGCAGGCGCCATAGGGCGAGAGCCCCTCCATGTGACACAGAGTCGGGATCGAGAACCCGAGGAACCTCGAGGCTTCTAGGATCGTGGTCCCCTTATCCACGCTTACATCCAAACCGTTGATCTTCAGATTAATCACGCGCTTTGCCTCCCGGGCTCGATTTCAGTGCCCTCCTCCGCCGCTTTGCCGGTGAACTCCAGGTCGCACCGCAAGCATCGCAACGCCTCACGCCTGGCCTCGGATTGAGACAGCGCGACCTCCACCTCGGCGAAATTGCGCTTGCGCCATTCCGCCGACGCCCGCGGCGTCTCGGCCCGCTTCCCTCCCAGAACGCTCTCGTCCGTGACGGGCTCCACGTAGGTCCTGGGCAGCCGGGCGGATATGGGTTGAACCAGAGACTCTTTTCTCAGGAACCTCTCTATGAGGACCGCCGCCCTCTTGCCGTCGGCTATGGCCTCCACCACCGTGTTCGGCCCGCGGACCACGTCACCGGCGGCGAAGACCGCGGGCCTGTTCGTCTGCATCGTCGTGCTGTCGGCCAGCACCGTGTTCCAGGGGGTGGTTTCGATCCGGCTGGACTTCGCCGGCGTAACGGCGTCGATGCCCGAGTCCTCTCCTATCGCCACGATCAGCGTGTCGAGGTCGATGACGTGCTCGGTGCCCTCGATGGGCACGGGCCTTCGCCGGCCGCTTTCGTCCGCGTCACCCAGCTCGTTGCGAACGCACTCCAGGCCCTTCAGGCGGCCGTTGTCGCTCACTATCCGCACCGGCGTCACCAGGGTCTTGATATGGATGCCCTCCTGATCCGCCGCTTCTATCTCCTCGGTGAAGGCCGGCATCTCGCCCCGGGTGCGCCTGTAGAGTATGGTCACCTCGTCGACGTCCTTGAGCCGAAGCGCCATGCGGGCCGCGTCGATGGCCGAGTTGCCCCCTCCGATGACGCCCACCTTCCCCTTCGCCCGCTGCCGGCCCTGCAGATTGAACTCTTTCAAGAACTCGATCGACGGGTACACGCCCTCCACGTCCTCGTTCTCCAGGCGCAACGGCTTGCTTTGATGCGCGCCGATCGCAATCAGGACCGCTCCGTAGCCCTCCTCGAGAAGCTGATCGATGCTCACGTCGCGGCCCAGCGCGACGCCGCATTTCAACGTGATGTTCTCGTTCAGAAGGGCGTCGATCTCCTTTTCGATCACGTCCCGCGGCAGGCGGTAGGAGGGGATGGCGCACTTGAGCATGCCGCCCGGCTCCTCCTCCGCTTCGAAGATCGTGACCTTGCACCCCTTCAGCGACAGGTAATGGGCGGCGGTCAGTCCGGCCGGCCCGGAGCCTATGATGGCCACCCTGCCCGGCTCTCCGCCGTTCCACTCCTCGATCGAGGGCCGGTAGCTGGAGGGATCGATCCGGTCCGTGATGAAGCGCTTCAGCGCCCTTATCGCCACGGGGTCGCCCCCCGTCGCGCCGGCGCGGCACTTGGACTCGCAAGGATGATGGCAGACACGCGCGCAGACAGACGGAAACGGATTGGGCTCTCGGATCACCTGGTAGGCCTCATCGAACTGCCCGTGCCCTATGAGCGCGACGTAGCGCCACGCCTCGGTTCCGAGCGGACAGGCCGACTGACACGGCGCGCCGACCAGCTCTTTGCATACGAACGCGTCGCAGCGCTTGTCCACGATGTGTCGCTCGTACTCCTCGCGGAAATAACGCAGCGTGCTGAGCACCGGGTTCGGCGCCGATTGGCCGAGGCCGCACATCGTGGTGTCCTTGACCACGTGTGCCAGCTCCTCGAGCAGGTCCAGGTCCTCCATGGTCGCCTCGCCCTTGGAGATGTCGTCGAGGATCTCGTACATCCTCTGCGTGCCTTTTCTACAGGTGAAACACTTCCCGCATGACTCGTCCTTGAGGAAGCCCATGAAGTACTTGGCCACGTCCACCATGCAGGTGTCCTCGTCCATCACGATCATCCCGCCCGAACCCATGATGGACCCGGCCTTGACCAGGCTGTCGTAGTCGATGGGCAGGTCGAACATCTTCGCCGGGATGCATCCCCCCGAAGGCCCTCCCGTCTGGACGGCCTTGATCTTCGCGCGCCCGGAAGGCCCTCCGCCGATGTCGTAGACCACCTCGGAGATCCTCGTGCCCAGCGGAACCTCCACCAGGCCGGTGTTCCTGATCTTGCCCACCAGTGAGAAGATCTTGGTGCCCGTGTTCCCCGGGACTCCTATCTTCGCGTAGGCGTCGGCGCCGCCGTCGATGATGACCGGGATGTTGGCCAGCGACTCCACGTTGTTTATGCAGGTGGGATGTCCCTCGATACCTTTCTCGATGGGATAGGGCGGCCTTTGCCGCGGCTCGCCGGTGAAACCCTCGACCGACTTGATGAGCGCGGTCTCCTCTCCGCACACGAAGGCGCCGGCGCCCCGTACTATCGATATGCCGAAGTCGATGCCGGTCCCCAGGATGTCGGTTCCCAGAAGCCCGAGGTCGCGGGCCTGGCGAAGGGCGATGATGGTGTGCTTGATGGCGATGGGATACTCGCTGCGCACGTAGATGATGCCCTTCGTCGCCCCTATCGCCATGCCTCCGATGAGCAGGCCTTCGATGATCGCGTGAGGGTTGCCTTCGAGGAGGCTCCTGTCCATGTAGGCGCCGGGGTCGCCTTCATCGGCGTTGCAGACTATGTACTTCTGCTCGCCCGCGTCGCCCGAGGCGCGCGCCAGCTCCCATTTCACCCCGGTGGGGAAGCCGGCCCCACCCCTGCCGCGCAGGCCCGATGTCTTTACCTCATCGATGATCCATTTGGGATCGACTTTGGAGAGCACTTTCTCCGTGGCGGAGTAGCCTCCCCTCTCGATGTAGTTGATGATGCGTATGGGGTCCAGTTTCTGGTTGTTGCCCAGGATCGTCCGCTCTTGCTTCTTGAAGAAGGGGATATCGTCCTGGCATTCGTACGGTTTCTCGTCGTGGGAATCCCTGTAGATGAGGCTCTCGTCAACGAATCCGCCCACCGCCGCGTCGATCACCCTGGGAACGTCCTCCATCTTCAGCTTGGGATAGAGATGGCGGCCGGGCTCGACCACGATGAAAGGGTCCATCTCGCAAAAGCCCTGGCAGCCCGTCACCCTCAGACCGATCTTGGTCTGAAGGCCCCTGTCCAGTATGTAGCGCTTGATTATTCGCAGGATGTCGTTCGAGCCGCTGGCCTGTCCCCCCGTCCCGGCGCAGACAACCAAGGTCGGTTTGTCGTACTGAAGCCTCTGATCACCCTGGACGCGCCGTCGAAACTCGGCCAGCTCCGCCACCGTTGAAAGCCTGTTCACCAGAACACCTCTTTCCTATAGTCGCCTTTCGCTCAGGAGATCACTCCAGCGGCACCCCGCCCATGTCCAGCATGTGACCCCGGCAGCCCCTGCGGGCGCAGATCTGTACGACTCCTCCACCGCGCACGATCATGGGCACCATGGAGGCGCCGCAATCGCTGCACTTGCCCGCGCCGATCAGCTCGGCGTGGCAGTATGGGCAGAACATGTGGACGATCTCGTCGATGGGTATCTCGTACTCGGAGGAGACCTTGTAGCTTCCGTAAAGACTGGACAGGGCCAGCCAGCCGTGCTTGTTGCCGAAGGACACCGTCACCCTGATGGATGGATGGCCGTCGATGACGTGCCTCGGGTCCATGAGGCTGTGGTTGCATCGCGCGCAGCTCACCTCGACGGGGAAGACGCGCTCGTCCGTCTCGATCTCTATCAGGTCGAGCCCCTTCCGGGTCCGTTCTATGATCTTCTTGACGTCGGTTGTCTTGACCTTGGAGAAATAATGCCCGTCGGCCACCACCACGGGGCCAAGGGCGCAGGCTCCCAGACAGTTGACGCTTTCAAAAGAGAACTCTCGATCGGAGGTTGTCCCGCCCGAGCTTATTCCCAGCTCCCCGGATATTACCTCCGCTATCCTGGGCCCGCCCTGCACGTGGCAGGCGGTGCCGAGACATACCGATATGAGATGCTTGCCCCGGGGGTTAAGGCTGAACGCCTTGTAGAATGTCGCGACGGCGTAGATGTCCACCAGGGAGCGGCCGGTGGCGGCGGCCAGCGACTTGAGCTTCTCCTTCGGCAGATATCCGTAGGTCGCTTGTATCTGCTCCATCCGGGCTATCAGCCCGCCTTCGCTTGCCTGGGCCTTCTCCAACAGCGCCTCTTTTTCTTCAGGACTCATAATCTCGACTGTTCCTCCTGTTTTCCGCGCTCGTCGTGCCCTTCCGTCAGACGTCCTCTACGTATTCCTCGCAGTGCCAGACGCCGCCCTCGGACTTCGGCAGAAGACAGGTCTCACGCTTCGCGCAGTTGGCGCACAGGCCCCTGTCTTCGCCCGCATCCCGCGGGTGTCCGTCCACATCCTCCGCGGCTCTTTTCGAGCGACCCCAGCCGTTCTGAGAGCTGTCCCCCCCGTCTTTGGAGAATCCGGAGCGATGGCGAGCCATTGCTTTCCCCTTCGTCCTCGGCCATGAGCGACCCCTTTTCTTCCATGCGCAGAATGTCCGCCGCCGGGATGCCCGGTCGGATTGGGAGATCTCGCACTACGCCGCCCTCGTTCGATTCGTTCTGATCCCGCGAACCCATACGATATCAATAGGCGTGCCAACCGGACCTTGCGTCAAAGACGCGGGGATCGGGGCGTGCGGCGCGACGGATGGAGGCAAGTAACCTGCTGTAGGATTTGCGGTTACAGCTTCACCCGGGAATCGGGCGTATCCCCGGGAGGGACCAGGCCAAGGGGAAAAGAGTCCCGCGGCGCGCGGGGAGTTTCGCCCCGGCGGGGCGAATCGTACCGCCCGCGCGCTGGAGTGACGCGGCGGGACTGCATTTCGTAGATAGGGTCCTCAGGGTCAAGCGGATCTTCCCGGTGAGTTGCAGGACCGTGCTGGTGCGCTCACCGGAGGACGAAGACGTTGACGACTCCATCTGGAAGAAATCCAGCACGGCATACCAGCAGCGGTTTAGTCGGAGCCTTCGGTCCTATGTTCCGCCAAAAGGCTGCAACGGCCGGGCGGGCCGGTGCACGCTCGCTCCCTATAGCCGCTGGGCAGCGTGCCCAATGGGCCGAGCGTCCCGCTCATTGCTCCTTTTTCTTAGGGCAGCACTGGGCGTCACCCCCGTAACAGCATTTCAGTTGGCCCCATGTCATGCGAACGGTAGTCAGCAGTACTCCCCCCTCGGCCACGGCAGGGTCCGATGTGTCAAGTCCCACCCTCGCGGCGACTTCGAGGGCGACCCTTGGGTCCTCCACGCCGACAACGCCTCCCTCCGCCAGTGTCGAGAGCTCCTCCTCCGCAAGCAGCCTCAAGACGGCCGCAACAGTCTCCGGATCCTCAACGTTCACCAGGGCCTCTATCTTCATGGGGCCGATCGAAAGGTGCGCGATCTCAATAGGAGTCGAAACGCCGACCTCCGGGTCCGTAGTCTGTCCACAACCGCCGAGCGCTGAAGACGCCACAACGATGACCAACACAAATCCTTTGCCGATCCGGGCACACATGGGAAGCCTCCTTCCACAATGACCTATGCCGAGGTTAACTCATGCTCCGGCGCCGCGCCTCCGCACTCCGTTTCCGACAACGCCGATGCCGCAGGCGCCGCCTTCCCGATGTCGCAGGACACGGCGTGCGAGGCCGCTCACCGCCCATCCCCCGGGAGGTGTCACTTGAGGAGTATGATTTTCCTGGTCACTACCCTCCTTTCACCGGCCGCGGGATCGCACGCTGCATGGCCGCCATGAAGGACTCCGCCGCCGCGCTGTCCGCGATCGCCCCCCTCAGATAATCCTGAAACTCGTTGTTCGAGCCCCTTGGGAAACCCGTCACGGACACAACCGACACCGTATACCCCTCCCACCGCCACGAGTCGGCCAAGTAGGTATCCGTCGTAGTAGAGTCTCCTGCCGTGAATACGACCATGCGCTCGCCTTCTCCCATAAGCTGACCGCTCTGTCCAGACATGCCCGCCTTCTTCTCCGCCTTTAGCTTCGCAAACTCCTCCTGCATGAAGGCAACCGAAGGCAGGGTATGGGTAAGCGGCAGCCGCTCCTCGACCTCCCTCACCCGGCCGTGGGCGATCCTCCGAGCGTTTACTCCCTCCTCGACTTCGATCAGCCGAAAGTAGGGGCCGTAACCGGAAACCGCCACGGCATGGGTGGGCCGGCCCGGCGGCTCCGGGGGAGCTGCCGTCTCCCATGGACCGTTAGGACCGGGGCTTCCTTCAACCAAATAGTGATCCGTGTGCCACTCGCTGCCCACACGCCACTCGGCAATCCCGGCTACGACCGAAAACCCCGATACGTCCGCCGCCGGGCCGTCTCCTACGATGAATCGCACGTTGTAGTCGTTGCCCCCGTCGAGCGTAACCACCCCCGACGAAAGCGCGGCCCACCCGCCGGAGATCTTCAGCCGGCCCTCGCCGTCTACCACGTCCGGATCGCGCTCAAGCTCCACAGTGATCTCGTTGTCATCGCTGTACCAGGCGTCTTGCACCAGGATGTCGTCCCATCCAGTAGCGATCATCATCGCAGGTATCGTCACCGTGTTCATGATGCAGTTAGTCCGAAACCACACCCTGAGCACTCCGCCGTCGGGAACACGAGTGCCCGAAGCATGCGAGAACGCCAGCGGATGGGGAAAGAGCACCGTGTTGTCGTTGCCGCCGATCTTCGTGAGCTGCGGGGCGTTGGCCATTGCCTGACCTGCCGGGGTGTCCTCAACTCCATTAAGGCCCTGCAAGCTCTCCCAGAAGGCCTTCACGTTCTCCTTGCTCTCCGGTTTGTAGATAATCCCGGTGGGGCCGCAGGCAAAAGCCATGTTGCCGATGAAGGGGAACTGGTCCCCATAGCAGCACTGGTTATGGAAGATACCCGCCATGAAGCTCACGTAGGTGGGAGCGCTGAGCGCGGAGTAGCGGATCGCAATGCCCCAGGTGACGTCCTCCTTGTACATTGGCATCACTAGCCCGTAGATCCCCTGGTAAACCGTCAATATACTGTCGCGCTTGGTCTTGCCGGGGTCCGTGTACGGATACGCCTCCACGATATGACCCGTGGCCCCGCCGTGCGTGTTTATCATCCCCGCGCCGGCGCCTTTCGTCATCTCCTCGATCCACTGTGGGATGGTCGGTTGCGGCGATAGAGTGGGATTCGTATTCGCGTATACGGTGACTTCGTAGTTCCCCCGCTGCATCGCTGCCTCCGCCTCCGGCCGGTCTTCCA
>CAZHEV010000025.1:0-22122 GCA_964531335.1 uncultured bacterium | reverse complement strand
GCGCCTTGGCCTGGGCCTGCACCTCCTCTAACGTCTCGGCCAGGAGCGTCGTGTCGCGTCCGATCGCGCGCACCTGGTCGATGACGAACCTCTCGATCTCCTGGGCCGGGATCGACTTCGACGGGCAGTCATGCCAGCCACGCTTCTGGGCGTTCGTGCAGACGTAGTACCGATATCGCCGGGCGCCGTTTAGCGTGTGCGTCGGGACCATCGCGCAACCGCAGGGCACGCAGCGCAGAAGACCCTTGAGAATCGCGCCGAAGCTGTTACGCACCTGCGTTCCGCCGGTCGCCCCGTTTCGCCCCAGGAGCCAGCAGGCGCGGCGAAAGACCTCTTCATCCACGATGGCCGGGTGCTCGCCGTCGTGAATCTCGTCCTTGTAGGTAATCCGGCCGATATAGAGAACGTTTCTGAGCAGGCTATACAGGCCCTGCTTGTTGAAGGGTCGCCCGCCGGCGACGTGCCCCTTCTTTGTGGTCCACCGCTTATTGGTCCAGCCACGCGCGTCGAGCTCGCGGATCGTAGGGATGAGTGCCTCATGTTTCAGGTAGAGCTCGAAGATGGCCCTGACCCGCGCGGCCTCGTCCTCGTTTACGACCAGGCGGCCGCCGCGAGGATCGACGTCGAAGCCGAGGATCGGTCTCCCCCCGGACCACTTTCCCTTGCGCCGTGTGGCGGCTATCTTGTCGCGCGTCCGTTCGGAGATGATCTCACGCTCGAACTGTGCGAAGGAGAGGAGGACATTCAAGGTCAGCCGACCCATGGAGCTCGTCGTGTTGAACTGCTGCGTCACCGAGACAAAAGAGACCCGGTTCTTTTCGAGGCTCTCCATGATGCGGGCGAAGTCCAGAAGGCTTCGCGACAAGCGGTCGACCTTGTAGACCACGACGCAGTCGATACGCCCGGCCTCTATGTCCGCCATGAGCCGCTTGAGCGCCGGACGCTCCATGTTGCCGCCGGTATAGCCTCCGTCGTCGTACCGGGCCTCAAGGCAGGTCCAGCCCTCGCCACGCTGGCTCGCGATGAACGCCTCGCCCGCCTCACGCTGGGCGTCAAGGCTGTTGAACTCCTGCTCGAGCCCGTCCTCGGTGCTCTTTCGGGTGTAGACCGCGCAGCGGACGGTGGGGACGTCATTCTTGTGTCCGCGCATGGCCTTGTCCTTTCGTGCAGAGCCCGAAGAAGTAGTATCCGTTCCAATGGGCCCCGGTGATCTGCTTGGCGACGGCGCTCAGGGTCCGGTACACCTCGCCCTCGTACTCGAAACCTCGCGGCAGCACACGAACCTCTACAGTTCTGCCTTTGTACCGGCGGGTGATGATGGCTCCCGGCATTGGAAGGCGCCCGTCCATCGAGATGTCTATGGCGCCGACGCTTGTCGGGCCGGCCGAGGATGATGTGTCTGTCTTCGGCGCGGTCAGGCGCACGTCCGAATCGACCGCCAGCTCCCTCGCACACCGCTGGGCCCGCTCGGATAGGTCCCCTTCCTGATTGGCCTGGAGCCGCCAGAGGATCCGGCGAATGAGAAATCCCTTGTGCCGGGACGTTGTGCTCTCGCCGAAGGTCTCGGCGTACTTCCGCTGGAGATCGCCCAGCGTCATGCGCTTCAGGGTGGCGATCTCCTTTGCTACGTTAAGCGCCATGCTTCTCCTCTCCTCTCACGATCTCGGTCGCGTTAACCCCCAGTCACATGAGGGCGGGACGTGGCGCACACATCAAGGCCCTTTTTGGGCGGCTCCGTTGCATCGTCGGGGCACGCGGAATCCGCCGATTCAGGCGCGACTTGGCGCACACGGCGCAGGCGGAGGATTCCTTCGGCGAGGATGGCCGCGACCGCACGGCGGCGCTGGTCGGGGGCGAGGTCGTCAGGATCGTGAAGCGAATGCATTATCGTAGGCCTCCGGGTTGGATGCACCCACAACGGCCTCCGCTCGGCGGCCGGCTCGCTGTCCGGTTGGATTGAGTTGCCTCTAATCTCTTACTTACCCGGTGAAAGTTCGAAACGTCGGTTTGGGGTGCGGTCCTGACAGTCCTGTTAACCCCGAGAGGGTTGTTAAACAGAGAGTCGGAGAGTTTTGGCGGTGTTTTCCGGGAAACCGGCCTTTACGACCGGACCCCAAACGCTCTCTCTCGAAACAGAGAATGTGGGCGGTGGGAACAAAGAGGCGCAACTGTCTTTGAAAATACGCGGTTACGAAGAAACCCCGGGGACTCTCTCCCGCGGGGTTTTGCGTTAACCGGAGTGCGGTGCAGTTTCGATGTTTATAGTTTGGCTCCTCGGGCAGGACTCGAACCTGCAACCTAGTGGTTAACAGCCACCCGCTCTACCGATTGAGCTACCGAGGAACCTTGTCTAGCTGTGAAATGAGCGGGGGGCCCTGCCCCGCCTATATGACAGAAAGGGCGCCCGTGCAATCCACAAGCGCTTTATTAGCTTATCTCTCCGAGAGCTTGCTGTCAAGGGCTTCGGGGCCCAGAATCGGGGCCCAGAATTTGGGGTTTCAGAGAGGGCAGGTAGGTATCCCCCTTCCAGTCAATAGCGGAGTTGTAGGAGAAAAGCACGAAGCCCCCGAGTGCCGCGGCCCTGGCCACCCCTATCTTCTCGCCTGCGTGGCGGGGGCCCTGGTTGTAGAGGGATATCCCGGCCAGGACCCGGCTCTCCAACGTATCCGGCAAGGCCTCTCTCAAGCGGGCTATCGCCTGGAAGAACTTGCTCGTGGATTCGGTGTAGATCATGGGCGCGGCCACGTCCAGGTACCCGTTTTTCAGCCACCTGACCCAGTCCTGGGCGTAAACGCGGGAGGCACGGTCCGGATCGGGCCTTACAGCGGCCGAGACAACTATGTCCGGGCGGACGGCGCGCACCTTCCGCGATATCTCAGAGACGAGCGCGGTCACCTGCTCTGTGCGCCATTCGCGCCAGAGGTCGCCGAGCTCAGCCGCCAGCTCCCTGTCAATGCCAGCCGGGGTCCCGTCTTCTTCAGGCAGGAAATCCAGGGGGTCCAACATGTAAAGCCCGGCAAACTCCTGCCTCGAGTACTCGTCGGCGCCGTCGTACTCTCCGGGGTAGCGCACGTAGTCCAGGTGCACTCCGTCCACGTCGTAGTTTTCGGCAATCTCCGTCACCACGTCGGCCAGATAGGCCCTGACCTCCGGAATGGCCGGGGACAGGTACAGCCCCTCGATCCACCTCGCCTTGAGCTCCTGCCTGCTCAGCTCATCGAGCCTCTTTCCGGATCGATCAGCGGTTATCCACTCCGGATGCTTGTTTATGACGTGCATGGGTGAAGGATGGGGTTCGTCCTCCGACCAAGTGAAGTACATGTTGACCCACGCGTGGACCTCCAATCCAGACCCATGCGCAAGTTCTATCAAAGCGGCCAAGGGATCGAAATCCAATTCCGCAAGCGTGGGGGAACCCGGGCCCTTCGCTTGGTCCGCGGCTTCACTAAGGCCTATCCTCTCGAGGACGTCGGGCACGCGGTCTGGATCCCTTTCCACGGCGGTGGGATCACTGGGCTGGAAAGGCTGGCCCGCTTGGGAGGACCCACCGGACCTGAGGCAGCGCGCCGGGGGGTCGATGCCCGAAAGGTAGTAGGTCTCCCCACGCCCTCGCACCTGCACGAAAAGGGCGTTAAGCCCGTTCTCGCGGGCCGCGGCGACCGCCTCGGCTATCCCCCTCTTGGAACACAGAGTATGCCTGACCACCCACAGGCCACGGATCTCCTCGGGGGCCCCGGCCTCGAGGGAGCCAGCCGCAAGGGCCGAGGAGACGAGAGCCCCTTTGGGCGCGGCCGGCAGGCAGAACGCCCAAAGCGCGAAGATGCATAGTATGGCTTTCAGGGTATTTGTCATGGCCGGTCTTCTCGGTGATGATGGCAGCTCTTAAAGGAGCCCTGCGCTTTGTTCAGGGGCAGATCGAGACCCTTCCATCCTCATAACATGATAATCGGCAATCCGGCGGCCTCTGTTTCCCACCAAAATGCCACTTTGGCCTCGGGTCCGCAACCCGCCAGTTTTTCCGGAATGTATCCTTCAACGGGCCAGGGGGCCGGCCGAGCGCGCCGCCTCCAGCACAGTCTGATTGTGCTTGACAGGGGATAGAGCCGAATACGATTGTTTAGGCTTGATAGTCGGGCGGTGTGGAGAAGGCGCCTGTGGCCTGCCGTCGGCGGCGGGCCACATCGGCGAAAGCGCATTTCCGATAAGGAGGGATGCAATGGCGAAAAGACTGTCACTGGTGGTCCTGGTTGCGGCAATGGCTGTTTTCCTGGTTACCCCGGCTTCAGGGCAAGAGACTAGTCCTTACATGTGGATGGTCGACGCCGGCTACGCGAAGTGGCTCGAGGACGGCGCCCCGGACGGCTCCTTCGGAGTGGGCGGCGGGATGGCCTACATGTTTCGGTCTATGCCCATGATGACGGTCGGCGCCGAGGTGCACTACCTGGCCTTGGGCTCCGAAGACGTTGGGGACGTGGAGGTTACATGGGCAGTTATCCCCGTCACTGGACAGGTCATGTACTTCATGGAGATGGAGTCGAGAGCGATGCCTTTCTTGACGGGAGGCGCAGGTCTCTATCATCTGAGGACGGACGTGGACTGCGAGGACGACTGCATGGGCCTTTTTGTCGAGGACACCGAGACTGACAACAAGGGTGGTATCAACCTCGGAGGCGGCCTGAAAATCGAGACCGACGGACGGATGAGCTTCGGCGCCGACGCGCGCATCCACATAGTCTTCACCGAGGATGAGACCACCAACATCCTAACCGTCATGGGCAAGGTGTTCTTCTAGGACGCCGGGCAGGGCGATTTCACGGACGCTCGGTGAGCCCGGGGACGCCCACGGACGCTCGGTGAGCCCACGGACGCCGGGCACACCCACGGACGCCGGGCAAGCCCACGGACGCTCGGCGAGGCGCTGTTTACCACGAAACGCCACCTGGCGGTATCTTCGCAGGGGCCTGCGTATGTGCCGCCCGACTCGGCCACAGTAATCTCGGCATGAGCCCGCGCGGGTACATCGAAGCGGCGGCGGACAAGGCGTGAAAAGACACTCAAACGGGCGGGGCCCGCTCAATGCGGATCCCGCCCGCGCTATACATACCGGAACCGGACACCACCGGCGAATAACCGGCTTAGTCCTCCTTCTCCTTCTCCTTCTCCTTTTCCTCTTCCTTGGGCGCCTTCTCGGCCACTTCTTTCTTGCGCTCGGCCTTCTTCTTCTCCTTGGCCGCGGCCTCTTCCTGGCGTCTCTTCCTCTCGGCCCTCTTCTGTTCCTCTGTCTTCACAAGCTCGAGATACGCCATCTCGCCGGCGTCGCCCGGCCTGCTCCTGGTCTTCAGGATGCGGGTGTAGCCGCCTTCTCTTTCCTCGTACCAGGGGGCTATCGTCTCGAAGAGCTTCTTCAGCACGTCCTTGTCGGAGATGTACCTTCCCACCCGGCGCCGGGCGTGAAGATCGCCGCGCTTGGCGAAAGTGATTAGGTGCTCCGCCTCCCGCCGCGCCTCTTTAGCCTTGGCAACCGTCGTCTCCACGCGCTCGTGGGCGAAAAGCGAGGTCACCAGGTTCCTCAACATAGCCTTACGATGGCTGGAGGTCCTTCCGAGCTTCCTTCTATCGCGCAAGTGCCGCATTTTCCGTCAACCCCGTTCCAGTTTCCTGTGATCCGTCGCTCATTACTCAGCGGTATAAGGCTATGCCTCGATCTCGCTGCCGAGCGGCGGGATCTCTTCCTCTTCCTTGTTATCGTCCTCTAAGTACTTGTCCACGTCCATGCCGAACGTCAGGCCCATGGGCTCCAGCAAGTCCGCTATCTCCTTGAGGGACTTGCGGCCGAAGTTCCTGTACTTGAGCATCTCGGCCTCGGACTTCTTCACGAGATCACCCAGGGTCTTGATGTTGGCCGCCTTAAGGCAGTTTCCCGACCGCACAGAAAGCTCCAGCTCTTCCACGGACTTCTGGAGAAGAGCCTTCGTCTTCATGAACTCCTCGTCCGGCTCCTCCTCCACCTCTTCCACGACTTCTTCCTCCGATGGGGAGAACAAGGAGAAATGGTCCTTGAGGACCTTTGCGGACATCGAAACCGCGTCCGCCGGTTTCAGGCTTCCGTCGGTCCAGACCTCCAGGGTCAGCTTGTCGTAGTCTATGCGCTGGCCGATGCGCGCGCTCTCAACCGAAAAGCTGGCCTTTGTCACCGGGGAGAAGAGCGAGTCTATCGGAACCACTCCTATCGGTCGCTCTCCAAGGCCCTGCTCATCAGCGGACACATAGCCCACCCCCGGGCTTATCTCCACCTCGATCTTGAGCTCGGCGTCGTCGTTGAGCGTGGCTATGTGCAGGTCGGGGTTCAGGATCTCCACGTCGGCATCGGCCTGGAGGTCCTTCGCCTTGAGCTCACCCGCCCCCTTCAGCTCGAAAAGGCCTCTCTTCAGGCCGTCGCTGTGCAACTTCAAGCGCACTTTCTTCAAATTGAGCGTTATCTCCGTGGTGTCCTCGAGGACCCCGGAGATCGTCGTGAACTCCATGAGCACCCCGTCTATCCTGATCGCGGTTATAGCCGCGCCGGGAAGCGAAGACAGCAGGACTCTCCTCAGAGCGTTGCCCACGGTCGTGCCGAAACCTCTCTCCAGAGGCTCCAGAATGAACTTGCCGTATCGGTCGGTCAGAGTCGCTTCGTCGACCTCTAACTTCTTAGGCATCTGCAGGCTCTTCAACCTCATCTCTTTATGCGCCCCCTTCTGCCGCTGTCTGACCTCTGCACTGTAAACTTAGAGTCGCCGGGAGTGGCGCCTACTTGGAGTAGAGCTCCACAATGAGGGACTCCTGCACCGGGATCTGCATCTCCTCGCGCTCGGGAACGTGGAGCAGTCTCCCGCTCATGCCCTGAGCGTCCACTTCCAGCCACGAGGGCGTGTCGGCCCGCCCGCGCGCCTCCAAGGCGTTTTGAATGGCGGCCAGCTCGCGGCTCTTGTCCCTCACTCGAACCGTGTCACCGGCTTTCAGCAAATACGAGGGGATGTTCACGACTCTATCGTTGACGATGAAATGCCTGTGTCTTACAAGCTGGCGAGCCGCGTTTCTGGACGACGCGAAGGCCATCCGGTACACTACGTTGTCCAGCCGGCGTTCGAGCACCTGCAATAGCACGTCCCCGGTGACGCCTTTCTGGCGCTCCGCTTTCTCGAAATACCCGCGGAACTGGCGCTCGCCGATTCCGAACATTCTTCTGGCCTTCTGCTTCTCCCGAAGCTGGAGGCCGTAATCGGACTCTTTCATGCGCCGCCGCCGTCCGTGCTCGCCCGGGGCATAGCCTCTCCGCTCGAAGGCGCACTTCTCGGTGTAGCACCGCTCCCCTTTTAGAAAGAGCTTCAGGCCCTCTCTCCTACAGATCTTGCACACTGAATCCCTGTATCTTGCCATAACTTCCCCTTCACGCGGGCCCGCCTAAGCTAAACTCGTCTTCTTTTGGGAGGGCGGCATCCGTTGTGCGGTATCGGGGTCTCGTCCCTGATGGCCGCAACCTCCAACCCGGCGGCCTGGAGAGACCTTATGGCGGCCTCTCGGCCCGCACCCGGGCCCTTCACCCACACCTCGACTTTTCTAACTCCCAGATTCATGGCCTCCCTGGCCGTAGCCTCGGCGGCCATTTGCGCCGCAAATGGGGTGCTCTTCCTCGAACCTTTGAACCCGACCTTGCCGGCGCTGGCCCATGACACGACGTTGCCGTCGTTGTCGGTGATGGTGATGATCGTGTTGTTGAAGGTCGCCTTCACGTGGGCCACGCCCATCATGGGTGCCTTCTTGTCCTTCTTCTTGGCTTTTCTCTCTCGCGCCAACTTAATCCTCCTTGCGAGCGACCGAGCGCCTTGCCCGGCTCAGCGAACACGCCACCGCGGCCGGCCCGCTCCGCGCGGGCATCCCCGCGGGGCCGCTCGGACCGCGAGCGACCCCGGGGGCGCCGTATGTGAGGGTACCCAGGAGGAGGATAGGGCGACCCAGGTCAACTCCGAGACCCCAGAAGTAGCTGCCCCTAGCCCTTCTTCCCAGGTACGCGTTTCTTGCCTATGACGCCCGCTGTCTTCTTCGGGCCCTTCCTCGTTCTGGCGTTGGTCTTCGTCCTCTGGCCGTGGACGGGAAGCCTCTTCCTGTGCCGCAGGCCCCTGTAGCAGCCGATGTCCATGAGCCTCTTGATGTTCATGGACACCTCGCCCCTCAAGGCGCCTTCGATCTTGAAACGGCTCTCTATGACGCCTCTGAGCTTCGCCGTGTCCTCTTCGGCCAGATTCTTGACCCTGACGTTCGGATCGATGCCGGTCTCCTCCATGATCTTCCTGGCGGAGCTGTGCCCGATGCCGTAGATATAGGTCAGGGCTATCTCGATCTTCTTGTCGTTGGGAAGATCAACGCCTGCTATGCGTGCCACTACCTTAACCTCCTAAATAAGCGGCCGCGCTCCCGACGGAGCGAACGGGCCGGTTACGTCCTTCCCTTCTGGCGCTGCTTGTGCCGGGGATTCGTGCAGATCACCCTGAGCATTCCTTTTCTCTTCACTATCTTGCACTTGTCACACAGCTTTTTGATTGAAGCTTTGACTTTCATCTCAATACACCTTAGCCGGATCGATCGATCGGGCCCTTCCCGTCGGGACCTCCGCCCCGCGCCTCCGGCCCCGGGATGCCCCGGGACGTAATGGAGAGCTTCCGCTACTTGTACCTGTAGATGATCCGCCCCCGGGTCAAGTCATACGGGGAGAGCTCGACCGTCACCCTGTCGCCGGGAAGGATGCGAATGAAGTGCATCCTCATCTTGCCGGAGATATGGGCCAGGACCTTGTGGCCGTTCTCCAGCTCGACCCTGAACATCGCGTTCGGCAAGGGCTCGATCACAGTTCCCTCAACTTGTATACCCTCTTCTTTAGCCAAGCCTGTTCTCTACCTCCCGGCTCGAGTCCCGGTCGATAATGGTTGGGGGCTCACTCGCCCTCAACCGCGGTAAGCGCGACGGGGCCTTCCTCGGTGATCGCCACGCTGTTCTCGAAATGAGCTGAGAGCGAACCGTCCTCGGTGACCACGGTCCACTGGTCCGAGAGAGTCTTCACGCGCCGGCCGCCCGCGTTGACCATCGGCTCTATGGCCAGCACCATCCCGGTCCTCAGACGTGGCCCCCGTCCTGCCGGCCCGAAGTTGGGGATTTGGGGTTCCTCGTGCATCGATCTTCCGATTCCGTGACCCACCAGGTCCCTCACCACTGAGAATCCGGCCGACTCGACCCGCTCCTGAACGGCGTGAGAGATATCGCTCAGCCGGTTGCCTTCCACCGCCTTGGCCGAGCCTCTCAGCAGGGCCTCGCGCGTGACCTCCAGCAATCTCATCGCTTCCGAGTCGATCTCCCCCACGGGGAACGTGCGGGCCGCGTCCCCATAGTAGCCGTTCTTGACCACTCCTATGTCAATGCCCACTATGTCGCCTTCCTTCAGCCTCAGGTCGCCGGGTATGCCGTGCACAACCTGGTCATTCACCGAGATGCAGGTGTGTGCCGGATAGCCCCGATAACCCTTGAAAGCCGAGGCGGCGCCACTTTTCTCTATATGCTCGACAATCAGCCCTTCCAGCTCGGAGGTCGTGACCCCCGGCGCAACGGCGGCTCCCGCTATGCGAAAACATCCGGCGACAATGCGGCAGCTTTCCCTAATCTTGTCGATCTCGTCGTCTCGACGCAGGTATATAGCCACGGCCCATGGCCTTCCGTCGGACTCTAGACAGCTTGTCCGTCGAGGCCGTCGGTCAGTCTGTCGAGAATCTCGCCTATCGGACCGACCCCGTCGATGCTGACCAGCTTGCCCTGGGCTCGGTAGTAGTCAACGAGGGGGGCCGTCTGCTCGAGGTACACCTGGTACCTCTCCCTGACCACGCTCTCCGTATCGTCCGACCTCTGCTCCAGCGGCTCGCCGTCCAGGTCGCAGACCTCGTCGTTCTTGGGAGGCTTCGTCACAAGGTTGTATATCGCCTTACACTTGGGACAAGTCCTCCGGTTCGTGATCCTGATGACGACCTCTTCCTCGGGCACGTCTATGTACGCGGCCACCTCGACCTCGTTGCCCACACGGGTCGCGATCTCGTCCAGCCCCTGGGCCTGCTCGATGGTCCTGGGAAACCCGTCCAGCACGTAGCCCGAAGCGCAATCCTCGCGGCCCAGACGGTCCCCGATCATTCCCAGGATCAAGTCGTCCGGCACGAGCTTGCCCTCGTCCATATAGGACTTCGCCTTCCGGCCCAGCTCGGTTCCCTCCCGGACGGCCTCCCTGAGGATGTCGCCCGTGGATATCTGGGGTATTCCCCTGTCCTCGCAGATCCGTTGGGCCAACGTTCCCTTCCCGGAGCCCGGAGCCCCCAGAAGGACTATCCTCTTAACCATAAACCGTCCCCTCTACAAGCCGCCGGGAGCCTCGCGCGTGCGCCGGGGCGCCGGCCGCGAATGAAAGTCGTTTCTATCCGAATCTCCTGCCCCTCAGCTTGCCCTTGCGGAGGAACCCCTCGTAATGGCGCATGACGAGGTGGGATTCGATCTGCTGGAGGGTATCCAGCGCTACGCCGACCACGATCAACAGCCCCGTGCCTCCGAAGTAGAAGGGCACGCCCAGGTAGTTGATGAAGATGTCCGGAATTATCGCCACCAGCGCCAGAAAGATGGCGCCGGGAAGCGTAATCCTTGTCAGAACCCTGTCTATGTACTCAGCGGTCTTCTTGCCGGGCCTTACGCCGGGGATGAAGCCGCCGTACTTTTTCATGTTGTCGGCCAGGTCCTCAGGGTTGAGGACGATGGCGGTGTAGAAGTACGTAAAGAACACGATTATGAGCGAGTATACAAGATAGTAGAACCCCGCCCAGGGACCTCTGGGATTGAACAGGGCGGAGAGGTTCAGCATCATGTCCGCAACAAAGCCCATCGCGCCCGGGTTGTCGGCCGCCCCCTGGAAGAAGCTGCCCGCCGTCCCGGGAATCATGATGATCGACTGAGCGAAGATGATCGGCATGACGCCGGCCGCGTTCACCCTGAGAGGGATATGCGTGCTCTGGCCTCCATAGATCTTCCTGCCCACCACCCGCTTCGCGTATTGCACGGGTATCTTTCTCTGGCCCTGGGTCATCAGCACGACCGCGGCTATGATCAGGACCATCAAGATACCGATCGCTATCATGACGAAGAGCTGGATCTGCCCCCCCATGACCGATCTGACGGTGTTGTACACGTCGTTGGGGAAGCGCGCGATAATCCCTATGAATATGATGAGGGAGATGCCGTTGCCTATGCCTCTCTCGCTTATCTGCTCGCCGAGCCACATCACGAAGATCGTGCCGCTGGTGAGCGTTATCATCGTGAAAAGGCGGAACAACCAGCCCGGATCCGCGACCACGTGGACGCCTCCCTGCGTGGTGGCCCTCTCCAGGTATATCGCTATTCCGTAGGACTGGATCAGCGACAGCAAGACCGTGCCGTAACGGGTAAGCTGCGTGATCTTCTTCCGGCCCTCTTCCCCCTCCTTCTGGAGCTTCTGGAAGTAGGGAACCACCGCACCCATGAGCTGTATGATAATCGCCGAGCTGATATAAGGCATTATGCCCAGCGCGAACACCGTGGCCTTTCCGAAAGCGCCGCCCACGAACATGTCGTACAGGCCGAACAGCGTGTTCCTCTGCTGCTCGAAGATGATAGCGAGAGCCTCGCTGTCAATGCCCGGCGTGGGAATATGACCGCCCAGGCGATAGACGATCAATATGGCGGCGGTGAAAGCGATGCGCCGCTTCAGCTCAGGCACCTTGAAGACATTTTGCAACTTATCCAGCATGCTCTATTTCTTATCCCCCGAGTCCCCGGCTTCCGCCGTGTCCCGGCCTGAAGCCGCCGCGCCTTCGGAGCTCTTCTTCCGCTCCGCCGTGGGAACGGCCGTCTCCACCGTGCCTCCCGCGGCCGCTATCTTCTCCACCGCGGCTCCGCTCGCCGCGGTAACTTTGAGCGAATAGGCGTTCTTGACCTCTCCACCGCCCAGAAGCTTGACGGGCTTGCCGGGATCTTTGACCAAGCCGCCGGCCGCAAGCGCGGCGGCGTCGATTACACCTTCCGCCTGGATGCGCTCCAGATCTCCGACGTTGACGGCCTGATACACGACGCGGTTGCGCTTCGTGAACCCCCGCTTGGGAAGCCTCCGCTGAAGCGGCATCTGGCCGCCCTCGAACCACGGATGCACCTTTCCGCCCGATCGACACAGGAGTCCTTTGCTGCCCTTGCCGCAGGTGCCTCCGCGGCCCGAGCCTCGTCCCGCTCCGAGTCTCTTTCTGCGCCTTATGGACCCCTTGGCGTATCTCAACTGGCCTAAGTTCAATGGATCCATCTCCTCCAACATCCCTCGTCAGGAGGGTCGAGAGTGAACGGCCCCCGGTCCTTGCCCGGCTAGGCTTCTTCCTCCTCCTGGCCGACCTCTTCCATTCTGACCAGGTGCTTGACCTTGAACACCATTCCCCTGATCTGAGGCGTGTCTTTGTGAACCACGGTGTGGTTCGGCCTTCTGAGCCCCAACGCGCGCAGGGTCTTTCCATGACCGCTGGGTCGCCCGATGGAGCTTCGGATCTGCGTTATTCTCAGCATTCCACTCATTGCGTCAGTCCACCAATGCGCTCGGTTGTCCTCGATCCGCCTCATGCTTCCACGATCTCGCGGAGACACGGCGGGCGCTTATCAGAGCCCGAGGATCTCGGCGATCGAACGCCCGCGCTCCTGCGCCACGTCCGAGGCCTTCCTCAGCCTGAGCAGCCCGTCCATGGTCGCCTTGACGACGTTGTGAGGATTGGTCGAACCCAGACATTTCGTCAGTACGTTGGCTACGCCGGCCGACTCCATTACGGCTCTGACCGCCCCGCCCGCGATAATTCCGGTTCCCGGCGAAGCAGGGCGAAGGAGAACCCGCGCCGCCCCGAAGCGGCCCACGACCGTATGCGGGATGGTGCCCTTGAGCAAGGGTATCTCCGTCAGGTCCTTCTTCGCCGCCTCGGACGCCTTTCGTATGGCCTCCGCCACCTCGTTGGCCTTTCCGAGACCGATTCCCACCTTGCCCGTTCCGTCGCCTACCGCGACCAACGCGTTGAAGCTGAAGCGCCTGCCGCCCTTCACAACCTTCGCCACGCGATTGACGTGTATGACTTTCTCCATTAGCTCGGCGGCCTGGGCCCCTCTGGCCTCGGCAGCTCCGCTCGTCCGCTTATCCTTCCGCACTAGAAGAGCAAGCCTCCTTCCCTCGCTGCGTCAGCCAATGCCTTCACCCTGCCCTGGAAGGGGTAGCCCGACCTGTCGAAGCGGACCTTCTTGATTCCCTTCTCCTTGGCTCTCTCGGCGATAACCTTGCCAACGGCTTTGCTTACGTCGAACTTGCCATCGCCCTCCGCCAACAGCCCACGGACCTCTTTGTCCATGCTGCTCGCGGAGACCACAGTGGCACCTGCTGAGTCATCTATGATCTGGGCGTACATGTTCCTGAGACTCCTGAACACACACAGCCTGGGTATCTCGGTGGTCCCGGCTACTTTTCTTCTTATTCTCAGGTGTCTTCTCCGCCTGGCGGCGGTCCTGGGGTTTTCCGAGCTTCGTGCTGTACCCATGGGTTCTCTCCAACTCGGCCTTACTTGCTCTGGCCAACCGCTCCGGCCTTTCCGGCCTTGCGCCTCACGTGCTCGCCCTCGTATCTGATGCCTTTCCCCTTGTAGGGCTCCGGCTTTCTAATGGCCCGGATCTCCGCGGCCGCCCTCCCGACCAGCTCCTTGTCGATCCCCTTCACCACGACCCTGGTCGGGGATTCCACCGCCACTTCCACTCCCTCGGGCGGCGCGTAGTTCACAGGATGCGCATAGCCTACCTGGAGCACCAGCGACTTGCCGCTGAGTTGGGCCCTGTAACCTGTGCCCACGATCTCGAGGCTCTTGCTGAAACCCTTGCTGACGCCGTCCACGAGGTTGGCTATCAGGGCGCGTGTCGTCCCGTGCAGGGCTACACAACGCTTCTCGTCCGAGCCGCGAGTCACGACCACCTGATCGCCGTTGATCTCCACGTTGACCTCGGGAGTCACCTTCATGCCCAGCGTGCCCAGCGGGCCCTTGACGGTTAGCGCACCGCCGGCCATCTTTACATCGACCCCTGTCGGGATTTCTATGGGGCGCTTGCCTACCCTAGACATATCGTTTCACCATACCCGATTCCGCCGGGCGACTCCGCGCGGGCCGGCATGACTCGTGGTCTTCTTCACCGTCCCCGGACACGACCGACGCAATTACGAAAGCCGCCTGGAGAGGAGCGACGCTACCAAAGGTGGCAGAGCACTTCACCGCCGCATCCTACCCTCTTGGCCTCCTTGTTGGTCATTACCCCTCTCGACGTGGACATTATCGCCACTCCGAGGTTTCCCTGAACCCGCGGCAAACGGTCCTTCCCCGCGTAGACTCGCTTGCCGGGAGTGCTGATCCTCCTCAGGCCTTTTATAACGCTCTCCTCCTTCTGATCGTACTTGAGGTAGAGCCGCAGTATTCCCTGCTTCTTGTCTGTTATGACCTTGAAGTTGTTAATGAACTTCTCTTCCAACATTATCTTGGCCATCTCGGTCTTGACGCGGGAATTCGGTACGTCCACCCTTTTGTGTTTCGCCTTGCAGGCGTTCCTCACGCACGTGAGGAAATCAGCTATAGGATCTGTTACTGACATGTCTTTTCCTCAGCCAGGTTGAGATCTGCCGGGATCCACGTCTCTCGCCGACCCCGAGACCCGGCGCCGGCGCCCCGGCCGCAACGGTTCTTCGAGCGGATTCCGCGGCGAAACAGACGCCGAATCCGGTCCTACCAACTCGCCTTGACCACCCCGGGTATCTGTCCCTGATTCGCCAGCTCCCGGAAGCAAATCCTGCAGAGTCCGAACTGCCTGAGATATCCCCTGGGCCTGCCGCACCTGTGGCAGCGGTTATACTTCCTGACGGCGAACTTCGGCTCTCTCTTCCATTTTGCGACTAGGCTCTTCTTCGCCACTTTCTCTCCCGCTCTGCGCTCTACGCGGTCCTGAAGGGCATATTCATCAGACGCAGCAGCTCGGCGGCCTCCTCGTCCGTGCCGGCCGACGTCACGATAGTAATGTCCATGCCCGTAATCCGGTCCACATCGTCGTAATGGATTTCCGGAAAGATTATCTGCTCCCGGATCCCCATCGTATAGTTGCCTCTGCCGTCGAACGACTTGTCCGGCAATCCCCGGAAGTCACGGATCCTGGGGATGGCCGCGTTCACCAGGCGATCATAGAACTCGTACATCCTGGGACCCCGAAGGGTCACCTTGCAGCCCACCGGGGCGCCCTCGCGCAGCTTGAAGCTGGCTATCGACTTTCGCGCCCTCCTGACCACGGGCTGCTGGCCCGTAATCTTCGCCAGGTCCTTCATCGCGCTCTCGAGGAGTTTTATGTTCTGGGACGCCTCACCCATGCCCACGTTCACGACTATCTTCTCGAACCTGGGGGCCTGCATCCGGTTCTGGTAGCCGAACTTCTTGATGAGCGCGGGCACGACCTGCTCCGTGTATTTCTTTTTCAGTCTAGGCACGTTCGCCATCTCAAAAACCTCTCAGCGCCCCAGCGCCCGGGAGCGGTCGAGAGCTCCGAGGCCCGGTGGCTCTCACCGGAACTAGAGCACCTTCGGAATCATCTCATTGCACTTCTTGCAAATTCTCTCTCTGGTGCCGTCGGCCAGCTTGGTCATGCCGACGCGCGTCGGCTTGCCGCACTTCGGGCAGACCAGCATGACGTTGGAGACGTCGATGGGGGCCTCTTTCTCCAGGATCCCTCCCTGCTTGCCCTGCTGGGGCATCCCGCGAGTGTGCCTCTTCACGAATCGGACTTTCTCCACGATAACGCGGTTGGTTTCCGGAAACACCTTGAGAACCCTCCCGGTCTTTCCGCGATATCGATAGTCGCCGGCGATGACCATTACGGTATCGTTCTTGGCGATCCTGGCCTTCGAGCCTCTATCCTTATTCGCGCTCGTACCGCGCGCCCAACGAGGCATTCTACGTCCCCTCCTTCGCCATGCTTCAGATGACCTCGGGCGCCAGGGATATTATCTTCATGAAGCCCTTTTCCCTGAGCTCCCTGGCCACGGGGCCGAAGACTCTCCCGCCTTTCGGCTCCTTCTGATCGTCTATCAGCACCACGGCGTTCTGGTCGAACTTGATATAAGAGCCGTCTTTCCTGCGCGCGCTCTTCTTGGTGCGCACGACCACCGCCTTGGAGACCGTACCTTTCTTGATCGGAGAGCCGGGCAGCGCGTCCTTTATGGACACGACCACGATATCGCCCAGTCTCCCGTATCTCTTCCGTGTCCCACCCAGAACCTTCACGCATTGGGCGACTCTGGCACCGGAGTTATCGGACACCGTCAACATTGTTTGCATCTGGATCATGTCGGTCGCCCCGTCAGCGCTCGGCCCTATCGATGAACTCCACGAATCTCCAGCACTTGTCCTTGCTGAGAGGACGGGTTTCCATGAACCGGATCACGTCCCCCGTGCGGCACTGGTTCTCCTCATCGTGGACCTTGCATCTCTTGCGCTTTCTAATGTACTTGCCGTAGACCGGATGCTTGACAAGCCTCTCCATCAACACGACGACCGTCTTGTCCATCTTGTCGCTGATGACCCGGCCCATTCTGACCTTTCTGCCGCTTCTTTTCGCCAACTGCCCGCCGTGCTCTTCCACGGAACTTGTCTCCCGGAATTAGCCCTTGTCTTCCTTTACCTTCTCGACGTGATACTCGTGCTCTCCCCTCTCCCTCAGGACCGTCTTGAGCCTGGCCATCGCCCTTCGCGCTTCCCTTATCCGCAGCGGATTGTCGAGCTGCTTCATTGAATTGCGAAAGCGGAGATTGAAGAGCTCCTCGCTCATGTCGCGCAGCTTCTGACGTATCTCGTCAGATGTCATTTCCCTGAAAGCCTGAGCCTTGTGCTCACTCGGCATGTCTGTTCACCTGATTCCCGTCACCGGCCGCCGTAGGCGGCCAGAACCCAAAAGCTCAACGAAAGGCGTGATCAGTTCAAGCCTTCCCTAA
Organism: uncultured bacterium; assembly: GCA_964531335.1. Taxonomy (GTDB): domain Bacteria; phylum Eisenbacteria; class RBG-16-71-46; order CAZHEV01; family CAZHEV01; genus CAZHEV01. The sequence continues at coordinate 5,000 of CAZHEV010000025.1, read as the reverse complement.
GAACGAACTTGGTCTTTATGGGGAGCTTGCTGGCGCCGAGCCTCATGGCCTCCATGGCCAGGTCCCTGGGCACTCCCTCCAGCTCAAAGAGAATCCGGCCGGGCTTCACGACGGCCACCCAGAACTCGGGCGAGCCTTTGCCCTTGCCCATTCTCGTCTCGGCCGGCTTCACCGTGACCGGCTTGTCGGGGAAGATGCGTATCCACATCTTGCCGGCGCGCTTGATCCTTCTGGTTATAGCGACCCTGGCCGCCTCGATCTGCCTGCTCGTTATCCAAGCCGGTTCCAGGGCCTTCAAACCGAACTCGCCGAACGCGATCGTCCCGCCGCGAATGGCCTTGCCCCGCATTCTCCCTCTCTGCTGCTTTCTATGCTTTACCCTCTTGGGCATCAACATGATCGTTGCACTCCAAAGCGCTGATAGACTGCCTTCGCTAACCCGCGGGCTTATCGCCGCCCTTGTCCAGCACCTCTCCGTTGAAGATCCAAACCTTGACTCCGACGCATCCGTACGTCGTCCGGGCGGTGGCCGTGGCGTAATCTATGTCGGCTCTCAGCGTATGCAGGGGCACCCTGCCCTCTCTGTACCCCTCCTTGCGCGCCATCTCCGCTCCGCCGAGCCTTCCCTTGCAGATGATCTTCACGCCCTGCGCTCCGGATCTCATGGCCGAGGAAAGCGCTCTCTTCATGGCTCTCCTGAAGGAAACCCTCTGCTCGAGCTGCCTGGCTATATGCTCCGCCACGAGCTGGGCGTCGGCGTCGGGACGCTTGACCTCTTCTATGTTCAGGAAGACCTGCTTGCCGGTCAGATGCTGGAGCTCCTCCTTCAACTGATCCACCTGCGCTCCGCGCCTACCGATCACCAACCCGGGTCTCGCTGTCTTGATCGACACCGTCGTCTTGTCCGCGGCACGCTCGATCAGGATCTTCGATATGCCGGCCTGTTCGAGCCTCCTCTTGATGTACCTCTTTATAGTCAGGTCTTCTTCAAGAACCGACGGATAGTCCTTAGTAGCGAACCACTTGGAGTCCCAGGTCTTCACAATACCCAGCCTAAGCCCCACCGGATTGGTCTTCTGTCCCACGCTACCTCCTAAAACGGAATGCTAGTCGGCTCCCGCTTCGCCTGCGCTTTCGCGCTCGGCGACCACCACTGTTATATGGCTGGATCTCTTAATGATGGGGGTCGCCCGGCCGCGTGCGCGCGGTACCCACCGTTTCATTCTCGGCCCCTCGTCGACGAACAGCTCCTTGATGTAGAGGTCATCGACCTCCACCCTTCCCTCGACGTTGACGGCGTTGGATACGGCCGAACGGATCAGCTTGCTCACCTTCTTGGCAACCGGCCTCGGCGTGTAGTCGAGCAAGTCAAGAGCCCGGCCGACGTCCCTGCCCCTGATCTCGTCGACGAGCTGTCTGGCCTTCCTAGGCGAAATCCTCACGTATCTTGCTATGGCTTTTGCTTCCATTTTTCCGCGCTCCAGGGCGCCCCTTCGGGGGCGCACCGGTTTGGTCTTCGGGCCGGCCGGTTTATCAAGTCTTTCGCACGCCGGTTGCCTTGTCCGATTTCGTCCTGTGTCCCCTGAAGATCCTGGTCGGAGCGAATTCGCCCAGCTTGTGACCGACCATGTTCTCCGTAATGTAGATCGGTATGAACTTGTTGCCGTTGTGAACAGCCAACGTATGCCCGACGAACTCGGGCACCACTGTGCAACGTCTCGACCAGGTCCTGAGCACCTTTGTCGCGCCCGATCTGTTCATCTGCTCGATCCTGCCCAGCAGCCTCTCGTCAATATAAGGACCTTTCTTGACCGATCTCGCCATCAGCTACTTACCTCTTCTCTTGACGATCAACTTATTGGATGCCTTGCCCTTCCGACGCGTCTTGTATCCCTTGGTGGGCTTGCCCTTCGGCGTACATGGATGGCGCCCGCCGGAGCTCTTTCCCTCGCCGCCGCCCATGGGGTGATCGACGGGGTTCATCGCGACGCCACGGACCTTCGGACGCCGTCCGAGCCACCTCGACCGTCCGCCTTTGCCTATCACGATATTCTCGTGGTCCAGATTTCCCACCTGCCCTATCGTGCACTTGCAGTCCAGCAGGAAGGACCTGACCTCACCCGAGGGAAGCCTGAGCTGGGCGTAGCGGCCCTCTTTAGCCAGGAGTTGGCAGTAGGACCCCGCCCCCCGCGCAACCTGCCCTCCCTTCCCGGGGAACAGCTCCACGTTGTGAACGTTGGTACCCAGCGGCACCCGGCCCAGCGCGAGCGTGTTGCCGTCGCGGATCTCCGCACCCGCCCCGGATCTCACGGTGTCGCCCACCTTGATCCCGTTGGGAGCTATGATGTACCTCTTGTCGCCGTCCGCATAGCTGAGAAGCGCGATCCTGGCCGAACGAACGGGATCGTACTCGACGGATGCGACCTTGGCCGGGACGCCTTCCTTGGTCCGCTTGAAGTCGACGAGTCTGTAACGTCTCTTGTGCCCGCCGCCCCTGTGCCTGGTGGTCAGGTGGCCGTGGTTGTTCCGGCCCCCGCTCTTCTTGAGCGGCCTGACAAGGCTCTTCTCCGGCGTGTCCTTGGTGATGTCCTTGAAGTCGGACACCGTCTTGTATCTCAGTGTGGGCGTGTGAGGCCTGAATTTCTTAAGTCCCATCTCTCGATCCCTTGGGTCGGTTCATTCGGCCGGCGCGGCTAGACCTGCTCGAAGAGCTCGATAGTCTGGCCTTCCTTCAGCTTCACCACGGCCTTCTTCCAGTGCGACCGCCTGCCGAAGAAGGCGCCGAGCCTCTTGTTCTTCCCGTACATGTTCATTGTCCGTACCGAAACGACGTTCACGCTGAAGATCGCCTCAACGGCTTTCCTGATTTCGACCTTATTGCTGTCGGGCGCCACCTCGAAGATGTAGGTGTTGGACTTCTCCAACAACAGGCTGCCTTTCTCGCTGATCATGGCGCGTCTGACAACGGTTCTAGGATCTTTCACCGAGGAAGACCTCCTTCAACTTCTCCAGACCATCCTGCGTTATCAGCACGAACTCGGATTGCAGCAGCTCGTAGGGCGTCACCTGCACGGCCAGTGTCATCTTGACGCGCGGGAGGTTCCTGGTCGAAAGAAGCAGGTTCCTGTCCGACTTTCCCAACAACATCAGGCACTTCTTGTCCTGCAAGCCGGCCGCCCTGAGAGTGTTCACGATCTCTTTTGTCTTTGGCGCATCCACGCTCAACGATTCGATCACGCCGACCGCCTGCTCTCCGGCCCTCACCGAAAAGGCGGAGGCCAGAGCCAGTCGGCCCAGTTTCTTGGGAAGCCGGTACGAGTAATCCCTCGGATGAGGGCCGAAAGCCCTTGCGCCGCCCACCCAGAGAGGTGAGACATTCGTGCCGGCTCTGGCCATGCCCGTGCCCTTCTGTCTCCAAGGCTTCCTGCCACCACCCTTCATCACGCTTCTGGTCTTGACCGAGCTCGTGCCCTGGCGCTGGTTGGCCATGTAGCACTTGACCGACTCGTACATCGCATGGTCATGGCGCGGCGCCTCGAAGAGCTCCGGTGGGAGATCCACCGTACCCTTCTTATCGCCCGAGCTGGTGAACAGAATCGCCTCTGCCATCTCCTTCAGCCTTTCCACGGCGCCCGGCCCCCTGATAGCACCGGGGCGTCGCGCCTCGATCGCGCCGCCCGGCGGCCTTGCCGCCCGGCCCGCGCGTTGTCTCACTTAGCGTCCTTGCTCTCTTTTTCCTCGGCGGACTCATCCTCACCGGCGGTTCCCGAGTCCTCGGGGCTCTGTTCCGCGCCGGCCGGGGCCTCGGATCCCTCGCCCTGTTCCCGAGCGGCCGTCTCCACGGCTTCCGGCCCGGCCTCGGCCTTGGGCGGGGCCTCCTTCCGCGGCTGCGGCTCTTCCATTTCCATAGAGAGCTCGAAACCGCGCGACGGCGTCAGCATTACGATGGAGTTTCTCTTGCCCGGAACCGGCCCCTTCAGAAGAAGGAGCTTTCTGTCCGGGTCGACCCCGACGACCGATGCGCGCTTGATGGTAACCCGCTCGCCCCCGGCTCTTCCCGGCAGTTTCTGCCCTGGCCACACCCGGCCCGGATAGGCGCTGCCGCCAATGGATCCCGGCACGTCGTGAGACTTGCTGCCGTGGGTCTTGGGACCGCCCGAGAACCCGTGCCTTTTCACGACGCCGGTGAAGCCCTTCCCGATTGATTTTCCGACTACGTCCAACTGCACGCCGATCTTCAAGGCGTCCACCGTTATGCCGGTACCCACCTTGTAACCCGAGGCGTCATCCACCCTGAACTCCCTCAAAAGGGCGCAGAGCTCGGTCTTTGCGGCCTGGAAGTGCCCTTTCAGCGGCTTGTTGACCCTCGAGTCCTTGGCGGTGCCGTAGCCGAGTTGAAGGGCGTCATAGCCGTCCCTATCCTCGGTCTTGACCTGGGTTATCCTGCACGGGCCGATCTCGATTATGGTCACGGGAACGACCCTGCCGTCCTCGTCGAAGACGTGCGTCATTCCCAGCTTCTTGCCGATCAATCCAGGCACCTTCATCTCAGCCATCTCAACCTCTTCCGGCGAACGCGTCTGCCGCCAATCGCCCTCCGCACCTCGCGGTCGACAACCGCACCGCCCTACAGCTTGATCTCAATGTCCACGCCGGCCGGAAGATCCAACTTCATCAACGCGTCTATCGTCTGCGGCGTCGACCTGATGATCTCTATCAGCCTCTTGTGGATCCTCATCTCGAACTGCTCTCTCGACTTCTTGTCCACGTGAGGAGAGCGCAGGACCGTGTAAATCGACTTCTTCGTGGGAAGCGGGATCGGACCCGATATCTTCGCGCCCGTCCGCTTGGCGGTCCTGACTATCTCGCCGGCGGACTGATCGAGCATGCCGTGATCGTACGATCGGAGCCTTATTCTTATCTTCTGCGTGGCCATTCTCTATACCGCCTACTCGATGACTTCCGTCACCACGCCCGCGCCCACCGTGCGGCCGCCCTCG
>CAZHEV010000024.1:0-24911 GCA_964531335.1 uncultured bacterium | reverse complement strand
TAGTTAGGGCATGGGCCGCACCGGCTGCTGGTCACTCCTCTCCCATATGACCAGAATGCCGCAAAACCCCACCGGCATGCCCATGCCCGAAATCAGTCGAAGCTGTCCGGGGAGCCAGGTTGCCGAGAAGGCCCGGGAATCCAGTGGGTGGGTCTTTGGGCTCCGAGCGGAGCCTCGGGTCAGGACTTCCAGGACCCCCTGTCGGCATAGGTCGCTTTGTGGGCGGGAGATGGGTGGTCTCACCTGGCTCCCAACATCTAGAAACACCATCCTGTCCCGCAGGTTCCAGCCCCGGAAAAGGAAAGCTCCGAGCGGGGCCTTGACCTCGGCCGCCCGCCCCACTAGCATCTCAGGTGCGAGGCTGCGCGCCCGGAACCGGATGGACTGCCACCCAGGCGGGAGAGAACCGTGACGAACGATTCCTCTTCATACTTGCATAGAGCAAAAGGTTTGGCCCTGGAAGCCGGGGCCCTTCTCAAGGATGAGCTCTGGCGCTCCCGTGACGTAGAGTACAAGGGTGAGATCGACATCGTCACCGACGCCGATCGGATGGCGGAGAAGATCCTCGTAGAGGGGATAAAGGAGACGTTCCCCGATCACGCGGTGCTCGCCGAGGAAAGCGGCAGGCACAAGGTGGAGGGCGCAACTCACCTGTGGATAATCGACCCGCTCGACGGTACGACCAACTACGCGCACAACTACCCTTTCTTCTGCGTGTCCCTGGCCCTCGAGATTGAAAGGAAGCTAACTCTGGCCGTCGTTCACGATCCCATGCTGGAGGAGACCTTCACGGTGGTCGAGGGAGGCGGCGCTTATCTCAACGGCCGCAAGATAGGCGTGTCGGGTGAAGGCGATCTCTCGAAGAGCTTTCTAGCCACGGGATTCCCGTACGATATCCGCGAGACCCAAGACGACAATCTGGATCAGTTCCTCAAGTTCATGAAGCGGACTCTCGCCGTCAGGCGGGACGGTTCCGCGATTCTCGATCTGTGCTATGTCGCATGCGGTCGCTTCGACGGCTTCTGGGAGAAGAAGCTCTCGCCGTGGGACGTCGCGGCGGGCGCGCTGATGGTCAAGGAGGCGGGGGGAAAGGTCTCGTCCTACGACGGAGGGGATCTCGACGTCTACGAGGGCGAGGTGGTCGCGAGCAACGGGCGGATACACGAGCAGATGCTCGAAGTGCTCAGGAGATAGTCCGGACAGTCGCGGCGCCTATCCGGGCCCGCCGGAGGGCGCGGGCCTCGGCTATTGGAGAATCGGGTAGTACACGAACACCGCGAGGTCCCACAAGACGTGCGAGATGAGCGCCGGCAGCAGGGACTTGTAGCGGTAGAACAAATAGCCCCAGAAAAGTCCCACCACCAGAGCGGAGGCCACCAGCATCAGGTTCCACGACCAGATGTGCACCAGGGCGTAAGCCAGAGCGGTAAGCAGCCAGCCGCGAACATCGTCGAATTGAAACGTCAGGGCGCTCTGAACGTAGCCCCGCCAGAACAACTCCTCGCAGGGCGCAATCACGATCGCGAGAAGGACGGCCATGGCCCAACTCGGCGCGAGGCCTCGTATCTCGTATACGTCCGCGATCTGTTGGGCCGCGAAAGGAAGAAGCTCCCTCGAAGCCCATCCACCTATCACGAAGATCACGTACAAGAAGACGGCGCCGGCCATCGCGGCCACGAACATTCCGGGCCTGTAGAAAAAGAGCCCCTTGAGCTCGTCCCTTCCATAATAGACGGCGACGGCGGCGAGCAGGAGGGAGGCCCCCGTTATGTCAACCCAGAAGTTGAGGGGGTCCAGCGCGAAGACGACACCCCACAAGGCCGCTGCGAAGCCCAGGCTGAGCCATATTCGGTTCACAGCAGACGGCCCACAGCGAGGGATATCACAAGGACCAGGCCGAACGCCATGTGAAGCTGGGCGGTTCTCACGTCTATGGTGCCGTACTTTCGGGATGCCCCTTCCACGATCCTGCGCACTATTCTCATGTTCTTGGCCGCCATGGGGAAGGTGATCAGAACGGCGAGGCTCCACACGGGCACTATCTTGAACGCGGCGAGCAGGGCCACGATGGCGTAGGCGGAGATCACGAGTCCGTAGTAGATGGCGCCGGCCGCCTTCCCCCCGAGTAGGATCGCGTTGGTCTTGATGTCGACCACCCTGTCGTAAGCGATGTCTCTCAGATCGTTGGATTGCAATATCGCCGCCACCAGGCAGCCGACCGGCAACGAGACCAGGACCACGTCCCATCTGAAAGAGCCGGTCAGCACGAGATAGGACCCTACTACCATGAGCGGTCCCATCAGCAGAAACACCATCGGCTCTCCCACCGCCCTGTACTTGTAGCTTATGGGCCCTCCGGTATAGAAGTAGCCTCCCAGCAGCCCCGCAAGACCCAGAACCAGGATGGGCAAACCTCGGAGACTTATGAAATAGAAGCCTATCAGCGTCCCGATCGCGAAGAAGACCACGCTTGCGACGAGCAGAGACCGCGCGGAGATAAGCCCCTGTACAAGGAGACCGCTGGAGCCGAGAGTCCCCTTGCGGTCCACTTTGTTCTTGAAGTCGTAGTAGTCGTTAACGAGATTGGTGCCCGCGTGGTAGGACACGGAGGCTACGAGCACGAGTGGAAAAAGCGCCCACGCGGTCGGTACCTCGTGCCAGAAGGCCAACATGGCTCCGACCGTTGGGGGGATCAGCGAAGCGGTGAAGGAGAACGCCCGGACGGCGACAGCCCACAGGGCGAAGGGAGAGGGCGCATTGGCGCCCGCCTCGGTGGTGAACTCCTCCCTCTCGGAGGCGCCGGACGATGGTTCCGTGATGTAGTACCTGTCGATCACGACCTTTACGAGCTGCGAGTCGGGGTCTCTCTCGATCGCCTCCGCCAAGGCGGGGGTCGAGGCGGCGATCTTTCTCTTAAGCGAAGGTTCCCCTTCGACGGGCCCCAGAAGCAATCCGCGCCCGATCCCCTCCAGGTGTGCCCCGCCGCCTTCGACTGTGATCGCCACGCGGGGACTGTCCATCAGATTGTCTATAACTTGCGAGCCGGGCTCGACGACGCAGTACAGATCCGCGCCTTCGCGAAAGCAACCCAGCGTCGAGGCCCGGATCCGGGCTCCGCCGCCGCTGGCCAGACCTAGCGTCGGGCTCTCGTCAATGATCACGGCGATCCTGCTCTCCATGCTCTTCCGTTCGCTGGACATTTCCTGCTCTCCTCCAGGTGAACATCACGCGGTCGCGCCCGCCTGGCGGTATGAGGCCGCCGACACGACTCGGCAATTGAGTCTACTTTTGCCGCCTGAGGGCTGTCAATGCCCGCGCGGGCCGCGCGGCGCCGTGGCGCAGGTGACAAAGAGGGCGCCCTGCGAGAAAAAATCCTTGACAGAAGGGGGGCCACTGTATTACTGTACTAGTACAACTAGAACCTACTGTGCGGCTTGCCCTTGCAGCCCGAAAGGGGCTTGCCGCGCCGGCATTTTTCAGAGCGAAGGAGATCGGAGAGCGTGGAGTACCTGGAGATCAATGTCTCGAGCCCGGTTCCCGTCTATCTCCAGATAATGGACCAGATAAGGCGGCTCGTCAGCGAGGGGGCTCTTGAAGCCGGCGATCCGCTACCTTCCGTCCGACAGCTCGCCTCGGAGCTGGCGGTCAACCCCAACACCGTCGCGAAGGCCTATCAGTTTCTGGAGATGGAGGGCACGATAGCCACCATGAAGCGCCGGGGAGCATTTGTGGGCAAGGGCTCCTCCGCTCAGGCAGCGGCCGCAAGGAGGAGGAGACTCGGCGAGGTCGTGGACTGGTTCATCGAGGAGGCTCGGCGCCTCGGGGCGACCGAGAAAGAGATAGTCGGCGCCGTATCGGAGAGAGCGCGGGAGCTGGGCTCTCCGCGCGGTGACACAGACTCAACGGACCAGGGGCCGGGCGGCGCGCCCGGTGGATCGAAGCGGGAGAAAGACATATGAGAGTGCACTTCCTTTTCGCGATCGTCACAGTCCAGATACTGGTATTTCAGTTTCTATCACTGAGGTTCCTGAAGGTCATACCCGACTATGTCCTTGGAGACTCCGGGCGACCGGCCGAGGTGGAGGAGGCGGTGGCCTCATACAGGCGGGGGCTTGGGGCGTGGAACTACCCGATTGGCCTCGGGCTCTGGGTCGCCATGACGCTCTGCGCCTATGTGCTTCCCTTCACGGAGGGGCTTCCCGGCCTGGCCGCCATCACCGCGACGTCTCTTCTGTCCAGCGGCGTCTTCGCATGGACCTATTTCAGGGCCAAGGGCGCCGTCGAGGACATGGCCGAGATGCTCCCGGACACAGGCACGAGGGTCGCCTCTTTGCGGCCGAGATCTCTGGGCCGGTACTACAACGTGGCCTGGGAGCTGGTTCCGTTCGCTCTTCTCGCGGTCACGGTAGGCCTCACACTCTGGGCGATAACGAAGTCGAACCAGCCCTACCCGCTCGGCTTCGACGCGCAGGGGATCCCGAGCGAGTGGGGACAGGGCATGGGCAGATTCCTGACGGTCCTCGCCGCGCAGGCGGCCTCCACTTTCGCTCTGCTGGCGCTGACGTACTGGTCGCTCAACCGGCGCCCGGATCTATCTCCAAGGGTGTCGGTCGCGGCAAAGGATCCCGCCGTGGCGGAGAGGCTCGTCGAAGGGTTGAGAAGGCGCAAGCTGCGGTTCTTCATGGTAGTCAAGATAGCCGTCGCCGTGCAGTTTACATTGATGGCGCTCGTCAGAACCATGACGGCGGCGGGCCATGATCTGCCGCGATGGCTGGAGGAATCGCCCTGGGCGGCTACCATCTTTCTGCTGGCGGTTTTCGTTGTGTTCATAACTCGTTTCGGTCTCGCCGGAGGCTCCGCCGGCCGCGACCGGGCCATGGAAAGGAGATGACACGCATGTCGATCGACAATCCCAGTAGGTCAGAAGGTTCGAGGGCGAGGGCTTTCATCGCCGTGGTCCTGGGTACGTTCCTGATATCCGCGGCGCTCAGCCCGCGGCCCGCCGCGGTGGCATCCGGCGGGGCCGGGACGCGGGAGGTCGCGGCCGGCGTCGAGGAGCCGGCGGTCGCCGACTCGGCAAGGGCGGCCGCTGAGCGGGACACATCGGGGCTGCCGGTGTCCCTGGCCGGCTTCGCCGACAGCGGAGAGTTCGAAGTCTACGTGAACGAAGAAGTGATCTTGACCGGGGATTTCGACTTGGCGGACGACGGTTCCTACGAGGGCGGGTACACGTTGTCCGTGGCCGATCAGAGCGTCGAATCCAGCGTGAGGATAGAGGTGGACGACGGCGGCCTGTGGACGAGTATCGACATGAGCACGGCCCTCGGTCCGGTCAGCGTGGTGAGAAAAGGCGGCTCCGCGACCATAGTGCGTCAGGGCGACACGAGCACTGTCAGAGTCAAGCCCAACACGGTGCTGTTCGAGAACTTCAGTCCGGCGCTGATGCCCCATGTCACATCTCTATGCGAAGGAGAGACGGGACGGAAGGTGGATGTCCCCATCTTCATAGTGCCGAGCGTCGTAATGGACGGCTCAGTCCAGCTCCTGGACCGGGTGGAGAGGGTGGTAGCCGGCGAGACCATGACCTTTACGCGCTACGTCCTCAGCCTTCCGGGAGTCGACGTCACCGTCTACATCGACGAGGACGGCCGGTTCGTGTTCGGAGACGTGCCCCAGCAGCACGCGGCCTACGTCAGGAAGGGTTACGAGCGCCTTCTCGAGCGTGAGGAGGAAGGGGGCGCATCGAAGTCGGAGTACGATTTCGTGGTCGAGTCAGACGTGGGGGTGCCAATGCGCGACGGGCTCTCCCTGGCAACCGACATATACCGCCCCGACGCCGGCGGCCGCTTCCCCGTGGTGCTCGTGCGCACGCCCTACAAGAAGGAGATGAACGAGCTTCAGGCCAAGTTCTTCGCCAGGCGTGGATACGTCTACGCGGTTCAGGACTGCCGCGGGCGATTCTCGTCGCCGGGAGAGTGGGAGCCTTTCGTGAACGAGGCCGCGGACGGGTACGACACCGTCGAGTGGCTTGCCGCCCAGCCGTGGTCTTCGGGCAAGGTGGGCATGATAGGAGCCTCTTACCTGGGATGGGTGCAGTGGTGGGCCGCGAAAGACAGGCCCCCTCACCTCACTACGATAATCCCCAACGTCTCCCCGCCGGACCCTCACTACAACATACCTTATGAGTACGGCGTCTTCTTCCTGCTGGGCTCCATCTGGTGGGCGGACGTGCTGGAGTCCGAGGCGACCGCGGATCTCTCAGGAAAGACGTTCGCCGACGTGATGGACAAGAGGTACGCGCTGCTCCTGCGGCACCTGCCCGTGGTCGACATCGACAAGAAGATGCTGGGCAGGGAGAACCGGTACTGGCGCAAGTGGATAGAGCATCCCGACAACGACGAGTACTGGGCCCCGGCCAACTTCCTGGGCCATCTCGAGGACGTCGACATCCCGGTTTTCCACCAGTCCGGATGGTTCGATGGAGACGGAATAGGGTCGAAGCTCAACTACATGAAGATGGCCTCTCACGGCCACCCCTATCAGAAGCTGGTGCTCGGACCTTGGGGGCACACGGATCAGGCGACCCGGAGATACGGCGACACCGACTTCGGGGAAGAGGCGATACTGGACCTCCAGAAAGAGTACGTTCGCTGGCTGGACCGGTGGCTCAAGGGAGCGGACAACGGCATAGACGAGGAGCCGCTGGTGAGCCTGTTCGTGATGGGATCGAACAAGTGGCTTCACGGCGACGACTATCCTCTCGAGGGCACCCGGATGACCAAGTATTACCTGTCGAGCGGGGGTCACGCGAACACCTCGAACGGAGATGGGCTCCTCGGCCCGGAGACGCCATCGGGAGATTCTCCTCCCGACAGGTACAGGTACGATCCGGGCGATCCCACCCCGAGCCCCACGTTCTATATCTCGCCCGAAGACCTGCGCGAAATCGAGCGCGCCTCGGGCGCGGAGGGGGAAGAGGAGGGCGTTTCGGACCATGATGATGAAATGAAAGAGGGGGCGTCCCAGTCCGTCGAGGAAGAGGTCGAGAGACGCCGCGCCTACTACGCGGAGGTGAACGCGCAGAGGGATGACATCCTGGTCTATGACACCCCGGTGCTCGAAGAGCCTCTGACCATCGCCGGGCCGATCTCCGCCGTCCTCTACGCCTCTACGTCCGCGATTGACACCGATTGGTTCATGCGTCTGGCTCGCGTTGACGGTCAGGGACGCGTACATAGGCTGGTCGAGGGAAAGGTCCGGGCCCGCTACCGCGAGTCCACGAGCAGCCCTGAGCTTCTGGTTCCGGGAGAGATTTACGAGTATGACCTGGATCTCTGGCATACAGGCTTGACCATACCTGCCGGAGAAAGACTGCGTCTCGAGGTGGCTTCTGCCTCATTCCCGCACTTCTCACGCAACCTGAACACCGGCGCGCACAACGAGACCTCGACGGAATTCGTCCCGGCGGAGCAGACCGTCTACCATGACGAGCTTCGCCCGTCCCACGTCTTGCTTCCGGTGATCCCGGAGTAGTGATCGAGGATGCGCGCCGGTTCCCTGGGCAGGGGCGCGCGAACGGGTTTGCGGAGGGCAAGCGCGGGGTGCCATTTTGCACGGGATCGCAAGCGCGGCCGGGCTCGGGACCGACGAGCGGCGGTGACCCGCCCGCGCCAGAACCCGTGTTTTCACAAGGGATTGATATCGCCGGGAGGAGGCCGTTTCGGCGCCTGCGGCCGTGGCCTGGGACTTGCAACTATCGCCGTTTCGGGGCCGACGGCCGCCGTCTGCGCCACAGCGAGCGAGAGGCGCAAGCGCCTCCTGACAAAGGGCGCGCGCTTGCGTGACGGTGAGGCAATGAGAAGCAAGACACGGACTCGCCGGGATGCGAGATCCCATATGCGAGGCAGCTCCGCGCGGGATTCAAGGTGGAGGACGGTCTTTGCCGCGCTCATCTTATTGGGTCTGCCGGCGGGGCCGGTGCTGCTGTCCAACGGGAGAGCGCCCGAAGGTGCTCCGCCGGTAAGAGATGAGTCACACACGATTCAGACGGCATCGGTCACAGCCGGCGCTCAGACCGGCTCAGGAACGACTAAGGACGAGGTTGATTCTGCCGGGACGAAGGATGGGCGCTACACCCCCGGCAGGCGTACGATGTAGCGCCCGCAACCATCCATCCCCACACCCCCACCGCCCTGGCCCATGCGTCCCGGGGTGGCGCCGCCCGGCGCCGCCCCGGGCGCAGCGCAAAAAGCTTGGGGCGCGATGATCAGGTCAATCGGCCCCGGCCGATTCCGGTCGGGGCTTCTGCCGACTCTCTCGGGCGTATACGATCCAGCGAGAAGGGGCCGCTTCATTACCGAGACGGCCCCTTCTTCATTGCCTACAAGGCGTTATGCAAGGGGAGCTCCGAGGGCCCAGCGGCTTCGGAGCTCCCGATGTAATCCCGCGTCCGCCTCCGCCCGACGGGCCCCCCGCGGTCCGTCCGCCGTGGAGTCCTCTTGACTTACGGTCATCTGCGTGGTTAGATTCCATGCCATGTCACACCCTTTCTCGTCCTTTGGCACCAACACGCAGCGAAGGAGCGCCGGATGAGCAGTCCCTCCGTACCGCAAACCGAAGAGAAAACATGGTTCGGACACCCGCGCGGCCTCATGACGCTCTTCTTTACGGAGCTCTGGGAGAGGTTCAGCTACTACGGGATGCGCGGGATCCTCGTTCTATTCCTGGTGGACGCCATGCGCGGCGGGTTTGCCATGAGCACGGTCACGGCCGGCGCCATCTACGGGCTCTACACCTCGATGGTCTACCTGGTGGCCCTGCCCGGAGGATGGATAGCGGACAACATAATGGGTCAAAGAAACGCCATCTTCACAGGCGGCGTGATCATCGCGTGCGGCCACTTCAGCATGGCGGTCCCCACGATGCACACGTTCTACCTGGGCCTGGTCCTGATAATAATCGGCACCGGCTTCCTCAAGCCCAACGTGAGCGCCATCGTGGGCGGCCTGTATCCGGAGGGCGGAGCCAAGCGCGACGCGGGCTTCTCCATCTTCTACATGGGCATCAACGTGGGCGCCCTTTGCGGTCCCCTGATCTGCGGATGGCTCGGCGAGAACGTGAACTGGCACTATGGCTTCGGCGCCGCGGGCGTTGGGATGATCATGGGGCTGATTCAATACAGGATGGGTTACAAGTACTTCAGAACGGTGGGCGTGCTCACGCCGGAGGAGAAGGCCGAGAGGCGAGGCCCGTCCCTGCGGAGGCTGGGCATGGGGCTGGGCGTTCTTGCGGCGGTCGCCGCGCTGGCGGTGCTGATTCGATTCACCGTCTATGCCTTCAGCATCCAGCAGTTCGCGAGGGTTCTCGGCGGCTTTGTCATCGTGCTGGCCATAGTCTACTTCGGATCCGTAATCATATTCGGCAAGTTCACCATGGTGGAGAAGAAGCGGGTGGCGGTGATCTTCCTGCTGTTCCTGGGCGCTGCGCTCTTCTGGTCGGGCTTCGAGCAGGCGGGCTCCTCTATGAACCTCTTCGCCGAGAGGCTGACCGACCGCTACTTCGGAGACCCCCGGCTCAATTCGAGCGTGCTCATCGAGTCGATGGGCGTGGGGGACGACGTGGCCATCGATACATCCACCGACCTCGAGAACGGCTGGTCCGTGATCAGGCCGGCGCCCGGCGCCGGACCCGGGGAGTTCAACGAGGCCGTCGGAGTGCTCTCCTCGCTGGAGCTGGTCGGCGCCAACGGGCAAGACGAGGTGGAGTTCGAAGGGGAGGAGCCCGAGCTCTTTCTCGAAGTCGAGAAGATGGACGCGGAGGGGGCTCGGATGAGAGTGTCGGCGGGCGTCGTACCCGCCGATTCGCTGTTAATGCCGGGCGGGGGGGTGGCCGCGGTCACGGACTATGCGAGCTATGGCTGGGTGATGCCCGCGAGCTGGATGCAGTCGATCAATCCCCTGTTTATCATAGTCCTTGCCCCGGTGTTCGGCTGGATCTGGGTCGCTCTATCCGCACGGAGGCGCGAGCCGTCGATACCGGTGAAGTTCTTCTACGGTCTCTTCCTGCTCGGCGTGGCCTTCATGGTGCTTGCCTGGGGGGCGCTGTACACGGACGAGAGCTGGCCCGGAGTGAGCCCGATGTGGCTCATAGTCACCTACTTCCTGCAGACGACCGGAGAGCTCTGTCTCAGCCCGGTCGGCCTGAGCAGTATCACCAAGCTCTCCCCCAAGCGGCTCGTGGGACAGATGATGGGCACTTGGTTCATGGGAGCGGCCCTGGGCAATCTCATAGCGGGGCTCATCGGAGGGCAGTTCGAGACGTTTCCGCTGCCGACATTGTTCGCCGCGGTCGCGGCGGTCGCGGGCGTCGCCGGCTTCCTGTTCCTCATCTTCAGCGGGCCCATCAACAGGCTGATCGGAGGGAAGGTCTAGGGAGGGCCGTCAGCGCCGGCGGATGGCGTTCCTGGCCCGCCGGGCGAGAGCTATCAGGCGGCTGTCCCAGATGTAGTGGTAGATGGGCACTTTGACTCCGCCGAGGGACCTCTTGAAATGCTCTATTCCGGGGTCTCCCATGCTGCCGCCGAGGTTCACCCGTTCGAGCCCTCTGTTGCAGGCGTCTCTAATGAGTTCGGACACAAGATGGTTGTTTATTCCGAGCTTCCTGCTCTCCGGCGTGGATCCCATCAGCCAGGGAAACACCTCCCTGTCGTCGTAGAAGGCGAGCAGGGAAGAGTGCACCTGCTCGTCTATCACCGCCTGCCAGAGCTGAGCGAAGGCCCTGCCCTCATATGTGGCGCAGCCTTCTATGAGCCTGTACTTGTACGGCTTGTGGCCACGCCAGCCCCTGGCCTGCCGCGCGTAGAGTGTGTGCAGGGTGTTGGCCGGCTTCGGTCCGGACACAACTCTCACGTCCGTACCCGCTTTGATGGCCTTTCTGATTATGTTCCTGGTTCTCTTCTGATATCCCTTCCAGATCGTATCGAAGTCTCCGTTCAGCTCGAGCACGTGAGTCGACTCCTCGAGGACCCTGGATCTTCCCAGGATGGTGCGACGCTCCTCGGGCCAGTGGACGCGGTCCGGAGGGATGGCGCAGAAGAAGGAGTTGGACTTGTGCCTGCGAAGCACCTCCGCCATCGCCCGCAATAACCCGGTCTCAACGGCGCCGTCGCCTTCGGCCACGATCGGGCCCCCGTAAGTGCCGTACGGCAACGATAGGAATCTGCGAAAGGGAAAGTTGAGCTGATTGATGAGAGGCATCCCCCCCGCATACTCGCCGGACTTGTCCACAGCGACCAGCCAGAAAGCATCGAAAGAGGTGTCGGAGGTCGCCAGCACGCGAGTCCAGCCTTCGTGAAAGAAGGGACTCCTGTACGGGCAGCGGCCGAGAAGCCTGCCCCAGCGGGAGGCGTCTATGCTGCGGAGTAATTCTATCTTCAATTGTCCATGAAACTCCGCCCGGACCCCCAGGGGGAGCCGGGCGTGTGCTTGCCGTGAGCCGGGCGCAGTCTATCTGCGCAAGTCAGGCCTGTGGTCCCTGCCGGAGAACACCACCGGGCCGGCTATCTTGAGCTTGGCGTCGTTTCGCGCCAATATCAGAGCCTGCGTGTTGGACTTGGCCGTTTCCAGCACTATCTTGTCATCTACGAACCGGAGCCTCCTGAGCAACACCTGGGGCCCCTCGGGCGTGCTGAACTCGGCCAGCACGATATCGCCGTCCTCCACCTTGATGCTGGGCGCCACGATGACGTAGTCGTTGACCGCGACGCCGAAATTGGAAAGCGCCTGGGTATCCGCCACAAAAGCGAAAGCGTCGGCGTCCTTGACCCAGCTTAGAGGCAGGCTGATCCACTCCTGAGACTTGATGTTCGAGAAATCGCCCGGGAGCCCTTCGGTTATGTGTGACAGCACCGGCACCCTCGACACCCCCTGATGCTCGGCGCCTCCTTCAGAGGGGACGCGCCTGCCGATCTTCTCCGCCAACTCCCTGAGAGTGAAGGCAATCTCGAGGTCGGTCATCGGCTCGGAGCTTCTCACGGGTGCAGAGGAGGAGGTTAGCATGTCGATGGGAACGTCCAAGGCCTCGGCGATTCGAGTCAGATTCTCGACAGTCGGCTGCCTTTCCCCGTGCAGGTAGCGGGTTATCGAGGCTGGGGGTATGCCGGACGCTCTCGACAGATCGGCGGGCCTCATGCGCCGCTGATCGAGCAAGGTCCTTAGCTTCTGAGGCAAAAACATCGATGGCTCCTCTTGGGGCGAACGCCAAAATTATAACAAAGATAACGGAATTTGTCCACCTGCAATTGCCGCTTTGGAAATTTGTTGCCAGTGAGCGGGATCGGGGGATTACAGGAGGCGCTGGGGGCTCGAGCGCAAGCGGCTACTTGATGTAGCCCAGCTCGCGCAGCCTTTTTCTGACGGTCTCCGGCATCTCCTCGGCTCCGGATGCGCCCGGGAGGGCCACCTCGCCGTCGCGGCTCTCGACTTCTACCACTGGATTCTCGGCAAGAAAGCGCTCTACCAGGCACTCGCCGAGGACCCGGCCGTCCATGTCCTCTCCCACGGGGGAGCGCATCAGGTACAGCAGCGTCGGCGTTACGTCCGTGATGGAGGCCTCTCGAGTGGAGGAGCCCCCCTTGATCCCCGGCCCGGAGAGCATTATCACGCCCTGGAGCCTGTGCGTTCCGGAGAGCTCGGTTTTGTCCACGAAGTCCGTGACCTTCAGGACCCTTCCGTCGGGAGTGGTGAAGGAATCGGAGCGCTCGACACCCTCGGCGATTCTAAGGGACAGCGTCGCCGACTCCTTGGCCTCTATCTCGAGGAGCGGGACGCCGCCCTCGCTCACAACCAGCGACGACAGGACCTCGACCGCATCCGCAAGATCCTCGGGCCTCGCGTCGGGCGCAACGCTCAAGAACGACCAGTCCCCGACCGAGGCGACCGATACCTTGTCGGACAGGCCCAGCGTCTCGATCAAGGTGGAAGCTCTCAGAACGAAGTATCCCCAGTCTATCTCGCTGGGCCCGTGGCCGTGGTCGGAGAGCACGCACACGGTCGTCTCCTCGGGAACCAACGAGAGGATCCTCGGCACGAACGAGTCCACGAGCTTGTAATAGTTCCTGATGGCGTCGCCGTACTTGGCGGCGTCTTCGCGACTGACCTCCCAGGCGCCCCCGTCCTGCGAGTCGCCCGTCGGGCTCGAGTAGTGATCCAGGGCATCCATGTACTTCCAATAGACGTGCGCCAGGCTGTCCGTGCCGTAGAAAACCACCGCGGCGAAATCAGGTCGATGCTTTGCCAGAAGCCAACAGAAGATGTCGCAAAAGATCCTCCCCTTCAGCATCTCTTTCCTGTGCACAAGCTCCAGATAGGAGCGATCCGCGGTCTTTGAGAAGGAGACGAGCTTGAGCGCCTCATAAAGGCTCGATATCCTGACGCCGATCCTCGGGGCGTCCACTACATAGGCCAGATACTCGCGGGGCGTCCTGGCGAGACCCTCGCCCAGGATCATGTCCAGCGCGAAATGCAGGTGCGGCGGGTATGTCTCAGGGGTGCGGGCCAGCCATCCGGGAATCATGAAGCCGTTTCGGACCGCGGGAGGCCAAGTCACGAGCCAGGACATGATCCCCACCCTCTTGCCCTCGCCTTCGAGCAGCTCCCAAATCCTCGGGACACGGAGGTCTTCCTGGGTGTAGGTGAAGTCCAGCACGCCGTGCTTCGCCCTGGTCTTTCCGGTGGCGATGGTGGTCCAAACGGCGGGTGAAAGCGTGGGCTCTATCGAAGTCAGGACCCCGGAGGCTCCGCGTCTCCTGAGCGCCTCGAAGTTCGGGAGCTCGTCCCTGTCCATCATGGGATCCATTATGTCCCACGTGGCCCCGTCGATGCCTATGATTACCGCATGCGGCCCGGCGTTCGGGGCCCCCGGCGCCTTCTTGTTGAGATGCCCGACCAGGCGCAAGCCGACGACCACGAGAAGCAGAAGGAGGAGAACATAAGCCGCGCGCCGGCCTGTGGCTGCTCTCCCATGATGAACCGTCCCGCGGGCGGAGCGGCGGCGTCGCAGAAGTCCTGCGACGCCGCGGCCCGCCGCCCAGAGGAGGGCTCCCAGCACGGCGGGCGCGGCCCACAACGAGACTACGCCGAGCCAGAGGGAGTCCACGAAAAAGGGGTTGTAAGCTGTGATTATGACGCCGCCCAGGCATCCTGCCGCGGCGCCGGCAGCCAGGCCCCTCACGGCGCTCGAGCCCGGCCCGGCGGAGGGAGTCGGTGATTGCTTTGAAGACATGGAGGTACCTTTCTGCGTGCCTCTGCCTGCGGGGGACCGGCTGCGCTCTGTACTGCGTTAGCTTACAATGTTACTATAGGCGCCGGGAATTAGAAAGACTTCGGCTGGAACGCCGAGAAAGCCGGATATGAGTGACTTGTTTCGCGAGGCTATGGGCATGGACTCGCTCGCCGCGAGGTACGTCGTGCTCGATGTGGAGACCACCGGGCTCGACGTCTTCATGGGGCACGAAATCTGCGAGATCGCCGCGCTTTCGCTGGAGGGTGGAAGGATCCGGGAGTCCTTCGGTACGCTGGTCAACCCTTGCAGGCCCATCCCCCCCGACGCCGGCGCCATAAACGGGATCACCGACGAGATGGTCAGGGACGCCCCGACGATGACGGACGTCCTCCCCGGCCTCCTCGACTTCCTGGGGCGCGAGTCCGTCCTCGTGATTCACAACGCGCCGTTCGATATGGCGTTCATCCAGAGCAAGCTCATTAAGCTGAAGCTCGAGCCCCTGTCGAACCTCGTCGTGGACACGCTGGTCCTGGCCAAGAGGGAGTTCGGTGGAGGCGGCAACTCCCTGGGCCGGCTCGCGGCAAGGCTTTCGCTGGAACAGGGGACGCCCCATAGGGCCCTGGGCGATACCGAGACGACGGCCAGGCTATTTCTCTACTTCATGGGGAAATGCCGGGATAGGCGCCTGTTCACGGTCGGAGCGCTCGGAGCGCGATCGGCCGACTACTACACTCATTACGCGGTGGTCAGGCGGCCGGAACGCCGGCCGGGCCGCAGGCTATGACCGCGAGAACCGGACGAGCTCCGAATTGACGCGATACGGAGAACTATGCCAGTGAGCGACGAGACAGAGAAGCTGGGGCGGCCTGGCTCGGGCGATCTCGACTCGATCCTTGGACGGCCCTTCAAGGTCCTGGACGATGGGTTCGTTCGGGTCGTCGACTACATGGGAACCGACGAATCGATAGTGCAGGCGGCGCGCGTTTCGTACGGCAAGGGCACGAAGCGCGTGAGCGAGGACCGCGGACTCATCCGATATCTGATGCGAAATCGCCACACCACTCCGTTCGAGATGTGTGAGATAAAGCTGCACGTGCGAGTGCCTATGGATTGCTGGCGCCAGTGGATACGTCACAGAACCGCCAATGTCAACGAGTACTCCACTCGCTACTCGGAAGCCATTGACTCCGCGCAGAGGACCGCCCCCGGCGAGTGGAGAAAGCAGGCGGTGGGGAACCGCCAGGGAACCAGCGGCTTCATAAGCGCCGAAGAAGGCGAGTTGTTGTCCCGCAGGGAGAGAGAGATCCAAGAGGCGGCGCAAGGCGTCTACCAGGAGAGGCTCGCGAAGGGCGTCGGCCGGGAGCAGGCGAGAAAAGACCTTCCGCTTTCGACCTACACCGAGGCCTACTGGAAGATAGACCTGCACAACCTGCTCCACTTTCTGTCCTTGAGGATGGACCCTCACGCCCAGTTGGAGATAAGGACTTATGCCGGCGTCATCGGGAACGAGATAGTGAGGAGATGGTGTCCGGTGACGTGGGAGGCGTTCCTCGATTACAGGATCGATGCGCTGCCCCTAACGCGCCTGGACGCTGAGATAGTGCGGTGCGTGGCCCGCGGCGATCTCGAGGCGGCGAGGAAGCGCGCGGCCGAGAACGGCTGGCTCAAGCAAGGGCGGCGGGGCCTGAAGAGGAACAGGGAAAGGGAGGAGCTCGAGACGAAGCTCGAGAGGCTCGGCCTGCCGGTTCCCTGGAAGGACGCTCGGGACGACTGAGCGGGGCGGGCGGCGCCGCCCGGAGGTGAACATAGTACGCGGACCAACCGGACGCTCCGCCGCCGGCGATCGAAGAGCGTGATCTGGTTCTAGATTCCGCGCTCCAACTCCAGGAGCTTTTTCTTGTAGGACAGGCCGCTGCTGTAGCCGCCCAACCCCCCGTCCGAGGACAGGACTCGATGGCAAGGTATCACTATGGGGATGGGATTCGCCCCCACCGCGTTACCGACGGCCCTGTACGCGGCCGGGCGGCCCACTCCAGCGGCGATCTCCCTGTAGGTTGAGGTCTTCCCGTAGGGAATCTTCATGGTCTGTCTGAGGACCTGTTTCTGGAACTCGGTGGCCGTCCTCAGATCCACCTCGAGGTTGAAAGAGGTCATCCTGCCTGAGAGGTAGTTCTCCAGCTGGACCTCGACTATGGGAAGCGATCTCATCTCGAAGGAGACGCCTTCGCCGAGGGCCTCGCCGAGCCTCCGGAGGAAGCTCCTTTCGGTTACCCTTCCGAAGCTGAGGCTGCACAGTCCCTTCGGCGACTGCGCGACATAGATGTCGCCCAGCAGGCCGCTTTGAACCTTCGATACGCTTATGATCTCCGAGCTTACTTTCTGGGCGTTCATGGCGCCACCTTGTTTGGAAAGAGCTTGTCCGAGAACTATGACGGTGAGGGTAACACGGATCTTAGCAGGTGAGCTATTTGCCGCGCAACCGCCCTCTCACGGTCGCGAAGTGCCGCGTGCGCGGCATTTAACGCGCGTCGTAGCAGGATCTTACGTCTACGGTGACGCCGCGCCGGGCCCGGCGGTGCGGACTGTTGACATACAGGTCCGCGGTCTGCAAGACTCTAGAGTCCGCGCGCGTTGCCCCACTGAGACGCAATTAGATCTGTTGTCCGAGCGCCGTCCGTCCCGCGAAGGAGACAGTAGACCATGGATTTGTTACCGACTACGAAAGAAGAGATAGTCAAGTACGCCCATGACAACAACCTCAGCATAATCAATCTTTGGTTCTGTGACATCCTGGGCAAGACCAAATCGTTCGGCATACCTCCGGCGCAACTCGAGGTCGCCTTCGACGAGGGTCTCGGTTTCGACGGTTCCTCGGTGGAGGGGTTCGCCCGCATCTACGAGAGCGACCTGCTGGCGAAGCCGATTCCCGAGACCTTCAGGATCCTGCCGTGGATGGCCGACGGCCGGCCCAGCGCGCGACTGATCTGCGATGTGCTGACGCCCGACAAGAAGCCGTATCCCGGCGACCCGCGGCACTTGCTGAAGACCGAGATGGAAAAGCTGAAACAGGGGGGGTACACCTTCAGCGTGGGACCGGAGCTCGAGTATTGTTATTTCAAGGACGATAGCTCCACCGAGCCGCTCGATCCGGCGGGATACTTCGATCTGATACCGTTCGATCTGGGGTCCGAGATAAGACAGGAGACGGTCCACGCGCTTCAGGCGATGAGCATCGCCGTCGAGGCCGCCCACCACGAGGTCGCCCCGAGCCAGCACGAGATAGATCTGAAGCACGCCGACGCGCTCACCATGGCCGACCAGACCATGACCTACAAGTTCCTGGTCAAGGAGGTGGCGCGCCGCCGCGGCATATACGCCACCTTCATGCCCAAGCCCGTCTTTGCGCAAAACGGAAACGGGATGCACGTTCACCAGTCGCTGTTCAGGAACGGCGAGAACGCGTTCTTCGATGACAGGGGTGACTATCGTCTATCCGATATCGGCCGTGGTTACCTGGCCGGAATACTCAGGCACTGCAAAGAGATAGTGGCGGTGACGAATCAGTGGGTGAATTCCTACAAGAGGCTGGTGCCGGGCTACGAAGCGCCGGTGTACGTCGCCTGGGGGCAGAGAAACCGCTCGGCCCTGGTTAGGGTTCCCAAGTACAAGCCGGGCAAGCCCTCGGCGACGCGTGTGGAGTTCCGCTGCCCCGACCCGGCGTGCAATCCTTACCTCGCTTTCGCCGTGATGCTGGCCGCGGGCATGCGGGGAGTGAACGGCCGGTACCCCCTTCCCGATCCCGTGGAAGAGGACATCTATCTCATGAGCCCGGAAGAGCGGGAAAGTCGGGGGATCGAGACCCTGCCGGACAGTCTCTATGCGAGCGTCGAGATCGCGGCGAGAAGCGATCTCGTGAGGGAGACCCTGGGTGAGCACGTCTTCTCGAAGTTCATAGAGAACAAATACATCGAGTGGGACAACTACAGGGTCCAGGTGACCGAGTACGAAACCAAGAAGTACATGCCCGTCCTATGAGGCCCGCGCGCTTACGATAGGCCGCTTCCGGACACCGCCGGGTACTCGTCTATGTGCTCGAAGGTGCGCATGCCGACCAACACCGACGACACCTTCTTGTCATGGAGCGCCCACTTGATCGAAGCCCGGGCATACGTGAGATCGGGCCCGTATTCCTCCCGCACGTCGTGGTGCTTCGCGCCCCTCAGGACCTTCATTGCTATTATTCCTATGTCCGCCTCGCTCGGCTTGGCGTGCATCTCCTCCATCTTGGGGAACAGCGACGAATAGTACATCAGCATGGCAGCGTCGAAGAGACCGCGTGATAAGCGTGCTTGAGCACGTCTTCATCTATGCCTGCTTCTCAACGCGCGCGCCGTCCCGCCAAGAGTGTCGACAGGGCCAAGAGGATCACTGCGCCCATGACGGCGACCACGAAGCTCGGCAGGTTGAAGCCGATGGTGAAGCCCACGCCCGTGATGGCCTGCATGATGAACCCGCCGAGAAACGCCCCGACAATCCCCACGATCACGTTCATGCAGCAGCCGTGGCGGGCGCCGGTCAGCATGCTCGCCACCCAGCCGGCCAATCCACCGAATATGAACCACAGCAGCAATCCCATTGAGATCTACCTCAGAGGCGCCTTTAGAAGCTCCATCTCATCCACCCATACGGTTCCGCTGCCGCCGATCACCACGTTCAGCTTGACCAGGTCCGGCTCCTGCCCCTCCTCGAGCATGAAGTATATCTCCTGGCTGGACCACTCGGTCGTGCCCTGAATGGGTGAGTTGAGGCCGCGGGAGAAGAACTCGCCCTCGCCCGGGATCCTGCACCACATTTCCAGGTAAACGTCCCCCGTGACCTCCCTGGTTCTGAGCTTGGCGCGGTATACGAGCTTGGAGTCATCCACGTCGGACAAGTCTATCTCGAACAGGCGGACGGTAGTGGGCCCCGGCGTCTCGACGCGGATAGATCCCCCCCCGTCGCTGGTGATCTGGTCGTCGAAGCTCACTCCGGTCCTGGTTAGGACGCCCTCCAGCGATGTGACCGGCAGATCGGCTATCGTCTCGGGTGTGGAGTCCTCCGAGCCGCAGGCGGCCATGAGAGCCAACGTCGCTAGGACCACTGGAAAACCGGCAACATGTCCAATCCGTCTCACGGGACCTCCTCCTCTATGTGTACGTCTTCAGCCGCCACGCCGTTGCGGGCGAATCCCTCGCTTGCGGATTCTACACCACAAGCTCCCCCCGGAGTATCGTCACCGCCTGCCCGAGAAGATCAACCCTCTCGCCCCTGGTTCGAACGCGCACCACGCCGCCGCGCTTGGATATCTGGCGCCCCACCATCTCCTCCTTGCCCAGGATGTCCGCCCAGAACGGCCCGAGGCAGGTATGGGCCGCGCCCGTCACGGGATCCTCGTCGATGCCGAGCTCGGGGGCGAAGAACCTCGAGACGAAATCGTATTCCTTCGAGTCGCTCGCCGCCGTCACTCCCACTCCGCCGAACCCCCCGGTGCAAAGCCTCGAGAAGTCCGGGGACATGGAACGCACCGCCTCCTCCGAGTCGTATTTCAGGATGGTCATTCTAAGCCGCTCGCTGACGTACGCGGCCGCCGGCTCGGCGCCCAGCGCCTCGGCGATGCCGGCCGGCGCCTCCGTGGGTGACAACTTGTCGGCGGGGAAATCGAGAACCAGCCATCCGCCTTCTCTTACCGAAGAAAGTCGCCCGCTCTTGGACGAGAACTCGATGCGGATGTCCTCGGGCGCCCGCCGCTCTTGCCAGAGGATGTGAGCGCTCGCGAGAGTGGTGCAGGCCCGCGCCGGAGCAAAGGCCGGTTCAGCCGCCGCCGCGTCCCACTCGCGGCCGGCTCAGCCGCCGGTCTCCTTCAATACCTTCTTCATTTCCAGCGCGAACTTGCCCGGCTCTTCCAGAAAGGGATAGTGTGCGGAGCTCTCGAACCACACCAGGCGCTTGGCCGGCGCTCGGAGCTTCTCGAGATACTCCTCGACCAGCTCGCCGGGGGCGACGTAGTCATAACGTCCCTGAAAGAAATAGACGGGGATTCTCAGGCTTGTGACCTTCTCCGTAAGTGGTTCGGCGGCGGCGTTGTATCGCATATGGTCCGATGAGAACTCCAACCCCGCCTTTATGCTCAGCGCGTCTCTGAAGCCGTACTCCGGGGCGTGCCACGCCTTCCGGAGAAGGCCATCGTACCCGTTCTCTCCGCGCACGACGGCGCCGAAATCGAAAAGCAGCTTCCTGCGCGCGAAATCGCCCTGCCCGCCGAGCTCCGCCACCGTGCCTTGGATGCCGCGGTTTCCCGCTTCTCTCACGATGAAAAGGTCCGCCAGGCTTCGCTGTCTCGCGAGATCGGTGAATTGCCCCACGGCCACATAGGCCCGGAAAAGAGCGGGGCTCTCGTTAGCGAGAAGCAGGCCCAAGTAGCTTCCCCACGAGTGCCCGACCAAATAGATCTTTCCGGCGCCGTGGCGCTCGCGCAGCAGCTCGATTAGCTCGCGCGCGTCCTCCATGATCCGGAGAGCGTTCATGGACTCGACGGGAACCGATTTGCCGTATGACTTCCCGGCGCCGCGCTGGTCCCAGTGGACCACCACGAAGTCGCGTTCCAGCTCCCTTCCGAAGTCGTGGTGAAGGGGCATCGCGGGCATTCCCGGTCCCCCGTGCAAGAACAGGAGAACGGGGTTCGAGCTGTCGCAGCCGCGGACCAATACCCACTGGTTCACTCCACCGAGCTCCACCTCTTCGAGGGCGGCCACGGCCTCCGGACAGGGCAGGCCCTCCTCGTCCAGCACCGGCGGCGTTCCGGGCCGCGCCGCGAGCAGTATCACCAAAGTGATGCCCAACATCGCGAGGACAGCGAGAACCGCTCTCTTCATTCGCCTATTTCCCTCCTGAGCTCGGCTATCAGCTCTTCGGAGACAAGGCCCAGCGAGGTTTCCTTCTCAAAGCTCTCGACCCAGGAGATCATCTCCCTCGCCTCCGACGTCCTCCCGGCTTCCAGAAGCGACCGAGCGTACTTGAGGCCCGCGGCGGAGATGTTGTGCACGAGAGTTGCGCTGGTCTTGATCCTGATTGGGCTTCGATCCTCCGGGCTGACGAACGGACCGCTGAAATCGGCCGGCTCGACGCCCTCGAGACTCTGCGCTATCAAAGCCGTGTCGGGACGGCCCGCGCCCTGCGATGGACGCCAGAGCCAGAAGGGCCCGGCCAGCGACAGGTCCTCCGCGAGCCCCTTTCCGAAGGCGTTGAGATCCACGGTTACGGATATCGCGATGGGCCTTTCCATCTCTCCGGAGGCCCGCATTTCCAGCCAACCCCGAAAGATCTGCGTCGACACGAACACCGGCCGGCCGCTCGCGTCCAGCAAAGTCTTCAGCTCGGGGAGCTCTTCCTCCGAGAAAGGCAGGGCAAGACCGTAATGGTCCCTCAGGTAGCGGGGGTACCAGGCCGTATTCAGGAGGGAACGGTTTACCACGGCGACGTCCGGCCTGAAAGCCTCAACCTGCTGGAGGGCGACGGCGGGGAAGGTGTCCCAGTCCCCGTTGGTAATCAGCAGGGCGTTCTCCGGCAGATCCCTGAGCATCCATCTGTTGTAGGCCAGCACCGCGGGGGTCAGGAAACCTGTCTCCACCATCCTGCGCAGCGACCTCTTCTCCATACGGCTGTCCCCCCGGCGCAAAGCCTCTATCCAGACGCCGGGCCAGACGTTGCCGTCGGTCGAGTCGCACTCCGCGGCCTTCATCAGATGCTTCCAGGACATTTCCCTGTTGATGCCGGGCCAGAGCCCGTACATCGGGTTGTAGTTCCAGGCCAGCACGACGTGGGCGAAGCTGTTGCAAGGATCCAGGTCTATGGCCGTCCTGGCGGCCTTGGCGGCCTTGTCCGGCTCGTCCAGCCGGCGGTAGGTCTCCGCGAGCCACGCGTGGGCCTCCGCGTCGTCCTCCCTTGCCTCGGCCGCCCGTTCCAGGACAGGCAGGGCCTCCTGCAGCTTGTTCTGCCGATACAGGCGCAGCCCCTCCTCCAAGAGATCCTCGCCCTCGTTCCCGCATCCTGAAAGGGCCGCGGCCCCCAGGACGAGCGCGAGAGCGGTCGCGACATTCAGGGTCACGCGTCTACATATCATCGGTATTACCTCCTCCAGCGGCCCATGGGAGGACGGAGAGATCCACGTTGCCGCCCGACAGGATCATTCCCACGCGAGTCCCCGGGACAGCGGCGCGCCTTGTCATGAGGGCGGCGAGCGGCACCGCCGCCGAGGGCTCCACTATTATCTTCATCCGCTCCCAAACGGCGCGCATGGCGTCCACTATCGCCTCTTCGCTCACGGTCACGATGTCCGTCACGTGCCGCTTGATGACGGCGAAGGTGAGATCGCCGAGCGAGGTCCGCAATCCGTCGGCTATGGTCCGAGGGTTTTGGGCGGGGATGATTCTCCCGGCGCGGAATGAACGGTGCGCATCGTCTGCCATCTCAGGTTCGGCAGCGACGACCTGGGTCTGCGGGGCTATCGCGCGCACCGCGATCGCCGTCCCGCTCAGCAGACCACCCCCGCCTACCGGCGTCATTACAGTGTCAAGTCGCGGGACCTCGTCGCAAAGCTCGAGCGCCGATGTCCCTTGCCCCGCGATGACGCGGGGATCGTTGTACGGATGCACGAAGGTCGCGCCTTTCCTGCTCACCACCTCCGCAAGGCCCTCCTCGCGGGCCTGAAGGGTCGGCTCGCAGTAGACTATCTCTCCTCCGTATCCCGAGACGGCCGCCTTCTTCACGCCGGGCGCGTTCCTCGGCATGACCACGTAGGCTTTGATGCCGCGCAGGCTCGCCGCCAGCGAAAGCGCGGCGCCGTGGTTGCCGGACGAGTGAGTGGCGACCCCTTTCGAGGCCTCCTCGTCGCTCAAGGAGAAGACCGCGTTCGTCGCTCCGCGCATCTTGAACACGCCGGCCTTCTGGAGATTCTCGCATTTGAAGAAGATCTCCGCGCGGCACATCCTGTTCAAGGCGGCGCAAGTCAGCACGGGCGTGCGGTGCGCATAGGGCCGGATGCGCTCGGCTGCCCGTTTGACGTCTTCTATGCTGGGTAGATCCGGCATGCTCGCTCGATTCTACTACATGAAAGTCGTTTTGCCCAACTGCGCGCCGGAGATTTCGCCCCGCGTGCGTCTTCCTCTCCGGTCATGGCGCCCGGCGCCCGCCGCGGCCCTACTTCACCGCGACTGCGATCAATCGCTTGGCGCCGTAGGTGAGCTCGCCCCCTTCGAGGTCGCCGAGCAGGCGCACGCTGCGAAAGCCCACCTGCGTCAGGCGATCGGCCAACTCCGTGCCCGAGTAGATCCTCATGTCGAACTTGTAGGTTTTCGCTCGGTCTCCGCTGACCAGCACCCATTCGTTTCTTATGCGCCTGTAGTCATCGACCACCTTGTGACGTTGGAACAGAAGCGATCCGTCAGGCAGATCGTCGCAGGAGGTCTCCTCGAAGTGCTCCGCGATCCACTCCTTGCCGGCCGTCTCCAGCACGAGCGAGCCGCCTTGGACCAGGCTCCCCCATAGGTTCTGAAGCACCTTGAGGTCATCCCGCTCGTCTTCGAAGAACCCTATTGTGGAGAACATCACTATCGCCAGATCGAACGCCTTCGGCCGGACGAAGCGCCTCATGTCCTCTTCCACCCACTCGACCTTGATGCGGCTCGCCTTCGCCGCCGTCTCCGCCAGCTCCAAGTAGTGCCTGGTTCTGTCCACTCCCGTCACCTCGATGCCCCTGCGGGCCAGAGCGATCGAATGTCTGCCCGGGCCGCAGCCGAGATCCAGAGCGGTGTGCACCGGCTTGGCCGCCAGCGAGAGTACGCTCTCCATCTCGCTCTGGGCGTCCTCGAGCCTTCTCTCTGGAAAGAGGAAAGGGCAGAGGTCGACCCAGAAGTCGTCGCTTTCGAACCATTGCATTGTGACGGCCGGCCCCTTCCTGAAGCTGGAGCTGCTCAGCTCAGCTCGCCCAGCCCTCGGATCCAGAGCCTGAAGAACCTATCGCTTATAACGAAAGAGCCGTTGTCTCGGTCTATGATATCAGGCTCCAGTAGCGACTTTACCACGCGCTGGACGGCGGACGGCGAACGAAGCCGGTTCGCCCGCAGAAAATCGCCGCCGAATGGGCGGACTCCGGCCGCCTTTTCAAGTCCCGTAGATACAAAAAAAGCTGTGCGCGGGGGCGAGGCCATCTGTATGCTAATTAGTATACAGAAGGCCTGAACGTCTGATTCCGGGCGGGCTATGACGGGAGACACCATAGTTGAAGGACATAACGGTAAGTACCGACCCTGGGGCCGGGGAGCCCGTCTACCGGCAGGTGGCGAGGCAGATCCGCGAGATGATCGCCTACGGCGAGCTGCCGGCCGGTCGCCGCCTGCCCTCGGTCCGGGCCTTGGCGTCTGATCTCGGCGTGAATTTGAACACCGTGGCAAGGGCCTACCGGGTTCTCGAGAAAGAGGGCTTCGTGGCCATCAAGGGGCGTTCCAGGGTGGAGGTGGCGCCGCCGGCCGGAGCGCCGCCGGCCGGAGCGCCGCCGGACAAGGAGCTTTCGGCGCAGGCACATCTCATGGAATCGC
>CAZHEV010000023.1:6009-29957 GCA_964531335.1 uncultured bacterium | reverse complement strand
GTTGCCGCCTCAATGGCAGAGATCGAGAGTGCGCATCATCGCGAGATCGGGATCTTCCTCGACCAGCTCCAGGAAGGCCTCGACGCACTCGGGATCCAGCTCCGGGCCGCTCATCCGCTCGAGCTCCATCATGGCCTCGTCGAAGTCGAGCGCGGGCCGGTAGGGGCGATCCGACGTCATGGCGTCGAATACGTCAACCACGGCCATGATCCGGGCGCCCAGCGGTATGTCTTCCCCCTTCAGCCCGTCGGGGTAGCCGGAGCCGTTCATCTTCTCGTGGTGGTGCCTTATCGCCGCCCGGACGTTGTCGAGATACCTGAAGGGCCTCAATATGTTGACGCTCAGCTCGGGGTGCCTCTTTATCTCGATGAACTCATCGCCGGTTAGGCTGCCGGGCTTCAACAGGATCTCGTCCCTGATCCCGATCTTGCCGATGTCGTGAAGCTGCCCCGCGAGCTGTATCTCGTCGATGTCCGCGTCGTCCAACCCCATCTTGCCGGCGAGCCTTCCGGAGAAGCGCGCCACGTTCCTGGAATGCGTCCTGGTATAGGGGTCCCGGGCCTCCAGCGCCGCCGCGAGCGAGCTGATGGCGGAGAACAGAGCGTCCTGCTCCAGCCTCACTTGGGCCTCCTCGCCCGCGCTCACCTTGTCCAGCAAACTGGTTATCAACGAGTCCACGGTGTCGATCTCACCGTGGTTGATCGGGCGCTTGCCGTTGGGCTTTGCCGATTCCTGTAGAAGCGTGCCCCGCTGCACGAGCTTCACCACCAGCCCCTGCACTCCTCTTAGAACTATCTGGTAATTGGCGACGCCCGCAATGAACGACGCGAGCGCCATCAGACAGCCCAGAAGGACGTAGGTCTGGGCGGTTATGCCGTCGAAGAGGAGGATCAAGGGCGATATGGTGAAGGCGGCGGCTAGCCCCGTGCCACCCATGATCAGGAAGGCCTTTGTATTGAGGCTGAGCCGGCCGTTCTTCCGGACGGCCTCCGCGGGCTTTGTTTCGTCCCCTATCACGACGGGCCAGATTCCGGCCGAGGCCGACTCCGCGTCATCTCGGCTTTGTAAGCGCTCGTTCACCTTTGCGCTGTCGGAGAGCTTGAAACGAGAACCCAAAAGACTCGACTTCCGGTTTTCAGACACTGGCCTGTCTCCCTCGTGACCGCCTCCCGCCGGCCAGAGAACATCACAATGACAATAGACTCCGCCCGAGGCGCCCCCCAGGCACACTTTCCGCGGCGCCATGTGTTTTCCCGGCGCACTGCATGTCGACCCGCGCCCCCTGGCCGTTGAACCGGCTCTAGGGGCACTTTGTGCGGCATTATATATTTCGGCCGAAGGCCGGTGGGGCTTGACCCCGCGTCAGACCGGGGCCGCAAGGCATGGGCTCCCAGGCGGCTAGCGGCTCCCGCCCCCCGGCCGGTCACCCGATCGCCTCTCCCCCGCGAGCGGTCAGCCACGCCGGGCGGTCGGCGCTACTTGTGGGCCGTCGGCCAACCGGCCCATCGGCGTGGCGCTAGCCGCCGTAGCGGCGGAGCAGCTCGTAGACGGCGTCCGCACCGAAGCGGAGGCTCTCCAGCGGTATGCGCTCGTCCGCGGCGTGGACGTAACGCAGGAAGTCGAAGTCGGGCGGCAGGTTCATGGGGGTGAAGCCGTACGACTGTATGCCCAGCGACGAGAAGAACCTGGCGTCCGTGCAGCCCATCATCATGAGGGGCACCGGTACGCCCTCCGGGTCCAAGCTCTGCAGGATGCCACCCAGCATATCGAAGAGCCCCATGTCCGTGCGCCACAGGTTCTCGTCGTAGCGGATGACCTTGATCTCCGCCAAGTCCCCGACAAGGTCCTCGAGCTCCGACAACATGTCGGCGGGGGTAAATCCCGGAAGCAGGCGGCCGTCCATCTGGAGGACCACCTCGCTGGGGACGACGTTTATCTTGCTGCCGCCTCTCACCATGGTCGGGTTGACGGTGTTGTGCGTCATGGCGTCGAGCATCAGCCCGCGCTCTCCCATCTCATCGAGCGCCGCGTCCGTGGTGCTCGGATCGAGAAGCCGCCCAAGCTCCGGCGCGGCCTCCTCCGGCACCTCCGATGCCATGGTCTCCAGCATCAGGCGCACGGCGGGGTCTAAGTGGACGGGCAGCCGGTTCTCGTTGAGCCGGCGGATCACAGCCGCCAGCTCGTACATGGTGCCGCCACGCCTGGGAAGCGACGCGTGTCCCCCGGGGCCGCGCACCGTGGCCTTCATCCAGCAGACCTGCTTCTCCGAAACCTGGATCGCGTAGAACTTCCTGCCGGCGTGGTACATCGGAAAGCCGCCGAACTCGCCTATCGCGTACTTGATCCCCTCGAAAAGCTCTCCGTGCTCCTTGGCCAGAAACTCCGCGCCGTACTCGCCGCCCGCCTCCTCGTCGCTCAGGGCCGCGAACACTATATCTCCCGCCGGCGCCTCGCCATGGGCTTTCGTCTTTAGGAGCGCGGAGAGCATCATGGCTATCCCGCCCTTCATGTCGAGCGCTCCTCGCCCCCAGACGCAGCCGTCGGATATACGGCCCTCGAAGGGATCGACCGACCAGTCCTGCCCGGCCGTGGGCACCACGTCAACGTGGCCGTACATGAGAAGCGGGGGCGCGCTGCCCCTTCCCTTGAGCCGGGCGACAACGCAGGGGCGCTCGTCCGACTTGCCCAGCACCATCGGGTCGAGGCCCGCCTCGCCGAGAAGCCCGCTGATATGGTTTATGCATGCGGCCTCGTTGCCCGGCGGATTGGTCGTGTCGAACCTGATCAGGTCCCGCAGCAGCTTCTCCGGCCGCTCGGACAGCTCTTCACCCATCCTTCCCTCCTGTCCGTAACGTTTGGGCGCGACCGGGCCGGCGGCTTCACGGCACCGGGCCGGCGGCGGCGCTCACTCGACTATGATCGACGTAGGCAGCTCCACCTCGTGGAGAACCCTGTAAACCGGGTACGTCCTCTGCCCCCTGCCCCACTGGGGGACGAGATAGCGGTCGAAGAAGTTCCAGAACAAGAGACCGTCTCCGCTTTCGGCCTCCAGTAGAAACGCCGCGAGGGGTCCCAGGGGCTGGGCCGTGCTCACATAGAGCGCCCCTGCGGGGAACTCCACGTTCGCGGCCTCGTAGTGTCCGGACACCGAGGTCGTGTAGTGGCCCTGGTTCGGCCTGTCCGAGCCTGTCACCTCTTCGATCACGAAACCCTCCACCGCGACGGTCGCGGGCTCCATGAGCCGCTCGACAGCTATCCCATGCATGAGGAGGTTGCGCCTGACCGCCTCGACGTTGGCCGCTATCAGGTAGCCTCGGGCGTAAGGTATCGCGCGCTCGGCCTCGTACCTCGCGAAGTAAGGCACGTCCTTGTACGTCCTGTCGCGGTCGGTTTTCGTGACCCTGGGCCAGGTTCCCTCCCGCTCCTCGACCTCCATCTCCCAGCCCTCGATGTCGAGCTTCTCCTCCAGGGCCACCCGCTCGTACTCCACGACGAACTCGTCCTCCGCCGAGGGGGCCGCGCCCCTGGACATGGCGCGGCCGTCCGCCCCGGCGGCCAGCCGGACCATCTCGTCCTTGTGCTCGTGAATGAAATCCAGAAACGCCCGGAAGAGGCTGTACGCGCCGCGCACCCTGGTCTCGAAATCGACGTAGGGGTACTGCTCGTTGAGCACCGAGAACCGGTTTCTCAGCCCCACGTAGTTCACCAGGTACCTGCATATCGGAGCGTGGGCCACCCAGCCCTTTTCCGGCCGGCGCGCGTCCAGGAAATCGCCGTGCGGAATAGTGGCTAAGCCGTAGTCTTCCTTCATTATCCTCGTGATGGCGGGGAGCACCACCTTCTCCATGTAGGAGATCATTAGGCGATCGCCGTTGGGGTTGAGCCCCCAGGCCCAGGTGACAGGCTCTTTGTGGTAGGAGCCGTTGTGGGTATGACTGTCCAGGAAGAAGATCGGGTCCCAGCGGTTCAGGACGTTGTCGACAAGCCCCGTCACCTCGGGGGTCTCGAGCTTGATCGCGTCCCGGTTCAGGTCCAGACCCTGTCCGTTGTACCTGATTCCCACGCCCCGCTCCGGCCCGTGCTGTCTGGTGCGGTTCTCCACGCTTATCTTGTCGTTTCCATCGGGATTGAAGTTGGGCGCGAGCAGAATTACCAGCCGGTCGAGGTAGTCGGGGGTGGCCCCTTGCACTATATCCCTGGCCAGCATGAGCGCCGCCTCCTTGCCTTCCACCTCGCCGGCATGGATGTTCGCCTGTATGTACACGGCGGCGCGGTCGTCATATCTCAACGCCGCAGGTGACGCGGGCGCGGGGTCCCCGATTATTACGAGTGGCACTTCCCTGCCCTCCACGGTCACGGCCATTGTCTCGATCTTGATGAGAGGGCTCCCGATCTTTAGCTGGGCTATGAAGTCCATGACGTCGGCGTGCGTCGATGTGGCGGCGAAGTCCGTCTTCTCCGCGACGGTAAGAGGCCCGTCCTCGCCCCCGGCCGCGGATGGCGTCGAAAGCGCCGTCAAGATTCCAAACAGGATCGCCGGCAGCAGGATGGCAATATCAGGCTTTCTCATCGAACCTCCTCTACGATGGCGTGAAGGATCTGATCGCATGCCGCTTTCGGCCCTTGCGGGCGCGTACCTAATAAGTGTAACTCCCCAGAAGTCTTATGTCCCCGGCGGAGGCGCCGACCAGGATCTCGAAGGTGCCAAGCTCGACCCGCCACGCTCTCTCGCCCGGGTCCCAGAAAGAAAAGGCGTCCGCGCACAAAGCGATCGCCACGCTTCTCGATTCTCCCGGGGCCAGAAAGACTTTCTCGAAGCCTTTGAGCTCCTTGTGAGGGCGAGGCACGCTCGCCTCGACGTCCCGCACGTAGAGCTGCGCTGTCTCCGCGCCGGGGACCCGGCCCGTGTTCTTCAGCACGAAGGAAACCACGACCACTGGGCGATCGGGCCCGCCATCATCATCGGCGCGAGGGGTCCCACCGCTCCGCTTCGCATCCTCGAGCCTTTCCAGAGCGGCGCCTGGTCCCGGCCCCCCGGAGCTCTCTTCCGAGCGATCGGCGGAGTCGCCCCTCGAGGGGGTTATCTCGAGATCCTCGTAGGAGAAGGTGGTGTAGGAAAGCCCATGGCCGAAAGGGAACAGAGGCTCCGCCGCGGCCGCGTCGAAGCCGCGATAGCCCACGAAAAGCCCCTCCCTGTAATAGGTCTTTCCGTCCTCGGGATGGTAGTGATCCGCGGAAGGCACGTCCTCGTATCGTCTCTCGAATGTAACCGGCAGCTTGCCGGAAGGATTCACCTCGCCGAAGAGCATCTCGGCGATAGCCGTGCCCCCTTCCTGTCCGGCGTACCACGCCTGTAGAACCGCGGCCGCGCGGTGGATCCAGGGGGCCGTCCTCACACCCGAGCCGCTGTTCACAATGACTATCGACCTCGGATTGGCGTCGAGGACGCGGTCGAGCAGCATCTCCTGCAATCCGGGAAGCCTGTAGCTCCTGTCCTTCCCCTCCTTTTCCGTATGCCTGTCGAAGCCGACGCAGGCTATCACCACATCGGCCGAGCGTGCGCGGTCGCAGATCCTCTCGATCACGTCCTCCTCGACGCGGAGAGGAGACCATCCGAATCCAACCTCGGCCGCCCCCTTTTCCTCGCGATATTCAATCCTGATCGCGTACTCGCCGCCCGCTTTCAGCTCCCGCCTCACACGGCCCACCGGCGTCGAGCCCTCGGCCCAGCCCTCTATCAAAGGCTCGCCTTCGAGAAACACCCTCATCGCGTCATCAGCGCGTGCCGTCAGAATGTGAGGCCCGGAAGTCTCGGGCACTATGAGACCTGTCAGCCGGACGGAGAAACCGTCCGAGAGGCGCTCGGCGGGGCCGCGCTCGCCGGGGCCGTGACCGCCGCTGGAATAAGGCCCTCCGCCGGAGTCGAGCGTCCCACCGGGGCCGGAAGGCTCACCGGGCCCGCGACCGCCCCAGTTGAAGTTCACCCGCTCTACCACCTCCGTCCACAGGGGCTCTCCGTCCAGGGAAGGGTTGCCGTAGTACTCCGCCCGCAGCCCTGGCTTGAGGTCTCGGGCCGCGTCACGATGGTGGAAGACGGACTCCTCGAAAGATTGCTCGTCCACGAGCTCCAGCACGTAGAGCTCATCGCGCTCGACGTGCTCAACGACCGGCCCTCGCGCCGCGAGCCCTTTGCCCGCGATCTCGCGCACCCCTTCGAGGATACTCACCGCGCGAAATGGGTCGACGTAGGAGCTGCCACCGCCGGCGTGCGGGGTGGGCATTGCATTCGGCCCGACCACGAGGATCGTACGTACCTCTTCGCGGTCGATCGGAAGGACCCCTCCCTCGTTCTTCAAGAGCACTATCCCCTCACGGGCGACATCCAAGGCCGCCGCCGCGCTCAGCGGATCATCCAGGGGCGCCGACGGGTCTGCCTGATCGCGGTCCGCAAAGCCCATGCGCACGATGGTCCCTAGAATGCGGCGCACCTTGTCGTCCACCACTGAATCAGTCAACGCCCCACTCCTGAGCGCCCGAAGGACGCTGTCAGGGCTCATGTGGCGGGCCCTGGGCATCTCGAGGTCGAGCCCGGCCTCGGCGGCCCTCAAGGCGTTATGCGTCGCCCCCCAGTCCGACATGAGTATCCCGTCGAAGCTCCACTCACCCTTCAAGGTCTCGACGTTCAGGAACCTGTTCTCGGTGCAATAGACACCGTTCAATTTGTTGTATGCGCTCATGACGCAGGCTGCCTCGGCCTCCGTCACCGCGGCCTCGAAAGCCGGCAGGTAAATCTCCCTGAGCGTGCGTTCGTCCACTTCGGAGCTTGTGCCGTGCCTGTCGTACTCCTGGTTGTTGGCGGCGAAGTGCTTGACCGTGGCCGCGACGCCTCCTGACTGAATTCCCCGGGCAAGGGAGGCGGAGATCTCCGAGGAGAGAAAGGGGTCCTCGCCCAAATACTCGAAGTTGCGCCCGCACAAGGGCGAGCGGCAGATGTTGACGGCGGGGGCGAGAAGGACGTGCACCCCGCGCGCCCGGCAGTCGCCAGCCATCGCGGCTCCCACCCTTTCGGCGAGCTCGCGGTTCCACGTCGCGGCCAGGCATATGGGCGCGGGATACGCGGTCGAGGCTTCCCCTGCGGTCACCCCGGCGCCTCCGTCCGACATGATGATGTCTGGAACCCCCAGGCGCTCGACCCCGCGAACCCGGAACTCCAGCCGGCCGCCGAGCATCCGGAGCTTCTCATCGCGGCTCATCCGCCGCATGAGCTCATCAACGCTCCTTCCGAGTGGCGGGGCCTTTCCCCCCTGTGGATCGTTCGTTTCAGAGGGGTGCGCCGCGCATGCCGCCGGCTCCACGACGCCCGGAGCCGAAGCGCGACCGAAGCAGCTCCCGCCTCGCTGCAAGGCGACCGGCACTCGCCGCGGGGGCCATCAACTGCACCCTGCAGCGATAACGGCCCGCAAGCCCCCGCCCAGGGGCATATTACCACAGAGAATACGCCCGACCAGGGGCTAGTGGTGTCCGGCGAGCCTGACGGCCAGCAGGACAGACATCCCGCCCAGCCAGGCGATGGTGGCGACGAGGTTGGGGCGCCCTCCGTCGGCTTCCTTGAACTCGGGGATCAGATCGACGGCGCCGATGTAGAGGAAGTTGCCCGCGGCGAAAGGAATGAGAAAATCGACGTCTAGACCATCCGAGGCCCAATAGACCACCAACCCCCCGAGCGGGAAGGTCAGCCCCGAGAGCAAATTGAACAGCAGAGCTTGACGCTTCTTCCAGCCGCTGTGAATGAGCACTCCGAAATCACCCAACTCCTGGGGAATCTCGTGGGCGACGGCCGCGCCCCAGGCGGTGAGCCCCAGCCTGAAGTCGGCCACGAAAAGCGCCCCTATGGAGAGCCCGCCGATCACGTTGTGTAGGCCGTCAGCGATCAGGATGAGATGGCCTATGGGCCTGTGATGCTCGGACACGACGCGATGACAGTGGTGCCACTGGAGTATCTGTTCGAGCAGAAGGAAGACCGTGAACCCGGCGGCTATCCAGAGATAGACGTCGAGTGAGGTGCCCATTCTCGTTCCGGCGGCGGGGATCATGTGGAAGAGAGCGCCGCCTATCAGAGAGCCGGAGGCGAACGCCACAAGCGGCAAGGTCAGACGTTTAAGGGTCCTTTCCTTCAGGAGCAAGGTCAAGCCCCCGACGAGAGCTATGGCGCTCATCAGGAGGCCGAATACTATTATCGCGGGCAGAGGCGCCATAGGCGTTATGACTTAATCCATTCCAGGGCCTCATCGTAATCTCTGAACACCGTGACGTCATTCGGGGTCTTGCTCTCCAAGAACACCTCGTACATTCTCGTCAGTCCGAACTCGAAGTCACGCGAGACTACAAGAGCCCCCCGGCTGCCGCCGGGTTTACCCCAGTGATCGGCGACAAAGCGGCTGAGCTCATCCACTTCCATGGAGGAGGTAGAAACCAGCCTTGCCTGCCTTAGGTCCCAAAGAACGTTCAATGTCGAGTCGAAATCAGGCTTGGAGTATACCTGTTTCAACTCGGCCAGGATATCGGACACGGTGACCTCTCCGGCGACCTTGTGCATCCGAACCCCTAGCTTCTTGTCGATCTTCGTCGAGAACTTCATACGTTTCCCCCCCGACTAGCCTTTCGACGTTCCGTTACCGACAATGCCGCCGCGCAAAGCGCTCGCGCGGGCCGGTCACGCCGGCGTGATTCGTCCGCCTCCAGCGAAAGAGGCGAAGGAGCCCACTACATTCTACTTCATGAGCAGCAGGCTCAGGGCCATAACCAGCATGCCCGCCAGCAGCCCCATGAGGCTGTCGTGCCCTCTTCCGTACGCCCGGCTCGTCGGCAGAAGCTCGTCCAAGCTGATATACACCATTATGCCGGCCACTCCGGCGAACAGGACCCCCATGACATCCGCAGGGATCGTCCCCGACCCGGTGCCCAGGACGATTCTCAACACGATATACGCGACCACCGCCCCCACAGGTTCGGCGAGACCGCTGAGGAATGAATAAACGAATGCCTTCCTTCGGCTTCCGGTGGCATAGTATATCGGCACCGAG
The DNA here is from genome assembly GCA_964531335.1 of uncultured bacterium. Classification (GTDB taxonomy): domain Bacteria; phylum Eisenbacteria; class RBG-16-71-46; order CAZHEV01; family CAZHEV01; genus CAZHEV01. The sequence continues at coordinate 20,874 of CAZHEV010000023.1, read as the reverse complement.
ACGCTTATGCCTTCTGGAATGTTGTGGAGAGCGACCGCGACGGCTATCGCAAAGCCCAGTGTCGGGTCCTGCAAGGCCGCCAGGAACGTGGCCACCCCTTCGGGGAAGTTGTGAATTCCTATGGCGATCGCGCTGAAGAGCCCCATTCGCATCAGCTTGTGGTGGTTCGCTCCATCGACCGGCACGGACGCGGCCCGATCAGGGATCGCCCCTGCCTCGACGCCCGGGCTCTTCTTTGGGGGAGCACCGCCGCGCATACCCTCGGCCTCCTCCTGCGAGGGTATCTCGTGAGGGTTCTCCGCGGAGGGGATCAGCGTGTCTATAACGCCTATTAGGGCGATCCCTGCGAAGAAGGAGGCGACGTTGAGCCAGTGCCCCAGGGTCTCCCCGTGGGTCTCCACCAGCGCGTCCAGGCCCTTGTAGAAGATCTCGACGAATGAGACGTACAGCATGACGCCCGCCGAGAACCCTGTCGCCACGGAGAGAAACCTGTAGTTGGTCCTCTTGGCCGCGAATGCGATGGCGCTGCCTATGCCTGTGGCGAGACCGGCAAAGACAGTCAATCCAAGCGCCAGCCATACGTTGCCCATCTATGCATCTTCCCCGGCTAAAGAAATACAATAACGGATGCGCCGGCATCAGGGCGCGCGCACCGGCCGAAGTCAAGACCCGGCCCCGGCCAGGCGGCGCCCGCCGGGTCGTTCTGGTGGGACTGGGCGTATCTTACCGGCTGCCCGCCCAACCGTTCAATAACGCCGGGCGCCAAGGCGGTTGCGCTTACTGGATAGCCGTTGCCTATGCCTTTGCCCATAGCGACTATGTCCGGGGCAATGTCGTAGTGCTGGTGGCCGAACCACGTCCCGGTGCGTCCTATTCCGGTGGTGACCTCGTTCACCACAACAAGGCCACCGTTGCCGGCTACGGTTTCCGCCATCCGCACGACCAGCTTGCCGGGCGGGAACCTAACCAGGCCGGAGGAGCTTCCCGGCTCGAAGACGAAGGCCCCTATGTACTCGATGGGTATCGACTTCCAGTGCTCGCAGCCCTCGTCGCATTCAGTTGAGTCCGGGCAATCGGCGCACTCGGTCCAATCGAAGCAGTACCACTCGTCTTCGCGCCTCGGTCAGCCCGCCCTCGCCGCGCCTATATCCTCCAGCACTTCGGAGGGGTCCGTCATGGGCGCCTTGCAGGCGAAGTTCCTGCACACGTAGGCGGTGGCCTTTCCCTCGATCGCGCGCTGCTCCCGCGCGTACTCCGCCAGTCCGGCGATCTCCGGGTCCGCCTCGCCGTCCGGTCTGAACAGAACGACCATGTTCGGCGCGAACGCCTGCCTGACGGCGGCCAGCATGCGCGAGACGTCTTCGCCGCCCTCCTTGCCCGCAATGACGAGCTCGACCGAAGGGCCTATCGAGAAGTCCGCCGCGTTCAGCAACTGGCAGAACCCGGAAGGGCCGCGATCCAGGAGGCTCGAGAACTCCTTCAGCAACGCCTCGGCCCTCGACCCGTAGGTTTCTTCAGCGACCATCCGGTGCAGCCTGAGCAGGTTGAGCGCCGCGACCGAGTTCCCCGATGGGATGGCGCCGTCGTAGGCCTCCTTGCTCCGAAGGAGAAGCTTCTCGCCGTCGTCCGCCGTCATGTAAAGCCCCGCGCCGTCGTCGTCCCAGAACAGATCCAGCATGGTATCGGTGAGCTCGACGGCCGCGCGCAGGTGCTTAACCTCGAATGTGGACTCGTACAGCTCGAGCAGTCCCCAGGTCATGAAGGCGTAATCGTCCAGGTGCGCTGGAAGCCCGGCGTCGCCGTTTCGATAGCGCTTCAACAGGCGCCCGTCGCCGTCTCGCAGCTCGGCGAGCACGAACTCCGCCGCCCGGGACGCGGCTGTGGTGTAGCGTTCCTCCCCCAGGACGCGGCCCGCCTTCGAGAGCGACGCGATCATGAGCCCGTTCCAGTCAGTCAGGATCTTGTCGTCCTTGAGAGGGTGGACCCGCCCCTCTCGGGCCTCGAAGAGCTTGTCCCGCATGCTCGCGATCAGGGCCTTCAGCTCATGGGCGTCGAAGCCGTGCTTCTCGGCCAGCTCATCAAGGGGCGCCTTGAGATGCGGAATGCTCTTTCCCGTCCTTTCGCCGGTCGTCTGGTCCCTGAAGTTGCCTCCCCGCTCTATGTTGAACAACTTTACGAAGAGATCGGCGTCCCTCGACCCCAGGACGGCCTTGAGCTCCTTGGCGGACCACAGGTAGAACAGGCCCTCCTCGCCCTCGCTGTCGGCGTCCTCCGCGGAGTAGAAGCCGCCCTGTGGAGAGGTCATGTCCCGGAGCACGTAGGCCAGCACCTCACGCGCAACACGCGCGTACTGCTCCTTGCCGGTCGCCTGGTAGGCCTCCACGTAGGCGACCGCGAGAAGCGCCTGGTCGTAGAGCATTTTCTCGAAGTGCGGAAGCAGCCAGACCCGGTCGGTCGAGTACCGGTGGAAGCCGAAGCCTACGTGATCGAACAGACCTCCGAGGCGCATCTCGCTCAACGTCTTCTCCACCATGGCCAGGGCATGAGCTTCGCCCGTGCGCGCCCAGTAGCGCAGCAGGAATGTCAGCACGTGCGGGGTGGGGAACTTGGGCGCCGTGCCGAACCCTCCGTGCTCCGGGTCGAACATCCGGGATAGAGCGTCGTAGGCCGATTTCAACGTCTCCAGATCCACCCCTTCGCCTGCGGGCATCGTGGCGTATGCCTCGAGCTGGCGGGTCGCCTGTTCCGCGTCGGCCTCCAGGCGCTCTGCCTGCTCCTTCCAGAGCCTTCCGATGTGCCGCACGAGATCCATCATGCCCGGGCGCCCGCCCATGCCGTGCTTGGGAAAGTACGTCCCCGCGAAGAAAGGCTTGCGGTCGGGGGTCATGAATATCGAGGTCGGCCAGCCCCCCTGACCTGTAAGAGCCTGCGTCGCCGTCATGTATACGTGGTCCACGTCCGGCCGCTCCTCGCGATCGACCTTGATGCACACGAAGTGCTCGTTCAGCAGGGAGGCTACCTGCTCGTCCTCGAAGCTCTCCCGCTCCATCACGTGGCACCAGTGGCATGTGGAATATCCTATGGAGAGGAAGATGGGCTTTTCGAGCGACCTGGCGGTCACGAAAGCCTCGTCGCCCCAAGGGTACCAGTCCACGGGGTTTGCTGCGTGTTGCAGGAGATAGGGGCTTTTCTCATGGATCAAGCGGTTGTATTTCGGGCCGCCGTCGGGGGGAAGCTTCGCGATCTCTTCCTTGGGCGGTAATGGCTCGCGCAACTGATCACGTCCTTTCCCATGCGCCGGACGAACCGCCGGCGCCATGAGTGCCGAGGCTGTCGCCGTGCTCGACGTCACCGGACAGTACATAGGTGATCGTCTCGATCCCACGATGCGGATGCCAGGGGAAGTTCAGATGCCGGCGGAGTGACTCCGGATCCGTCGCCCGGACGGAGCGATGGCTCCACCCTTCGCATCTCACCCTCCGGCGATCCCGAAGGTGGCGCGAAAACGGGTGACCGTCTCCCGCAGCCCCGTCTCTAGCAGGGCCAGCCCTTGATTCGCGATCTCCTCAGGCACTCCGCCGTAATAGGCCTCCGCTATGCCGCCTGTAATGCACGCCAGGGTGTCCGCGTCTCCGCCAAGCGACACCGCAAGGCGCACGGCGTGCTCGTAGTCATCCGAATCCAGAAAGGCGACGAGGGCCTCGGGCACAGTCCCCTGACATGACGGATCGAAGGAGTAGTCGGGCCGGATGTCCTCCACCGTTCGATCCAGGTCGTACCCGAACATCTCGCGCACTCTTCTCCGGATCCCCTCCTTGGACTCGCCACGGCGCGCCAGGTGGATGGCCACCGCCGTAGCCTGAGCGCCCCTTATTCCCTCCGGGTGGTTGTGCGTTACCTCCGCGCTTCGCCTCGCCTCGGTGAGCACGCCCTCGAGGCTTTCACCGGCGAAACCCACCGGGCTGACTCGCATGGCGGCCCCATTGCCCCAACTGTTGTAAGGCTCGCGCGACCCGGACGTGGCCCAACGGAAAAACCCGGCGCCGTAGCCGCGATTCGGATAAGCCCGGGTGTACTCATGGAGCTTGTCTATGTAGGAGGCGCCCGTAAGCAGGCAATCCGCCACGGCCACCGTGAGGACCGTGTCATCTGTAAAGGTGGAGCCTTCTTCGAAGAGAGGGAAGTCGGCCTTCTTCGTACCTGTGAACTCGTGGACCGAGCCGATTATGTCCCCGACGATGGCACCCAGCATTTTGGCCTTCCCCGTGGCTCGAAGTCCGGGAGAGCGGTCGGACGTCGCCGGCGCGGGCTGCGCCTTATCATCGCACCGTAGCAGAGAAGCCCCGGCCCTCCAACGCAATAGTTGCGCCGCCCGCGGCGGCATGGGGCATCCCCCTATGGTTACGATCCCGAGCGGCATATATGTTCGCTCTCGGATCTTCGGCGCGCAAGCGCCGCATCGCAGGCCCACGTGAGGGTACGGGAGGAACCGGCCATGAAGGAACAACCCAGGGAATTTGGAGTCATAGGTCCGCGAGGCTTGCGCGCCGTCACTCCTCGCCGCGCTCCTTCCTCCAGCAGGTCCCGATGCCGGCCGCCAGGTGCGCTCCCCCCAGCGTTATCATGGTCACTATGTAGACCCAGGAAAGGAACGCGAGAAACGCTCCCAGGGACCCATATATCACGTTGTATCTCGCGAGGCCGCTCCCCAGATACCAGCTGAATATGCCGGTGGCCGCGACGAAAGCCAGAGCCGCGGCCGCCGCTCCTATCATGGCCTCGATCCACCTGACTCTCGTGCTGGGCCCCAGGCGGTATAACGCAAGCAAGATGAAGAACGCCGCTACGAAGAACAGGAAGTCCGAAGGGATGCCGTGCAGCAGCGACATGAAGGTGTCCGCCGCCCGGGCCGGCACCTTCTCGGTGATGACGCCCACCGCCGCCTTCGCCAGCAGGAACAGAGACAGCAGGGCCACGAGGCCTCCGACCAGGGCCAGCGCGGCGAGCCTGGTTTTTATGATCCCCCTTCTGGGCCTGTCGATCCAGGCACGGTTGACGTTCCTGATGAGCGCGTCGAAGGCATTGGTCGCGGCCCAAAGGAGCACGACCAGACCGATCAAGCTGACGGCGCCGCGCACGTCCACGAGGTGCGTCAGGTTGCTTCGGATGAGCTCCCTCTCTATCGGAAACACGTTGACGATGAGGTCGGTGATCCTCTCCTCGGCTTGAAGGGTGTCGACCAGCGTTCCTCCTATGGCCGTAAGCACGAGCAGCATCGGAAACAGGGAGAAGATCGCGAAGAAAGAGATGGTCGCCGCCGCCTCGGTCGCCCGCTCCCTGCGGAAGTGCCGCGCCGACAATCGGATCACATCGCCGAAGAATCGCAGTATGCCGAACGCGTCATCTGGCATGTCCACTCCGTGGCTCGAGCCTCCGGGTCGGCCGGAGCCGGCGCTCGGATTCAACGCCTGCGTCCAATGACAGCCCTAGCTCTTTCGCTGCCGTTTGGCGCATAGGTACGCGGTCCTGCCCGAGATCTTCACCTGTTCGAGCGAGCCCCCGCAGACGGGGCAGCGGCCGTCATCGCCCCTGCGCGGGGTTATCCAGGATCGCGGCATCTTCTCGGAATCGGCGCGGCACTCGATGGCCTTGCGGAGCACCCTCTTCATCTCGCGGTACAGCGCCGAGCGCTCCTTGGAGCCGAGGCCCCCCATCGCGCGCCCAGGGTGAACACGCGCGTGAAAGAGTATCTCGTCGGAGTATACGTTTCCGATCCCGGCGATCACCCCTTGATTCATGAGCGTGCTCTTCGCCTTACCACGCCTCTCGATCACCCGCTCCTCGAAAGTTTCGCGGTCGAGATCATCGGACAGGGCGTCCGGGCCCAGACCCACCTTCTCGATCAGCGTTGCCGGCTCGTCCACGAGAGACACCTTGCCCAGAAGTCGCCGGCAGACGTAGGCGAGGCGCCGGCCGCGGTCGAAGCTCAGTAACAGACGCCAGTGCTCGGGCAAATCATCATCCTTGGCGAAATCGAGATAACCCGTCATACCGAAATGAAGCATCAGCCAGCCCCCGGACGAGAGACGGGCGAAGAGGTACTTGCCATGGCGATGGGTCTTTTCGAGCTTGGCTCCCTCGAGCTCATCCGTCAACCGCCTCCGTGAGACTCCGTCCAGAATATCACGCTCCCTGCTTATCCTCACAGCTCGGATCTTACGGTGCAGCGATGTGGCATCGAGGTATTCCCGCATCACCTGAACGTCGGGCAGCTCAGGCATGTCTCGCCCCCTTTCCTCCGTCGCCCGCCGCCCTCTACGGCCTCCGGCGAAACGACCGCCCAGGACAAGGACAGTTTGACGCAGCGGGCGGCAAGTAGCCTCTTATCAATTGATCTAAAAATAGCAGATTGTGGAGAATTCGCCATGCTGAAAAGCGAGCCCGCGCGTGGCCGAGTCCGCGGGCGGGCCCATTTGACGCCGAGCCGGCGGTCCTCTCCCATTTGACCGCGAGCCCGCCGTCCCCTATCTTATGGGCATGAAGATCCAGATTCTGGGCACCCGCGGGGAAATAGACGAGTCGGCGCCCTATCACTCGAAGCAGTCCGGCATACTGGTGGACGGCCGGTTGATGTTGGACCTGGGCGAACAGGAGTTTCTCCGCCACGAACCCGGCAACATAGTTTTCAGCCACCTCCATCCAGACCACGCGTTCTTCGTGCGCGATCCCGAACGCGCCCCTAAGATCGAAGTGCCCATGTACGGCCCCGAGCCGTACCGCAGGGGCGGCATAAGGGTCAAGAAGTTCTCCGGCGCGGGTAGGATAGGCGGATACCGGGTTCGTGCGGTTCCTACAATCCACAGCCAGAAGGTCGAGTCGCACGCGCTCCTGGTCTCCCGAGGCGGCCGAACGCTTCTCTACACGGGGGACCTGATCTGGATCAAGAAGTGGTATCACAGGTACTTCAAGAATATCGACCTCGTGATCACCGAGGGCAGCTTCATCCGCAGGTCCGGCATGGTCAGGCGCGACAAGCGCACGGGGAACATCTACGGGCACGCCGGAATGGCACGCCTGGTAAGCACCTTCGCCGAGTTCACCGACCGCATAGTACTCGTCCACTTCGGATCGTGGCTGTATAAGGACGTGAACGCGGCCCGCAAGAAGATAAGAAAGATAGGCCGCGAGGAGGGCGTCGAGTTGACCGTAGGCTACGACGGGCTGGACATCGCTATCTGATTGGCGGAGAGGATCCCTTGTGGCAGGCCCGAATGGTGGCGATCAGATCGCCGGAAAGCTCGGACTTCGTGAGGTAGGCGACTGCGCCGGCCTCCCGCATGGCGATCGCAATGTTCCTGTCGCTGTGCATGGACAGGCCGATGACTTTGATCTCCGGGTTCTTCGACACGATGCGCTGAGTTGCCTCCACGCCGCCCATCTCGCCCAGACTCACGTCCATGACCACGACGTCGGGCCTCAGCTCCCCGGCGAGCTCTATCGCCCGCGCCCCGTCCCCGGCCTCGCCGGCCACTTCCATGTCTCTTTCGAACTCGAGCAGGGTCACCAGACCTTCCCGCATAATCTTATGGTCGTCCACGATGAGGACTCGACACGTGTCGGCCTCTCGCCTCTCGCCGCTTTTCCGTCCGAGGTCCCCCCGCCCCGCGGTTTCGAGCGCCTCATCGCCCTCGGATTGCGCTCCGTCGGCGGGCACGACCACGGAAACCCTCGTGCCCCTGCCGGGCGCCGCGTCGATCTCAACAGAGCCGCCTACGTGGGAGAGTCGTTGCTGAATGTTGAAGAGGCCGAAGCTGGGATTGCTGTAACTGCGGGCCGTCAACTCGCCCGGATCGAAGCCCTTGCCCTTGTCGCGTACTACCAAGGTTAACCGATCGTCTCTTACCCGGACCAGGCTGAGGTCCGCCTCTCGAACGCCGGCGTGCTTCATCACGTTCAGGAGGAGCTCCCGCGCGCACTCGAAGATCAGGAACCTTACCTGTTCCGTTTCCGGCTCGGCGTTGTTGCCGGCGCGCAGGTTGACCGTGAACTGGTTTCTTTCCTTCATCCTGGAGGCGAGCCAGCTCAGCGCTCCGACAAGACCCGTCTCCTGGAGCACGGGGGGACTCAGATCGATCGCCAGCGAACGCGATGCCTCGAGGGCCTCGTGTAGGATGGCGTCCACCGCCTGCACCGTGGTACGCAGCCGTTCCGGATCATTGTCATGCTCGATCCAACTCACCTGCATCCGTGCGGCGACGATTAGCTGCTGTATGTGATCGTGAAGGACCTGAGCCAGGCGCCTGCGCTCTCGCTGCTCCGTCTCGCCCAGCTGAACGGCCAGCCCCCGGAGCTGGTCCGCTTGCTGCCGGACTTCGGCCGTCTGCTCGGCCACGCGCCTCTCCAGCATCTCGTTCGTCCTGCGGCGCTCCTCCTCGAGTTCCTTGCGATCCGTGATGTCGATATTCACTCCCGCCGCCCTCAGGGGACGGCCGTCGCTGTCATTGTAGGTGCGCCCAACGGCCGCGAACCACCGGACCCTCCCGTCATCGGCACGGACTATCCGGAACTCGTCCCTGAACTCTCCGCCTGCGGAAAACCATTTTCTGGCGTGCCGTCGCACCCGGTGGCGATCTTCCTCATGTATGTGCTTGAAGAAATCCTCGCCCCCGACGTGGGAGCCGCGTTCCAGTCCCAGAAGATCGAATAGGCTATCGCTCCACAGCACCTTCTCCGCGCGCAGGTCCCTTTCCCAGAGCCCTATGCCCCCGCTCTCCACGGCCAAGCGCAGCCTCTGCTGCTGGATCTCGAATTGGCGCTGGAACTCTTTGCGGGCGGTCACATCGGTTATCGTCACCCTATAGGCGTCGGTCCCCGCGAAGAAAGCGCCGCCCACCGCCACCGTCTCCATCGACCCCCAGAAGATGGAGTCGCCGGAGCCGAGCAGGCGCAGCTCGCATACCTTCTTCGACCTCTCAGCCGCCACCTCGCGCAGATGCACGTGGCACAAATCCCTGTCCTCGAACGCCACGATCTTCTCCAAGCGCTCACCGACTATATTCCTGCGCTCCCTCCCGAAGAGAGAGGCCGCCGCGAGGTTTGCCTGCCGGATCACTTGACCGGCATCGAGTGTCAGGTAACCGACCGGGGCCAACTCGTACAGCTCGAAGTACTGATTGCGCGCCTCGGAAAGCTCAGCCTGCGCCCGGCGAAGCTCCTCATTCTGCTGCTCCAACTCGGCCTGATACTCAAGAAGACTCTCCTCGGCCTTCTTGAACTCGGTGAGATTGTGGGCGATCACGAAGACCCCCTGCGTCCGGTCACCCACCACCATCGGGCCCCCCGTCAGGTACAGGTTCACGAGGCTTCCGTCCTTATGGATGATAGCGGTTTCGACGCCACGGGACTCCCCGTCCAGTGCCGCCTTGAATGCACGCATAGTTGCATCCAGGAAATCCGGATGGCAAAGGTCCCGCCATCTCATACGCAGAAGCTCTTCCGGCGCGCGGCCGGACACCTTGCTCGCGGCAAGGTTCACCTCGAGAAACTTCCCCGTGGTGTCGACACAGAACACCGGATCCGGATTTCTTTCCACGAAACCGCGATAACGCTTCTCGCGCTCGCGCAGGCCCTGTTCCGCTTCTTTGAGACGCAGTACGAGGACATGCTCCTTGCCGATTATGGCGTCGGCCTGCCCGTTCTTTATCGCCTCTACTATCCTCTCCGCTTCGGTGACCTTGGATCGGCGATCTCGCCTCGGCGGTATCTTGTCTTTCATAACAGCTCCAACGCGGAAAGCACCTTGGACTTATCCTGAAGATTTCCATAGATCCTGGATTGCACCGGTCTGTCGATCAGCAGTGCCGGCGTAACCAAGACGTTGTGTTCGATGGCCGCGGCATAATCCTCGAACACGTTGATGATCTCGAGCTCGCAATTGCCGCGCAGGTGCGCGGCACATATTTCATCGATGTTCTTCTTGGCCACCACCGAATTGTGCTCTTCACCCGCTACGAACAGGCGCAACTTGTATCGTACTGCGTTCGATGCCTTCGACTTGGATGCTTCCGGGCCCGACAAGATCGCCTTCCGCGCGCCTGAGCTTCGCTCTTGAATCTCCATTAGGTCCTCCCCGTCCCACCTTCGAGGGGGTCGATTTGTATGCCATCGTCGGAGATTACATACAGGTGGTGCCGGTTGGAATGATGGGCGGCGCGGGATTTTACTATCACAAGGTCCCGCTGTATCCGACCGTCGGATTCCACGAAACTTATCGAGAGAAGGGTGTCCGCAATCGAAGATATCTCCAAGCCGGTGCTCGTGAACGCGCTCCCGTCTTCCACGAACTGGTTGGTCATCAAGCAAGTGATGCCTCGCTGCCTGCAAATATCTATCAGGCGAATGAGCAGGTCAAAAGCCGCCTCTTTGCCCCCAATGCGCCTGCAAGCGGATATCGCGTCGATGACCAGGTGGTCCGGATGGAACCGCTCCATCTTCTGCGATATTCTGTAGAGATGCGCCTCCGGCACAAGGGCCTCGGGCATTATCGTGTGAAACTCGAGAGTGCCCTTCTCCACGGCCGGCCGCAGGTCTATGCCGGGAGAGAGCATCGCGGAGATTATGGCTTCCTTTGATTCCTCGAAGCTGACAAAGAGGACTCTTTCGCCCCGAGAGCATGCTTCCTGGGTGAAATTGGCGGCGAGAGTAGTCTTGCCGCCGCCCGAGGCCCCGGTTACCACGATGCCGGACCCGCGGTGAAATCCGCCGCCCAGCCGCTCGTCGAGGTCCGGGTTCCCGCTGCTTACCTTCTCGCCAATTGGGCGATGCATGAGCCTCATCGCGGTCAAGGGCATGAAGACGCTGCCCTCTGAGGTGATGATGTACGGGTACTCATTGGAGCAAAAACCGGAGCCGCGATATTTGACGACCCGCAGCCTGCGGGTCGCTACCTGACCGTGAACGCGAAGATCCAGAAGGAGCACGCAATCGGCCATGTAGTCGAGAAACTCATAGCGTTGCATGCTCTCCGAGCTATTTCCCGATTTCGCGGTCAGCAAGGCCGTGAATCGTTGGTCGACAAGCCACTCATGCAGCCGGCAGAGCTCGTTTCTCTCCTTGACCTCGTCCTCGAATACGCGCATGAAGACGTCCACGGCGTCTATCATGATCCGCTCGGCGTTCATCTGCTCGGCCTTGCCCCCGATCCCCGCCAGAAAGGAATCAATGCCGAACTGCCCGCTTTTCAGGGCTGTCCGGTCGACCTTGGCCTCCCAAAGGAAGAACACCCCCGCCTCCTCCAAGGCCGCAATGTCCCAGCCCATCGCCAGCGCGTTCTGTCTTATGCTCTCCGCGCTCTCTTCAAAGGAGACCAGAATCACCGGCTCGCCGTTCATGGCGGAGCGACACAGAAACTCCAGCCCTAGAACCGTCTTGCCGGTGCCCGCGGAGCCCTTGATAAGGGTGGTACGGTGTCTTGGGAAACCGCCCAGGAGCACCTCGTCCAGCCCCGATACGTTGGATTTCACCTTTGCTATCGGGTGGGAATCGCTCTTGCCTGGTATGCTTCGCTTCATTAGTCCTTCTCCGTTACGTCCTCGAACGCCGGCAGTCCTCGGCCAGGCCGTCGTACTTCAGTTTGCTCGTCAGATCGGAAAGAGGTCTGCCCCTGTATCTCGGTTATCGATCGGCATGTTGGAGATCTCCCTCGCCGTCGGTAGGCTTGCGGGCGGTGAAAGGAAGCCTGGCCTCCCATCCGGGCGGCAGTGTCCGGGAGGATGGATGCCTCGGCGGCGTTGAACCGGGCAATAAAGACCGGCATCGGCCGATTACGGCGAATTTCCGCTGAACCCCTGATCCCTCCGCCTTTTTCTAGCCCAACGGAAGAACTGCTATGTGCCGATATTGTACAGCAATCCCCGTGCTCGGGGGGCAGGGGATCTACCTAAAGGCGTCTGGGAGATGCCCCCAGAGGCGATGATTCGCGTGACCGGCGGGGGCACGGGGCTCCCCGCGTCATGCCGGCAGCGACGGGGTCCGCGATCGCGGGGTCCGATCTCATTTCGTGAGCCATGCCGGCGGCCGTTGCCTCTCGGGCGCGTCCCGTGTCTGCCCTAACTATATCGGGAACCTCTTGCGGATATACTCGGAGACCACGTCCTTTGCGTACTCGAGAACCTGCTCCGGCGGGTCGTTGGGGTCGCACATCTCGGGGGTTTCTATTATGTCGGCCACCATCTCGCCCCACCACGGAACGCGGAGAAGCCGTTTGACGCCTACTTCGTTCAATCCCGCGTCGATCATCTGTTCCTCGCTCGGTTCCTCGAAGACTATGACCACCGGGTCATCCCCCTGTCGCGGGGCCAGGCGGACCCTATCCCTCAGATACAACATGATGGCTCGGAGTTCTTCGGGGGTCATTCATTACCTCCTTCAAGGGCCAATTCCATCGCTTCCATTGCTCACGTTCTTAGCGTCCCTCGCCGGGTATCCGTTGACCTCTCCTGGGTCCGTCGATGGCGTTCATCATTCAGGAGCTGTCGATTTCCCCCTCTTCGGACTCATAGTACTCCCGGCATTTCTTCTCTCGCCCCCGAATGACCCGCCTGTCCTTCAGCGGGCCTTCCCTCTTCGTCACTACAGTACACTGGTCCTCGTCTCCGTCCATCTGGCAATAGGTTGCCACCCAGTCCTTTATGGCCCCAGATCATGCGCCCTCGACGACCGGCCGCGTCACCGAGACTACGCGGCATCCGACTATCCCTTGTGCTCGTGCTCGAGCCCGGCTATCGGCTTGTCCGTAAACAGATAGTCCTTGAGCTCGTCACCGAACTCATCGTCATGACGACGGATCCACTCGAGGAGCATTGCCGCGTGCTCTTTTTCCTCGTCCCTGTTGTGAGCCAAGATCTTCCTGAGCTCTTCGTCTTTGCACGCATCCACGCGCTGGTTGTACCAGTCGACCGCCTCCAACTCCTCGATCAGCGATATAGTAGCGCGATGGTAATCAAGTGCCTCCTTCGACAGATCTTCATGTCTTTCATGAAGCGCTTCGTGAGCCATGCTTCCTTTCCTCCTCTTGAGATAACGCGTTCAACCTGCTTCTACACGGAGCCTCTCCCTCGGCAATCACCGCGGGAACCACTGAGCCTGAGACTTGCCTACTGCGGCGCTGCTCCCGTCGAACAGGCGGACTTGGGGGCCCTCGACGGCGCTTTGCAGGGCCTGTCTTGCGTCGCTATCCCTTGATGACGTCATCCGCCCAACTGATCGCGGCCGCCACCCGGGGGAACCCGACGGGACTGAGAAGCAGGACCAGAGTATGGTATATCTCGTCCGCTGACGCCCCCGCCTCCAATGCCCGCCTGGTGTGGCTGTGAACGCCGCCCTCCGACAGACTAACGGCGGCCGCGGCGAGTTGAATGAGATGGCTTGTCTTCTCATCCAGCGGGCCCTCCGAGCGAACGGCGCTGCCCAGCCCCTCCAGCGCCTCCATCACCTTGGGAAAGCGCGACTTCAAAGACTCGTAATGATCAGGGATCTTGTGAGAAGGCATGATCTTTCCTCCTGTGCGTATCGATGGCCTGGGCGTCAGCTAGAGGTGTCCTTACGGCCCCGCATCACGGCGAAGAGTGCGCGCCCGCAGCCGGGTTCGACCGGCGAGATCCCGCGCATATCCTCGGGTGGCTCGAAGATCGTCTGCGCACAAACCAGGTCGGAAAAGCCGGCATGCTCCAGCTCGCTCCAGACCTCCTCGGATGACATGAAGCGCGCCGGACGGTAGAACCCGCTCTCGGGCTTGCGCGCCCGATACATCTTCCCCGGCTCGGTACCCAGGTCAATGATCCCGGCAACGAAATGCCCGTCCGAACACAGTACGCGATAGATCTCCCCGAATGCCTTGGCGACGTCATCGAGGAAACAGACCGTCGTCACCATGAGCGCCAGATCAAAAAGGCCCTCGCCGAAGGGCAGGTCCTCCGCGACCGCTTCGATCACGCGGACCCCGCGGCCCCGGGCGATGCGCGCCATCGGCCCCGAAGGGTCCACACCCGTCGAGATCCCCAGCGGCGCGGCGAAGCGCCCGGTCCCGACGCCGATTTCCACGGCCCTTTCGAACCTGGGGAGCAAAGTCCTGACGGCTCGGAGCTCTGACTCGTATGCCGGCCTGTTGGCTTCGAACCAGCGGTCATACGCCTCAGCGTGCTCGTCGAACGGCGCGGTCTTTGGCACCATATTTCCCGGTCGCCTCTCGCGTTATCCCAAAGGACCCCGTCCACGGCCGGCTCAACCCATACGGCCCGCGCGGCGTTCTTGCTCCCGCATCGCGGACGCCGGACGGCCTCCGAGCGACGGCGACCGCGCGACGGCCGGCGACAATCGCCGCTCCGGGGGCCTCACTCTCCTATTATCTTCACCAATACGCGCTTTTTGCGCTTCCCGTCGAACTCCCCGTAGAATATCTGCTCCCAGGGTCCGAAGTCCAGCTTGCCTTCCGTAACCGCCACCACGACCTCCCGGCCCATGATCTGCCTTTTCAGGTGAGCATCCCCGTTGTCCTCGCCCGTCCGATTGTGGCGGTATCGGCTCACAGGCTCGTGCGGGGCCAGCTCCTCCAGCCACTCCTCGTAATCCTGGTGCAGTCCCCCCTCGTCGTCATTGATGAAGACCGAGGCGGTGATGTGCATGGCGTTGACCAGGGCCAGCCCCTCCTTCGTGCCGCTCTCCTTCAAGCATTTCTCCACCTGCGGGGTGATGTTGACGAACCCTCGGCGCTGAGGAACGTTGAACCAGAGCTCCTTGCGATAACTTTTCATAAAACCCTTCTCCTTCCCGGCGTGCGCGGGGCCGGCGACTCCAGTCCCTCGGCCA
>CAZHEV010000023.1:0-5909 GCA_964531335.1 uncultured bacterium | reverse complement strand
GAAGCTCACGGTCAGAGATAACCAGAGGATACCGATGCCGAGGGCCGCCGACTTGCCCGAAGGCCCGATCCAGCGTATCGAAGCCAGACTGACGATGAAAATGGCGATACAGAATACAACGGTGCTAATCACGTGCCCGACGGGCTCGCCCAGCGGCGAACTTATCCGTCCCTTCGTCCCAAGATCGGCAAGTAGGCCTTCCACGGTCCGACCTCTGAAGAGCGGTACTTTGCCATCACCCGGGCAATCTGGGCGATGTGAGACAGATCGTGAACCGCCCACGTTGCTATCAGTTGGCCCATGGTGACACGTCCAAAATCAGGATGCCGCCCCCTGAGCTTGAGTTGCTCGGCCGAAAGACGCAGCTCGTCAAGAGCAGCCAGGTTTCTCTCCCGAAGTGCCTTGAACTCGACTAAAAGGTCGTCCAACGACTTACCGCGGTTTGCCTTCAGTTGAGCAAACCGGTCGAAAGATTCGAACGTCTCATCCATGCCGTGCTCGAGAATGATCCGGGCACGGGGAATCCAATCGGTGAGCTCGCCGTGTATCAAGTGTCCGACGATATCAAAAAGGCTCCAGGCTTCAGGCCCTTCCTTCACGTGCGATACGGACCCCGGCAACCCGTGCACCAGGGCTTGTAGAGTGCCCGGCGTCCGAGACAGCACGAGACGCTCGAATGACAGGTCGGCTTCCACTTTCCGTTCTCTCCGTAAAGGCAGTCAACTTTGAGGCAGCAAGGCCCGCGCGGCGGATGTAGGACAATCTGCGCCCTGCCGTGTTCGTCTGATAGGTCTCCTTTTCGATGCTTCGCCGGTTCAGTAACACGAGCCCCTCGCCGCTACGCGTCGGCCAGACGCGACGACGCCGGCTTTATGTCGACCACCGGGGTGCCGTCGAGCACCTCCAAGGGCCGCACCCTTATCCGTGCGGGCGGATCGATACCCATAACCCGCACGCGGTGCAATCCGATCGGATTCGGCCGGTCGGGCGAGCGGGTGGCGAAAACCCCTGTGAGCCCCTTGTCGCGATCGCCCCGGGGGTACACCTTCAGAACGTCCCGGCGACTTCTGTCCAGCCAGGTGAGCAGGATGATCTCGTCCCCGTCCGAGAGCCCCGCCAGGGCGTCTGCAAACGCCGGATCGATATCGACCAGCGCCTCGATCCGCCCTTCCGGTCCCTGCCGAGGGGCCCCGCCCCTGGTAGCGATCGGCGAGCGGACAAAGCCGATCGGGCGCAACGGATATTCACGCATCTGGCTCATGGTCGCATTCCTATAATGCCCCGCCGGCGGCCGCTATGTTCTCGCGGGCCTTCTCTATCATGCCGTCGGTCATATCCACGCGCTCAGGCTTGCCTCGGCGCTGCCACTCCTCTCTGGTGAGAAAGTGCCCGGAGGAAATGGCCCTTTGCACTGCAAGAATGCCGTCGAGGTGGTCTATCTCGTGCTGCAGGAGCTGAGATGGAACCCAGTCGACGGAGATAGTCCTCCCGGCGCCGTCAAGCTCCACATACTCGACCGTGATCTCTGCCGCCCGGCGTACCCCGACAAGCAGTCCGGGAAAGCTGAAGCATCCATCCCAATACGCAATGCGATCGCCGTTATGACTTGCGATCCGCGGGTTCACGAGCGCCGCACTGAAGTCAAGAGATGGCCCACCCACGACGACCAGGCGGATCGAGTGCCCGATCTGGGGAGCGGAGATACCGTGTCCCCAGCCATGGGCACACTGGAACTCTTCAAGCGTGTCTTTCAGGTCTTGTGCGATCGCAGCGACTGAAGGTGACGTGGGGTCCTTCACCGGCTCACATTGCCGCCACAGAAGCGGGTTGCCAAGCTCGAGGATGGTTTTGACAGGCACCTGAAATCAACCTCAGCGTCGGAGAGGGGGGTGGCTGCTCCAAGCGCGAGTTAGCCTTATTCCTCTCTTTGGGATCGTTCAAGCCGATCCCAGCAAGACCAATGGCAATCCCAATTATTGGTGTCTTGAAGGCGCGGATTGTCACACCAAATACAATTGATCTTGCTCCGACCACGCTCGCCGCTCCACCCGATCAATAGACTGGCACCACGTGGCTGCTCGGGACAGTCAATCCGTCGCACCTCCCATCGCGCATCCTTCGGCATCTCTTATCCCCCCTTAAAATCCAGCGAAATCTAGATCAGCCGCCATACACCATAAGTTTAACGGATGCACAAGCCCCGGGTCAAGGCCGCCGCTGACCCTGCCATCGCGCGAACCGTCACAGGGCGACGTTCATCAGGCTCGCGCGGCTAGCTAGACCGACCTGTCTTTCCGCAGTCGGGTGCCGCCGTGGCCGGCAGCCACGGCAGGTTCGTCACGGCTGCTCCGACATGTGAAGCCGCAATTGAAGGAAGGAAGGCGTGCAAGGCCTTGTGGAGCACCGTATAGCACAGCCCCAGGATCACAAGGGCCGTCGTCCTACATAGGTTCACGGTCTGAGTTCCTCCTTCGGTGCAGGATGCGCCAACATCCCTGCCGGCTCTATCAATAATCATTACTTGGTCTTACGCCAAGCAATCTAAGCGGGCCGGCATTACTCAACTCCTATTCCGACGGCCACCTTGAGAATGCCACGTAGTACACCACTACGAGATTGGCAATCGGAATCACCGTCAACAGACTCAGCGCAGGATTGAACCCGGCCTTGCCGAATATCTTCCAGAACGGGATGATCAGCAGAATCCACATCAATAGGCCTGATGCTATGAACTCACCCTGGAACATACCCAAAACCTCCTGCTCCTTTAACTGGCTGTATGTCCGCAACGTACGCGTAGCCTACAAGTGCCGCCTGGCGCGGGGCCTGCCTCTACAGGACCCATGACAGGCAAGATTGGCACTAGTTCTACGCCTAACGAGTCTGTAGAATAAGTCCGGTCGATTGTCACGGAACCCCATATTCTGTTCCCGGAGGGCGGGCTCCAGCGACAGAATAGGGCCATCTGTGAAGGCTGGGCTGACTTATTCTACAGACACAACGTCTGCGCAACCTGCAGGCCAAGGCCGGCGCGGCGGGTGCCCCGCAGGCACCGTGCCGGACAAGACTGGCAGGTTCCCGCGATGTTAGATGGCCTCTACGCTGTCCGCTTCAACGGCTCAAGCTGCGCGATCTCAGCAGCATTCTTACCGTGCATAGCATGCCAGAGATCCCAGTCTTGCTGAAGCCCAAGCCAAAACCCTGCCGACATCCCAAGCACCCGCTCCAATCTCAGTGCTGTATCCGGCGTGACTGCTCTCTTGCCCCGAATAACCTCATTCAGGCGAGGGAAAGACACGCCCAGCCGAGAAGCAAGCTCGGTCTGCGTTATCCCCAGCGGTACGAGGAACTCTTCTAGTATCATCTCTCCAGGGTGCGTCGGTGGCCGATGGCGCGGCAATCTGCGCTCAGCCGTATATGGGCGATTACCATCCTTCACCTTCGAATGTGACCTAGTGGTAGTCCGTGATTTCGACTTCCGTGGCATGTTCGCCCTCCCACTTGAAGCAAATGCGATACTGGTCGTTTATCCGCATGCTGTACTGACCCCCCCGATTACCTCCTAGGCGCTCAAGACGATTGCCTGGGGGAACCGCCAGCTCTCCAACGTCGCGCACTCGATTGATCTGATCGAGCTTGCGTCGAGCGACGGCCCACAGCTGGCGAGGGCAAACCCGGCGGGCTGCCGGCCTGTCCGCGCCATCGAAGATCGCTTCAGTACCTCGATTCCGAAAGGACCTTATCATGTATCACATTATAGCCCCTACCGTTATAGCTGTCACGTCCCATCTTGCCCATATAACGTCGGCATAACCAGCGGCCCTTTATGTAACTGCCGGCGGCGGCGATCTATCCCCTCCACTCCTTCGGCCGGTCCGACCGGGGCCTCATACGTGTTAGACACTCACTCTATGCAGCTGGCTTCCAGTGCATAGTCAGTTTCCGCCCCTTCGCCGCACAATCTCTCAGATACAAGTTGATGAGCGTCTGATAGGGAATGCCCGTCTCCTTGTGCGAGTTCCTTGAAATACCGGATCGTAGCCTCGTCCAAACGCATCGTAACCTGGCGCTTTAGCTGCTTAGCGTAAGGATTGCGCTTCGCTTTCGAGAAGTCGTATTCTTTCCTCATCCTCTGTACCTCTTCACATACTGCGTGCGCTCAGTTCGCGTCGCCTTCCTGGCTGAGATGATTCGGATGACCTTCTCACCCCTGCGATAGCAGTGACACACCACTAATGCTCGCAGCGATGCGCTGAGTCCCAGCAGAACAAATCGGTCCTCGGCGTCCGAGTGTTCCGGATCCGAGAGCACTGTCAGCTTCATTGATATGTTATATGTCACTTACCTGGAATTTCGACTCTCTAAAGGATCCACGGTTGTGAGCCGTCCGTCTGGTAACTCGTAGTAAATCGTGCCGTTGTGAGAATAGACATTGGGCACATTCCGAAGGCGGCTCTCCTGCTGAGCCTTTCTGACGGCGCGGTTGCCTATGCGCTGCAACTCTGCAGCCTCACGATAAATCTCGATGCCCAAAGATCGAGAATTGCTCATCGTGAATTCTCCTGCGCCAAATCGAGGAATAGGTCGAACAACCCCTCGTCGCGAACCTCCAGCGAATCGCCCGCTCCCAGAGCCACCTCGTGGAACTGGGCACCACCATTATAGAACAGATGCCACCGATGCGCCATATGACGATAATCATTCCAGAAGTTGCTGATACTCCTCGAGCGACGCTGCACATGGCCTCCATTCCCATGTAGCTCGCCCTTGTGATGGGCGAGTCATCTTCCCTACGTCCATATAACGTGTCGCGTAACCTGCAGCGCAGGCCGGCGCGGCGGGTGCTCCGCAGACGCCGTGACAGACAAGTCCTGCCAGGTTCATGCCATGGTAGGGGAGTCCTGGCCCCCCCCGGACAACCAGTCCCGATGGACCAAGCCGTCCAAGCTCTAGTCCTCCATTAGCCAAGAAAAGTGCCTCCCGTTTCGCCAATTCCATAACGAGAGCCCGACCCCACTGTGTTGAGAGATGACCTCCTGCGAATACCGCTCAAGAATGGCGCCCGCCGTGTCGAAATCAGCCTCGCTCGTGTACCGAAAATATCGCCCTGGCATGTCGTAATAGTGGCCGCCGCTGGCCCTGGGATAAGGAATCTGGCCCGAATCCGGGAAGCTGAATTCCACGAAACGCCCGGTTGCCATCAGGGAGTCGAGGAAGGCCTCGCAGATCCACGACGTCTCTATGAGTGTCCCACAGAGATAACACAACGACTCGTGTGGATAACGCCAGTACAAGTGGGACACCGGCTCCATAAAGCTCGAACGCCGTTGACGCACGGACAGTGCCTCTTCCGTAACAGTCAGCTCGAAGTAGTCGATATCGCAACCAAGCGAAAAACGCAAACCATACTCGCCCGGCTCCAGCTCCAGTATGTGACCCCCTATCGCCGGGCCAGGGGATGTAAGGCACACGTCCGGTTTGTATACCCCACGAAGTCGAATGCTCACAAACCGTCCAGACGAGCTGACTTCTGATTCAAGCAAGTAGTTGCAGCACGGGTAAATCTCTTCCGTGTACATCTGCAAATATATAGACGGATCGCAGTAACTGCGCGGGCAGTCATGCCACTCAATCAGGCGGAAACTAACGCGTCCCTCTATGGGGTCAAGACCGGCTCCGGGGCCCGAGTCCACACAGGTAGTGCTGCTGGAGTCACAGCCCAAGAGCGTTGCCGTCAGCAGAAGAATCACGAATGATGCTGTTATGCGCTCGCGATGTCTCATCAGCCGATTCTCAATCTTCACTCTAGATCTCCCTTACGAGTCTGTAGAAAAACCCTCGTACTGGGCCCCGATGGGCCCCTCATCGGTTTCTTGTAACCTCGCCCCGCTCGTTTCATCGGGTCGATT
>CAZHEV010000022.1:0-29983 GCA_964531335.1 uncultured bacterium | reverse complement strand
ACTAGTAGAGATGCAACATGTATGCTGGCTTGTAGTGCCATCTGCCGTCCCGGTCGTATCGGATTGACGCTATCGCCTTTGCGGGTGTAAGCTATTCGGCGTGTGTTGGAGGCGTTGTCGAGGCGCCCCCCCGGGTGATTAGCCGCCCGAGGGTCCCGAAGGGGCGACAGACAATCAGCCGGAATCGCCGTCGTGTGAGGAGGTTTTCTCGTGACGGCAGAGGAATACAGAGAGGAACACAACTATGGCAAGAAGGGCCGGGTTCAATCCCTATGAGATGGCGCGCGCGCAGTTCGATAAGATCGCCGATCTGATCGGCCTTGACCAGGGCACCAGGGATCTGTTGCGCACGCCTCTGCGTGAGTACTCGTTCAGCGTTCCCGTGAGGATGGACGACGGCGGCACCAGGGTCTTCCAGGGCTTCCGCGTGCAGCACAACGATGCCCGCGGGCCATGCAAGGGGGGCGTGCGTTTTCACCCTCAGGAAACGCTGGACACGGTCCGAGCGCTGGCGATGTGGATGACGTGGAAGTGCGCGGCCGTCGATGTGCCTCTGGGCGGCGGAAAAGGGGGTGTCATCTGCGATCCGCACGAGCTGAGCCTTCATGAGCAGGAGGGGATCTGTCGTGGTTGGGTCAGGCAGGTCGCCCGCGACATAGGTCCCGTGACCGACGTGCCGGCGCCGGACGTGATGACCCGCGCCCAGCATATGCTCTGGATGCTCGACGAATACGAGAGCATCCACGGCGGGCACTACCCCGGACTGATTACGGGAAAGCCGGTCGGCATGGGCGGATCGTTGGGGCGCACGCAGGCCACCGGTTACGGGGTAGTATATGCGTTGCGGGAGGCCCTGAAGGAGCTCGGAATTCGTCCGGAGGACACGCTTGCCGGCGTCCAGGGGTTCGGCAACGTCGCACAGCACGCCATTGAGCTCTATCACCGGATCGGCGGAACCACGGTCTGCGTCGCTTGCTGGAACCAAAAGTCCCAGAGCTCGTTCGCCTACCGGAAGAAGGAGGGCATAGATCTCGAAGAGCTTCGCAAGATCACGGATCGTTTCGGCGACATAGACAGGGGCAAGGCGGCCGACCTCGGCTACGAGGAGCTTCCGGGCGAAACCTGGTTGAGCCAAGACGTGGACATCTTGATTCCAGCCGCCCTGGAGAACCAGATCACCGCAGAGAACGTGGGCGACATAAGCGAGCGTGTGAAAGTGATCGCCGAGGGGGCGAACGGGCCGACGGATCCGCAAGCGGACGAGATGCTCAGCGGCCGCAAGATCTTCGTGATCCCCGACCTTCTCGCGAACGCGGGCGGCGTCACCTGCAGTTACTTCGAGCAGGTCCAAAGCAACATGAACTACTACTGGGAAATGGACGAGGTTCTGGGCAAGCTCGACCTCAAGATGACTTCGGCGTATCTGGCCGTCAGCGAGTTGGCGCGAAAGCAGAACCTCTACACTCGCGACGCGGCCTACGTGGTCGCGATCAACCGCGTGGCCCAAGCCTGCCGGGACCGCGGCTGGGTCTAGCAAGCGCGGTCCCGTAGGGTCGTCCCGTACATGGTTCCCCAGCTCGCCTCGCGGGTGTAAGACGCGGTAAGAGGCATACATGACACCGCCGGGAGAAGACAGGCCCCCGCAGTTCGGCCGCCGGTTCTTCGGGGCGAGCGAGAGTTTCACCAGGATCGGCCGCGGCGAGCTGGGCGGGAAGGCGACGGGCCTGCGGACGGTTCGTCGCGAGATCCTCCCGCGCCTTCCCGAGAACGAGTTTCCACAAATCACGGTGAGCATACCCACCCTCACTGTACTGGCGACGGGCCTGTTCGAGCAGTTCATGGAGCGGAACTCCCTCTGGTCCGTCGCCTTGTCCGATGAGCCGGATGACCGCATAGCCCACGCTTTCCAGCGGGCGAGCCTGCCGGCGGAGTTCGTCGGGGACCTGCGCGCACTGATTTCGGAAGTTCGCACGCCGCTGGCGATCCGGTCGTCGAGCCTGCTGGAAGACGCGCTCGAGCATCCGCTGGCCGGGGTCTACGGCACGAAGATGATTCCCAACAACCAAGCCGACGTCGACATGCGTTTCAGACGACTCGTCGAGGCCATAAAGTTCGTCTACTCCTCGACGTACTTCGGCGGGGCAAAGAGCTATCTGCGCTCGATAGGGCAGGAAGGTCGAGCCGAGAAGATGGCCGTGGTGATTCAGGAGGTGGTCGGCGAGCGCTACGGAGACCGCTTCTATCCGACGCTCTCGGGGGTAGCCAGGTCATACAACTACTACCCGAGCGGACGCTCTAAGCCCGAGGAGGGAGTGGTAAGCCTCGCCCTGGGTTTGGGGAAGCAGATAGTGGATGGGGGTCTTTGCTGGACATACTGCCCGGCCCGCCCGCAAGCGCCGCCGCCCTACAACAACATAGGGGAGCTTCTGAAGAACACGCAGACCGAGTTCTGGGCTGTTCACATGGGACGGCCGCCCATGCCGGACCCCGTCCGGGAAACCGAGTATCTCAGCCGGGCGGGCCTATCGGATGCGGAGTACGACGGGACGCTGAGCTTCCTTGCATCCACCTACGATCCGGGGTCCGACAGGCTGCGCCCGGGGACCGGCGCCGAGGGGCCGCGGCTTGTCAACTTCGCGCCTCTGCTCTCCGGATCAACGCTCGCTGTCAACAAGCTCATTCGCACCCTGCTGGCGGTGTCCGAGGAGAGCCTGGGGACTCCTGTGGAGATAGAGCTCGCCGCGACCCTCGACCGCCGTGCCGGTCTGCCCGCGCGCGTCGGGTTCCTGCAGGTGCGGCCGATGATGGTCGGCGGCGAGGAGGTCGATGTAACCGTCGATGAGATGTCGGGAGCGGGCGTGCTCCTGGCGTCCGAAGAGGTGCTGGGAAACGGCGTCCGCGAAGATCTCAGAGACATAGTCTTCGTCAAGCCGGAGGCTTTCGAGGCAAAGCTCACGCAGGGTATCGCCTCGGAGATCGGCAAGATCAACAGATCGTTGTCGGAAGAAGGTCGAGGTTACGTGCTGATCGGCTTCGGCCGGTGGGGAAGCTCGGACCCGTGGCTCGGGATACCCGTCGACTGGGGACAGATCGCCGGCGCAAGGGTGATCGTGGAGACGACGCTGCCTGAGATGAATCCGGATCTGAGCCAGGGCTCTCATTTTTTTCATAACCTGATCAGTTTCAGAGTCCTATACTTGTCATTGCGCCACGGTGGGCGCTACACGGTCGATTGGGACTGGCTGAATCGCCGGGAGACCATACGAGAGTCAGATCGTGTCAAGCACGTCCGTTCCGAAAAATTCGTTCTGGCCAAGGTAGACGGTCGCAGCCGCAGGGGGGTTGTAAGATATGGCTCGTGAGTCGAGCAAGGCGCGAAACCGCTTGCTGGAGTCTCTCAGGGAGCGCGCCAAGGAGCTGAACTGTCTCTACGAGGTGGAGGAGATCCTAAGCCGGGGCGACCTGCCGCTCGAGGAGGTCTTCTCGAGGGTGGTCAAGGTCATAGCTCCGGGGTGGCAGTTCCCCGAGATTTGCGAAGCCCAGATAACCTGTAACGGGGCGACCTACCGCTCGAGCGACTTCACGCCCACTCCCTGGGTCTTGACGGCCCAGCTCGTAGTACAGGACCAGGCCATTGGAGAGCTCAACATTTATTACACCGGGGAGCGCCCCGCGGCCGATGAGGGGCCGTTTCTCAAGGAGGAGGTCCGGCTGGCGAAGTCGATCGCCGAGCGACTCAGCCAGTACGTGTTCTACCGGCGCTTGAAGAAGCTCCATGACGAGATGCGGGACCAGCGCGCGGGGACGGCGCCGACCGACGGCTGGCTCGGCCCCATCCAGCTCCTCCGCCACTCGGATCGCAACCTGTACATGCGCATCGCCCGGAAGATGCTGAACCACCTCCTGCAGATCGGGGTCGGTGAGGCGCGCGAGCTGCTCCCCGAAGCCGAGACCTACTCCGAGAAGGACAGCTCCTTCGGCGATCAAAACGTGCCGGGTCCGCGGCGGATTACGGACACGGAGACGCTGCTCAGCATGAAGCCCTTTGAGCTCGCGAGCCGCCATATCAGCGACGACGAGATCATATCGCGCGTGCAGCACTGGATCCAGGAGGACAAGGCGAGCGAGTTGTTGAAGGTGGTGAGCAACCTGCGGTCCTCCGTCTCCGAGATAGCGGATGCTCTGCGGCGCTATCAGCATGTGATAACGGCGGATGGAGTTCTGTCCAAATCCACGGTCAGCAGCCTGCGGGTCACGCTGACCCAGCGTCTCCTTACCGAACAGCTTGACTTCGTGCGCGTGGCGAAGGAGTTCGTCGAAATCACGGACTTCTTGGACGTGGTTGACAGGATCGTGGTCACTTCGGACAGCCATGGAAAGCTCGGGGGTAAAGGGGCCGGACTCTTTCTGGCCAACCGTATCATCACGAAGGCGCTTGCCGACGATCCCGCCGTGGGCGAGGTACGTGTTCCGCGGACGTGGTATGTCGCCTCCGACAGCGTGCTCGACTTCATAAGTCACGGCGACCTGGGCGACGTGGTTGAGCAGAAGTACAAGCCCATCGAGCAGGTGAGGCAGGAGTACCCCAACGTGGTTCACTTGTTCAAGAGCTCCTCCTTTCCCTCGGACATCATGAGTGGGCTGTCGATGGCGTTGGACGACCTGGGAGAGGTCCCGTTGATCGTCCGCAGCTCCAGTCTTCTCGAGGATCGCCTGGGCACGGCCTTCTCCGGGAAGTACAAGAGCCTTTTCCTGGCCAACCAGGGCAGCAAGAAGGAGCGACTCGAAGCGCTGACCGACGCCATTGCGGAGGTTTACTCTTCGGTCTTCAGCCCCGATCCCATAGAGTACAGGCGCGAGCACGGACTCCTCGATTTCAACGAGGAGATGGGGATCCTGATTCAAGAGGTGATCGGCAAGAGAGTGGGCAAGTACTTCCTGCCGGCCTTCTCGGGTGTGGCCTTCAGCAACAATGAATTTCGCTGGTCTCCGCGGATCAGGCGCGAGGACGGGCTGATCCGCATGGTGCCCGGCCTCGGCACCCGGGCGGTGGATCGCGTGCCCGACGATTATCCGATACTGGTCGTTCCGGGTCAGCCCAATCTCCGCATAAACCAAGCAATCGACGAGGTGATGAGATACTCGCCCAAGAAGCTCGACGTTATCAACATGGAGACGCACACGCTCGAGACCGTGGAGATGGAAGAGCTCCTGCGGGAGTGCGGAGCGCGGTACCCGGCATTTGATCGCGTTTTCTCGGTCTTGCGCGAGGAGATGCTGCAGAGACCGGTCGGGCTGCTCTTCGATACGGAGCGCGACGAGCTGGTGGCGACGTTCGAAGGGCTCATTTCAAAGACGCCCTTCCTCAAGCAGTTCGACGCGATAATGAAGTCCCTGAAGGATCATCTGGGGACACCGGTGGACGTGGAGTTCGCGCACGATGGAGAGCATCTGTATCTATTGCAATGTCGGCCCCAGAGCTACGCGGAGGAGGCCGCGGCGTCTCCGATCCCGAAAGAGGTTCCGGAGGAGGACGTGCTTTTCTCGGCGCACCGTTACGTCTCCAACGGCCGAGTGCCGGATATCACCCATATAGTCTACGTCGATCCCGAGCGATACGCGGAGCTGGGAGGCCGAAGCGAGTTCCTGGCCGTGGCCCGAGCGGTGGGACGCCTGAACGAATTGCTGCCCAAGCGGCAATTCGTACTTATGGGGCCCGGGCGCTGGGGCAGCCGGGGGGACCTGAAACTGGGCGTCGGCGTCACCTACGCGGACATCAGCAACACCGCGATGCTGATAGAAATCGCGCGCCGGAAGGGACAGTACGTCCCGGATGTCTCATTCGGAACGCACTTCTTCCAGGATCTCGTCGAATCGAGGATCTCGTATCTGCCTCTTTACCCCGACGATCCCGACGTCGACTTCGACGAGCGTTTTCTGCTGTCCGCCAACAACCTGCTGCCGGAGCTGCTCCCGCAGTACAAGCATCTCGCTGACACGTTGCGGGTCATCGATGTGCCGTCGGAGAGAGACGGCCGTGTCCTTGAGGTGTTGCTCAACGCGGACCTGGACGAGGCCCTCGCGTTGTTCCGGCAGAGCGGCGACCACCAGTCGCCGCCCTCGACCGGCGACTCCGCCGTGGCCGTAAAGCCGGTGCATTTCTGGCGCTGGCGTCTGAAGATGGCGGAGCGGATCGCGAGCGAGCTCGACGCCGGGCGCTTCGGAGTGGTAGCTCTATACGTCTTCGGAAGCGTCAAGAACGCCACCGCCGGGCCCGTGAGCGACATCGACCTGCTGGTCCATTTCCGGGGCGACGAGGGACAGCGGCGCGAGCTGTTGAGCTGGTTCGAGGGATGGAGTCTCTGTCTCGACGAGATGAACTACCTGCGAACCGGATACCGGAGCGACGGGCTACTCGACGTCCATCTGGTCACGGACGAGGACATAGAGAAGAAGAGCAGCTACGCGGTCAAGATAGGCGCTGTCACGGACGCCGCGCGGCCGCTGCCTCTCGAAGGGCAAGAGCAAGCCTCGGGCTAGATTGCATGTTGAGGGGTGGCCCGCCGATGGCGCCCTCGGCGGGCCTTGGCCCTCGACGGCCTGAATAACGCCAGGAGACGCTGGTGCGCTGTTTCTTCGCATCGGACTTACACGGGAGGATCGATCGATACAGAGAGCTCTTCGAGCTGATCGAGAGTGAGCGCCCGAGGGCTCTATTCCTGGGGGGCGACCTGCTGCCCATGCCCTTCGACCGCAGGTGGAGCCGGGAGTCGGAGAGCGCGGACTTCGTCCAGGGGTTCCTCGCCGCCGGGCTGGAGAGATTGTCCCAAGCCTTGGGCCGGAGCTACCCGCAAGTCCTCGTGATCCTTGGAAACGACGACCCCCGCTCTGAGGAGCCGGCCTTCCTGAGCGCCGCGGAGCGTGGAGTCTGGGAGTATGTGCACAATCGGAAGACCGAGGTCGGCGGGGTCCCGATTTACGGTTACGCGTACGTCCCGCCCACGCCTTTTCAGCTGAAGGACTGGGAGCGCTACGATGTGTCCCGGTTCGTGGATGTCGGGTCCGTGTCACCCGAGGAAGGACGCCGTTCGGTACCGGTTTCCAAACGCGAGGCGCGGTACGCCACGATGGAGAAAGACCTGACGGAGCTTACCGGCGACGATGATCTGGAGAAAGCCGTTTTCTTGTTCCACTCTCCGCCGTACAAGACGAAGCTCGATAGAGCCGGCCTGGACGGCAAGGTGGTGGAACACGCCCCCATGGATGTCCACTGCGGCAGCGTCGCCATCCGGCGTCTGATCGAGAAGCGCCAGCCGATGCTGACACTGCACGGGCACATACACGAGTCTGCCGAGTTGACGGGCTCCTGGAGGGACAGGATAGGGCGTACTCACATGTTCTCGGCGGCGCACGGCGGCCCGGAGCTGGCGCTGGTGCGCTTCGATACGGAGGATCTGGAGCGAGCTAGGCGCGACCTCTATTGATTAAGAGGGCGAAGAGGCGCCTGCGTGAGCGGAACGGCTGCTCGCGGGGCGGTCGGCTTCACCGCCGATAACGCTTGAGCGCCGCCGCTATCGCCAGGGGCAGCCGGTCCCTGTTATCTCTATCCAGCTTGTGCGTAACGACTTCGGGCCGTCTCTTCACTTTGTCTATGAGCCCTCCGCCCCTTAGGGCAACCGTCGCGACCAGGTCCATCCCACGCTCCAGTATCTCCATGACGCACTCCACGAAATAGCCGGATTCGCACTCCATCTTGCCTATCTCGTCTATGACGAAAAGCCTCCGGTCGACGAGCCGCGGATCGATCTCAGGCACGGCCGCCTCTTCGAAGCCGCTCACGTCCACCCTGTACTTGCCCACCCGGGGGCCGCTCTTGAAGGAGACGTGGGCCAGAATCACCTCGCGGCCTTCGAAAGTGACGGCCTTGAACCCGGTCCGCGTTCCGGAGACTCGCATCTCCTGCGTGTAGAAGCCGGAGAAGGCGCCCGGTTCCAGGGCTGAGGCGAGCGACTTTATCGCCGTGGTCTTTCCCGTTCCGGGAAGTGCGGTTATCAAATGGACGCGCGCTTTGGACATATCACAGGCCTTACAGGGGGGCCGCGCCGGCGCTTCGGCTTCCGTGCGACGCATGCTAGAGTTCGGTATTGTGACGGTGCCCGTCACCCTGCGGGGCGGGCCAAGCCTTTCATGTTTGGCTGAAATCTTAACACGGCCGGACGATATGAAGATCGGCGATATGCTGAATAGATGGCTGGATATCAGGCCCGACGAAGGAAAGAGGCTGTTGATTCTTACCTCGGGAGCTTTCCTTCTGCTCAGCTTCGTGGTGGCGTCGAGGTCCCTGCGCGAGGCCCGCGGGCGCGGCCTGGCGCCAGCGGCGCGCTGACCGTCGCGTCGTACTTCGCGAGAGTGCAGGAGCCCGACTCGACTCTGCATTGGCTCGAAAGGGCCTACGACTCCCGCGGGACCCAGATCCTTCATATCGCGGCAGTGCCGCACTACGACTTCCTGAGAGACGATCCCAGGTTCCAGAAGCTTCTCGAGATGATCGGCCTTCCGAACGTGAGGCCCTCCGACAGGCCGGCCGCGCGATGAGGCCGTAAGTCTACTCCTGGTCTTTTTCCTCTTCCGCTTCGGCCTCCTTCGGCGGCGATGAGCCCAGAAGCAGCCCTACGCTGCGGGTCTCCTCCATGCTTTCGAGCGCGACCTTGGCCGTCATGGTAAGTGGCACCGACAGGAGCATGCCCACCGGGCCGAGCACCCATCCCCAGAAGATCAGTGAAAGAATTACCACCACGGGCGACAGGTTGAACCTCATGCCCATTACGCGGGGCTCCAGGAAGCTGCCCACCGCTGCGCTTATCACCACGTAGCCGACCAGGACCATGGCGGCCCTGGCGACGCCGTACTGGGCCAGCGCAAGCAGCACCCCCGGCACAGCGGCAAGGATGGCCCCGAAGTTGGGCACGTAATCGAACATGAACGCGAGAATGCCCAGCAGAAGCGCGTACTTGACCCCGAATATGGTGAGAAGCAGCCAGATCAGGAAGCCGTTGAGCAAAGCCACCAGGGTCTTGAGACCCACGTACCTGCGCACGTTGTCGACCACCTGCTCAAGCCTCTGCCAGGTCGGTTCGGTCATGCCGGGCAGCGCTCTCACCCTGGCCGGCAGGAGGGCCGCCTCCAGCAGCCCGAAGACCACTATGACCACGATCAAGAAGGCGCTGCCCAGGACCGTGCTCACGGAGGAGATGGTATCGCCGGCCACGTTCATTATGTTCTTGGTTGTGAGAGCGTCGCTGAGGGCGCCCGCGGGCTCGTCCATCCCCTTGCTCGCGAGCCAGTCCAGGCCCTGGTTCATGCGCGTCTGAAGGCCCTCGAGGTAGCCGGGAAGGGACGCCGACAAGTCGGTCAGTGACTGTGTGAGGGCGGCCACGCCGACTATTCCCAGAAGCACCAGGACGACTGCGATGGCCGCGAGCGCGGGCATCGTGGGTATCCCCCGGCGCCTCAACGTGATGAAAAACGGCGTTGTGATTATGCCGATGAAGGCGGCCAGCAGCACAGGGACTATGATGGGCGCCGCGGCCTTCATCCCGGCGAGGATGACAACGACGGCGGCCACGCTCACCAGGCCGTTCGTCAATCTGGATGTCGCCCACTGGGTCATGGCCTTTGCTCCCGCGCGGGCGCGATCGCCGTGCGGACCGCGACCCTGCATCGCGCGTCTACGAGCCCCGGTTGTTCTTCTCCTTCAGGGCCTCGAGTATCCTCTCCGAGGTAATGGGCAGCTCTTTGATCCTTACGCCCACGGCGTCGTAGATGGCGTTGGCCAGGGCCCCTATCGACGGCAGCAGCGCTCCCTCTCCGACCTCCTTCGCTCCGAAGGGTCCCGCGTCCTCCCAGGCGTCGACGACCAGGGAGTCGATGTCGGGGGCCTCCATCATGGTCGGGATGAGATATTCATGAAGGCTGTCGTTTATCTGTATGCCGTCTTTGAACAGCACCTGCTCGTAGAGAGCCTCACCCATGCCCATGACGACCGAGCCTTCCACCTGGCCGTGGAGGGCCATGGGATTGACGACGGTGCCGCAGTCGTGGACGTCGGTTACCTTGTGCACCTTCACCTTGCCGGTATCGGTGTCAACCGAGACCTCGAACGCCTGCGCGCAGAAGCTGTACGCGGGAGATGTCCCTACCGTGGCGCCCTTGTGATCTCCCGCGAGCTGCTCCGGCGGGCTGTAGTGGCCGCGCCCGACTACCGGACCGCCCGCGGAGAAAGCCTTGTGGGCCGCCTCCGCGAAAGTGACGCCCTTTCCGGGGTCCGTTTTGAGATAAACCTTTCCCGCCCTGGCCTCGAGTTCTTCCGGGCCGCAATCGAGCAGCTCGGCCGCGCCCTCGAGCACCTGGGCCTTCGTGTCGGAGGCCGCCATCTTCACGGCGTTTCCCCCCATGAGGGTCACCCGGCTCGAGTAGGCCCCCAGGTCGGTGGGGGTCACGTCGGTGTCCAGGGGGATGACGTTTATGTCCTTCAGGTTCACGCCGAGCTCCTCGGCTGCTATCATGGCGAGCGCCGTGTCGGAGCCCTGGCCTATCTCCGGCATCCCCATGTACAGGCTTACGGCCGTGCCGTCCTCCGCCACCCTGATGACGGCGTTCGAGTGCGGGAACTTGCTGCGGTATATCGGATAGCCCGCGCCGGACACGAAACTTCCGGCCCCCAGGCCGATGCCGCGGCCGTAAGGGAGCTTTCCGCGCTTCTGCGACCAATTTGATCTCTCCGAGATGGCCTCGAGAACCTCCTTGAAATAGCAGCTCTCGATCTGAAACTTGTTCACTGTCTGCTCTTTGTGGGCCAGCGCGTTGATCATGCGGATCTCCACGGGATCGATCCCGAGCTCCTCCGCTATCATGTCGAGCTGGCTCTCGACCGCGAACCTGGGCTGAATGCAACCGTGGCCCCTCATGGCGCCGCACGGAGGCAGGTTCGTGTACGCCCTGTAGCCGTCGAACTTGTAGCTGGGCAATCTGTAGGGCACGCCGAGCAGGGCGCCGGAGTAATAGGTC
This sequence comes from uncultured bacterium, assembly GCA_964531335.1. Lineage (GTDB taxonomy): Bacteria > Eisenbacteria > RBG-16-71-46 > CAZHEV01 > CAZHEV01 > CAZHEV01. The sequence continues at coordinate 18,916 of CAZHEV010000022.1, read as the reverse complement.
GCGATGATCCCGAAGCCCGTGTACGCGCCGCCGTCGAGGACTATCTTCGCCTCGATTCCGAGTATCTTCCCGTCCTTGTCCACTCCCGTCTTGAGCGTTATGTGCTGCTTGTGCCTGCCTCTGCCGTGCCTGAAGTACTCGGGGCGGTCATAGATCATCATCACCGGACGTCCGGTCCTCTTGGATAGGACCGCCGAGCAGAACTCGAGCGAGGTGGCCTCGGCCTTTCCTCCGAACCCTCCTCCCACGTGCGGCTTGACCACCCTAATCTTGCCCATGGGCATCTCGAAGACGCGGTGTAACTGGTACTGGAGGTAGTGCGGCACCTGCGTCGCGCTCCATACGCACAGCTTGTCCTCCCGCTCCCAGAGCGCCATCGCCGCGTGGGGCTCTATGGGAAGCTGCATTGTCCTGTTGCCCACGAAGGTGTCCTCGCGGACGTAATGCGCTTTCTTGAACGCCTCCTCCACGTCCCCGAAGTTCTGGTGCACCTCGGTGTTTACGTTCCTCTTGTACTTGGCGTGGATTTGGGGCGCTCCCTCCTTCATCGACTCGAAAGGATCGAAGACCGCCGGCAGCTCCTCGTAGTCCACCTTTATGAGCTTCAGCGCCTCCGTCGCCGTATCCTCGTCGACCGCCGCCACCGCGGCCACCTCGTCGCCTATGAACCGCACCCTGTCTATGGCGAGCACGTTGTCGTCGTAGCGCGCGGGGCTTACGCCGTACTTTATGTGAGGCACGTCCTTCGCCGTGATGACCGCCTTGACCCCCGGCAGCCTCTCGGCCTTGGAAGTATCTATGGACAGGATCTTCGCGTGGGGCAGGGGGCTGGTGAGGATCTTCCCCCAAAGCATCCCCGGGAGCCTGAGGTCGCCGGCGTACCGGGCCTGTCCGGAGGCCTTGTCGGGCGCGTCCACTCTGGGAAGCGGCGTTCCCACCACGGCGAACCGCGCCTTGGGATCGGGCGCCGGCGGCTCCTTCTGGGAAAGCTCCCTCCATCTCTTCACCGCGTCCATGATCCGCGTGTATCCGGTGCACCTGCACAGGTTTCCCGCCAGCGCGGCGCGGATCTCGGCCTCCGTGGGGTCCGGGTTCTTGTCCAGGAGCGCCTTGGCGCTCATTATCGTCCCCGGCGTGCAGTAGCCGCATTGTATGGCGCCGGCGTTCACGAATGCCTTTTGCAAAGGGTGCAGCCCCTCGCCGCTCGCGAGCCCCTCAATCGTCAAGATGTCGGAGCCCTCCGCGTCGACCGCGAGCACCTGGCACGAGTTCATGGCTTTGCCGTTCATTATGATGGTGCACGCGCCGCAAACTCCCAGCTCGCAGCCCTTCTTGGTTCCGGTCAGACCCAGGTGGTTTCTGAGCGCGGTCTGGAGCGTGACGTTGGGTTTCAGCGCGAGAGCCTTTCTCTCGCCGTTGACGGTGAAGCTTACGATCTTCTCCATTTTCCTGTCCTTGATTCCATGTTGTCGGAAACGCCGCTTCAAATGATACGGAGATCGGGCCGGTCCGCGAAAAGCACCGGCGTCGCCGTGAAGGGGGCGGTGACCCCGGAAGGGCGCTAAACCGCTCTCATCCGGATTTCGTCCTTTCAAGCGCGATCCTCAGCGCGCGCTCGGTGAGAACGCGCACGAGTGACGCTCGATAAGCCGAGCTTCCCCGCAGATCGCTTATGGGTCGTGCCTCCTCCCCGGCGAGCTTGGCCACCTCTGAGATCGCCTCGTCATCGGGCCGCAGGCCTCGGAGGGCCGCGCCGGCCCTCTTTGCCGGAAGCGGGGTCGGGGCGACGGCGCCGAGGACCACCCGGGCCTCCGCGCAGACTTCGTCCTCCATCCGCAGAAGGGCGGCCACGCCGACGACGGCGAGCGCGCTCGCGTCGCGCAAACTATACTTCATGTAGAAGGCGCCGGTTCCGGGCAGCGGAGCCGGCACTATGATCTGCGAGATTATCTCGCCGGGATTCAGTATGGTGCTGCGGGGCCCGGTGAAGAAATCCTCAAGCTTCTCCTCCCTGCGACCGGTCCCCGAGGCGAGCACTATGCGCGAGCCCATGGCTATCAGCATGGGGGGCAGATCGGCGGATGGAACCGCGCTCGCCAGATTGCCGCCGATTGTCGCCCTGTTCCTTATCTGGTAGGCGGCCATTGTGAGCGCGGCCTCCGAAAGGGGAAGATGGGATTCTCTTACGATGGCCGATTCGCCTATCTCGTTGGGAGTCACCATGGGGCCCAGCCTCAGAGCCCCGTCGGGATCTTTCTCTATGACGGTTAGGTCCGGTATGCCCCTCAGCGAGATCAGGTGAGATGCCATCGAGGACTCGCGCTTCAGGTCCACCAGCAGGTCCGTGCCTCCGGCGATGACTCTGGCGGACGGGCCGATCTCCGCGAGCATCGCGCACGCCTCCTCGACGCTGCCCGGTCTGTGATAGTCGAAATCAGGAAGAATCATTTGGCCTCTCCGGTTTTGGCCTGACCATCTCGAAGATGTCCCGAACCTTGCAGTACAGGAACTCCCCCAGCCTGCCCACGGGCCTGAGCTTATTGACGTTGACCACTTTGCCGTCCAACACCCTGTCGGCGACGTGGAAGACCACAACTTCGCCGACTATGAGATCGTTGGGCGATCGCCCGAGCTTGCTCGACTGGACAAGCGAGCACTCCATGCTTATAGGCGCCTCCGCCACCCTCGGAGAGCGGACCTTGACCGAGTCGACCGGTGTGAGGTCGGCGAAGTCGAACTCGCTCTCCTCTGGGGGCAGGTCGGCGGACGCGAGGTTCATCCTCTCGGCGAGTCCTTCGTCTACGACGTTGACCACGAAGTCCCCCGTCTGGAGTATGTTCCTCGTGGTGTCCTTCTCGACGCCCTTTCTGGACGCCACGGAGACGGCCAGCATGGGCGGATTGCTCGATACGCCCATGAACATGCTGAAAGGTGCGACGTTGTACACGCCGTCCGCGCCCACGGTGGAGACCAGGGCGATCGGCCTCGGAACCACGGAGGATATCAGAAGTCTGTAGCTTGCCTTGACGTCCAGCTCGGCGGGGTCTATCCGCAAGAGAACACCTCCGCTGTCTGTAACCTCATCGCGTGGCCCCCGGGTGCAGACCGCTCTCGGGACCGGCCGGGCTCAACCTGTCGATGACCGCAGCTCCCACCCCGTCGCCCCATACGTTGACGGTCGTCCTGCAGCGATCCAGGAACCAGTCTATGGCCAGTATAAGCCCTATCCCCTCCAGGGGCAGCCCCACGGCCCCCAATACTATCACCATCGTGACGAGGCCGGCCTCTGGTATTCCGGCAGCGCCGATTGCGGCGAGTGTCGCGGTCAGGAAGATTATGACTTGATGTTCCAGGGTCAGCGGATAGCCCACCGCCTGCGCTATGAAGATGGCCGCTACCGATTCGTATAGGGCGGTGCCGTCCATGTTTATGGTCGCGCCGACCGGAAGCACGAAGAGGGCGGACCTTCTCGAGACTTTGCTCCTGTTCTGGACGCACTCCAGCGTGATCGGGAGCGTGGCGGAGCTACTGGCCGTCGAAAAGGCCGTGAGCATAGCCTTGGCGAGGTTGATCGCGTATCGTAACGGGTTCTTCCGGGCGATTATCATCAACAGCGCCGGCAGGATGATCACGCTGTGTATCAACAGTCCCACGATCACCGTCATCGCGTACTTGCCGATCTTCCCGATCTCCGCCCAGAACTCCGCGCCTCCTCCGGCCTCGCCGAGCCGTGACGCGATGAGCGCGAAGATGCCGGCCGGGGCGAGATACATTATGAGGTGAACCATCTTCATGATGGCCTCGTTTACGCCGTCGAAGAAGTCAATGACAACGCGGCCTTTGGCCCCCAGGGTCGTAAGGATGCCGCCGAAGATCAGCGAGAAGACGATGATGGGCAGCACGTCCATCTCGGAGAGGGACTTCATTATATTGGGAGAGATGAGGCTCAGGAGGACGTCGGTGACGCCGATCGCCTCCTTGCCGGCGACCGCCTCTGGGACGGCCTTCCCCATCCCTTTGACTCCGATGCCGGGCCTAATAATGTTGACCATGATTATGCCCACCAGGACGGCCATTCCCGTGGTTGTGAGATAGTACAGGAGGGTCCACGTCCCGGTTTTGCCGACCTTGCGGATGTCGCCCAGACCCGAGATGCCGACTATCATTGAGGAGGCGATGAGCGGGACGATTATCATCTTGAGGGCGTTGAGGAACAGCGTTCCAAGCCAGGCCACCTTTGCCATGGCCGGGCCGAAAACCCACCCCGTCACTCCGCCCGCGACAATGGCCACCAGTATGAAGTAGAGGATTATGTCGTGCTGGGACTTCTTTGTTCCCATGGAGCCTCCTGGCGATCAGACCCGGCACAACAGCTTATACGCAGAACCTGGTCGAGGCAAGGGGTAAGCATGGATACGGCCTGCGCGCCCGCTCGGCCGTTGCGCGCCCGCGTTCAGCGCGGGTCAGATCTTGGCGCGGCGCAGGCGAAGGGCGTTCGCGACGACGGAGACGGAGCTGAAGCTCATGGCCGCCGCGGCTATCATGGGGCTGAGGAGAATCCCGAAGAAGGGGTAGGCCGCTCCCGCGGCTATGGGAACTCCCAGCGTGTTATAGGCGAGGGCCCACGCCAGGTTCTGCTTGATGTTGGTCATCGTCGCGCGACTGAGCCTTCTCGCTCGCACCAAACCTCGAAGGTCGCCTTTGACAAGCGTGATCGACGCGCTCTCCATCGCCACGTCGGTGCCGGTTCCCATCGCGATGCCGACGTCGGCCTGCGCCAGGGCAGGGGCGTCGTTTATCCCGTCCCCCGCCATCGCCACCGTGGCGCCTTCTTTCTTCAGGCGTTTGACGGCCACCGTCTTTTGATCGGGGGAAACCTCGGACTCGTAACCGTCCAGGCCGAGCCTTTCAGAGACCGCCTGGGCCGTGGTTCTGGTGTCGCCGGTGAGCATGACCACCCTTACCCCTTCGGACTGGAGATCTTGGATCGCCTCCAGGGCCGTCTCCTTGACCGGGTCGGATATCTCTATCAGCCCGAAAACTTTGTCTCCGGCCGCCACGTAAACGACGGTGTTGCCTTCCGCCCGCAGGCCTTCGGCGACGTCGTCGAACCCCGTGTGCTCGATTCCTCGCTTTCGCATCAGGTTGCGGTCGCCCAGCGTCACCTGGGTGCCCCGGAAAGTCCCCGCCACGCCCATCCCCGTCACCGATTCGAAGTCCTCGACGTCGTCGGGCGAGACGCCCTTTCGTTCCGCTTCGCGGAGTATCGCGCTTGCGAGAGGATGCTCGCTGGGCTTCTCCAACCCGGCGGCCAGGGCGAGAAGCTTGTCGGCGTCCACGCCATCCGCCGGCACGACGGACGCGACCTGCGGCCTGCCCTCGGTGAGGGTGCCGGTCTTGTCGACCACAAGCGTATCGACGTCCCGCATGAGCTCCATGGCCTCGGCGCTCTTGAACAAGACTCCGAGATTGGCGCCCAGGCCGGTCCCCACCATGACCGACATGGGTGTGGCGAGCCCGAACGCGCAAGGGCACGCGATTATCAACACCGACACCGCGTTCACTATAGCGTGCGCCATCCGGGGCTCGGGGCCCACCATGCTCCATACGATGAAGGTGAGAACGGCGACGCCTATCACCATGGGAACGAAGTAAGCCGCCACCTTGTCGGCCACGCGTTGAATCGGCGCGCGGCTGCGCTGTGCCTCGGCCACCATGCGAACTATCTGCGCCAGCATGCTCTCGGCGCCGAGGCGCTCCGCCCTTACGAGAATCGAGCCGGTTCCGTTCACGGTACCGCCGATCACCTGCGTCCCCGGCCCTTTCTCTGCGGGCATCGGTTCTCCGGAGACCATGGACTCGTCCACGGCGGTCGAGCCTTCGATCACGGTGCCGTCCACGGGTATCTTTTCCCCGGGCCGCACGCGGAGGACGTCGCCTCTTGAGACCTCTCCCAACGGGACGTCCCGTTCGGTACCGTCGTCCCGCAGGAGGCGCGCCGTCTTGGGCGCCAGTCCCAGGAGCGACCTGAGCGCGTCTCCGGTCCGCCTCCGCGCCCTGAGCTCCAACACCTGTCCCAGCAGGACGAGGGTCACGATTACCGATGCCGCTTCGAAGTACACTCCGATCTTGCCGCTTTCGTTGCGGAACGACTCGGGGAAGATTCCCGGGGCGACCGTAGCCACGACGCTGTAAAGATAGGCCACCAGAACTCCCAGGCCTATCAGCGTGAACATGTTGAGGTTGAGGGATGTCAAAGAGCGCCGGCCGCGCTCCAGAAAGGGCCACCCGCACCAGAGGACGACCGGGGTGGCCAGCGCCAACTGGGCCCATTGCAGCATCGTGGGATCGGCCAGGCGCAGGAGCGGTCGGCCTGGTATCAGATCTCCCATAGCGATCGCGAAGACCGGCACGGCGAAGACAAGCGCGATCCAGAAGCGCCGGGTCATGTCTTTGAGCTCGGGGTCCCCTTCGCTCTCGAGAGAAGGCGCTATAGGCTCGAGTCCCATCCCGCACTTGGGGCAGACCGCGCCACGCGGCGCGACCACCTCGGGGTGCATAGGGCAAGTGTAGCCCGCCCCGGGGGGCGTTCCGTCGTTTTCTGATTGCCGCCGGTGATGTCTATCCTTCAACGCGATGTTCCCAACTCCCTGGTTGCGCCGGCTCCCGGCCGAGCCGGCCGGACTCGTTCATGGGTCTCAAAGGCTGTCAACTATTTCCAAGAACCTGCTGTACGGTATCGCCGTCCATGACTCGGCCGTAACAGCGCCCATGGATAGCGTGATCCAGGACACCTTCGTGGCGGTCTCCTCGTCGGGGGCCTCGTAGATATCCATGAAATCATACGGGCCCAGCAGGGTGTAGTGGGAGACCCACTTGACATCCGGACACTTGTCCTCGACGGCTTTCTTCCATCTCTGCCCTATCTTCTCCCTCTCCTTGAGCTTTCTGGTGATGTCGGGAGCGAGCCTCGTCATCAAAACATAGGTAGGCATGACCTCCTCCTTCCTCCTGGGGACGGCTGAACCGCGGCGGTCGAACGGGTCAGGTGCGGTTCGCTATCTCGACGGGCCTGGAAGCGCCGGGTGGAGCTCGCGACTGGGCCGTCCCGGCAATGTTAAGTCGAGGCAGACGCGCTTTCAACATAAACGCCCCCAATGGCCGGTGAACGGCGCCTCGCTCCCGCCGCCGGAGTGCTCCGGTGCAGGACGCGCTTGAGCCCCCGCCCAGTCGCTGAGCTAGCCGGCTCCGCCGGCGGATCTCAGCTCCTTCCTGCGGAAGGGCTCTGCGCTGCGTCCTGCACGGAGTCATCAGGCGAGCGAGATGTCGCTCGGCGCCGGCGGCGGGAGGGAGGCGCCTCGCTCGCGGTTGACAGCGACGTACGGGCCGGGTAATCTCAAGCGGTCGATTTTCTCGCGCTCGAGAGAGGCTCTGGAGCGATCATGCGCCTTTCCCGTGACCCTGTCATAAAAGCCATAAACGGCGAGGCTCTTTTGATGAGAATCCGCTCACCCATGCTCTTCCTTGTGCTGACCGCGGCCTTGGCCGTCGCCGTTTGCGGCGGCTGCACGGACAGGGGGGAGGACCTCATGGGGGCGGGGCCCGACGACCGCACGGACCGGGGGAACGAGCCCGACAGCATATCGGTTTCAGCTTCGGCGGATACCTACTTCGAGAGAACTATCAACGACGGCTCCTACCTGGTGGCGGGAGAGCTGCCGTCCGGCGGGTTCCAGGCCGTCGCCTTCGTCGCCTTCGAGGCCCTTCCGGCCGCCGATGCCGTGCTCGACGAGGCATACCTCGTTCTCTACACGGTAGGGGACGACCCTCCGTACAGGCTGCGGGTCTCGCGCCTGGAAGAGCCGCCTCCGTCTGAGTTTCCATTTTGGCCGGGGCCGCCCGAGAGCGAGGCGGTCGTAGACACGGCGGTCAGCACGACAGAGGATACGACGGCCGCCGTGGAAGGCATCAACTTCGTGAAGGTCGAGATCCCGACCTCATGGGTCGCGGGCTGGATCTCGGATCCGTCCTCCAACTATGGGCTGAGAATAGCCGGCGGCCCGCTCAATGCCGGCCAGAGCGACCTTATCGAGAAGCGCTTCTGGTCCGGGGGACAGACCCTGAACACCGTCCGGCTCGGGCCGCAGCTCGAGATTCTGAGGCAGGGCCAGACCGATTCGGAGAGGCTGACCTCCACGGAGGACTTTTTCGTTCACAGTCCCTCCATTGAGGCGGTGGGCGAGGAGCCGTTCACCCGTGTGGGAGGGGTCTTCGGGTACCGGTCGGTATACGAGTTCAGGGTGGGAGTATTTTCCGACTCAGCTAGCGTGAACAAGGCCCTTTTGAGGCTCAAGGTCGAAAGCGGCCGGCCCGATCTGAACGAGGGAATTTTCGACGCCCTCGCCGCGCCCGTGCTGGGGGCCTGGAAAGAGGACTCCACGAACGTGGACGTGGAAATAGGCATCTCCACGACGGGCCAGGTGGAGATAGACGCGGAGGAAGGCATCGACGGCGAGATAGTCTTCGACGTCACGGCGTTGGTGGAGCTGTTCACTGAGAACGACGTCTTCGAGGTCGCTGTCTACAGGACGGGAGTGTTCTCTTTCAGCGACCAGGTCGCGCTGCATTCATCAGAGACGGCCGATCCCTCGGATGCGCCCACGCTGACGATCCTGTTTACCATGCCACCGGGAGGGCGCTTCGAGCCATGATCCGCCGCGCGGCCATAATCGTCCTGTCGCTGTTCGTATCGGCCCATTCGGCGACCGCCGAGAGCGTGTTCAGTGTAAACGGGATCGGTGAGGTTGTCCTCTGCGTCGACGCGAGGGGAATGGCGATGGGTGGCGCGGGGCTCGCAAATCCGAGCGCCTGGCATATATCGATGGAAAACCCGGCCCTTCTCGCTCGCGTGGGGCAGTTCACCCTGGGAGCGGCCCTGGTGCCCGAGATAAGGAGCATAGCCCTCAAGGACAGCCTTAGGGGCGAGCTCGTGGAGAGCGAAGAGGGCGCCTCTTTCGCATACTTCCCGTTCGTGAGACTGACCCACGGCCTTCCCGGAAACCTAACCGGAGCCGCCGCCATAGGCTCGATGCACAGGGTGTCCTACAGCTTCGAGGAGCGCTACACCGTCGGGGGCAGGGAGGTGACCGACGTCCGAAGTGGCGAGGGCGGGCCCGGGTACGTATCCATCGCGCTGGCGAGGCCGTTCGGAAAGAGATTGATGATCGGCGCCGAGCTCCGCGTGCTCGTGGGCACGATCGAGGACGAGCGGAGGGTGAGCTTCGTCGATGAGCTCGCACTCGATACTCACGACATAGTGAAGAGCTCTTTCGGCGGCGAGCCGCTGGGAAGGTTCGGCGCCTATGTGGATATCGGAGGCGGGTTCGGAGTGGGAGGCAGCTATCAGTTCTCCCGCGTGATGGACGTTACGACGACCCTTATAGCCAGGAACGTGGAGATCTCCCGGTCGGAGTCGGAGCTCGACTACCCGGCCATGGGAGGCTTGGGTTTTTCTTATACCCCCGGCAAAAAGACGACCTTCACCGCGGAGTGGTACAGGGCGGGATGGGGGCGGACCGGGGCGTTGCCGGGATTCCAGGGTGAGATGGCCGACGCGGACAGATTCTCCCTTGGAGCCGAGTGGAAGCTCGGCGATGACGACTACATGATCCCGCTCAGAGTGGGCTATCTCTGGAGGGAGCTCTCATACAAGGCTAGCTACGCCTCCGAGGCGCCGACCGAGTTCGCCGTCACCGTGGGCTTCGGGCTGCCCTTCAGGCACGACAACGGCTCGTTCGACGCCGCCCTGCAGATTGGCTCGAGGGGCGACCTGGACGCCGACAAGGCCAGGGAGCGCTATCTGCGATTCAGCCTGTCCATGGTCGGAACGGAGTTTCTCGAACACCTCATGCCCAGCGCCGACTGATGAAGTGCTCTCATGTGTTCCCCAAGGCGAGCCTCGCGATCGCTATGGCTGTTCTCTTGCTCCTCGCCCCGGCCGAGACCGTGCGCGCCCGGCCCGAGGCGGCGGCGTCCCTGGCCGATTCCGGCGGCGTGCGCCTGGCAGTCGGATACTCGCTGGAGGAGTTGAGGCCGAGGGCGACCCTGGAGAAGGAGTCGAGGAGTGTCCTGGACGGCACACTGCGCGTTTGGCTGCCGCAGGGCGCGGGACTCTGGGCGCGGGCTAGATCGGGAGGGCCCTGGAAGGGCGGGGATACCTCCTGGGCTCTGACCGACCTGGACTTCGGACCGTGGTGGCAGCGGTCGCGGATATGGGATCGTGTGGACGTCACAGGGTGGGTCACGTTCTCCGCCGCCGCCGGGAAGACGCCCAGCGAGGGTGTTTGGCACCGGGGCCTCAGAGACTGGTCCTACGGGTTCGGATCCAGGATCTCGGCGAGAGTCCTCGGAGGAGGGGCTTCTCTGCCTATCTGGTTGGGGTTTGACGTCCGTTACAGGACGCAGGGCAGGTCGGGCTGGGTTTATCTTCCGCGTCACTCGGTCGCCATCGCCGATACGGCGGGCGCGTTCGGCGGACCGGTGCTCACCTGGCAGGGAAGGCTCGAGCTCAGGGGGAGCAGGGCTGTGCTGGCCACCGTCGTATTGAGGGAGGAGCCGCTCGATGCGGCGGGCGCGCTCGCGCAAAAAGAGAGGCCGTTCTTTCTCATCCAAAGCGCCGCCGTGAAGATTCGCGGAAGGCTCGGAGCAGTCGTAACAGGCGAGGTTTTGTTGTCGGGCGATGACAAGGAGACCGAATTCAGCGCCAGATCGGTGCTGCCGTCATGGGCTGTAAGCTTCGGGGCGAGCTGGGGGCTTCCGTACTAGCTCCGGGGGCTCTCCTCCTTTGATTCCAGTCGAGGTCAGATTCCGCGTCGTTTCGCTTCATCCCAGAGTGAGTCCATTTCTTCCAGAGATGACGAGGCCGGGCTGCTGCCGCGCTTTTCCAGCTCCTCCTCGATGAACCTGAATCGCCTGCGGAACTTGTCCACGCTGCCGCGTATGGCCCGCTCGGGATCGGCCCCCGCCGCACGGCACAGGTTGACCGCCGCGAAAAGCAGGTCCCCGAGCTCTTTGTTCGTCGTGCTCGCGCCGGCGGAGAGCGTATCCCTCACCTCTTCGAGCTCCTCCTGCACCTTGTCGGCCACCTGGTCGATTCTCGGCCAATCGAAGCCGACCGCCGCCGCCTTCTCCTGGATACGGTATGCCTGGATCAGTCCCGGCAGGGAAGCCGGATAGTCCTTGAGTATCGAGCGCCCGCCCTTCTCGTCCTTCTTTATGATCTCCCACTGGCTCTTGACCTGATCGGGAGTCATGTTCCTGTGCTCGCCGAAAATATGAGGATGCCGCCGGTGGAGCTTGTCGCGGATTCCCTCCAGCACGTCCTCCATGGTGAAGCTCCCATTCGATGAAGCGATGTCCGCCATGAAGACGACCAGGTAGAGCAGATCGCCCAGCTCCTCCCTGAGACGGTCCGGATTCTCCATCTCGACGGCCTCGACCGTCTCCGAAGCCTCCTCCATGACGTACGGGGTGAGTGTCTCCAGGGTCTGGGCGCGGTCCCACGCGCAGCCTTCCTCGGTTCTCAAAAAGGCGGACAGCCGGCAGAGCTCCTCGAACAGCCGGCCCGGTTTGTCGCTCTGGCTCTTGTTCATGGCCATATCCTATCAGATAGGTCTCGAGGGCACAAAGCGTAGAGAGCGCGGGAGGGCCGCGGCCCTCATGGGGGCTTGCAGGCGCGGTCCGCGCGTGCTATTGATAAGGCAGCCCTCCGGATATCCGGCGGCGGCCACCGGGTTCACCATGGGGAGACATGATGCCTTTTCCCGCTTGGGTTGAAGTAGATCTCGACGGGCTCAGACACAACATTCGGTTGATCAGAGACTGGGCCGGCCCAGGAGTCAGGCTCCTGTTGGTTGTGAAGGCCGATGCCTACGGGCACGGCGCGCCCGAGGTGGCGAAAGCGGCCTGCGATGCGGGGGTGGACGTTCTGGGCGTGGCCACCGTACACGAGGGGATGGAGCTGCGACAGGCGGGGATAGGGACGCCGATTCTGGTCCTCAGCCCGGCGCCGGCGGCGGAAGTCGACGAGATAGTGGAGTGGAGGCTGGCCACGGCGGTCGCGACCATGGAGTTCGCTCACCGCCTCTCGGAGGTGTCAACCGAGAGAGGGGTGAAGAGCGCCGTGCACATAGAAGTCGATACGGGCATGGGGCGTTGCGGCGTAAGCCACGAGAAGGCGGCCGATTTCGTGACGGAGGTCGTCTCCCTGCCTGGCCTGAGGCTCGAGGGCCTATTCACTCATTTTCCGAATTGCGCCGGGTCCGACCTCGAGTTCGAGAAGGAGCAGCTCCGCCTGCTGCGATCGGTGGTCGGCAGACTCGAAGAGCGCCGGATAAAGCCCCCCGTTCTTCACTCCGCGAATAGCGCGGCTCTTTGCTCCCTTCGAGATTCCCACCTTGACATGGTGCGGCCGGGGCTGCTTGCTTATGGCGTATATCCGCCGGGCGTGCCCCGGCCACTGGCGGTGAAGCCGGCGATGAGCTTCTGCGCCAGGCTGGTGCAGGTCAGGACGCTGCCGCCGGGCCATGGGATAAGCTACGGCTCCACATTTGTTACCAGGCGGCGCACCCGGATCGGTGTCGTGCCCGTGGGATACGGGCACGGCTACAGCTCGCTGCTCTCCAACAGAGGCGAGGTGATCGTCGGGGGGGTGAGGGTGCCCGTAATCGGACGGGTCACGATGGACATGACCATGGTGGACCTATCCGATGCGCCTGAAGCGGGGCTCAATGATCTGGTAGTGCTTTTCGGGGGAAAGGACCCCCATCGAATCGAGGTGGAAGAGGTGGCGGCGACCGCGGGTCTGCTGCCCTATGAGATAATGTGCACGATAGGCAAAAGGGTCGTAAGAAAGTTCTTGAAGGACAGCGTTGCCCGGAAAGTGCTGACATTGGTCGGCGAGTTTAAAGCACCGGCGCCGGGGTTGAGGAGCAGGACTCGCTCAGCGGAGAAGATAGGCGGCTGAACGGGTCCTTTTGCGGCGGCCGGTCCACTCGCAGCAGGAAGGGAGATTCATGGCGTCTACCCGCCCTTTCGAGATCGGTGACCTGGTGGAGCATCGCGTTTTCGGCGAAGGCCTCATTGTGAAGGCGGAAGGGGAGGGAGCGACCAGGACGGTCGTGGTGCGGTTCTCGTCCGATGGAAAGCAGCGCAAGCTGAGGGTGAAGCAGGCCAAGCTGAAGAAGAAAGCCGAGTAGAGCTTCCTGAGACTGACGAGGCGCTGACGGGACTTGCGAGAGACGCGCATTGCACACCGGGTGCGCTCCGGATCGAGATGCCCCGAGAAGCTAAGCCGATGGGTTACGACGTGCTGTTGGAGAGAGCCGCCGGCGCTCGGAGCAGGGCGCTCGCGCCGGTCTCCGGGTTCAAAGTGGGCGCCGCGCTCCTGTGCGCATCCGGGCGTGTATTCGAAGGATGCAACATAGAGAACCGGACGCTCAACCTGGGACTTTGCGCCGAGCGCGTAGCTCTGCTCTCGGCCCTGTCGGCCGGGGAGCGGAGGTTCGAAGCCATTGCCGTGGCCGCCCGGTCGGATGAGCCCGTGACCCCCTGCGGCGCCTGCCGGCAGCTCCTGTGGGAGTTCGCCGGCGACATGAAGGTAATCTGCACCAACCTCGCGGGGGCGACGAAGACCTACTCGATGGCGGAGCTGATCCCGGCTCCGTTCACTGCGGGACCTGCCGGGAACGAGTAAACGAGTAGAGGGAACAACAGATGGCCGCCCAGCCGCCTTCCGTAGCCTCCATTATCGATCACACCTTGTTACGCGCTGACGCGACGATCGCCGAGATCGACAGGCTCTGCGGCGAGGCCGGGCGGTACGGCTTCGCGGCCGTGTGCGTCAATCCCTGGCACGTCAGGAGGGCCGCGAGGGCGTTGAAAGGTGAGTCCGTGGCCGTATGCGGCGTATCAGGGTTCCCACTGGGCGCGACTACCTCCCTCGTGAAATCATCGGAGGCAAAGGGCGCTGTGGCCGACGGCGCGACGGAGATCGACCTTATGATAAACGTGGGCGCGCTCAAGTCAGGGAGAAAGGACGTGGTCAAGGATGAGATCTCGCTCGTTCGCAAGTCGGTCGGGGGGGCGACCCTCAAGGTCATCCTCGAGCTGCCGCTCTTGAGCACCGTTGTCGCCGAGGAGGCTTGCAGATTGGCTATCGGCTGCGGCGCTGACTACGTCAAGACATGCACCGGCTATGGCCCCCGGGGCGTGACCGCGGAGGACGTCGTCCTTCTCCGAAAGATCGCCGGCCCCGCGGTGGGCGTCAAGGCGGCGGGCGGTATAAGGACGGTATCGTTCGCCGAGGAGCTGATCTCCGTCGGGGCGACGCGGCTGGGGACAAGCAGCGGAGTCGCGCTCGCGGAGGAGGAACGGGCCAGGCGTTGAGAAGATCTCAATGGATGCCCGGAGCATAATACTTAAGAAGAGGGAGGGGCTTGAGCTCACCCCGAGTGAGCTCGAGTTCATGGTGTCCGGCTTTGTATCGGGGGCGGTGCCGGACTATCAGATGTCCGCCTGGCTCATGTCCGTGCTCTGGCGGGGGATGAGCGAGGCGGAAACGCACAAGCTCACGGATCTGATGCTCACCTCCGGCACGGCGCTCGACCCCGCTGCTTTCCCGTGCCCTTCCGCCGACAAGCACAGCACCGGCGGTGTGGGCGACAAGGTGTCGCTTTGCCTTGCGCCCCTGGTGGCCGCCGCGGGGCTGTGTGTCCCGATGATCTCCGGCCGCGGACTGGGTCACACAGGCGGCACTCTCGACAAGCTGGAGTCGCTCAAGGGCCTCAGGACGGACCTGCGCGTGCGGGAGTTCGTCGGCCAGGTGAGATCTGTCGGGTGTTGTATCGCCGCCCAGACCAGCGAGATGGCGCCGGCCGACGGGGCCATATATGCGTTGAGAGATGTAACCGGGACGGTCGAATCGGTCCCGCTGATAGTGTCCAGCATAGTCAGCAAGAAGATCGCGGAGGGCGCGGGCTGCCTGGTCTTCGACGTCAAGTGGGGGGGCGGAGCGTTCATGCGCGAGATGGACGACGCCCTCGATCTGGCGGCCGAGCTGGTGAGGCATACGGAGAGGTTTGGAAGGAAAGCGGCGGCCTTCGTTACGGATATGAACCAGCCCCTTGGAATCGCGGTGGGCAACGCGCTCGAGCTTGCCGAGAGCGTGAATGTGCTTCGAGGACGCGGCCCTGCCGACCTGACGTCACTCACGCTGCTTCTGGGTGGGGCGATGCTCGATCTCGCCGGCGCCGCGGCGAGCATAAGCACAGGCGAGGAGATCCTTCGCGGGGCGATCGAATCGGGGGCGGCGTTGGAGAAGTTCAACGAGATGATAGAAGCCCAGGGCGGCGACCCGGCTGCGCTGGAGGAGCCGTCACTGATGGCTATTGCGCCCCGTGTGGATAGTGTCTGCTCCGGGGCCTCCGGCTACGTGAGATCGGTTGACGCGAGGGGGATCGGAGCTCTCGTGCGCGAGATCGGCGGAGGTAGACTCAGGGCGGGCGATCGGATCGATCACAGCGTGGGGCTTCTGGCGCTCAAGAAAGAGGGAGACCGTGTGAACGCCGGCGAGCCGTTGGCCGAGCTCCACCTGCCCGAGCGCGTGGACGCTGAGAGCTACGCGAGACGCGCGTCGGCCTTGTTCGAAATCGCCGGGGAACCTCCCCAGCCGCGACCTCTTGTGGCCTGGGTCGTAACCGGAGAGGGCAGACACGAATGGGGTGTTTCCCCGTGACCCTGCCGGGCTCGGCCGAGCCGGTCGAGCGCCGACCGGCTACCAGGCGTCCTCGTTAAAGCGAGTGGATTGCTCCCTGTCCAAAGAGCGGAAATCTATCCGGTCATCCTCGAGATCAAACTGCCCGGACCTGCGATGCATGTAGCATGTCTCGGTGGGCTCCGTACCCTCCCTATACACCTCGACCCTGGTCTTGGGGCATCTCTCCGCGGCTATAAGACCCGTGGTCAGGCATACGCGACTTGACACTATGCCCCGCGGGCGGGGGAAGGCATCTACTTTGCAGCTCTCCGCCGCGGCGATCATGATGTCCGTCCATATAGGGAGCGCGGCCGCGCTCCCCGTCCCCGTCGACTTGCCGCCGATGGGCTGCTTCGCGTCGTATCCGACCCATACGCCGGCCACCAGATCGGGGATGAAGCCCACGAACCAGGCGTCGGTGTAATCGTCGTAGGTACCTGTCTTGCCGGCCGCCGGCACATCCAGGCCCATTGCTCTCGCCCTGCGCCCGGTGCCCTCGTTCACCGCCGATTCCAGCATGGTCGTGACCAGGTAGGCGCTCTCGGCGGCGAGCACTTCCTCGGACACGGTCTCATTCTCTTCGAGCGCTATGCCGTTTCGATCGAGCACCTTAAGGACCCAGACAGGTTCCACCCTGATTCCGGTATTAGCAAAGACCGAATAAGCGCTGGTGAGGTCCAGGAGGCTGACCTCCGGGCTCCCCAGTGCGATGGAGGGCACGATTGGTATCGGGCTGTGTATGCCCATTCGGTGGGCGTAATCGGCCACCGTCGAGGCTCCGAGGCGGGTGAGCAGCCTTATCGCGGGCACGTTAATCGAGTGGTTTAGTGCCTCGCGCAGAGTCACGGGCCCTCTGAACTCCTTGTCGAAATTGCCCGGGACCCACTCCCGCCCCGTAGGCAGCTCCATGACCAGGGGCGCGTCCAGGAGCAGATCCGACGGGGTGTATCCGGCGTCGATCGCCGCCGCGTAGGTGAAGGGCTTGAAAGCGGAACCTGCCTGGCGATAGGCCTGCAACGCCCTGTTGAAATTGCTGTCATCGAAGTCCCTGCCTCCGACCAGCGCCCTGACGAAGCCGGTCGAGGGCTCCAGGGCGACAGCGGCTCCCTGGAGATAGGGGGTGACAGAAGGACGCTCCCCGTCCTCCGTGGATGAAGTGTCATAGGATGCCTTCGTCACTTTCTTGCGTGTCTGCCTCTCCAGCTCCGTCAGGTGGGTCTCAAGGGCTTCCTCGGCCACGGCCTGAAGGTCCAGGTCCAGGGTGGTGTGAACCACGAATCCCGCCTCGTAGACCTGCCTTGCGCCGTAGGTCTCGTCCAGGTGCATCCTGACCATCTCGACGAAGTACGGGGCCTTCTTGCCCCCAGCCGCCTTCGGCACTATCTCGATCGGCTCCTCAGCCGCTTCGCGCATCTGCGCCTCGGTTATCGCCCCCGTGTCGAGCATGCTCCACAGGATGAGGCTGCGCCTCCGCTCCGCAAGCTCGGGGTTTCGCCTGGGCGAGTAGTCGCGCGGGTTCCGGGGCAGGCCCGCCAGAAGCGCGCACTCGGCCAGGGTCAGCTCCGAAGGGGCCTTGCCGAAGAAATTCCTGGCCGCCGCCGCGATCCCGTAGGTGCCCTCACCGAAGTAGATCTGGTTCACGTACATCTCCAGGATCTCATCCTTCGAGTACCTTCGCTCGATTCTGACGGCGAGCACCGCCTCGCGAATCTTCCTGCTGAGTGTCCTCTCATGGGTCAGAAACAGGTTCCAGGCCAGCTGCTGGGTAATGGTGCTTCCGCCCTCGACTATCCTTCCGGCCTGTACATTGTGGAGCACCGCCCTGGCTATGCCTATGAGATCGATGCCCCAGTGGCTCCTGAACCGCCTGTCTTCAGTGGATACGATGGCCTGGATGAAGTCCTCTGGGACCTCCTCCAATGACACGGGTGAGCGGTTCTGGGTGAAAAGCTCCTGAATAACGCGCCCTTTGCAGTCCAGGATGGTGGTCGTGACGGCGGGCTCGATCTCCGCGAGGGCCTCGGGCGAAGGCAGATCGCTGCCGGCCCAGGATATGATGCCTATGGTGGCGCCTGCGACGGCGAAAAGCGCGATCACAAGGGCTGTGAGAAATGTGCGCATGGGGGAGTCCTCCTTGCCCCTGCCGGAATGCGGCCGCCGGGGCAGACATCCTTGCTTGAGTTTATTGTGGGCGGAGGCAGCCGTCAAGGAGGCAGGTGGGCCGCCGAGGCTCAGCGAAAAATAAATCTGGTCGAGGAGAAAAATTCTTGACAACTGGGGCATTTGCCGATAGATTTGACTGTGCTGGACCGCCCCTGCCGGCGGATGAAGGCAGGGGGCTTTTTTTCGCTTGACAAGGTCCGACCGCTTTGATAGCTTGTTCCAATGGGTACAGGCCGCCCATGTCCATCCAAACGGTCTGTCGTTCTTTGAAAACTGAATAGTGCATGTCGCGCATTAGAGTCTTGCGATCGTAATCAAGACCCCCACGGGTCACTCCGATCGAAATACATGGCGCTTCGTGTGCCATAACGTATTTCTGACAACGGAGAGTTTGATCCTGGCTCAGAACGAACGCTGGCGGCGTGGATTAGGCATGCAAGTCGAACGGGAACGGGATCTTCGGATCCCTAGTAGAGTGGCGAACGGGTGAGTAACGCGTGGGAAACCTGCCTTCGAGATGGGGATAACACTCCTAACGGGGTGCTAATACCGAATGACATTGTTGGTTCGCATGTACCGACAATCAAAGATGGCCTCTGCTTGCAAGCTGTTACTCGAAGATGGTCCCGCGTCCCATTAGCTTGTTGGTAGGGTAACGGCCTACCAAGGCGACGATGGGTAGCTGGTCTGAGAGGACGGCCAGCCACACTGGGACTGAGATACGGCCCAGACTCCTACGGGAGGCAGCAGTCGAGAGGCTTTGGCAATGGGGGAAACCCTGACCAAGCGACGCCGCGTGGGCGATGAAGGCCTTCGGGTTGTAAAGCCCTGTCATGCGGGAAGAAAGATCCACGTGTGAACAACACGAGGATTTGACGGTACCGCAAGAGGAAGCTCCGGCTAACTCCGTGCCAGCAGCCGCGGTAACACGGGGGGAGC
>CAZHEV010000021.1:0-35768 GCA_964531335.1 uncultured bacterium | reverse complement strand
GCCGGAGCGCCGCCGGACAAGGAGCTTTCGGCGCAGGCACATCTCATGGAATCGCTGAGAGAGGTACTGGCCCGGCTGCGGCAGAGCGGAGTAGGGGTCGAGAATCTGCGCCGGATTGTAATCGACGAAGTCGAGTCGATGCGGTCCGGCTGGGGCAGGGTGGCTCGAGGCTCGAGGTGCCGGCGGCCGACTCGCCGCTGACCGGCGGCCTCGCGGACAACGGCAAGTGGCGCTAAGGCCTTCTGCGTGAACCAGGAAGACCCCTCCATGTTCGCCGAGCACGGGTTCGGGATCGGCTACACGGTCAACTTGGGAAAACCGAAGGGGGTCGCCTTCACGGCGGCGTTCTTCGTCCTGATCGTGGTGCTTCCGCTGGTGCTGGTGTTGTTGGGTTAGAATGGAGTGCGCGTTAGAGCGCGTCCGGGGGCCCGCCGTCCCGCGGGAGCTGCCCCGGTCCGGCTTCGCGGTTGTTCTCGGAAGCCGCTTGCTCGGCCAGCCAGCGTAGTGCCTCGTCCGTATCGGTGAAATACTGCACGGCGGAACCGCGGTTCTTCAAGACCGTCTCGAAGAACCTGTGGTCGGGATGCTGCTTCGAAACAACGCTCGCTATCCTTACGTCGCGGGCCATTCCGATCCCCGGCAGTGACAGGGCGAAATCGTAGATCTCCATAGTCTCCACCGCCGGCACGCATTCTCTGAAGTCCGTGAGGACGGACTTGCAGTTGTGCCGGAGCACCAGATCCGCGGCCTCGATCGCGCATGCCTTGGCCACGGAGATGGTCAGCGTGGATGTAATGTGCATGAAAACGAGATGCCTCTGGGCATCGTATCGGACGCTGTATGCCATAGCGAACCCCCGGGTCCATGGAGGCGGGTGCCTCAACGGTCGATCCCCCATTATGCACTATTCCTATAAAGGTCCGCAAGCAAGAAGCAGAGGGGCCGTGGAAGCAGAGGGGCCGTGCGAGGGAGTTCGGGGGGCTGGCTCGCAGAGTAAGGGATATGCTTTCGGCGGAGGGCCGCGACGGCGAGGCATCGCCGTCGACTGATTGGAGCTACTTCAGCCACTCGGCGTATAGCTCCGGGCGCCTGTCTCTGAAGAAGAGCCTCCTCGCGTGCGAGTCCCGTGCTTTATCCAGGTCCACGTCGCACAACAGGATCTCGTCCGTGCCCCGGCCGGCCCGGGCCATGACCTTGCCCTCCGGGTCGCAGACGAACGACTCGCCGGCAAAGGTGAGCCTGGGCTCCTCCCCGACGCGATTGCACAGCGCGGTGAAGTAGCCGTTCTGGAAGGCGGCGACTCGCATCTCGGCTTCGTAAAGCCCTTCGGGCCACTCACCGATCGCTCCGGCCTGCGGCGTGAAGACGATCTCGGCGCCGGCGACGCCCAGGGCGCGCATGTATTCCGGGTAGTGCCTGTCGTAGCAGATCGCCACCCCGAGCTTGCAGAAGGCGGTCTCGTATACCGGCGCTCCTTCATTGCTCGGGGCATAGAAGCCCTTTTCGTGGAAGAGGGGATAGTCGGTTATGTGCACCATCCTGGTCACGCCCAGGATGCTTCCGTCCACGTCTATGACGGGCGAGGAGTCATACGTCATGTCTCCTTCTCTCTCGAACAGGTTCAGCACGAGGACCACCCCTAGCTCCGCGGCCTTGGCGCTGAACAACTCGGTGGTCGGCCCGGGTATGGTCTCGGCCAGCCCGAGCTCCTCCGGCGTAGCGTGTCTCTGAGGGTAGAAAGGGTCGAAAGCCAGCTCGGCGAAGCCTATCACTTTCGCGCCGCTTCCGGCCGCCTCTTCCAGGGCCTCTATCCCTCTCCTGCGGTTTGCCGCTCTGTCGAGAGTGGCCCTCCGCTGCACCAGTGCGATCTTCATCTCGCGGGCCCCCTTCCTTTCCGCCCGCACTCCAGACGGCCGATCTCTATCGTCTCTCCGGCGCCGCAGCTCAGGCAGCGGTCCCCGAAGTCCTGCCTCAACAGATCCATGGCGCGGTCGCCCGTGCAATGGCATGGAGCCACGTAACCCACGCCCAGCGCCTTCAACCGCTCGGCCACCTCGCGGACAACGCCGTCCCCCGCTCCGTGCAGGTGGTATCCGCCGACGACCGCGAGGATGTCGCATCCGGCGAGCTCGGCGGCGCGCTCGGCGATCTCCACCACGCCGGGATGAGCGCAACCTGTGATCACCACGGCGCCGCAACCCGTCCCGATGACCAGAGACTGCTCCGGCGTTCCGTTCTCGCGGGACATCTCGCCCGTCGTTTGCGCTCCCCGGCAGACGTCAACCGCGCCTTCTGTCTCGACGACCCGCGCGCCCGACCTACGGGCCGCGTCCTTGAGATTCCGTGGAAAGGACGCGAGCGCGTGGACCGTGACGTCGCCGTTTGCTTGCAGGAAAGCTTGAAGACCGCCCGTATGGTCCCAGTGTCTGTGAGAAAGGAATACAGCGTCGACGGCCGAAGGGTCTATGCCGATCTCCTCCATGTTGGCCATCAAAGTGGCGCCCTGGCCTCCGGTGTCGAAAAGGATCGTCCTTTCCAGCCCCTCGATCAAACAGGAGAAACCCCACGCGGCCTGCAGCTCGTCCGATGTGGACTGGTTGTCGTAGATAACGGTCAGCCTGATCTCGCGGTCCCGATCTTCCACCACGTCCTCCTTACAGGCGGCGCCTCCGGGCGAGAGGAAAACCCGGGACGCGCACGGCAGCGCCACCGCCAGGGCCTTGACAACGGGGCTATGCCATACTGATAGCCTATCGGTAGTCTAACCCGGGACGGGCGGCGCTTTCAGCACCATTCGTCGGCGGCGCGGCCGCCGATAAAGAGGGATCGCCGGGCGCCTTTCGGCGGCCCGGGCCGTTCCCTTCGGATCCTTGACGCCGGCCGCATGGGGATTGCATAATTGCCGTATGTCTTGTGCAAATCCAACCGTGGCCGGGCATGGACACTGGCCGGTGCTGTCTTTCCCGGGATCTGAGATTCATGGGCCGTTGGCGAATAGAGAGGAGATGACATGAGCTGGACCGCAATGCTTAACAACGAGATAGAGTACAACTACAAGGTCGCCGAGGGGCTTCTGGACCTGGTCGATGACAATATGCTGTCGTGGAAGCCCCCGGCCGGCAGCAACTGGATGACCACCGGCCAGCTCCTGAAGCACATGTCGGACGCCTGCGGGGCCCCCATCAGAGGTTTCGTAACGGGCGATTGGGGGATGCCGGCTGATTTCGATCCGAGCAAGGTGAAGCCGGAGGACATGCTTCCGCCTGCGGAAAAGCTCCCCGAGGTTGATAGCGTATCTCAGGCCAAAAAGCTATTGTCGGAGGACAAGCGCATAGCCCTGGAGATGATCAGACAATGCACCGAGGAGGAGTTCTCCGCGAAGAAGGCCCCTGCGCCTTGGGATCCCACCGACATGATACTGGGCCACCGCATACTCCAGATGGTGCAGCACTTGATGAGCCATAAGGCGCAGCTGTTCTACTATCTCAAGCTGATGGAGAAGCCGGTCAACACGGGTAATCTCTGGGGGATGTAGGCCCCGCCGAACCGGAAGGGGAGGCCCCCCGCGTTGATGCGGCGGCCATGAGGGATGCCCTGCTGGTGAACATTCCGGGGTGCTCTATCAGGTTGAAGCCTTCGCCGAGGGCCTCGACCTCGATCTCGTCGAACAGATCCTGGTCGACGTGAAGCTTGGGTTCCGCGAGGAAGAGCCTCCCTTCTGACTTGAGGGCGCTTCTTGTCTGGGCGAAGAAGGTCCGCCTGTCGGATACCTCGTGGGCGGTGTGCACCACAACGGCGAGGTCCACCTGTCCGTTCAGATCCTCCACGCCGAGCGAATCCTCCGTGCACACGCGCGCGTCCACGCGGTCCGAGAGGCCCGCTTTTTCGAGGCGCCTGGTCAGCGCTTCTATCATTCTCGACTGCAGGTCCACGCAAACCAGGCGCCCTTCAGGTCCCACCAGCCTTGCTATGTCCACGCTGAAAAAGCCCATGCCGGGACCAACCTCGAGGACGGTCATTCCCGGGCTGATGAAGCGACCGAAGCTTCCCCCGGCGCTTTCCAGGATTCTCCTGAGAGGATTGAGGAGCAGATATCCCACCCACCAGGGGCAGACATGATCGGCTATCGGCCATGCCGCACGGCGGCCTTTATCAGCGTGGCTTTCCATTGCCTGAGCTCCTGTCTGCGCAGGCCTTTTATGTAGGCCTCCAAGCCTTCGACCCCGTCGCGGAACTCCTCCTCGGGAAGCAGCTCATAGGTCGAGATATACTTGTTCCTGACCTTCTCGAGGAAGGCCTCGTCGAGAGGCGACTTTCCCACGCCGGTCTCGCGGTGTTCGATGTGCCCGAAACCGGCTTCCTCCAGCGCGGCGTCCAGCTCGGGCAGGTCGGGGAAACGCCCCACATCTATACCGACGAAGCTGGGGAAGAAACGTTTAATGGCCGGGTGCTGGTCCTCTATCTGGACGTGGCTGGAGGTGAGCAGGACCAGGGCGCCGCCTCCAAGGATCCTGTGACACTCGGCGAAAAGGGCCGGCAGGTCCCGGATCTGATGGATGACGTAGATGCCCAGCACGGCGTCGAGGCAGGAGTCCATTATGGGCATATGGGGGCCGTCGGCGTCCGCGCGGATTACGGGTAGGCCTTTCGCCTTGGCCTTGGCGAGCATGGCCGGGGACAGGTCCATCCCCGTCGCCTCCGCACCGGCTCTGTCGCGGAGCTTGGCCGAGGCGTTTGCGGTGCCGCAGCCGAACTCCAGCACTCTCGATCCCGGGCCGATGCTCGCGAGCTCCACGACGCTCTCGAGTACCTGGTCCGGGAAGGACCGGTAGCTGTCATAGGTGTTCGATATGCTCGAGTAGTCTATTTCCATGCCTTCTTGGGACCGGGGCTCTTCGTCCGCCTAAAAGCTCAGTCCCTCACGATCCTCAGAATGTCCTCCTCCAGCGCGATCTCGGGGGACTCTACGATCCTGCCGATCTCCACTCCGCCACGCAGGAAGACAATCGTCGCCACCGCCTCGACGTCGTAGTGGCTCTTCACGTCTCGCGACCATTCGAGCGCCTCGCGGGGAACACCCATGTCCTCCGTGAAACTCGAGCTCGCGACGGCCAGCATCTGCACGTTCGAAAGTGAATAGCCCACGCCCTCCAAAATCCTCCAAAGCCTCGGGATCTCCCTCCGGCAATCACCGCACCAGGTTCCTATGATGGCCTTTATCCTCACCCCTTCGAGGTTGTTCGCCAGGTCGGCCCTCAGCGCGTGGTCGGGCTCGTACTCGAAGTACTCGGCGTTCCATCCCGGCATGTGCCGGGCGATGTCCTCACGCGTCACCTCCCCGAACAGCACGGTCCCGTACCTGTCCATCTCGACGGCAACGGGCCGCATCTTGAGAGGCCTGGACTTCTTGAGCATCTCGACCTCCCGGCCCTCGTGACGGGCGACCGGCGGCTCTTCCTTCTTCTCCGGGGCCTGCTCCTTCTCTTCCTCGTCGAGCGGCGGGTACATGTCGTTCCACCACTCGGGCCGGCCCTTCAACCACTTGTCGAACCAGGCCGATATGGCGTTGGACCAGGTGATCCTCTTCTCGTAGTCGAGAATCCAGTGGTTCTCCCCCAGCACCCTTATGTATTCCACCTCCTTGCCCAGCAGCTTGAGCGCGGTGTACATCTGCTCGCTCTCGCCCGGCGGCACGTTGGTATCGGAGGCCCCGTGCAACAGGAGCAGCGGGGTGTCGATCTTGTCCGCCGCGTAGATGGGACTGTGATGGACGTAGATGTCCGGCCTGTTCCAGGGGAAGCTGTTCGCGGTGGCGGCCGCGCTGTAGAGATAGCCCCAGTATCCCTCGCCCCAGTAGCTGGTCAGCGCGCTTATGCCGGCGTGCGAGACCCCCGCCGCGAAGATGTTCGTCCTGGTCAAGAGCAGCTGGGTCATGAAGCCTCCGTAGGAGGCGCCTATGCAGCCCACCCTGCCGGGATCGACGAAGGGATGCGCGTTCAAGAACTTGCCCACGCCCTCTATTATCTCGCCCGTCGTGGTCTCCCCCCAGTCGTTGACGTGGGCGGCCGAGAACTCCTGGCCGAATCCCGTGGCGCCGCTGGGCTGCAGGACGTATACGACATATCCCATCGCCGCCCAGAGGTTCTTGGGATAGCGGCCTCCGAAGCTCCGTATCACGGGGGAGGTGCCTCCGTAGTAATAGACTATGCAGGGATAGGTCTTCGCGGGATCGAAGTCGGGGGGATAGTGGACGCGTCCCACGATCTCCCGTCCGCTCGCGGCGGTGAAGTTCCAATCCTCGACGTCGCCTATCCTCACGCTCTCGAAGTGATCGGCCGCGGGATACAAGGACATCTGGTAGCGGCCCGTGGTCAGGTCCACCCCGTAGAGCCTCATCGGCCTGTCGGCGCTCGAGCAACGGCACATGGCGATCGCCCTCTCCTCGGCGACGTCCGCGCTGTGGATTACGTCGCACGGAAGGTCGATCCGCCGGAAGGACTCGGCTCTCACGTTGTACCTGTAAAGTCTCCTGTACTCGGTCTCCTCCACCACGAAGTAGATGTTCCCCCCGGGCTCGGGCCAGAAGGCGGCCTCGATCGAGGGGGCGAAGTCCACCGTGATGGCCTCTATGTCCTTCGTGCGGGGGTCGAAGATGTACGCCTGGGTGTCGTACTCGTTGGGGGTGACGCCCTCCGGCACGTTCACCCCGATCTCCCCGAACGCCGAGGGGCCGCCGGTCACGAGAATCTCGTCCCCGTCGGGCGACCAGATGGCACCCCTAATCCAGGGCCCCCTGTGGAGGATCTCCGTGGTCTGGTCGCCGACGTCTATTACCACGATCTCCGAGACCTCGTATGGCCTCACCGTCAGGTCCTCGTACGATCTGCCGCCCAGGATCCTGTCGCCGTCCGGGTGGATGTCGTAGATGTGCGTCGTGTAATCGCCCGTGGTGAGCTCCCGGGTCATGCCTCCGGGCACGGATGTGAGATGCAGGAACGACTTGTCGCGCTCGTAGTCCCTGCGGTCGTATGCGCCGCGCAGGCGCTTGATGCCCGAGTCGTCGGGCTCGTAGTCCTTGTCCACGAAGTAGGCTATGTAGGAACCGTCAGGGCTCCACCTGTAGCCTCCCAGGTCCTCCACGTCTTTCAGCACGGTCTCGGTCTCGCCGGTCTCCACGTCCGCTATGCGCAGCGTGCCCGCGCCGTCCTCCGATGTCACGTATGAGAGGCCGTCTCCCGAGGGCGTCCAGCTCCAGCTCCCAGCCTTTGCGATATCCTTGAACACCCTGATGAGCCGACCGGTCCTCGCCTGCCGCACTTCTATGCGCTCCTCGGTGTCTCCTTCCGGAGGAGTCCTTTCGGAGATCCATACCGCGTAGCGGGACCCGTCGGGCGATACATCGACCCTGCCCACGTACGGTGCGTCCAGCACGTCCGTCATGTTCATGGGGCGGGAAGGGTCGACCGACAGGACAGGCGTGCCCTCTAAGCCCTGCGACGGCGAAAGCCGGAGATCGAGCCGCCAATCGGCCGCTGTGTCTGAAGGCACGTAGACCGTCTTGACCAGGATCAGGTGCTTTCCCTCCTCCAGCTTGACCTCGCCCTTCTTGGGCTCGCCGGACATATCGGAGAAGCCGTCTTGTTTCAGCGAGGCTTTGCCGCCCATCAACATCTCGAAGGGCGTCGTGCACCGCGCTTCGAGGTCCACCTTCATCCACCGCGGCGTCTCCACGTAGGCCGCCAGGTAGGCGATCTGCGGCTTTGAGCCTTCGGCGGCGATCGACAGGCCGTCATCTCCGGCGCTCGCGACGGTCCAGGCGGCCTCGCCGGATCCTATGAGTTTTATCTTCGACCCTGCCGATGGAACCAGCTTCTCCTGAAAGAGGTGCCCGTATGCCAGGAGGTCCTTTGCGCCCCTCTGGTCGTCGAGCTCCTGGTTGAACGCCGGAAGAGGGGTCGGTATCGGTCCGAGAAGCAGCCAGCGCTCGACTCGCATCATCTCCTTTGCGGCATCGCCCGGCTGTCCCTGCGCGGCCCGGGCCTGCGCGCTTTTCCCCGGCATGGAGACGGGCGGAATCAACATAATCGCGAGCACGACCGCCGCGATGAAAAGAATACGCAAGTGATGAGACGGAAAGCTTTTCATGGCGCTGTCCTTTCGAAGAGATAGTGAAGCCGATCGTGCGGGGTTCCGACACGGATATACTAGCCCTCATGTGCTATTATTTCAAGAGATTGCTGCGACGAGTCATGACCGCCGTACAGGGAGGCGCTGAAATGAAAGCATATCCGCTGCTGATCACGGCTTTGCTGCTGGCCCTCTCTTTCGCCGCCGCGGCGGGAGGGCCGACCGTTGAGGACCTGCTGGAAGACGTCGCCATCGAGCCCGAGGGCGATCTCAGGGGGCAAAGGGACATAGTGGGCTTCGCGTCGACCGCCCGGCAGATGGAGGCGGTCGCGGCGCGGTGCGAGGAGCTCGCGGCACCCCGCAGGGAGGCGCTGAGTGATGTGGGCGGCCTGACTGATGAAGTCGCGTTCGCCGCGGCCGTCTGCCCGCACGACGATTATTACTACGCGGGCAGGCTGTACTCTTTGATCGCGCCCCACGTCACGGCCGGCACGGTCGTGCTCCTGGGCGTGTTCCACAAGGCCCTGGTCTTCGACTGCGGGGACGTTCTTGTCTTCGACTCCTATCGTTCTTGGCGCGGACCGTACGGCCCGGTCGCCGTGTCGAACGTCAGGAAGGAGATCGTGAGCCGCCTGCCCCGGGGTTCCTATATAGTGGACAACGACATGCATATGGTGGAGCACTCGGTCGAGGCGATAGTGCCCTGGCTTCAGCATTACAACAGGGACGTTGAAATAGTGTCGATACTTGTTCCGTACATGGACTGGAGCACTTTGGATCGACTGGCGGGGGAGCTTTCCGCCGCGTTGGAGTCGATAATCGCCGGGCGAGGCTGGAAGCTGGGGGAGGATATCGCGCTTGTCGTCTCGGCCGACGCTATCCACTACGGCGACGCCGGCTGGGGAGGCGCCTCCTACGCCGATTTCGGCACCGGTATAGAGGGGTATGAGGAGGCCGTGGCGCGCGACGTCCGGCTGGCCGAGGATCTCCTCTGCGGGCCGTTAGGAGGCGACGAGGACAGGGTCAAGCTGAAGGAGTTCATGCACACGTGCGTGGACCCCGAGGACGTGACCGAGTACCGCGTCACCTGGTGCGGCAGATTCTCCATACCGCTGGGTTTGAACGTCGCTTCGAGGTTATCCACGGCCCTTCGCTCGCGCCCTTTGAGGGGCGCGCTGCTGGATTACGGAACCAGCGTCAGCGAGGCCTCCATCGACCTCGAAGGGCTGGAGCCCATGGGCGCCACCGCGCCGAACAACCTGCGCCACTTCGTGGGATATGCCGCAATAGGCTACGAGTGACCGCGGCCCTGTGGGGGGCGCCGCGCGAAGAGGGTTACCGGCTCCGAGGAGGCCGGGGCCTCCTTCACGGTCGCAGAGCGCGTCAGCGGTACAGAGCCTTTATCGACCCCCAGCTCCTGTCCTCCACCGGCACCGGAGCGCAGGTGCCGTAGGCGGCGAGATCGAAGCCGGGTGTCACGCATCCGCCTCCATACGTGTAGCAGCCGCAGGGATTGCATCCGTCCATTCCAATACCTACGAAGCCGAACGCCGGATCGCCGTAGAGCTCATCGCACCGAGGCGCCGGGTCGCTCGCGTCACACCACTCGGCGAAGCCCACCCGGGGGTCGGGCCCTGCCCATATGCGTCCGGAGCCGTAGGCGTAGATATGCAGAATACCGACCGTGACGGTCTGATCCATCTGAGCTTCGTCCCAGGCGAGAGCTATTCCCTCTCCGCATCCGGGCCAGCCCTCGGTCGGTAGCTCTAGAGTGGCGCAGCCGGTCCATCCCATGAATTCGAAATGTCCCTCGCCGTAGATCCCGAACCTCGTCGCTGATATGCCGTACACCTCCACGCCTATGACGTAGACGTCGTAGTCGCCGGGCCCCTCGGGCGCGGTCACCTGGGTGTCCGTCCAGCAGTCGAAAAGCGAGAAGTCACAGGTATTCGCTTCCGGGTCGTGAGGCCCTACGTAGTGAAGGGCCCACTTTGCACTAGCGTTAGGGCCCGCATTGACAGGCTGAACCGCTGCCGGCGTCATCGACATAAAGACTGAGATCAGAAGCAGCGTCGTTATGAGGCAGTGGCTGGAGAGGGTCCTTGTCGGCCCTGGCGGCTCGGCGGATCTAGAGGAGTGACCGGCGGCGGAGAAGTGCCGCGAGCTGAACTGACGAAGCACGATGCGCCTCACCATAGCCTCCCGTCACAGGTAGAGCGCCTTTATCGACGCCCAAAATGGACCTTACCACAATACACCGAGGGAGTCAACGGCGATCTCAAGCTCGGTTCCGGCAGGCGAGACACGGCCATCGGTCGGCCCCGCACCGCGCGCGACGCCGCCTCGTGGAGCCCCCCGGCTTGACTTGCCCCGCGAGCCGGGCCTAGGATGTTTCCGGACGCGTAAGGGCATAATCACCGCTCCGGACGCACCCGCCTTCCCCGGCGGGACGGCCGGCGAATGGTTCAAAAGACGCACGCTTTGAAAGGCGAGGGCTGTACGGCATGCAAGGCAAGGAATCCCAGGCAAGAGACAACGATCACCTTCTTCGGGCCGAAAAAGGAATTACGGGGTACCTGGACTCTCTCGAAAGGGAGGGCAGGCTCACGGGCGACTATCTCGCGGGGGCCCGAAAGAACGTCTTCACGTACTTGAAGGACTGGATGACCAATCCCGACATCGCGCGGCTATCTCCCAACGTCAGGAGGGGTCTCGAAGCCGCCATCGACGGAGAGAAGTGGTACGAGCTGGTAAACGCGTTCGCCAGGAAGGTGAGCTTCGGAACGGGCGGCATCCGGGCCTTGATGGCTTTCGACAGGGAATCGATAGAGAGGTTCAAGAAAGAGGGGATAGACGCGCCCGTGCTGAAGGGCGAGAACACTCTCAACAACGTCGTGCTCATGCGATGCGCTTACGGCATCGCGCGGTGGTTCGCGGAAAAGGGCGGCCGGAGCCGCGGTGCCGCTTCCAAGGCCGTGGTGGGCTTCGACAGCCGGATACAGGGGCGTGCGTTCGCCGAGGCCATCTCCGAGGTCTTTCTCGCCGAGGGCATGGAGGTCTTCCTCTTCGACGAGCCGGTCCCTTATCCCGAGGTGACCTTCGCCGTGCCGACTCTGGGCGCGGACGTGGGCCTTTTCATATCCGCCAGCCACAACGACTATAGATACAACGGGTTCAAGCTGTCCGGTCCCAACGGGGCGCAGATAAAGCTCGAACAGCGCAATGAGATCGTGGACAGGATAAACCGCACCTCGTTCTCCGACATCCGCCCCGTCGGCCTGGAGAATCTCCGGGAGCGAAACGACGAGGCCTTGCGGCGGCTTCATTTTCTGGGCGGGCGCGACAAGAGCGAAGCCCCCGAGGCCGATTACTTCGGCCGCGACCTCATCCCCATGCACGACAAGTACATCTCGCAGATGAAAACGTTCTTCATGCAGGAAGACCTCATGGTCGAAGGGGGCCCCGGCGAGGAAATGAGCATAGTGTTCGCCGCGTTCAACGGCGCGGGCCGTACGACCGTGCCGGGCCTTCTGGAAGAGCTGGGCTTCAAGAAGATCTATCCGATCCAGAAACTCTTCAACATAGACGGGCTGTTTCCCGCTTTCAAATGGGAGCCGGGCGAGGAGCAGCAGCCTGATCCGGGCGATCCCAGGTCCGCGGTGATAGCCCTGGACGAGCTGGCCAAGGAGGTGAAGACCCATCGGAAAGGGGCGCCCGGACCCGCGCCAATAGCCTGGAAGGACGCCGATCTCCTGATAGGGACCGACCCGGACGCGGATAGATGCGGAGTTATCGTCCATCCCCCGAAGGCCCTAGCCGAGTTGATCGGCGAAGACCGCGGTCCCAGGTACGGCGCCGACCACATGCTGGTCCCCGCTGACGACCTCTGGACGCTGGTCATGTGGTATCGACTGAATCTCATGAAAGACCGCGTCGATCTCGGAGACGCTTTCATCGCGTTGAGCCACACGACGAGCGATTCCCTGACGGACCTGGCCAGGAGCCACGGGCTCGGAGTGCTGAAGACCTGGGTGGGATTCGCGTGGCTTTCCACCGGAGTCAGGCAGGCATGGAAGGGCGAGGTCCCGCTCGGGATAAGCGAAGGCCGCCTCGACGAGAGCCGGGAGAAGTGCGACCTCGTGTACTGCGACACGACCATGATGAGGGAGAGCCACAGGCTGAATCTGGCGACGATGGAGCAGAGCAACGGGTTCTCCATACTGGGCTCTCCGCCGCCGGGGGAGCGGGACATGGGAGTGGGCGGCCACGTCCTCGACAAGGACGGCACTCTCGCGGCCGTGCTCGTCGCGGAGATAGCCTGCCACGCGAAGGGGCAGGGAACCGACCTGTTGTCCCTGCTCGCCCGCCACATCTACTGTGACGAGTCCGTAGGCGTCTACGTCAACTACTACGAGCCGGATCCCCTGGACGGCGAGTACCCCGGGCTGGAAGGCGACACCAAGAAGAAGTCGATACTCAACAAGGCCGAGATCCTCTACGAGAGGGCGAACCGGGGAGAGGCCATGCTGGGCCTCAGGAAGGTGACCTCGGCGCGGAAGTACTGGACCGGCAAGTACGACGCGATAAACGGCATAGGCTTCCCCGACGAGGGCCTGAGGTTCTATCTGGAGGACTCCAACACGCATCGCGAGGACAAGAGGAACCACGTCACGATACGCCCCTCCGGTACCACGAACTCTCTCCGCTTCCACGTGCAGCTTCACGCGGGAACGGCCCAGAGCGAGGAGGACGGCTGGGAAAGGCGCATGTCCCACGAGGCCGAGGCAAAGGCGATAATTGACGACGTGAGGGCGATAATAGGAGCGCCGCGGGCGGAAGGGGTCCGCTACTAGAACGACCCCGGCACAGGGCGCAGCAAGGGCCTCGGCCCGAGGCTTCCGGCAAACAGAAGGCCCCGGCGGGTTAACCGCCGGGGCCTTTCTCCGACTCAGCGGGGCTGGAGGGGCGCCCCTATATGTCGAACTTGATTCCCTGTGCCAGCGGCATCTCCTTGCTCCAGTTTATGGTGTTGGTCTGCCTGCGCATATAGCCCTTCCAGGCGTCGGAGCCGGACTCGCGGCCTCCGCCTGTCTCCTTCTCGCCGCCGAAGGCGCCGCCGATCTCCGCGCCCGAGGTGCCGATATTCACGTTGGCGATGCCGCAATCGGAGCCCGCGTGCGAAAGGAACCGCTCCGCCTCCAGGAGGTTCGTGGTGAAGATCGAGCTGGAAAGCCCCTGCGGTACGTCGTTGTGTATCCGGATCGCCTCGTCTATGGTGTCGTACTCGAGCAGATAAAGCACCGGCGCGAAGGTCTCTTCGCGGACTATCTCCGTCTGCTTGGGCATCTTTACAATGGTGGGCTCCACGAAGAGCTCCCCTTTGTCGGGGAGCTTGTTGCCGCCGCATACCACCTCGCCGCCTTGTTCCTTGGCCTTCTCTATGGCGTTGAACATGTCGGTTATGGCCTGCTTGTTGACCACGGGGCCCATCAAGGTGCCGTCCTCGATCGGATCGCCGATGCGGACCTGCTTGTAGGCGTTGACCAAGCTCTCGGTAAGCTTGCCGGCGATGGACTTGTGCATGATTATCCGTCGGGTCGAGGTGCAGCGCTGGCCCGACGTTCCGACCGCGCCGAACACTATGGCCGGCACGGCCATCTCCAGATCGGCGTTGCCCGTCACTATTATGGCGTTGTTGCCGCCCAGCTCGAGGATGGTGTTGCCGAAGCGCTTGGAGGCGGCCTCGCTCACCCTGCGTCCCATCTTGGTCGATCCCGTGAACGATATGAGGCGCATTCGCGGGTCGTTGATGAGCCTCTCTCCGACTGACCTGCCCGGGCCGGCCACGAAGCAGAAGATGCCCGCCAGCCCGTGGTCGGCCATGACCTTGTTGCAGACATGCTGGATGGCGACCCCGGTGAGCGGGGTGGTCGATGACGGCTTCCAGATCGTCGTGTCCCCGCAAACCGCCGCGATGGCCGCGTTCCAGGACCAGACCGCGACCGGGAAGTTGAAGGCCGAGATCACGCCGATGGCTCCCAGGGGATGCCATTGCTCGTACATCCGATGGGCCGGTCGCTCGGAGTGCATGGTGAAACCGTGAAGCTGGCGGGAGAGGCCGACCGCGAAGTCGCAGATGTCGATCATCTCCTGCACCTCGCCGTGGCCCTCGGCGCGGATCTTGCCCATCTCCAGGGTTACGAGATCTCCCAGGGGCTCCTTGAGCTCGCGAAGGGCGTTGCCCAGGTCGCGCACCACCTCGCCTCTCTTCGGCGCCGGCATCGTGCGCCACGTCTTGAACGCCTCGGCCGCCTTGTCGGCGACCGTGTCGTAAGACTTCTCCGTGGCCATGGCGACCTCGGCGAGGACCTCGCCGTTCGCCGGGTTGTACGACTTTATCTTGTTGGCGCTCTCGTCGGACACCCAGCCATCCGGCCCCCAGCAGGCGCCGGGGTTGACGTCCTTGATCTGCAGTTTCTCCAATACCTTCTTAGACATATCCTACCTCCACGCGTTCCCGTTCACCTGAGGGAAGGCCTTACGGCCCAGTTGCAAACAGGCCGGGGATAGCCGGCCCGTCTATGGGGAGTCTGAGTAGCTGTGCGATCCTGAATTGTACCACGGCCGCGCTATCTTGAAAACCCTACTTCCCGACGCGGGTCGTGATCTCTTCCATGGCGCGAACGGCGGCGTCGACGTCCTCGACCGTGTTGAAGGCGCCTATGGAAAAGCGCACCCCGCCGTGGGCGGTCAAGGTGCCGATCTGCTCGTGTACCAGGGGGGCGCAGTGCAGTCCGGTGCGCGTGGCTATGTTGAAATCGACGTCCAGCATTATGCCCACGTCGCCGGCGTCAAGCCCCTCGACGTTCACCGTGACCGTGGAGAGATGATTCTCCATGTCCTCGCAGCCGTAGATCGTGACGTCCTCTATCTCCCTGAGCCCCTCGACCAGCCCGGCCGCGAGCCTCATCTCCTCCTGGTGTATCTTCTCGACACCGCCTCTCGATTCGATGAAGTCCTGTCCCGCCCAGAGCGAGGCGGCTCCAAGCACGTTTGGAGTCCCGTACTCCATCCTGAAAGGATACTCCTCCAGATGGAACGGGTACGCGGAGCGCACGCCCGTTCCGCCGCTTCGAGTCTGCCTGATATTGACTCCTTCGCGCACGCACAAGCCGCCTATGCCGGTGAAGGCCATAAGCGACTTGTGACCGGTGAAAGTGAGGACGTCCAGGTTCACCTCCCCCATGTCGATGGGGATCACGCCCGCCGTCTGCGCCGTGTCGGTGGCGAAAAGGACCTCCCGCTCCTTGCAGATCCTCCCTATTTCCTTCAAGGGCTGAACGGTGCCCAGCACGTTCGAGCCGTGGTTGACCATCACGAGCCTGGTGTTCGGTTTCATGGCCGACTCTATGGCCTCGGGCTCCACGAACCCGGCGCCGTTGAAGGGGACGTACGTGGCGTCCACCTTTCCGTCTCTTACGAGATGGTTTACGGGCCTTATGACCGAGTTGTGCTCGAGATTGGTGGTTACCACGTGGTCGCCTTCGGATAGCAGGCCTTGGATAACCAGGTTCAAGGCGTCGGTGGCGTTGTAGGTGAAACACAACCTCTCCGGAGCGTCGGTGTCCCCCCCGAAGAAGGCCGTCAGGCGGCGCCTGAGATCCTCTATGAGATTGCCGGCCTCGATGGCGAGGTCGAAGCCGCTGCGCCCCGGATTGACGCCGGTCTTACGATAGAAATCCATGGCGAACTCGTAGACTTCCTCCGGCTTCGGCCATGCGGTCGCAGCGTTGTCCAAATAGATAAGGTTGTCCATCTATGTCTCCGGATAGCTCGGGGGGCCTGAGGGGGAGGGGCCTAAGTCCGCATGATTATAGGGAAAAGAGTGACCGGATGCAAGAGCCGCGGCGCAAACGGACCCGGCGCGCGCCTCCGCGCCCTTGGTTGGCCGTTTTTCCGAATCCCTTGACCGGGGGGCTGATCTAAGGTATTAACTTATGTCGAAGTCGTGGAGGCTGGACATAACGCAACCACACCAACAACCGTCAACAGCATGCCCTGAGGGAATCCAAGAATGGCGATCACCGAGTTGAACGAGGAGAACTTCGAGTCGGTGGCGACCGGCGGAGGCGTGGTCCTGGTGGACTGCTGGGCCTCTTGGTGCGGCGCTTGCAAGGACTTCGCTCCCGTCTTCGAGCGGGTCGCCGAGAGGCATCCCGAGCATACTTTCTGCACATACGATACGCAGGCTAACAAGGAGTTCACGTCCGCGCTCGGAATCGACAACATCCCGACGCTGTTGCTCTTCAGGGACGGTTTGCTGCTGTTCAAGCAACCGGGGTACTACGAGGAGGACAAGTTGGATGACGTAATCAGACAAGCCGAGTCGCTGGATATGGAGGAGGTCCGAGCGGCCATGGCCGCCGAAAAAAAGGAGGAGTAGAGATGGCCGAGGAGAAGACATTCATGCACCAGGTGAACGTAAAGTGGATCAAGGCGGATTCGGGAAACACCTATCTGTGCCCCGTCGACGCCCTTGAGCGTCTCAATAACCCGACAGAGGAACAGCTCAAGCTGATCTGCGTCGACGAGTCGGATAATCCGCAGAACGCATAGCGTCGGCCGGCGGCCCGCCTCCGAACGATCCTCTACGCAGCCGGCTGGCATGGCGGGCTGGACGAAGTCTTCGGCCGCGGGCTATCGACGCTCATCGACTGACGGTTCA
This sequence comes from uncultured bacterium, assembly GCA_964531335.1. GTDB lineage: Bacteria > Eisenbacteria > RBG-16-71-46 > CAZHEV01 > CAZHEV01 > CAZHEV01. The sequence goes on along the minus strand of CAZHEV010000021.1, from coordinate 18,916 downwards.
TCAGGGCACCGCCGTCCTACGTGATAGCGGTGCCCGTTTTGTGGGTCCGGCCCCTCCGGAGAGCCCGGAGGCCGGACGCCGACGGGGAACCAGATCCGGCGCTCCCCGGAGAGGGCGCCGATCAAGGAGTTGATCGAAACATGTCGCACCTAGTAACCAAGCCCGCGCCCGACTTCAAAGCCACGGCCGTGATGGGGGACAACAGCTTCAATGAGGATTTCACTCTGTCCTCTAATCATGGAAAGTACGTTATACTTTTCTTCTATCCGTTGGATTTCACCTTCGTGTGCCCTACGGAGATACTCGCTTTCGACCAGAAGCTGGACGAGTTCGCTGAACGCGGCGCCGAGATAATAGGCGTATCGGTGGATTCCCCGTACACACATCTCGCCTGGAAGAAGACGCCCGTGGACCAAGGAGGCATCGGCCCTATCAGATATCCCATAGTCTCCGATGTGCGAAGGGAGATCGCGGAGAAGTACGGCGTTCTTCTGGAGGAGGAAGGGGTCGCATTGCGCGGGCTTTTCCTGATCGACAGAGAGGGGATCGTCCGCCACGCGGTGGTCAACGATCTCTCCCTGGGCCGCAGCGTGTCCGAAGCCCTGCGCATGCTGGACGCCTTGCGCTTCATCGATGAGCGCGGAGAGGTCTGCCCGGCCAACTGGGAAAAGGGCCAGGAGGGCATGAAGGCGAGCACGGCGGGGGTAGTGGACTATCTCTCCAAGTTCGCGAAGAACGGCATGAGCATAAAGTAGTCCTTTTGAAGAGAAGCTATGGCGATCCGGTCCACCAAACGGTTATCCCGCGGCTCCCCCTGGTGTCCGGCGCCGTGGGCTGGTCGTTTCCGTCATAGCCACCGCCCCCAACATAGGACTGCGGGTCCTCGAAGAGGTGGACAGTTAGGTCACCGAGACCCCCCTGGCGAGGTGGCCCTCATAACAGTGGAGCGGGTGCAGCGGCGGTCTCGAGCGCCGCTGCACCCGCTGTGTGCTCTAATGTATTGAAACCGAGCACATTAGGACCACAAGTCGCCATAGACGATCGTGATGCCGCCCCGCTTGGCAAGTGCTTAACAGACTAGACGAGCTTTATCGAATTTTGATAAGTTACGTTTAGTTTGTAAAGGAGCGGCGACAACATGGATCCCAGGACCAACCCATATGCGCCGGGAGCGGGCACCAAACCTCCCGCACTGGCAGGGCGGGACGCTCAGATAGAGTCCTTCGACATCCTTCTTGAACGGCTCGAGAATGGGTACGTTGAGCAGTCCATGATCATAACGGGCCTTAGAGGGGTCGGAAAGACCGTCTTGCTGGACGTGTTTCGCGAAAAGGCCGAGGGCCGCGATTGGGCAACGGTGGAGTGGGAGGTGGAGAAGAACACCCGGCTTAGCTCCAAGATGACCGCAGAGATAAGACGCGCGCTTCTTCAGCTTGCGCCGAGGGCACGGTGGACGGAGCGTTTGCGCAGGGCGGCGGGAATACTGAAATCGTTTACCCTAACGTTCAACCCAGACGGCGCCGTAAGGGCCGGCCTCGATATCGAGGCCCTGCAAGGGGCCGGGGACAGTGGGGCGCTCGCGGAGGACCTTACCGACTTGTTCGTCGCCTTGGGGGAGGCAGCGCGGGAGCGAAATTCTGGCGTCGTCTTCTTACTGGACGAGATCCAGTACCTACATTCACTCGAGCTTGAGGCGCTGATAATGGCGCTTCACAAATGCGCTCGAAGATCGCTGCCAATTACACTTGTCGGAGCGGGGTTGCCTCAGATCCCTCGCCTGGCCGGTGAAGCCAAGTCCTACAGTGAGAGATTGTTCAAGTTCCCCCGGATCGGCAAGCTGGACCCTGCGGTCGCCGCGCGTGACGCATTGACCCTGCCCGCACAAGCCCTGGATGTCGACTATGAAGCGGAGGCTGTCGACCTCGTCGTTGAGTACACCGAAGGATATCCCTACTTCATCCAGGAGTATGGCAAGCTCATTTGGGACGAGGCGTCGCAATCGCCTATCACCGGTAGTGACGCTAGGTCGGTGCAGCCGCTTGTCGAAGCCAAGCTCGACGAGAGCTTTTTCCGGGTCCGCGCCGACCGGGCAACGGAGCTGGAGCTCGAGTATCTTTATGCAATGGCCAGGCTCGGGCCCGATCCTCATCGGGCCAGCGAAGTCGCGGGGATGATTGACCGTACCAGTGAACAGGCCGGGCCGATCAGGTCGAGGTTGATCGATAAGGGGCTGCTGTACACGCCAGGTCATGGTTATGCGGCGTTCACTGTCCCGCAATTCGACAAGTACATGCTCAGGAGCTACCCTGCCTCGGGATAGATCGAAGAAGGTGGGGGGCCCACGGCCATCGACTGAAGACCCCCCTGGCGACGTGGCCCTCATAACAGTGGAGCGGGTGCAGCGGCGGTCTCGAGCGCCGCTGCACCCGCACTAAGAACCGCGGCGCGCGCTCCACTCCATCGAAAAACGCCCTGGATCGGCGTTGACATACCCTTGCCAGGTTCGACCGATCTTCACCGGCTAGGCACTAATTTTGCGCACGCTTGCAGATTTTTGTTGCAACGAAACCTCCGTTGTTGGATTTTTTCACTGAGGTGGGTGTGGTGGAGCTTGCTGTAAGGCTTTACCAACCGTAAGGTGTGCACCCTGAGTTGTAGGCGACTAGTCAACCATTCCTTGTAACGGTTGCCCGTGGAATGGACCGGACCGGACATGCTTTGTCACTGAGCGCATGCCGCCCGGGTCCAACCTCCGATGGCGGTGATGAAGGCGCGAACCCGGGGCCCGGTCGGACAAGGCCCTGCTTTCGCGGAAGAACTGACTCCCTGTCCCCAACCGTAACCATATGAATCAGCGCGTGCGCGCGAATGTCTGAGAGGGCCTTCGTGGCCGGGCCGGGTATGAGTGGCTGCGACGGCCCGGCTCCGAGACGATAGACTTAGACCATAGCAGGAAGTGGCGCGGAGACCGACGACGGCGGCGATGGTGAAGGCCACCGCCCGACCGTCAAGAGAGGAGAATACCATGGCTGTCAAGCAAAAGGAGGCCTCGAGGAAGAAGAAGGCGACCGAGACCAGTCTGACGGCGTTCATATGCGACGTGGACCCGGCCGCCAAGAAGGTCTGTCTGGTCGGTGATTTCAACGACTGGGATCCCCAGGCCGACCGCATGGTCAAGAGGAAGGGGGCGTTTCACAAGCTGTTGCAGCTCCCCGCGGGGGAGTACCAGTACAAGTACGTCGTCGATGGGGAGTGGCACGTGGATCCTTCCGCGGAGGCTCAGGTCCCCAACGACTTCGGGACGCTCAACAGCGTCGTCAGGGTGAGAGCCAAGTCCTGACCTGACTTCACCTTTGGGGGTTCGTCAGAGATCTCTCCGGTCCGCCCAGTCGGTCTAGACGGGCTACGGGAGGAGTGGTTCCAGTGAGAATAGCGATGCTGTCCTGGGAGTCCCTGCACTCCGTGATGGTCGGCGGGATCGCTCAACATGTGACCGAGCTCGCCGGGGCCCTGGAGAGAGCAGGACACGAGATACACGTGTTCACGCGCCTGGCCCCGGGGCAGCGCTACTATGACTTGATCGACGGGGTCCACTATCATCGTTGCCCTTACACCGGGCACCTCGACTTCGTGGACGACGTCAACAGCATGTGCCGCGCGTTCGCGGACCGCCTGTTCGTGGTCGAGGACATGACCGGCGACTTCGACCTGGTTCATGCCCATGACTGGCTCACCGCAAACGCGATGATATGGGCCAAGCAGGAACGCGATTACAAGAGCATATTGACCATACATTCCACTGAGTACGCCAGGTGCGGGAACGCGTTTCCAGGCGGGCGCTCCGAGCGGGTGCGCGCGCAGGAGCGGGCGGGGACCTACTGGGCCGACACGGTGATCTGTGTCTCCAATGCCGTTAAGAGCGAAATCATGTGGATGTACGAGGTCCCTGACTCCAAGTCGGTCGTGGTTTACAACGGGGTGGACTCGCGTCGCTTCGAGCGACCGATCGACATCGAGGCTGCTAGAGGCCGCCATGGCATAGGGCCTCTCGATCCCACGGTTCTTTTCTGCGGCCGGCTGGAATGGCAGAAAGGGCCCGACCTTTTGTTGGAGGCGATCCCGTCGGTTCTGCGCCGGTACCCGAATGCCAAGTTCCTCTTCGCCGGGGACGGAAGCATGCGCCCGGATCTGGAGCGCAGGGCCCGGCAGATCGGTGCCGGGGATGCAACTCGCTTCTTGGGCTGTCGCACCGGCGAGAAGGTGGTGGAGTCGTTCAAGATCTGTGACGGGGCATGCGTGCCGAGCCGCAACGAGCCTTTCGGCATCGTCATTCTGGAGGCCTGGAGCGCGGGGAAGCCGGTCGTATGTACCGAGGTCGGCGGTCCCAAGGAGTTCGTGAGACACGGCTTCAACGGGCTGAAGGTCTACCCCACCCCTGAATCGATAACCTGGGGCTTGAACACCTTGTTGTCGGATTCCGCGCATGCCCGCCACATGGGGGAGAACGGGCGGGTGGCGGTGAGCGAGAGGTTCGCGTGGGACGTGATTGCGGCGCACACGTTGGGAGCCTACGGCTTCCCGGCTGCGGAGGCAGTGGACTCGCCGTTCGCGTTGCTACGAAAGCCACAGGAGGCCGAGCCTATCGGACGCCGCAAGACCGGCCGGGTCCGGCCTGCCGCCGCGCTCCGGCAGTGAAGCTCTCGGCGGGCGGTTGCGGCCGCACCGGCACAAACCGCTCGTGAACGCTCCTTCGCACGCGGGATCCTCGCTCACCGCCGGCCCCCAGCGCCGCGACCCCCGGGCCAAGCTCGCTCCGCTTCCATCGCGCCCCCTCCGTCGCGCCGGCGTTTCTCGTTGCGCGGTAACGAGTTTTGGACTAACGTATAAGGCGTTTCGTGCGCTGCGCTGACAGCCTCGGGCGCCCGGCCCCGATCGCTGGGAGCGCGAAGGACGCCCTCCTGTATGCGAAAAGGCCCTTGTATGTGGGTAGGGCCGAGATAGAGTACGGTGTGGGTTTGCCCGCCACGGATCTTCTCCGGCGGAACGGTTACCGGCATCTCATGGCCCTCATAAGAAGGAACTGCTGAGATATGCGACGTAGACTGGATATGCTTGCGCGCAATCTTTACTGGACCTGGCACTCGGACGTCTATCACATCTTCCAGGATCTCTATCCGGACTTGTGGAGAAAGCTCAGTCGCAACCCGGTGGCTTTTCTCGCCCAGTTGTCGGATGAGTTCCTGGAGAACAGGTCCGCGGCGAGGGCCCTCGATTCCCACGTCACCAGGGCCTACTACAAGCTGCGCGACTACCTCGAGACCGAGGACACCTGGGGCCGCCGGAACGTGCGGGCGCTTCGTGTCAGTCCCGTCGCGTACTTCTCCGCCGAGTTCGGGCTGCATGAGTCGCTTCCCATCTACTCGGGCGGTCTTGGAGTGCTCTCGGGAGATCATCTGAAGTCCGCATCCGATCTAGACGTGCCCCTGATAGGCGTGGGCCTGCTCTACGCCCAGGGCTACTTCAACCAGAGCCTCGACGATAGCGGCTGGCAGAAAGAGCACTACTTCCAGGCGGACGTAGAGCAGCTACCTCTCGACATAGCCGCCGACAAGGACGGCAAGCCCCTGCGGATCGTCCTCGAGACGGGCGCCGGCCTTATTCACGTGCGGGCCTGGACAGCCAAGGTGGGACGGAGCAGGCTGATTCTGCTCGACACGAACGTCGAAGAGAACACCGAAGAGGTGCGGCAACTGACCGCGCAGCTCTACGGCGGCGACCAGCGGGTTCGCATCCGGCAGGAGCTCGTCCTGGGCGTCGGGGGCATGCGGGCTTTGCGGCGGATGGGGATAAGACCCGGCGTCGTACATCTCAACGAGGGCCACAGCGCTTTCGCGATTCTGGAGCTTGCCAGATGGCTGATGTGGAGGGACAGCCAGTCGTTCTCTCACGTCCGGGAGATCGCAGCCGCGATGACCGTGTTCACCACGCATACCCCCGTGCTCGCGGCGCACGACCGGTTCTATCAGGACTTGATCGTGGAGACACTGGATCCCTTGCGCCAGGAGCTCGGCCTCTCAGTAGACGAGTTCATGGGGCTTGGGCGGACGAGTCCCGGTGACAAGAACGAGCCTTTCTGTATGACCGTCCTTGCGCTGAAAGCCTCACGCTATCGCAACGCCGTCTCGAACATCCATCGCCGCGTAACCCGGAACATGTGGCGCTCGATCTGGCCCGGGAGGTCGTTGGACGAGATCCCCATCGGCCATGTGACCAACGGGATCCACGTCGAGACGTGGCTCGCCGGCGAGATGGACCGTCTGTACAGGAGATGGCTTGGCGAGGACTGGCGCGACCAGATGCATGAGCCGAGCACGTGGGAGCTCATCGACGAGATATACGACGAGGAGCTGTGGGAGCTGGACGAGATATTGCGAACGCAGTTGCTCGAGTTCGTCAGGCGCCGGGTCCGCCGCCAGTACGCCGCCAGGGGCGAAGAGGACCCCACCAAGGACCCGGGGAGGCCGTTTCTCCTGGACGGGGCCCTGACCATAGGGATCGCGCGCAGGTTCACGCCTTACAAGCGCCTCGACCTGATACTTCGCGACATGGAACGGTTCGACCGGCTGATCAACAATCCCGAAAGGCCCGTTCAACTGATATTCGCCGGCAAGGCCCATCCCGCGGACGAGGAGGGCAAGAGGCTCATTCAGAAGGTCTTTGCGACCTCGCGCGAGCCGAAGTACTTCGGCAAGGTGGTGTTCATAGAGGACTACGACATAGACGTCACCAGGAGGCTCGTCCAAGGCGTGGACCTGTGGCTCAATGCTCCGAGGAGGCCGCTGGAGGCCTGCGGGACCAGCGGCATGAAGGCCGTGATCAACGGCGGCCTCCATCTCTCCGTGCTCGACGGATGGTGGGCCGAGGGCTATGACGGCACGAACGGATTCGCTATAGGCGAAGGGACCGAGCACTCGGACTGGCAGCGCCAGGATCAGTTGGACCTGGAGGCGCTCTACCGGGCGTTGGAGGAGGAGGTCGTTCCTCTGTTCTACGATAGAGACGAGGACGGGGTGCCCCGGAAGTGGGTGAAGCGGCAGAAGAGCGCTCTGAGGACCCTGGCCTGGCGCTTCACGAGCAACCGGATGGTCACGGAGTACGTCAAGCACTGCTACGCCCCTGCCGCCGGGGACAAAACGTCGTTCTTCAATCATGGAGTCATCGGAGACGGGGAAAAATGACAAGACCCCATAGGAGCCGCCGTGATTAGAAGAAGAGCCGCAGGAGTTCTGCTCCACGTTTCGTCGCTGCCGTCGGAGTTCGGGATCGGAGACCTGGGCCCCCAGGCCTACAAGTGGGTCGATTTCCTCGCCGAGGCCGGACAGAGCCTCTGGCAGATCCTGCCGCTCAATCCGACGGTCGCCGGGGCCGGCCACTCTCCGTACCTGTCAACGTCCGCGTTCGCGGGAGATCCGCTTCTCATAAGCCCGGCGCTGCTCCGGGAGGAAGGTCTCCTCGAGGAAGGCGACCTCCACGGCCTTCCCGAGCTCTCCGACGACAGAATAAGCTACGGCGAGGTAGTGCCGGCCAAGCGCAAGCTCATGGAGCTTTCATTCGCCAGGTTCACGGCGGACGCCACATCGGCCCATGGCGCGTTGAGGGCGCGTTTCGACCGGTTCTGTGAGCTGAACGCGAAGTGGCTCGACGATTTCGCGCTTTTCGCGGCGTTGCGGCGGCGCTACGACGACAGCAGATGGCAGGACTGGCCGGAGCCTCTGAGAGATCGGGCGTCATCGGACCTGGATGATGCCCGTCGCGACCTGCGCGATGAGATAGAGCTTCAGAGGTTCTCGCAGTTTATCTTCGACGAACAGTGGGCGGCGCTCAAGCGATACGCCGGTGACCGCGGGGTGCGCATGGTCGGGGACCTCCCATTCTACGTGGGCGGCGACAGCGCAGACGTATGGGCGCATGCCTCCCTGTTCAAGCTCGACAGCGCGAAACTTCCGACGGTGGTGGCCGGCGTGCCCCCGGACTACTTCAGCGAGACCGGACAGCTCTGGGGAAACCCCGTCTACGAGTGGCGCAGGCACGCCGACACCGGCTACGCGTGGTGGATAAACAGACTCAGAAGGTGCCTCGAGCTCTTCGATGTCCTTCGAATCGACCACTTCAGGGGCTTCGCGGGCTCGTGGGAGGTCCCGGCCGGCGATGAGACGGCGGTCGGAGGGCGGTGGGTCGAGGGCCCCGGAAGCGCCTTCTTCGAGACGTTGCTGAAATACCGGCCGTTTGCCCCGCTGATCGCCGAGGACCTGGGTCTGATCACGGCGGACGTTCGCGAGCTTATCGACCGATATCAGTTCCCGGGAATGAGAGTGCTGCACTTCGGCTTCGACGGCGACCCGGCCGACAATCCGCACATGCCGCACAACCACGAGCGGAACGCGATCATCTACACGGGCACGCACGACAACAATACTACAAAAGGCTGGTTCGAGAACGACGCGACACCCGAGCAGAAGGAAAGGATGAGAGAGTATCTGGGCGGCGTGCCCAGCGAGTCCGGGATACACTGGGACCTGGTCAGGGTCGCCATGTCCTCGGTCTGCGGATGGGCCATAGTGCCCATGCAGGACATTTTGGGTCTCGATGGAACCGCCCGCATGAATCGCCCCTCCAACTCAGATGGAAACTGGCGCTGGCGGCTACTCCCGGGGGCGGCCACGCAGGAGCTTGCGAGGAAACTGGGGCGGCTTGCCCGCACCTACGGGCGCGCTTGAGCGGGGACGGCATGAATATGTCCGAAGGACAGGCGAAGCCGCTCGGGTGCGAACACGACGGCCAAGGGGCCAATTTCTCCGTTTTTTCCTCCGTGGCCGACAAGGTGGAGATCTGCTTCTTCGACTCCGGAGGAGAGGAGCGCGGGTTCGAGCTGGCCGGGGGCGGCGATGGTTATTGGCATGGTCGCTTCGAGCCCGTCGAGGCCGGCACCCGCTACGGCTTTCGAGTCCATGGGCCTTGGGATCCTCCCGCGGGCCACCTGTGCTGCCCGGAGAAGCTGCTTATCGATCCCTACGCCAAGGCCCTGGACGGCTTCCCGCGGTGGAGCGACGCGCTATTCCCTTACCGCCCCGATGCGCCGGAAGAGCCCGCCGACCTTACCGACACCGCCTCCGACGTGCCCAAGTCCGTCGTGGTGCGCTCCGACTTCGACTGGGGCGGGGACGGCCCCCCGGGCAACGCGCTCGAAGATACGGTCATCTACGAGGTGCACGTCAAAGGATTCACCGCTCGGCATCCGAAGATTCCGCCCGAGATCAGGGGCACATATGCCGGTATGGCGCATCCGGCCGCCGTAGAGCATCTCACACGGCTCGGGGTGACCGCCGTCGAGCTGCTGCCGGTTCAGCAGTTCGTGCATCGGCGCCGTCTCATCGACATGGATCTCCGCAACTACTGGGGCTACGACCCGATCTGCTTCTTCGCTCCGCACAATGAGTACGCGTCGGACCGCGCCCCGGGAGGAGCCGTCGATGAGTTCAAGGCCATGGTGAAGGCCCTTCACTCCGCGGGCATAGAGGTGATACTGGACGTCGTGTTCAACCACACGGCCGAGGGCGGCACGGACGGGGCTCTTCTCTCTTTCAAGGGGCTGGACAACAGAGCCTACTACCGCCTCTGCTCCGGCGATGGGCTCCACTATGCCGACCTCACCGGAACGCAGAACACGGTCAATGCGCGGCATCCCCGGGTGCTGGAGATGATAATCGACTCGCTGCGCTACTGGGTCGAACAGATGCACGTCGACGGGTTCCGCTTCGATCTGGCGACGGTCTTGGCTAGAACCGATGAAGGCGTGGATTTCCACGCGCCGTTCTTCGAGAAGGTTCGCAACGACCCATCCTTGAGCAAGGTCAAGCTCATCGCGGAGCCCTGGGATCTCGGCGGGGACGGATACCAGGCCGGCCGCTTTCCGAAAGGCTGGTCCGAATGGAACGACAAATACCGCGACCAGGTCAGGGACTACTGGAACGGGCGGGGCTCCTCCGCGGGCCGGTTCATGCTTCGGATAGCCGGCAGCCCCGACCTCTACCGCGAGTCCGGGCGGTCCCCTCAGGCTAGCATAAACGCGGTGACCACCCACGACGGCTTTACCCTGAGCGACCTCGTCTCATACGAGCGAAAGCGAAACCAGGCGAACGGCGAAGAAGGCAGAGACGGGCCCGACGACAATCACTCCTGGAACTGCGGAATTGAGGGGCCCTCCGACGAGCCGGCCGTGGTCGAGCTCCGCGCTCGCCAGAAGAGAAACTTCATGGCGACGCTTCTTCTTTCGCGGGGCGTGCCCATGCTGCTCGGAGGAGACGAGCTCGGCAGAACCCAGGCGGGAAACAACAACGCCTACTGCCAGGACAACGAGATATCCTGGTTCGACTGGGAAGGCGCGGACGACGCGCTGGTCGAGTTCGTGAGAAAGCTCGTATCGCTCAGGAAGCATCTGCCCGCGCTGCGCGCGGGCGGTTGGCCCGGCGCGCAGCGCAATGGCCCCGGGAGGCGGTCATTGACCTGGCATGACTCGACCGGCGGCGGGATGAGCGCCGACGCCGCGCCCGACTCTCCCAGAGAGCCGCTTCAGGCGGTGCTCTGGGCGCCGGAGGAGGACCGAGGCCGCGCCGGCTCGTCCCCCTGCGCCGACCTTCTGGTCCTGCTCAACCCCCGCTCGGAAGAGACGCTCTTCAACCTGCCGCCGGGGTGCGGGAGCCGCGACTGGAAAGTGATAGTGGACACGAACAGCGGTTCCGTGAGCGTCGAAGGCACGGGGCTCGTCAGAGATCACGTAACGCTGGTATCGAGCTCGATGACAGCGCTGCGCCGCGCGTAGTAGAGTCGTGGAGGCGGCCCATGTGCCGGCCGGCGCGCGAGCTTGCGGGATGATCCCGTTGTTACGGCACCGGATGCTCCCGGCGGGGGGGTGGAGACACCGCCGGACCCGGGCCGGCTGTGATTTCGAACGAAGAAAGATCGCTGAGCGATGCAGTTGCCCTTCACCAGAGAAGATTTCTTGGCGGTCTTCGCCGCCTACAACGAGTCAGTGTGGCAGGACGTCGGTCTTCTGGTCGCGGTCGCGTGCGCGACGATCTTGTAGTTCAGGCCCCAGGCGCCGTCTCGCCGAGGCGCAGGTACAGCCCGCCATGAAATGTAGAATCTGCGAGAACGAAGAGGGCAACCGGGAGTACCAGGCGAGGGAGATGCTGTACGGGTACCGCGACAGCCACGCCTACTTCCAATGCTCGAGATGCGGTTGCCTTCAGATCGCCGAGTTTCCGCGAGACATGCGACGATACTACGACGACACCTACTACTCCCATCAGCCGGTGATACGCAAATCGATCAGAAAGCGAGCCATCGCGCGCCTTCGGGACAGGTACGCCATATTCCGTACCGGATTGATCGGCGCGCTCCTGTACTCGAGGTACCCGACCTCGCAATACGATTTCCTGCTGCCGATCAAGGAGAGCTTGTCTCCTGAGACGCGCGTACTGGACGTGGGATGCGGATCAGGGAATCTGTTGAAGGCGCTACGGGAGGCGGGCTTCAAACGACTGGCCGGGATCGACCCCCTGATCGAGGCCGACATTCGTTACAAAGGAGATCTGGAGATCAAGAAGCAGGACATCCACCGGGCCGAGGGAAGCTATGATCTGATAATGTTCCATCACTCCTTCGAACACGTTAGCGACCCGTATGAGACGTTGCGGAGCGCGGAGGCCCTGCTCGCTCCCGAAGGGCACTGCCTGGTCAGGCTGCCCACGGTGTCCTCGTTCGCGTGGAGGCATTACGGCGTGAACTGGGTGCAACTGGACGCGCCGAGGCATTTCTATCTTCATTCCATCGACAGTATGAAGATCCTGGCGGAGCGGGCGGGCCTCCAAGTGCGGGATATCATCTATGATTCGACCTCGTTTCAGTTCTGGGGAAGCGAGCAGTACGTCCGGGACATTCCGCTCAGGGACAGGCGGTCCTATGGAATGAGTCGGCGAGATTCCATCTTATCCGAGGAAGACATCGCCGCGTTCGAAAGGCGCGCGCAAGAGCTTAACCGGGAAGGGGAAGGGGACCAGGCCGCGTTTTATCTGACAAAACCGGGCCCCGCTGTGCTACCCTAGACTCACGGGATATTGAAGCCGCGTGCGCGCGGCCTCCGGCATCCGACCCGGCCTTACCGGACAGCGCATTCGCTCGAAAACAGCGAGGGCCTGGGAAATGCCCATCAGATTCTATGTAGATAGAGATCTCCGGTTGGTAGTGGCGGTCCACATCGGCCCCGTCCCGGATGCCGAGTTCCTCGCGGCCTATGAAAAGCTCTACGCCGATCCGGACTTCGACCTTTCTTTCGACATACTCGTCGACCTGAGGAAAGCCGAAAGCGTCAGCAGGAGCGCGGCGGCCCTTCAGTCCCTGGCCTCGTCAATAGTTCCCCGTTACGAGCGATCCAAGAGCCCCATCAAGTTGGTTTTCGTGGCGAAGACCGACGTTTCATACGGCATGAGCAGGATGTTCCAGGCGTTTGCCGACACCTTGCCCGGAGAATCCATGGTCTTTCGGACCATGGACGAGGCCCTCGATTGGTTGGGAGCGCCCCCGGATGCGGTCGACCGCTTGATCTCCCGCGACGACTGACATGGGGCGAGTTGCAACCGGCTCCAAATGGCGGTACGGCTCGATCGATCGCCGGATGGATCACGCCGGAGTCGGGGGAATTGGAAGGGAGTACGGATGATATCAGCGCAAGAGGCACTGCGTCGCCTGCGGGAAGGCAACGAGAGGTTCGCGTCTGGGGCCGGGGGCCAGAGCGGGTCCATCGCCGCGCGCCGTAAAGAGCTGGTGGCGGGCCAGAAGCCCTGGGCGATCATTCTTGGGTGCGCCGATTCGAGGGTTCCGGTGGAGCTTGTTTTCGACCAGGGGCTCGGCGACTTGTTCGTCGTCCGCGTGGCCGGCAACATAGCGGGGCCCTCTCAGATCGGCAGCATCGAGCTTGCGGCCGAGGAGATCGGCACGCAACTGATCGCGGTTCTGGGCCACTCTCAATGCGGGGCGGTGGCTGCCACCTTCGAGGAAATCCTGCATCCGGCCGAGAACCTGTCGGAGCACCTGCGCTCGATCGTCGAGCGCGTCCGGCCTTCGGTTGAGCCTTTGCTCGAAACGGAGATCCGGGACGATCCGGAAGCCGTAAAGGGCCGGGCCGTTCGGGCCAACGTCCTGGCATCCATGCACCATTTGACACGGGAGTCCGAGACTCTGAGGCGCCTGGTAGAAGAGGGCAAGCTCCTGATAGTAGGCGCCGAGTATTCGCTCGAGACCGGGGTCGTCGATTTCTTCGAGGGGGTGTCGGAGAAAGGCTGATATGGAGAGGCGCTGAGCGAAGCGGACACCGTGTCCAGGGGTACAACGGCGCCGATAGGAGCTCGCGTATGAAAGTCAGGGTGGACAAGGACCTCTGCAACGGATATCAGAATTGCATCGCCATCTGTCCCGAGATATTCAAGATGGATGACGACGTGGCTCGAGCTCTCGCCGAGGAAGTGCCCGCGGAGTACGAAGGAAAGGTGCGCGACGCGGCCGACGCGTGCCCCGCGGAGGCAATAATAATCGAGCAGTAGCAGGCGTCGCCGGCGTCCGGGGGTAATTCTCCGGGCGTTGAGCCCCTTGCCTGCCCGGGGGCGTCCCGCGTCCACCGCGCCGGGCACGATGCCGGCGGGCCGCCCGGCTTGCCCGTCGCGCGATCACATCAGCGTCACTATGACGACGCCGGCCAGGGCTATTGTAACGGCAAGCACTTTCCGGCCGGTGATCCTCTCCCCAAGTATCAGGGCTGCGAAGGGCAACACCCAGATCACGCTGGTCTGGTTCAGTATGGCCGCCACGCTCGCCGTGGTGTACTTGATGCCCGCGATCCACAGGATCATCGCAAGATAGGCGCCCACTATGCTGGTGGGCAGCGTTATCTTCCAGGCGGCTGATGGCCTGAAGGCGGACCACGTCTTCTTGCCGTCGCCGCTCAACGACGTGATCACTCCGAGTATCAACGTGGCCGTCGCCAGGCGCAGCGCGGTGGCCCACAGTACGGGGGAATGGTTCAGGGCCGGCTTGGCGATGGCCACTCCCAGCCCCATGAAGAAGACCGAGATCGCCCCCAGTGCTATGCCGATTATCATCTGCCTGCGCGTCGTTCCCGGAATGGGCTTGTGGCCGGATGAGATGACTACGCTGGAGAGGATCATGGCCGCGCCGACCAAGTCGCCCGTGCTGAGCTCCTCTTTCAGGAACAGCACGGAGAAGAAGATCACCGAGGGGCTGTATAGACAAGCGACTATCGAGAGCAGACCCGCGCCCAGCGTGTTGAGGCTCTTGAAGTAGATGGTGTCGGCGATGGCCAGCCCGACCATCCCGCTTATCGCGAGAAGGAGGTAGTTGCGAGCGCCGACGTCGGGCGTGAACTCCATGCCCAGAGCCGCTATGGTCACCGCGAAGAGCGCCACGGCCACCGCGTTCTTGAAGAGGTTCAAGGCCAGCGGCGGCAGCCTCAGGCCGCTGACCTTGAAAAGGACCACGGCCAGCGCCCAGACTATCGCGCATCCTATCGAATATATCTCACCCTCGTAAGGGAAGCCCATGTCACAGTCTCACTGTCGGTGCCCGCGGACGCGGCTCCGGGCCGGCGCCGCTTCGCCGCGGGGCGCCCGTGTGTCTTCGACTCGAACCCTCCGGGGCGGCGCTTATCGGCATTCCGGTCGGCCTTGGGCCGCGCGGATCACAGCTCCGCGGAGTGGTGCCTGGTCCCGCGGTCCGCGGACCGCGCCCGACCCCGCGAGTGGCCTCGGGCCGCAAGTGAAAGTAGGTTTGAGAAGCGCTTTTTCCAGAAGCGACAGGCGGATCGCCGTCCCCGCACCCCCTCCTCGAAGAGTTTCTTCGGACAGCCTCCAAAACACAAGGGAAGAAAGAGGCACTCTCCGCAGCCGGGGACGCTGAAGGGATCGAAAGAGAGCCATTTCAGCAGGTTGGGATTGTAGAGGTCCAGGGGGCCGGTGACGGTGCCTACCGCCTTGCTCTCGTCGTCCATCTCGAGCGGGCACTTGAACAGGTGCCCGGTGGGCGAAACCGCGAACGAGTTGAACGCAAGGGCCTCGCAGGAGTAGTGCCTGCTCGGCGGGAAGCCGACCACCTCAGCCAGGTTCGACCCCTGCCCCTCGAATCCCGCGGCGCAGAACTCGTCCAGGACCGAGTCGAAGTCCTCCTCCGGCAAGGCCTCCTCCGGGTATCCCATGCAGGGCGTCGAGGCCCCGAAGATCGGCGCGGGGTATATCTCGATGCCCCTTTCGCTCCACCTTCGCCTCTTTGCGAACTCGAGGAAGGCCCCCACCGCGCCGCGGTTCGATCGACCTACGTTGAGCCTCACGTTTACCTGGCCCCCGGCGGCTGCCGCCTCGGTGTTCCCCACGATGCTCTCGAAGGTTGAAGAGGGCACGCCCTCCTTCGCCCTCCTTCCGTCGTGGATCTCGGCCGGGCCGTCTAGGGTGATGTGATAGCTGTCCACGCCGCCGGCGTCCAGGGTGTCTATGGCGGCCGGGTCGAGCAGGGTCCCGTTTGTGACCATGGCCGCCCTGTAACCGTAGCCCCTCTCCTCGCAGACGCTCCGAAGCCTGTCGGAAAGATCGCGCACGACTTCCAAGGCGAGGAGCGGCTCGCCGCCGTACCATTCAACCGCGAGCTCCGGCACGGCGGCCCCCTCGAGCCTGGACGCGATGAACGACGCCACCGACTCCTGCACCTCCGGCGTCATCTTCTCCTTGCTCTTCGCCTCGAAGCAGTAGAAGCAGCTCAGATTGCAGTCGAAGGTCGGGGCTATCACGAAGCGCGCCGGCGCCCTCATTCTGGAGATGGAGTACCTGGTCCTTATGTAGTCGCGTTCGTTGAGATCCCTGGGGACGAGGAACCCGCCCTGCCTCAAGGACTCGAACATGTCCTCCGGCAGCTCTATGGGTCTCGCGAACCGGTCCTCCGCCTGCAACGGCATCGGCGCCTTTACGGGACGGTCCTCCAACAGGGGGCTGGGAAAGACGTCCTCCAGCAGCTCGAAGTCGTGCGGATCCACGGAAAGAAGAGCGGTCGAGATCGTGTTAAAGAGCAGGTATCTTCGACCGCCGCGGGCTAATTGAGCTATATTGTATGCAGACGGGACCAGTTGAGATCTTTCTCCCATCGTCCTCAAACCTTGTTGAAGGTGCTACTCCTCGCGCTGAGGGGGGAGCGATCGCCTCAACTCTTAGCCTTGATTCTCGGATAGCAGTGACCGGCTTCGCCGCTGCAGCAGGCGTGCGGCAGGTGTGGTCTCGTTTCCGTGCCCAGGTCGTCCAGCTTCGTGCTCACGGGACTTCTGAGGACCTGGACCGCCGGATGGTCCTTCGCCGCCGTGTTATCGAAATCGCGGCCTATAGCAACGCCCATGTGCCGTGTCCTCCTTTTCCGACCGGAAAAACAGTATGATACCGCGAAAGACCGGCATTGCAAGAGGAAAATGAAGGCGAAAATGAAGGCGATCGGGTGCGCGACCTGCTAGTATTGAAGCGGCCCCCCATGCCCCCTGAACCGACGGGATTCCAGGCGCAATTTAACACGTTACATGAGAGCCCCATGTCTGATTCCGGCGAAAAGAAAGAACGCAGAAGATCCAACGGGCGCGCCCCGGCCCCAAGGCACGCGAGGAAGCCTCCGTGGATAAAGGCGAGGCTCCCGGGCGGGGCAAACTACAGCGAGATCAGAAAGCTAGTGGACGACGGCGGCCTGCATACGGTCTGCCAGAGCGCGCGCTGCCCGAACCTGGGCGAGTGCTGGCAGGAGCGCACCGCCACGTTCATGATACTCGGCGACGTGTGCACCAGGAACTGCGGCTTCTGCGCCGTGAGATCCGGGGCGCCCGGGCCGGTCGATCCGCTGGAGCCGAGGCGGGTGGCGGAGGCGGTACGCGCCCTCGGGCTGCGCTACGCCGTGATCACCTCGGTGACCAGGGACGATCTTGCTCTGGGCGGAGCCGAGGTCTTCGCGGCCACCGTCGCCGCCATAAGGGAGTCCGTGCCCGGCTGCGACGTGGAGGTCTTGATCCCGGACTTCCGCGGCTCCGAGGAGGCGCTGGAGCTCGTCCTGGACGCGCGCCCCGAGGTCCTCAACCACAACGTGGAGACGGTGCCCCGGCTGTATGAAATCGTCCGCCCCCAGGCGGACTTCGAGCGCTCAATGGAGCTGCTCGACCGGGCGCGCCGGGCCGGAGCGGTGACCAAATCGGGCCTGATGGTCGGAATCGGCGAAGAGATGAGAGAGGTGTTCGAGGTCATGGAGAGGCTTCGGGCCGTGGACTGCAGGATACTGACGGTGGGGCAGTACTTGAGCCCCAGCCTGGACCACCTTCCGGTGGCACGGTACGTCGAGCCCGCGGAGTTCGAGGAGATAAGGCAAGAGGGCTTGAGACTGGGCTTCGCCTACGTGGAGTCGGGCCCGCTGGTGAGAAGCTCTTATCACGCGAAGAGGCAGGCGGAGGCCGGCGATCCTACGGAGTGACGACCATGACTGAGAAACAACGATGCGATGTGGCGATACTGGGCGCCGGCCCCTGTTCTCCCTGAGCGTGTGCTGCCTGAACAAACAGGAATGACAACGTAACGGATAAAAGGATGGATTGGCCAACAAGTCGCGCCATAGTGTTCACCTCACTCATCGAGAGTACACTCTCATCTCCATGTCCTGGTCTATCTCCACGAAAGCGCTTCCATTGGGGAAGAGCCAACGCCTGCCAGCGTGAGACCGGTCTAGCGGATCCGTGCGCTGCCACAAGACCAGTCCATTCGCCGACAAGAGCGTGTGCTTTCTCATCTTCTGACCCTGGCTTGATTTCAGATGGCGGAAGCTCAGAAACAGTTCTGCGTCATCCGATACATGAAGGTCGTGCACTTGAGCCTTGGGAGCGTCATTCTCATAGTAGTCGTACAAGAGATTTCCGCTGGCTGTGTCGAAGACGACCGCCACGTTCTGACCTCGCTCAGGACGGGGATTGGATGCCAGGCCGCCCGGCATTACTCCAGCCACGTACTTGCCGGAGGGAGACATGGTCAAGTTCGTGACTACGAAAAACAACATAGGGTGCTTCTTGATCACCTTGCCGTGCCGGTCGAAGAAGTAAAGCGAATGACCCTCGCCGAAGTACTTCTGGTCCCCGTCCTGTCCGCCGGCTACCAAAGTCTCGGCACCGGGCCCGATCACCACTCTGCCATACCCACAATGTTCAAAGTAGTGTCTCCAGAGTTCGGCCCCGGTTCGCATGTCAAAGACCGCCACGCAATTTCTCCCTGTATACTCCGGCCTCCCGGTATCCTTCCAGCACCAGGAAGTGGAGTCAGCCTCGACGTCGCAGAAGTTGACCGCGTAGTAGCGTCCATCGCGCGACAGGGAGTCGTAGAAGAGACCTACTTCGGTCCTCACCGGCAGCGTGGTGATCAGCTTGCCGCTGCTGTCAAGTAGAAGCGGATAGTTGCGCGTCCCAGGCCGATCTTCCGCCATCACCCTCGTGGCAATCCGCAGAGTGGGGGCAACCACCACCGCACCATCGTTATTGACTTGGATCTGGGCCGGGGTCTCCTCGCCTATCCCGTACCCGTCACTTCTCTCCCAGAGGACCTCACCGGTCGCAGATTCGACCCTGACCGTCACAGGCCTGCGGGTTTCCGGCCACTCCAGATAGGCTACCTTCGATCCGTCCGGCGACATCGATACTGTCCAACGTCGATCGGCGAATCTGCTCGACAGGACTTCGCCCTGGCCGTCTAGGTACGTTACCTCGGACCTGTTGAGCAATATGAACCGGCAGTGA
>CAZHEV010000020.1:0-36574 GCA_964531335.1 uncultured bacterium | reverse complement strand
AATGCCAACTGTCGAGATAAGCGAGATATTCGCCAGCGTACAGGGGGAGTCTTCCTTCGCGGGGCGCCCTTGCGTCTTCGTGCGCGCGGCCGGGTGCAATCTCCGCTGTCGCTATTGCGACACCACGTACGCTCACGAGGGCGGCCGGGCCATGGAGATCGAGGACATAATGTGCCGCGTCGCCTCCTGCGGGATAAACCTCGTCCAGGTCACGGGCGGAGAGCCTCTGCACCAGAAAAACGTTCCGCTTCTGATCGAGTCGCTGCTGGATGCCGGGTACAAGGTGCTGGTCGAGACCAACGGCACATATGACATTGGCGTGGTGGACAAGCGGGCCGTGAGAATAGTGGACATCAAGTGTCCGGGGAGCGCGATGAGCGACCGCGTCGACTGGTCCTGCATCGAAAGCCTAAGTCCCTGCGACGAGGTGAAGTTCGTCCTCTCCGACAGGAAAGACTACCTCTGGGCGGCCAGGGTGGTCGAAGAGAAAGGCCTGGCGGGGCGGGCGGAGGTGCTGTTTTCGCCCGTCCACGGCGTGCTCGATCCCTCGGTGCTCGCCGGGTGGATTCTGGAGGACAAGCTGCCCGTGCGCCTCCAGATCCAGTTGCACAAGTACATCTGGGGCGAGAACGAAAGGGGCGTTTGAGGGGTATCCATGGGACGGTCAGGGGGCGGTAGTGGCGCATATGACACGGATCGGGACAAGGAGCGGGAGACCATGAGTCGCTTGTCTGTAGTAGCGATCAGCGGCGGCATGGATAGCTGCGTGACCGCGGCGATCGCGGGGGCGAATGGCGAGACCGCGGGGCTTCACGTGAGATACGGCCAGAGGACCGAGGAGAGCGAGCTCGAGGCTTTCAACTCGATAGCGGACCACTATGGGATGGAGAAGCGCCTGGTGGTAGGCCTGGAGTATCTCAAGGCGATCGGCGGCTCGAGCCTGACGGACAGGTCCATGCCCGTCCCTCAGGGAGAGCCGGGAAGCTCGGGGGTGCCGTCGACTTACGTGCCGTTCAGGAACGCGCACGTGCTGGCGGTCGCGGTGAGCTGGGCCGAGGTGATAGGCGCGGGGAGCATATATATCGGCGCCGTCGAGGAGGACAGCTCGGGCTACCCCGACTGCACCGAGGAGTTCTACGAGAAGTTCGCCCGGGCCGTCGAGGCGGGTACCAGGCCCGAAACGCGGATAGAGATAGTCACGCCCTTGATCTCGATGACCAAGGCGCAGATAGTAAGGAAGGGCGTCGAGCTGGGAGCGCCTCTGCACCTGACGTGGTCGTGCTATTCTCCGCCCGTGGGCGGGAAGGCCTGCGGCCTCTGCGAGAGCTGCCGCCTGCGCATGAAGGGCTTCCGGGGCGCGGGGGTCTCCGACCCGATCGAGTATGCCTCTACGCCCGAATAGAGAAGGGACAGGATGGATGGTGACAATCCGGCGGATGCGCTCAGACGACTTGAGCCAGGTGAACACGGTCTTCGCGAAGGCCTTCAGCAGCGCGCGTCTCCAGGAGGGGTTGAAGAATCACCGGGTCTCGCCGTGCAGGCCCGAGTTCCTGAGGATGTACTTGGACAGGGGGGGCGAGGGGGCGCTCGTGGCCGTCGATCGAAAGCGGGTGGCCGGGTTCAACTTCTGCCATATGTACGGTTCCACGGGCTGGATGGGGCCGCTGGCCGTCCTGCCCGGCTACCAGGACTCGGGCGTGGGCAAGGCGCTGGTGGGAGCCGGGCTCGATCACTTCATGAAAGGCGGCGCGGGGATAATTGGGCTCGAAACGATGCCGCGCAATTTCCGCAATATAGGATTCTACATGCGCCTGGGCTTTGAGGCCGGACCGTTGTGCATAGATATGGTCGCGAGCTCGGACGCCCCCGGCGGGCCCGGCCCTCGGGAGGCGGACGACATAGTGTATTTCTCGGAAGTGTCGGATGAGGACAAGCGGGCGCTGCTCGACGGCGTCGGCGGCATATCCGAGGAGCTGGCCCCCGGCCTTGACTATCGCGGAGAGGTACTCCTGAATATGAATCACGAGTACGGGGACACCGTCATGCTTGTCAATGACGGCGGGGTGGCCGCCTTCGCCGTCTGTCACCTGCGGCCTTACGGGCAGTTCGAAGAGAAGGGGGAGCTCAAGGTAAACGTCCTGGCCGTGCGCCCGCATCGCGCCGGCGATGCCGCGTCCGCGGATGAGAGCCGCCCTTCCGAGGACTCTCTCGATAGGCTATCGGCTCTGCTCTCGGGGGTGAGGCGGTTCGCCGCGCGCGAGAGGTTGCGAGCGGTCAGAGTTCATGCCCGGCTCGATAAGGACCACGCCGTCAAGAAACTAATAGCGCTGGGCTACAATGTCGCTTACAGCGATCTCAGGTTGTGGTTGGGCGGCTTCAGGGAGAACGAGCCCGGCTCCTTCTTGCACCTCTGCCGCTGGCAGTGATGCGGCCCTTCGATGCCGGCGGCGTCCGGCGAAACGACCTTCGGGCGGCTGAGCCGTCCGGGTCCGGGGAGGAAAAGTGAAATGAAAAGGTCTCTCTTGGAGATGTTCCGCCCCTGGGCGGGGCGCGGACGCATGCGCGCGACGCGGAGCGCCTCGTCACGGTCGAAGTCCCGCCTCGGGCCGGCTGCGGCGGTCGCCTGCGCGGCGCTGGTCCTCGCGTTGGCGCCTTTCCTGGACGGCTGTGCGACAAACCCCGTTACGGGGGAGAAAGAGTTCTCCGTGATCTCGAAGGAAGAGGAGATCGAGCTCGGCAAGCAAGCGTATCCGGGGGCTATTGCGGAGCTCGGGGGCCCGTACAACGACGCCTCGCTCGCCGAGTACGTATCGGGGGTCGGTCTGGGTCTCGCCAAGGTGAGCCACAGGCCCGATCTTCCCTATGAGTTCACGGTCGTGGGCAACTCCATGGTGAACGCTTTCGCCTTGCCCGGGGGCAAGATCGTGATAACCACCGGGCTCTTGTCAAGGTTCGAGAACGAGGGACAGCTTGCCGGCGTGCTCGGTCACGAGATAGGGCACGTCACGGCGCGGCACGCGGCGAGGATGATAAGCAGGGCCTATCTCATTCAGATTCCCCTCATAGTGGGCTCCATCTACGCGCAGGAGACGGGAAAGGGAGAGGAGCTGGTTGCTCTCAGCTCCATAGGGCTCGCCCTGCTGCAGCTAAAGTACAGCCGGGACCAGGAGACCCAGTCCGACAGGCTGGGGATGGAGTACGCGGCCAAGGCGGGCTACAACCCGAGGGGGGTGATCCAGCTTCTGGAGGTGCTCCAAAGCACCCACGAGAGGGAGCCCTCCGCGCTCGAGGGGATGCTGATGACGCATCCTTTGACCAGATCGAGGATAGAGGACGCGGAGGAGCAGCTAGCCGAGAAGTACCCGCGATGGAAGGCCAGGACGGACTCGCTCTACGAGGACCGGTTCGCGCGCAATACGCGGAGGTTGATGGCCAATCTTGACGCTTTCGAGCACTACCAAGCGGCGGAGAAGGCCCGGCAGGAGGGCGATACGGACAAGGCGATGGACGAGTACCGGGCCGCCGTGGACATCGACGCGATGCAGCCCCAGTTCCACTGCGGGCTCGGCGAGACCCACGTCCAGCGGGACGATGTGCCGCAGGCTCTGGAATCATTTGAAAGGGCGAAGGACCTGGCCCCGGATCTGTTCAGAGGCCGCATGGACCTTGGGCACGCCCGTTTCCTGGCCCAGAGCTACGACGCCGCCGTCGAGGAGCTCGAGGCGGCCGTGTCGATAGTGAGGACCTCTCCCCCCGCTCACTACTATCTCGGAAGGTCCCACGAGAAGCTGGGGAACAGGGCCGAGGCCGTGGAGCACTACGAGAACTGCGCGGCCCTGGCTCCCGATACGGAAATGGGGAAGGACGCCAAGCAGAGGGCCGCGGATCTCAAGCTCGGCGGATGACGGCGTTCTAGAAATAGTACCAGAGGGATTTGTAGTCGTCGCGGTCCTCTCCGCGGCGCTCGAGCTCGTCCAGGTAATCGAGCAGAGGCACGTCCGTCTCGATATAGGTGTCGGTGAGGGCGATCTTCTTCTCCCACGGGTGAATCTCGTAGACCCTCGACCCGTCCGGCATTACCCCCACCACGTTGTGATCCTGGTACGCCCTTACGTAGTTCTTTCCGAGGCGCGGCACGTTGAAAACGGCCTCGTCGGTTCTGACAAGGCCCGGCATGAGTCGGGCCTCTTCCTTCTGCTCTTGGAGCAGCCTCGCTATCGGGACCTTGAAGTCCCTGTTCTCTTCCTTGCCCTTGCTGTTGAAGGTGTAGTACGGCGACACGCCGATGTTCCTGAGTAGCTGTCGCAGCGCCACGCTCTCGAACCGCCGGCTGTTCTCCAGGGTGTAAACAAGCTGGTTGAAGACGTAAAGGCCCTTTCGATTGAACTTGGACACCGCCTCCACCGTCTCCGGGGTCACCTCGTAGACATGCTCGAAGTGCGTTATTATACAGATATATCTCTTTCCCGGCTCGTGGTACCTCGCTATCGTGTTGACCAGCTTATCGGTGATCCTCTGCGGGAGCACCACGGGGGTCCTGCTGCCGAGCCTGATCCTCGTGATGTGAGGAATATGGGACAAGCTCTCGAGCACCTCCTCGATCCGCGAGTCGCTCATCACGAAGGGGTCCCCTCCCGTGACCAGCACCTCGTTCACGCCGGGGTGGTGGCGGAACCACTGGTAGGCGTCCTCCAGCTTCTGCGGCGAAGCCATGGCCCCGGGCGCGAGGACCTCCTCTATCTCCCAGTTCCTCTGGCAATAGACGCATATTTGGGCGCAGGAGTTATAGGGCTTCAGGATCGCGATCAAGGGGTAGCGCCTGGTGACCAGATCGACCGGAGAGGTGTCCCGCTCCAGCATGTAGTCGGACGTCAGGTCTCTCTTTTCCCGGTGCTGGGTCATGTACTTCACGTAGTGCATCGAGGGAATGACCTGCGCCCGAACGGCGTGGTCGTTCTCGCGGGACGTCTCTTTGTCCATCAGAGAGGCATAGTAGGGGCTCACCCCGAACGGCACGTGATGCTTGCGCGCGAGATCTACGGCCTCGCGCTCTTCGGAAGTGAGATCGACCAGGCCGCCGAGGGTGTCCGCGTCGACTATCACGTTCCTCATGTGCCATCTGGCGCTCTTCCAGTCTTCCTCGCCCGCGCCTAAATAATCGAGAATCCTCCGCCTGTTCTCGGCCCGCCTCTCCACAACCACCGGGTCGAGGCCGGTCGGGTACCGGGCTATGTACCTGTTGCATCGCTCGGCGATGCTGTCCAGGTCCGCGGACCTGGCGACGGCGGCCACCCTGCCGGTGTGCTTGAGGTACGCCGGGGGCGCGATGCCCTCGTAGATCCTGGACTGGCCGAGCATGCCCGTGAATAGATGGCGGAACTCCTCCAAGAACGCCTTGGTGACCGGAGGCTCCGGCTCCTTTCCGCGGGCCAGCGTCCAGAGCGCCTCCATCGCGCTGAACCCGCAGAGCTCTTCGCTTCTTCGAGAGAAGATCTGCCTCAGGGTCCAGCGGCACTCCCTCATGTTCACCCATTCGAGAACGTGTATGCGTGCCTCGTCCTCTTCGAAGGGGCCCCCGTGCTTGCGCAGGTACTTGCGCATCCTCTTCCTTGCCGTCTCCAGGTCCGGACTTTCCTTGAAGATGCGGTATGCTTCCGGGTCAGCCTCCCAAAGGCGTTCCACGGCCTTGGCCTGGCTCGTCTGGATCTGAGGCATGACGTCTTCTCCTTGATATCAGGTTGACCGGGGACAATGGTGCCGCGCCGAGAGAATCGAGATGCCCGGGCGTCCTTCGCGCCGGATAGCCCGCCGCCCTTGCGGTGGACAGGCCGGCGTTCTGTTTTCAGCGAAACCCTCGTCCCTCGGAGCTGCGGTCCATCCGGGATACGATAATAGTCCTGGCCGGGAAGAGCCTGGAGGGCCCCTGGCGTAGTCGAGTCGGTTGCGATAGCGCGATTCGAGATCTTGATGAACGCCGATCTCAATCCTTTTTCAAATTCGATTATATACGAGACCGGGGTTACTCCGCCAGCGCAAACGAGATCGAAAATCGAGATCGAAATCCAACACCCGCGACATCCTTGGCGGGCCTTCACTCGCGATACGAATGAAAGTACGGCGCCGGGGCGCCCGGGCCTGCCGGCAGATGACGGGCGCTGTCCGCAAGGACCTCGAGGCGGCGGCGGCTGGACGCGCAACGGCCCTTCTTGACTGGGCGCGCCGCGGGGCTTAGCCTGATGTCCTGTAGTACAATAGGCTTTTCGTGAGGCTTTGTTAGTTCAAGAAGGCCGGATGCCTGCATCGGGGAATCCCCGATATGACCTCTAATTTGCCACTGGATGGTGAGGCTATGAAGAAGAACGACACATCGCTCGCGCTCAACGTGGATCTCTACGAGCTTACGATGGCGGCCGCTTACTTCGAGGAAGGCCTGAAGACGAAGCCGACTTTCGAGCTTTTCGTGAGGAAGCTGCCGGAGAGAAGGTCGTATCTTCTTGTGGCCGGGCTGGCCCAGGCGCTCGATTACATCTCGAGGCTGCGCTTCACCGGCCGGCAGATAGACTATCTGAGGAGCCTGCCGTCCTTCAAGACGGTGACCGACGAGTTCTTCGACTACCTCGCGTCATTCCGATTCGAGGGTGACATCTGGGCGATGCCCGAAGGCACAATAGCCTTCGGCAACGAGCCGCTGCTAAGGGTCACCGGCGATGTAATAGAGGCGCAGATAGTGGAGACCTACCTGCTCTCCACGATCAACTTCCAGACCATGATCGCCACCAAGGCTTCGCGAGTGGTGGCGGCGGCGGAAGGCCGGTCGGTCGTGGACTTCGGGACCAGAAGGGCGCACGGCCCCGAGGCCGGGGTGCTCGCGGCGCGGGCCTGCTTCATAGGAGGCTGCGACGCGACCTCCAACGTGGAGGCCGGCTACAGGTACGGGATACCGCCGATGGGGACGGCCGCGCACGCGTACATTATGGCGTTCGAGGACGAGAAGACATCCTTTGAGAGATACGTCAAGACATTTCCGGACAGCGCGTCCCTCCTCATCGACACATACGACACGCTCGAAGGCGCTCGGAAGGCCACTGCCTTCAAGGACTCGTTGCGCAGCGTGAGGATCGACTCCGGAGACCTGGCTGAGATGGCCTTCAAGGTGCGCAAAATCCTGGACGAGGGCGGCTGCGGGCAGGCGAAGATCGTGGCCAGCAGCGACCTCAACGAGGACAAGATCGCCGCCCTGGTGGCAAAGGGCGCGCCGATCGATTCTTTCGGCGTGGGCACGGAAATGGTGGTGTCCAAGGACGCCCCAAGCCTGGGCGGCGTCTACAAGATGGTCGACAGGGGCCGCGAAAAGGACCGTTACGTGGCCAAGTACTCGGAGCGCAAGGAGAGCTACCCCGGGGCCAAGCAGGTCATGAGAAACGTCGACTCCGACGGATCGTTTGTGTCGGACGTGCTCGCCCTCGAGCACGAGTCGCTGGGGGAGGGGCAGATCGCGCCGCTGAAGCAGATGGTCAAGGAGGGGGAGCTGCTCGAGCCTCCGGAGAAGCTGGAGGACATAGCGAAGCGCGCGAAGGACAGCCTCGAGCGCCTGCCCGAGAGATACAGAAGGCTCGAGGACCCGGAGGACTATCCAGTGGAGCTGAGCGAGGAGCTGGAGGAGCTTCGGTCCCGGCTCAAGAAGAAAGTCCTGGACAAGAAGTGACGATCTCTCGACGGCGGCGGGAGTTTTGAGGCGGACCGCGCGCACTGCGAAGCGCGCAGCGGAACGCATGGAGGGCCGCCGAGCCCGGCGTGGCGCGCGGAGGCCGACGGCGGCGTTTCACCCGGAAGGAGCACGCGGATTGAAGATAGCACTGGCCCAGATCAATACGACAGTCGCCGCGCTGGATCAGAATGCCTCGAAGATAAAGGACTTCGGCCGGCGGGCGGTCTCGCGGGGCGCCGATCTCGTGCTGTTCCCCGAGCTCTGCGTGACCGGCTATCCCCCCAAGGACTTCCTCGAGAGCTCCGAGTTCAAGCAGAAGACCGAGCGCGTCTCGAGGGAGCTCGTGGAGAGCTGCGGGCAATGGGCCGGCGGAGCGGGCGTGGTGCTGGGCACAGTGCGCGTAAAGCGCGGGGCCGGGGGCAAGGGGCTGGCCAACGCGGCCGTCCTCGCGAAGGACGGGAAAACCCACGCCACGTACGAGAAGGCGCTCCTTCCCAGCTATGACGTCTTCGACGAGACGCGGTACTTCGATCCGTCCCCGGAGTCCCACCCGGTGTCTTTTCTGGGAATGAAGATCGCGTTGACCATATGCGAGGACATTTGGAACGACAAAGACTTCTGGATGAAGGAGGCCCTTTATCCGCGCGACCCGGTTGCCGCCATGGCGAAGGCGAAGATGGAGATGCTCGTGAACATCTCCGCGTCACCTTACACGCTCGGCAAGCCCCGGCTTCGCGAGCGAATGATGTGCGGGCTCTCGTCCAAGTACAACGTGCCGGCCTTGCTGGTGAACATGGTCGGAGGGAACGACTCCATTGTCTTCGACGGTAGCAGCATGGCCGTAGACGCCAAAGGGAGCCTGATTGCGAGGGCGCGCTCATTCGAGGAGGACCTCGTGGTCTTCGACATGCCGGGCGAAGCGGGGCGGATCACGCCCGGCCCCACCCCTTACGAAGAGGAGATGTTGCAGGCCCTCCGCCTCGGCCTTCGCGACTACGTGGGGAAGTGCGGATTCAAAAGCGTGCTGGTCGGGGTAAGCGGCGGCGTCGACTCGGCGGTGACGGCCGTAGTCGCCGCGCGGGCCCTGGGCCCGGGGAGCGTGTACGCGGTCTCAATGCCCTCTCGATACTCCTCCGGCGAGAGCGTTGAGGACGCGCGGCGTCTGGCCTCGAACCTCGGGGTGCACTTCGACGTAATAGGCATGGACGAGGTCTTCTCGGCCGCCATGACGGCGCTCCAGGACAGGTTCTCCGGAACCGAGCACGACGTCGCCGAGCAAAACATCCAGGCGCGCATCCGCGGGATGATACTGATGGCCCTGAGCAACAAGTTCGGGCATCTTGTTCTCGCCACGGGCAACAAGTCCGAGATCGCGGTCGGGTACTGCACTCTCTACGGGGACATGGTCGGGGGATTGGGGATACTTGCCGACATCCCAAAGACAAAAGTGTACGCGCTGGCAAGGCACATAAACCGCGAGGGGGAGGTTATACCCGAGCACACCATAAGCAGGGCGCCGACCGCCGAGCTCAAGCCGGACCAGAAGGATCAGGACGATTTGCCCTCATATGAGATACTGGATGCCGTACTGGAGGCTTACGTGGAGGAGAGGAAGGGGCTGGGCGAGATAGTCTCGATGGGCTTCGACGAGGAGGTGGTGAGGGACGTCATCCTGAGGGTGATGGGCGCCGAGTACAAGAGACGCCAGGCGGCCACCATTCTGAAGGTGACGGGCAAGGCTTTCGGAGAGGGATGGCGCTTCCCTATAGCGCACGGGTACAAGCTGGGCTGAGGGGGGCGCCCGCGGCGAAGGCGCCGGCATGCGGCCGAGCTGCGAGGCGCATGGGCCCGGGTGCGGCGGCGGTCCTTCGATAAGACGCGAGCCCCGAGGCCGCCGGCGCCCGCGGAGTCCGCATGGAATCGAGCGAGGGAGGTACAGGTGACACAGAGTTACGAAAGCGAAAGGCGGGAGAGATTGAAGCGCTCCGTGCTGAGCGCCTTCTTCAAGGGTGGTAAGCTCCTCGGCATTCCCGCGAAGCACGGCAAGCGGCAGGTCGTGCTCGAAAAGCTGCTTGGGGAGTTCACGGACAAGGACTCCTACCACGAGCGCGAGGTGAACGCCGTACTGCGGAGGTACCACGATGACGTCTGCACCCTGCGCCGGGAGTTCATCATGAACAGGTACATGACCCGCGAGGGGGGCTACTACACCCTTACGGAAAAAGGTCGCAGGGCGGTGGTCTAGCGCATGCGCTCCGGCGAGGAACTCAGAAGGACGCTCTCCAGGCTGGACGGCAAAGGCTACAAGGCCTACAAGGACATAGAGGGCGCCTACGCCTTCGGTGAGATCCGGCTCCACATAGATCACGTCCAGGGCGATCCTTTCGCCGACCCGAGCCGCCTGAGGATAGTGGTTCGCCGGAGGACGGCCGGTCTGCCCCCATCAGGGTACTCGACAAAGAGCAGAGAGGTGGCGCTCAGGGATTTTCTGGCCCGTTCCTTTGATCGGGCGCTGGGAAGCCGCAAGGACCACGTACACGGGACCGGAAAGAGCGGCGCCATGTACATTGACGCGCCCGGCCAGGAGATACTGGAACGCAGCGCGACCTCCGTGGACGGCGAACGGGTCGAGGTCAGGTTCAAGGCCGGCCTGCCCGCGAGAGGCCGCTCGGTCATGGGCAAGGCGGCCGCCCGCATGATAGTGGACGAGCTTCCCCGGCTCGCAGCGAGGGCGCTGCTCTACAAGAACATGGACGCGGCGGCCCTCGATCGTCACATAGAGGCAGCCGAGGACCAGGACGTAATGCGGGCCGCGCTGCGCGACAAAGGCCTGGCGGCCTTCGTGGGCGAGGGATCGGTGCTCCCGCGCAGAAGCGGCGTCGACGAAAGGCCCCTTGCCGAGGGACAGGTGGTGGAGTTTCGCTCCCCGGAGTCGTTGTCCGTCACTCTGGACGCCCCCAACGCGGGAGCGGTGACCGGCATGGGGATACCCGAAGGAGTCACCCTCATAGTCGGGGGCGGATTCCACGGCAAGTCGACGCTGCTCCGCGCCCTGGAGCTGGGCGTTTACAATCACATACCCGGCGACGGCAGGGAACGCGTGGTGACCAGGAGTGACGCCGTCAAGATCAGGGCCGAGGATGGCAGGTCCGTGGTCAACGTGGACATAAGCCCCTTCATAGGAGACCTGCCATACGGCAGGAGCACCGAGAGCTTCAGCACGGAGAACGCAAGCGGCTCCACCTCGCAGGCCGCCAACATAATGGAAGCTCTGGAGTCGGGCTCGGCCCTGCTTCTGATAGACGAGGACACGAGCGCCACCAACTTCATGATACGGGACGCCAGGATGCAGAGGCTCGTCGCGTCCGAGAAAGAGCCCATCAGGCCTCTCGTCGATCTCGCGAGATCCATGTACGAGAGGCTGGGCGTCTCCACGGTCATAGTCATGGGCGGAAGCGGCGACTATCTGGACGTGGCCGACCGGGTAATCATGATGGACGCCTACTACCCGAGGGACGTCAGCGAAAGGGCCAGGGCCGTGGCCGGGGAGCTTCCCAGCAAGCGCGAGCCCGCGAGCTTCTCATGGTCCACCGCGGCCGGAAGGACTTTCGACCCGGCGAGCCTGGACGCCGCCAGAGGCCGAAGAGAAAAGGTCGCCGCGAAGGGCAGAGGCAGCATCCTCTTCGGAAAGCGGTCCATAGACCTTTCGGCGGTCGAGCAGCTTGTCGATGAAAGCCAGACGCGCGCCATAGGCGACGCCCTCATCTACCTGCGCGAGAGGCATATGAAGGCCGGGGGCACGCCGTTGGCCGAGATGCTGGACTCACTGGACGAGGCCCTGGATCGTTCCGGACTCGACGAGATCATGAGGCTCAAGTTCGGCGACAGAGCCCGCCCGCGCCGCCACGAGGTCGCCGCCGCGCTGGATCGCCTCAGAGGCATCAGGGTGAGGAAGGCCCTCGCCTGAGCGCCGGCGGCCCGCGTCCGTGGACAGGCCCGCCCGCGGACCTGTCGCGGGAGTCCGCTCCAAGCCTCGACCCCCCGTAACCGCGATTCCCTTAAAGACTTCGATCCGCACTGCGACCCCTCTAAAGGAGTGCTGACAAAAGGTCGATAAGCTCAAGGGAGGGCCATGGAGGGCGCATAGCCGCCTGTTGCCGGAGGAGATAGCACTTTTGAGCTCTAGAAAGAAAAACGATTTCGCCTGCCTTGACGGCATATCGTCTTCGAAGCTGCTCGACCGGGTGAGTGATTACGTCATAGTGCTCGACGGCGCATTGAAGATCTCTTTCGCAAACCGCTCCTTCAAGGCCGCTGTCCTCAGAAACGGATCCAGCTCCTTCAGGGAGACGCTGGAGGAGCCGTGCCTGTCGGTTCTCGACGGCGGATTGTCCAAGCCCAAGCCCGACAGCGAGGACTTCCACCTGACCGTCACTCACCGGCTGCGCGAGGGCGGGACCCAGAAAGTCCACTACAGGCTTTTCCCCCTGGACGATGACAACGGGACGGTGGGCGCCGTAGGCCATATCCTGCGCTTCGAGGAGGCGCAGGAGCAGAAGTCGAAGCCGGTTCAACAGGAGCGCCGGGCGAAGCGGCCGGCCCTCAGCCAGAAGCCGCCCGAGACTCCGAGCAGGCCCTTCGGGCAGGCTCTCTCCCGAGGCGGTTTCTTCGAAGAGACCGAGAAAGAAGTCCGCGCCGCGAGCAGGTATCGCTACCCGGTATCGTGCCTGGCCATAGACATAGACAATCTCAGGGTCGTCAACGAGAACAACGGCAACGCCGCGGGCGATTTCATAATAGACCGCATGTGCACTATCCTCCAGAGCCAGGTGCGGCAGAGCGACTTGGTGGCCAAGTACGCCGGAGACGAGTTCGTGATACTCGCGCCCCACACGGACCGGGTCAACGCCCGCTTCCTGGCGGAAAGGCTGCGGCGCAGGGTGCAGGACACCGACTTCGTGCACGAGGACGAGGATCTCTCGGTAACCGTCTCCATAGGCGTCGCAACGCTCATGCAGACGACCGGGATCGCCGGCGAGGAGCTGGTGACCCGCGCCGTCACGGCCTTGCGGGAGGCCCAGCAAAGCGGCATGAACCGCGTCGTCATCTACAGCTAGCCGCCGTAACGCATTTCCAGTCCATGAATAGAGGGCCTACCGCTCCGCTCCGCGCGCACTCTTGACGCCGATCCCGGTATCATATATAATACCACCATGAGGACGCCCAAGATCGTGCTGGATACCAACGTGTTGGTTTCGGGCCTCAGGTCCCGGCTGGGAGCGTCGTTTCGAGTGCTCGAGCTCGTGGGGCGCGGAAAGTTCGAAATCACCTTGTCCGTGCCTTTGGTCCTCGAATATGAGAGCGCAACGAAGAGCGCTTCAAGGTCAATAGGACTGCGCCACTCCGAGATAGACGACATTCTTGATTATCTATGCATGGTCGGGTCGCATCGAGAGATTTACTATCTGTGGCGGCCGTTCTTGCCTGACCCAATGGACGACATGGTCTTGGAGCTTGCGGTGGAAAGCGAGTCCGATTTCATAGTTACTCATAATACAAGGCATTTCGAGGGCGTTGGCCGATTCGGAATCAGAGCGATCACTCCACAGGATTTTCTTCGACGGATAGGGGAGAAGTGATGAGCACTATAAGCCTTAGACTGGCCGAGTCACTTCACAAGCGGGTCAAGGAGCTGGCCAGAAGGGAAGGCGTTTCTATCAACCAGTTTGTGGCGACCGCGCTGGCGGAGAAGATATCGGCCCTCATGACGACCGACTATCTCGAGCAGCGAGCCGAACGCGGAAGCCGAAGGAAGTATGACCGGGCACTGTCCCATGTGCGCGAGCGTAAGCCGGCCGGGTATGATTCAAAATAGCACGAGTAACCGTGCTCCGGAACCAACCCCCAGAGTTATCCTCAACGCCGCGTTTGTGGTTCCGCCGCCCACCTCATGCCTCTCCATAGGCGTCGCAACGCTCATGCAGACGACCGGGATCGCCGGCGAGGAGCTGGTGACCCGCGCCGTCACGGCCTTGCGGGAGGCCCAGCAAAGCGGCATGAACCGCGTCGTCATCTACAGCCAGCCGCCGCCCGGGTCAAACTCTCGCCTTCGGCCTCCCTCTTTGGACCAACACGTAGGCGAAGAAGCCGAGGATCACGAACTCCGGCACTATCAGCGCCGGGTTGAGGCGCGCCACCGGAGCCAGGAAGACTATTCTCTCCACCAGCACTCCGCAGAGGACCACGACGGACGCGGCCAGTACCGCCGCGGGGCTGTGCTTGGCCTTCCTCGACAGCAGGATCAGGAACGGCAAAACGAAGGTGGCGCCCAGCACGAAATGGGACATCTCTCTCAGCGGCGAGTCCGAGAGCCTGTGGACGAGAAACTCCGCCTCCTCCGGTATGTTCCCGTACCAGATCACGAGAAACTGCGAGTAGAAAAGGCCCGCCCAGAGCAGGCTGAACCCGAATATGAGGGTGGCCACGTCGTTCAGCGTGACGGACAGCTTCCTCACGAGATCAGGGTCCCCGAACCTGATCCGGAAGAAGCACAGCAAGCCCGCGACGGCCATGCCGGAGAAGACCGCCTCCACGAAGAAGTAGCCGCCGAAGAGGGTGCTAATCCAGGGGTGCTCGAGCGACATCACGAGATCGAAGGCCAACAGCGACTGCGACAGGACGAAGGCAAGGAGGTAGGCGACCAGAAGCGACCCTCTCCCCGACTTCAGCCCGCCCGGGTCGGCCGCCAGTCTCCATGCCAGGACGAACGTGAGCAGCGACGCGCCCACGTTGCGGCCGAGGAATATCCACTTGTTCAGCCAGATCCCCTCCGCCCCCACCCAGGGATAGATGTCGAACCGCGTGGCGAGCAGCGCCGTAAGCAAGGTCGTGAGAAGAATGATGGGATAGAAAGAGAAAAGAGTCTTCTTTATGGGCCTTATCCACCTGGCGCTTGTGAGCTCGGCCGTCGCGGCCAGGGCCACGGCGCCCTCCGAGATCGCCTTCCAGTACGCTATGGTGAGTATTATCGAAGCGCCCGAAGAGGACCGGAACAGCGTCTGGAGCGCCGCTATGGCGACGGTTGCCGCGACGAAGGACGCTATGGCGATTCTCGTCCTCATAATCAGGACTTCTCCTCGACGAGCACGGCGAAGCGGTTTCCGTACTCCTTCCGGCCGGAGATGCCCTCGGGCGAAGGCAGCCCGGCCAGGAGAAGGAAGCCGGTGAACGTCGCCAGGGCGCCGAACAGTATGGTCAGCTCGAAGGCTATGATCACGAAAGCCGGTATCGAGACTATGGGTTTACCTCCAACCATCAGGGGCCAGCTCAGGACCGTGTAGATGGTGAAGGCGAAGCCTATGATCAGCCCGGAGAGCGCGCCGATCAGCGTAAAGAACCTCAGCTTGCTGAAGGGGGCGCGCAGTATCTCGTCCACCTCCTCCACGTGGAACGGCGTGACGACCTGGACGTCCTCCGGTCGCGTGCCTGATGCGACCAGGTCCTTCAGCGCCTTGACCAGCTCCTCGGCCGTGTCGAATGTCTGCTCGCGCCTCACTCCCGGGCCTCCTTGACCTCGGTTATGGAAAGGACGGGTAGCGTCTTGGCGAAAATCAGAAAGAGCAGGAAGAAGATGCCGAAGCTGCCCGCCGTTATGCCTATCTCCACGAAGCTCGGCGTGTAAGTGCCCCAGGCGTACGGATCGAAGTCCCTGGAGAGGGTGGTGACTATTATGACGAACCTCTCGAGCCACATGCCCACGTTGACGAGGATCGACGCCACGAAGAGGAACACCAGATGCCTGCGCAGCCTCTTCCGGAACAGCGCCAGGGGTATCACCGAATTGCAGGCTATCATCACCCAGAACAGCGCCCTGTAGTCGCCGAGCGCCCTGTAGCTGAAGAGGTCGCTCTCGAACCGGTTCCCGCTGTAGTAGGCCAGGCCGAACTCCACGATGTAGGAGTAGGTCACGATGAGGGACGTGAACAGCAAGATCTTGGCGATGCCCTCGAAGTGGTCCAGGGTTATGTAATTCTCCAGACGGAACATCCTTCGCATGGGGACGACAAGTGTGATGACCATGGCCGTTCCGGAGAATATGGCCCCGGCCACGAAGTAGGGCGCGAAGATGGTGGTGTGCCATCCGGGAAGGATGCTCATGGCGAAGTCCCAGGAGACGACCGAATGGACCGACACCACGAGCGGCGTCGCGAAGGCGGCCAGCAGCAGATAGAGCTGATTGTAATGACGCCACTGGACCTGGTCGCCCCTCCAGCCGAGCGACAGGAACCGGAAGGCGGCGGACCTGATTCCGCTGAGCCGCCTGCGGACCACGGCGAGATCGGGCAGCAGGCCGACGTAGAAAAAGACCAGGCTGACGATCAGATATGTCGTTACGGCGAACACGTCCCATATCAGGGGCGACTTGAAGTTCACCCATATTAGGCGCTGGTTGGGATACGGCAGGAGATAGTAGAACTTCCACAACCTTCCCAGGTGGATTAGGGGGAAGAGCCCGGCCGTGGTCAGGGCGAACAAGGTCATCGCCTCGGCGGACCTGTTGAAACTCTTCCTGAACCGCGCCCGAAAGAGAAAGAGCACGGCGGAGATGAGGGTGCCGGAGTGGGCGATACCCACCCAGAACACGAAGTTCGTGATGTACACCCCCCATCCCACGGGATGGCGTATCCCGGCCACCCCGATGCCCGTGAAGGCCTGGTAGCCCCAGAAGGCCGGCAACGCGGCGACCAGGAGCGCCGCGGCGGCCAGGGCGGCGTAGTAGACCGGCCGCGGTCGGCTCATCGCCGCTATGACGTCGGTCTCTACTTTGTCCCTTCGCTCCACGCGGTCCATTGTCGTCAGCTCGTATGGGGCCGGTCGCGGCGCCCCAGGTAATAGACGCCGGGCTCGGTCCCCAGGCTCTCAAATATAGTGTAAGCGCGATCGGAGTGCGCGAGATCGTACACCCTCGAGCTCTCGTCCAGCAGATCGCCGAAGACGATCGCCCCGGTGGGGCAGGCCTGCTGGCACGCGGTCATCACGTCTCCGTCTCGGATGGGGCGCGACTCGTCCTTCGCCCGGTCGTGAGCGGCCCGGATGCGCTGGATGCAGAAGGTGCACTTCTCCATAACGCCCTTTCCCCTGACGAACACGTCCGGGTTCAGCATCTTGTCCGTCGGGGAGGGCCGCTTGTAGGTGAACCAGTTGAACCTGCGAACCTTGTAGGGGCAGTTGTTCGAGCAGTACCTGGTTCCCACGCAGCGGTTGTATATCTGCGCGTTCAATCCCTCCGGGTTGTGATAGGCGGCGTAGACCGGGCACACCGTCTCGCACGGCGCGTAGGTGCAGTGCTGGCAGAGCATGGGCACGAACTCGATGCGGCCGCGGCCGTCCTCCTCGTAGAACGGCTCGACCCGCAGCCAGGAAAGCTCGCGCCCCTTGAGGTGCTCCTCGAGCCCCACCACCGGGACGTTGTTCTCTATGTAGCAGGCGGCGACGCACGCGGCGCATCCTATGCACTTGTCCAGGTCTATCGCCATGGCCCATCTGTGGGTCTCGTGCTCCACGGCGGGGTACATGTTCGGCCTCGGACCGTGTCCGTGCCGTCCCGCCTCCCTGTGATTGGGCCTCGGGATTATCCCCCTGCCGTCCTGGGACATAGAGGCCGACATGACGGGCAGCTCGATGGACGCGCCGGTCTTGGAAAACGCGGAGCCTTGGATGCAGGCGTACTGCTCGCCTGTCCTGGGGTCGAACCCGGCGGGATACTCGTCCAGTATATCTCTGTGGACGCCGTAGATGCCCTCGGGCATCCGGCCGTGGACTTTGACGGGCAACCTGAGCGAGAAGCGTCCGAGGGAGGCCTCGATCTCATCGCCGTCCTCGAGAGACAACCGCCCGGCCTCCGAATCGGACACCGCCAACCATCTCCCGTAAGATATCGTCGTCACCGGGTCCGGGATCTCCCGCAAGAGCGGAAGCTCCGCGCTTCTCCCGTCGAAACCTCTCACCGATGGCGCCACGACCAGGATGGGTCTCTTGATACCGGGCCTAAGCTCCATGTCTTCCAGGAACGGCCCGGCCGTGTCCGTCGCGATCGAGACGTCCGAGGAGACCATGGGCCCGCCCGCGTAGCCGCGTTCTATGAGCTCCTCCACGAAACCCCGCGGTCTCGGCCCGCCCAGGCTGTCGAACAAGTACGCCTGGAAGGTCCTGCGTCTCTTTACGTCCGAGGTCGTGCGCATGAGCCCGAGCAGTATGTCTCCCTCGCTCCTCGTGTCCCCCAGGGGGTCGAGCGCGGGCTGGATTATCGAGTGGACGCCCTCTCGGGGCTCCAGCTCTCCCCAGGACTCCAGGTAGTGGCTGAGCGGCAAGACTATATCGCATTGCCTCGCGGTTTCGTCCAGGAGCGAAGTCAGGGCGACCTTGAGCCCGACCTTCCCGAGGGCTTCCCTGAGGCCCTCGGGATCGGAGTACAGCCGCACGGGATTCGCGGCGGCGAAGAACAGGACCCCCGCGCCGTGATCTTCGAGCTGTTCGCAAAGCCGGCCCAGGTCCCGCATGGAACCGGCCCGGGAGCCGCCGCCGGTGTATGAGAACCGGACGGTCGATTCGAAGGCGCCGGTCAGCCACTGGATCAGACCGCCGAGAAACGCGGCCTCCAATCCCCTTAAATGACCCGTTGAAACCCCTCCCACTATGAGCAGGGGCTTTCGGGAGCGCGCCAAAGCTCGGGCGACGCTATCGAGAGTCTCTCTGCTCAGCCCCGTCTGGGCCGGCGCGTCCCCCGCGGGGGTTCTTTGCACCATATCGAAGAGATCGGCGGGAAGCCTCCGCCTGTGCTCCTGGCGGGATATGAGATAGCGGAGCAGGTGAAGCAAGAGATGGGCTTCGCTTCCCGGATGAAGCACGAGCCTCTCGTCCGCCTGGAGCCCGGTCAGGGAAAGGTGCGGCTCCAGGTGCAGCCACCTGAATCCGGGCCTCTCTTTGGCACGCTTTAGGCCGACCGCGTGCGAGACAGGGCTCGCGAAGGTCTCTATGATGTCCGCCCCCACCGTGATGAGCAGGTCCGCCTCGCCTATCGCGTAGTGAGGGAGCTCATATCTTCCGAAGAGCGCGCTGTTGGCCTCCCGTATTGCGGAGTGGGAGTAGAGCTCGAAGTCGTGGAGCCTGCGGGCCGTGGTCCTCCTGCAGAACAGGTTTATGACCTCCGATGACACGCCGCTTCTATGCGAGGGAAGGTACAGTATCCCGCTGCCGTCCTCCCGCGCCTGCTCGATCGCCCTCGCGATCCTCGCCCCCGCCTCGTCCCAGCCGATGCCGTCGAAACCGCCGGAATCGTTGCGCGCCAGCGGGCCTGTGACGCGGTCCGGATGATATAGCCTGGTTATGGAGGCCTGACCGCGGACGCACAGCGCTCCGTCGCTGACCGGATGCCCATCGAGGCCCTCCAGCTTCACCGGAAATCCGTTTCTCACCTTCGCGCGCACTCCGCACGCCGCGGGACACTCCGTGCAGGTCGTGTTGTAGTAGACCGCCTCTCCCGGTACTATTTCCTCCTCCGGCGGGACAAGATACGGGATCAGGTACTCGGTTCCCTTGTCCACGCCGCAGGACCCGACGGCCGCCGCGCCGGAGGCCCCACCTACTATTTTCATGAAGCTGCGCCTGTCCATCCTCGCTCCCTGTGAGAACGCGTCCGAACGTCCGCCCGCCCGGTAGCGACCATGCGGCGCCCCGCCCGCGGCCGTGCGGCGCCGCGGGCGGACCGCGCCCATGCCACGAACGTCCGCCCTCAGTAATGGCAGATCAGGCAGTCCCTCGGTGCGTCCTTCGACCTGTGGCAGGAGACGCACCAACCCATCTTGAGGGATTTCACTTTTCTCGCCACGGCCATGGCGGAGACCTGCCCGTGACAGACGGTGCAATCCACCCCGGCCTTTATGTGCCTCTTGTGCGTGAAGTGCGCGTGTTCCGGCAGTGAGTGGACCTTCACCCAGGGCACGGGCTCTCCATCCTCCCAGTACCTAACCAGCTTCGCCACCGCGGGATTGTCCCTGGCGGCGGCCTCGTGACACTCCATGCACAGCTGCATGTCAGGAATCCCGGCGCTCGCCGACCGGCCCGCGTACGCGTGACAGTAGTCGCACTCCAATCCCAGCTCGACGACGTGCGCGCTGTGGTTGAAGGCGACGGGCTGCTCGTGCGGCCGTACCGTCAAGTAGGAGTGATAAGCCACTCCCACCAGGAGTATCATGAGAAAGACCAAGTAGGCGATCAGTACAAGCGATCTGTAATGGGTCTTTATTGTCTCGATCGCTCCGGCGATCAATCCACCCGGCATCTGTCTCAATCCTCGCCCTCTCCCGCCGTCCTCTGTTGCAGGTAGTTCACAACCGCCTCTATTTCCGTCCGCCTGAGCCCCAATCGCGGCATCGGAGGGTAGTCGGGGTTGACCTTCACCGGATTGTTTATGAAACCCTCCAGGTCCTCCGGCCTGCCCTCGTACTTGGGCAGCACCTCCGCCATCGGCGGGCCCACGAGCCTGCCGTCGAACCTGTGGCAGGAGGCGCATCTTCCCTCGAACACTTGGCGCCCTCGCTCCGCGCTGGTGGCCTCACCGAGGTCTCCCTCCAGCCTTGCCATGAGCTGCTCCCTGATCCTCTCCCCCTCCGACGCGACGAGCTCGCGGTGCTCGATCGTGGCCTTCTGTCTCAAGACGTGACCGTCCGCCGCCGCCGCCACATAGGACAGAACGAGCGTTGGAAATATGAGCAGACCGAGCCTGGACTCGGCGCGCCCCCTGAAGGCCGCCAGCAGCAACCCGGCGGCTATGATCGACACGAGGGAGGCGGCCAGTAGCGCGAGCGAGGCCGGAGTCACGGCGGCGGTGTGAGTCGCCAGGCCGTGCCACAGTGTGAAGAGCGGCCCGAACATGACGAACGCGCCCACCATGGCTATGCCGGCCGTCTTCAGAAAAGCCCTGTAGTCGCGGTCCCGGGGTGTTGGGGCCTCGGGCCAGCCGAAGTACAGAAACAGCATCCATCCACCGGCCAATCCCAGCGAGAGCGTGAGAAAGCGCAGGTAGTCGGGCGTAACGCTCGACGCCAGAATGAACTCCGCCGGGGCGCTCCGGACGGTCCAGCTATCGGGGTTCTCCACTATTCCCATCGCTCCGTGGAAGATCAGGAACCCGAGCATGATAAGTCCGGCGGCGGCGGTCCCCAGGAGCATGGCGGGCTCAAAGCGCGCGTCCTCCCTAGACAGGGCGTACCTGTAGCCGTAGGCGAAGACAATCCCAGGAAGCGCCAGGACGGGGACCGCGGCGTGTATCTGCATCCTGAATATCCCGCGCTCGAAAAGAACCTGCGACAGGATGAGCATGATGACCAGCTGCGGCAAAACGCCGAGCGCGAGGCCTAGCCAGGGGCTTCCGGGAACCGCCGCCATTATGTCGCGGGCGAGCCTCGAAAACGCCGGGCTGGCCTTCCACTTTCCCGCCGCGTTCGCCGTGAGAGAGGCGACCGTACAGCCCAGGGTGAGAGCCATGTACGGTACGTGAAGCATGAGCGTGCCTGCGAGCACGTAGCCTAGAAGGGGCAGATGGTCGGGGGGAGGCAGCACCATCATCTCTTCGAGAAAGCCCATGCCTACAGTCTCCCCCCGAGTATCC
Source organism: uncultured bacterium (assembly GCA_964531335.1). Classification (GTDB taxonomy): domain Bacteria; phylum Eisenbacteria; class RBG-16-71-46; order CAZHEV01; family CAZHEV01; genus CAZHEV01. Next base: position 15,197 of record CAZHEV010000020.1, on the reverse strand, counting down.
CCCCGGCCGACAGCAGGGACAGCACAAACAGCGCGTATAGGTTCAATCGCACGTACACCGGCCCGGCCATGTCCGCAGGAGCCGCCGCGCCGTGTTTCCGCGGGCCCGGCCACGCGAGGTGCCGGCCTGAGAAGGCGATCAGCCAAATGGCCGCCGCCCCCATCATCGAGGGCACCACCGGAGAGAGTGCGCCCCCCAGCAGCGGGATCATCGTGCAGCCTACCGCGGCCGCGGATATCCATACGAAAGATATCCTGCCTAGCTGGGCGGGGCTGAGCGCGTCGGTGACGGACGGGAGACCGGCCGCCTCGAAGTCCTCTCTGCGGCTCAGAAGCAGGAGCCAGAAGTGGGGCACCTGCCAGACGAACATGAAGACCATGAGAGATAGTATCTCCGGGTCGGCCATCGATCCTCCCGCGGCGATCCAGCCGATGGCCGGGGACACGGCCCCGACAAGGCCGCCCGGTATCGCCGCGAATCTGGTCACTCGCTTCAGGTTCGTGTAGACGCCGTTATACCAACCGGCCGCCAGCAAGGCGAGCGCGGACGCGGCCGGCGACGCACAGATCGCCAGGATAGAGGCGCCCGCGGCCAGGGCCACAAGCGAGAACCACAGCGCGGCACGGGGGCTTGTTTCGCCCCTCGGAATCGGCCTGTCCCTGGTCCTTAGCATGCGCCCGTCTATGTGCCTCTCCTGTAGCTGGTTCATCGCGCAGGAGCCGGCTGCGGCGAGCAGCACGCCCGCCGCGGGTGCTACGGCGCCCGCCGATACGCCGTCTGCGGCGAGTATGTACCCGGTCGTCGCGGAAAGCCCGGCCAGGGCGGATATCCTTATCTTCGCCAGATCCAGAAGCGCGCGCGTCTTGTTCGCAATGACGGCCGGCTCTATCATCGATTCGGGCCCTCTCCCCGCTCTCCGGGAGATCCGGGGCTCCACCGGGAGCCCACGCCTTCGATTGAGTCCTCCGGAGCACCGCCCTGGGAAGCGCCCCCCTCGCCCCCTTCGGACGCCTCTCCCTCGCCCCGGCCTCCGGCGCTCTCGCCTTCCCGCGACCATGAGTTGTACCAATCCCTGAACTCATCGATGGGCAGCGCCACCACTTTCGTGATCATGCTGGAGTGCTCGGTCCCGCAGTACTCGGCGCAGAACACATCGTAGTCTCCCGGCTCGTCGGCCTGGAACCAGAGGTAGTTCTCCGCGCCCGGCACGGCGTCCTCCTTGACCCTGAAGGCCGGTATGTAGAGGCTGTGCACCACGTCCATGGATCTGAGCTCAAGCTTGACGGGAGATCCAACCGGCACGAAAAGCTCCTCCGTCCGCCGCCCGTTTGCGTACTCGAAGCTCCAGAACCACATCTGTCCGATCGCCTCTATGGTCATGGCGTTGTCAGGGACCTCTCTCATCGTCTTGAAGCCCATCCATCCGTAATAGAACATGGAAAGGACCAGCGCCACGGGCACCGCCGTCCAGACTATCTCCAGGAAGAGGTTTCCCTCTATGTCCACGGGCTTTCTCTTCGCGCTCCTCCTGTACTTGATCACGAAGTAGATCATCAGGGACGTCACCAGAAGCAGCAGCCCTATGGAGACGCCCACTATGTACAGGAAAGTGCGGTTGACCTGCTCGGCCGCGAGGAAGCGGGTGCCCGCGCCCGAGGTTATGACGTTCATGAACATGGGCCATCACCTCAGTATTACATCGAGGTACGTCAACGCTATTATCACCACAAGCACCATCACGGTCGCCGCGAAAATCAGCCTGATCAAGAAGCCCTCGTACTTCAGGTGCATGAAGAAATAGAGCACAAGCGCGGACTTGGCGCCGGCTATTACCAAGACGGACAGGATGCTGAAAGCGCCCAGGCCGACGCCGGCCGCCGCTATGGTGAGCGCCATGAGCACCATCAGCGCGAGCCACACGGCCACGTAGGTGCCGTAGTTGACCGCGTGCCCTATGTCCTTGGTTTCCTCCATCTCCGTCCCTTCTGCGGTCGGTCCGCCGCGGAGCGCGCCCTAAGTGATCAAGTAGAACAACGGAAAAAGGAAAATCCAGACCAGGTCCACCAGGTGCCAGTAGAGCCCGGTGTTCTCGATCATCGACGGGGACTCGGGGGTTATCTTTCCCCGCCGCAGGAACACCAGCACCACGCACAGCGCCACGAGTCCGCCGAAGACGTGCAGTCCGTGCAGCCCCGTCATGGTGAAATAGAGGCTGTAGAAGAGCCCCTCGCCGTAGTCCCTGAGCTGAAGCTCGGGCGAGTTGGGATATATGCCATGACCGATCTTCTCGCTCCATTCGAAGTATTTGTTTACCAGGAAGGCGACCGCGAAAAGGATGGTGATGGTGAGACAAGCGCCGGCCGTCGTCCTGCTTCCCTTCCGCGCCGCGGAGACCGCGAGCGCCATGGTCAAGCTGCTCGTCAGCAAAACGGCAGTGTTGAACGCCCCCAGGGCGGTGTCGAGCTCGTAGGCCGCGTTGTGGAAATCCCGGGAGTGTGACGACCGAAAGACCGCGTAGAGAAGGAACAGCCCTCCGAAGAGGATGAGCTCCGTCAGTATGAAGAACCACATGCCGATCTTGGCGCCGGCATAGTCCTGGTGCTCGAGAGTCTTTGACTCCGTCGCTGCGCTCATCAGTCCCCTTCGTCCCTGAAAAAGTACGGGCCGCGCGTGACCGTCGGGATCTCGTCGAAGTTCCCGGGGGGAGGCGGGGACGGGACCTGCCACTCCAGAGTCGACGCCTTCCAGGGATTGGCGCCGGCGGCCGGCCCGCGCTTCAGGCCTATTATCAGGTTCACGAACATCAGGATCAGTCCCGTCACCAGGATCCAGGAGCCCATCGTGGATACCAGGTGCAGCCCGTGATACTGGGGCAGGTAGTCGAAGTACCTCCTGGGCATGCCCTCCCACCCCAGCACGAACATCGGGAAGTAGAGGCAGTTGAATCCCACGAACTTGATGCCCCATGCCAGCCTGGCCAGGTTGCGGTTGTACATCTTCCCGAACATCTTCGGATACCAATAGTGAAGGGCGCCGAAGAAGACGAAGCCCGCGCCGCCGAACATCACGTAGTGGAAGTGCCCCACGATGAAGTAGGTGTCGTGTATGTGGACGTTGGTCGCCAGAGCGCCCTGAAGCAGGCCCGACAGACCGCCTATGGAGAACAGGAAGATGAAGGCCAGAGTGTAGAGCATCGGCGCGGAGAGCTCTATCGAGCCCTTGTACAGGGACGCCACCCAGTTGAACACCTTCACGCCGCTCGGAATCGCCACCAGGAAGGTGAACAGGGAGAACGCCAGCCTGGCCTGGTAGCTGATGCCGCTGGTGAACATGTGGTGGCCCCAGAGCAGATATCCGACGATGGCGATGGCAAGGCTGGACAGGGCTATGGCCTTGTAGCCGAATATGGTCTTGCGCGTGAAAGCGGGGATTATCTCGGAGACGGCGCCCATGGCGGGCAGAATCATCACGTAGACGGCGGGGTGCGAGTATATCCAGAATAGGTGCTGGAAAAGGAGCGGGTCCCCTCCCTTGGCCGGGTCGAAGAACCCGACGCCGAAGAACCTCTCCACTATGACCAGGAGGAAGGTCAGACCTATCACGGGCGTCGCTATCACCTGGACCCACGCGGTGGCGTACAGCGCCCAGATGAACAGCGGTATCCTGAACCAGGTCATGCCGGGGGCCCTCATCCTGTGCGTGGTTGTGAGGAAGTTTATGCCGGTGAGGATCGAGGACAGCCCGGTGACGAATGCCGCGAAGACGGCCAGGGAGACGTTGGATACCGTTCTGATGCTGTACGGCGCGTAGAAGGTCCAGCCGGTGTCGGGGGGTCCCTCCCCCACGAACAGGGAGGCAAGGGCCATTATCCCGCCGGCTATGAAGAACCACCATGACAGGAGGTTCAGCCTCGGGAAGGCGACGTCCCTCGCCCCGAGCTGCAGAGGGAGGATGAAGTTGCCGAAGGCGGCGGACAGCCCGGGGATGATAAAGAGAAAGATCATTATCACCCCGTGCAGGGTGAAGGTGGCGTTGTAGGACGTAGCCCCCATGATCGTCTCGCCGGGGGCTATCAACTCGAGCCTCATCAGTATGCCGAGCGTCGCTCCGATGCAGAAGAACGTGAGCATCGAGGCGAGATACAGCAGCCCGATCCGCTTGTGGTCGGTGGAAAAGAGCCAGGCGAGCGGTCCGGGCCAGCGGCTTTTCGCCTGGTAGAAGTCAATGCCCCCGCTCGCGGCCACAGTCTCTGTCGTCAAGCCCGTCACCTCGCTGGATGGCGCCGACGGCTGCTACTTCGACCCGCGCCCTTTAACCTTTTTCCTTACAGTCAGCGCTATGAACAGAGCCACCACCGATATCAGTCCCAGCGTGCCCGCCACCTTGGTGATATTGAACACGTACGTCCTTCCCTCGGGATCGTAGGTGTAGCAGTAGGCCAGGACCCTGCTTATCGTCGCTCCGACCTTCCCCTTCGAAGCCTCGGCCACCGCCATCTCGAAATCGAAGGGGAGGAAGTCTATTCCGTAGAGATATCTCACTATCTTCCCGTCGGGGGCTAGCGCGATCAAGGCGGCGCTGTGGATGAAAAGATCGCCCTCTTTCTTGAAATTGAAGCCTACGGCCTTGGTGAGCCGCTGGATGCTCGTGCTGTCGGCCGTCAGGAACCTCCAGCCGTCGCCGGGAAAATCAGGGGGGAGCGTATTGAGGAAATTCCTCTTCTTCTGGGCCGCGAGAGAGGGCTCCTCGGTGTGATCGAAGCTCAGGGCGATCACCAGGAAGTCCTCACCGGGCTCGAGGTCCACATTGCGCAGCACATCTGCGATGTTGCCAAGCATGGGATTGCAGATGCTGGGGCACCTGTAGTACACGAGCGCCAGGAGCGCAGGCTTGCCGAGAAAGCTCTTCAGTGGGATTTCCTCTCCGGCCTCGTTGTAGAGAGTCACCCCCTCGGGAACGTACTCGCCCAGCTTCTCGTCAATCCCGATCTCGGGCGCGTCCCCCACCCCCGCCGCCTGGGCCGGGGACCGCGCCGGTAGTCCGAGCGCGGTCGCGACAAGAACGGCGCTGAAAAGCCCGTGGAGGCGGAGCCCGTTTCGCGCGAGGCGGCGCAGTCCGGCCGGCCACGCCGCGGGCGGCCCGCCGATCGAGAAACGCGTCCTGAGCGGTGAAGACAGCGCGATGAAAGCCGCCTGCATATTGATTCCCGAGGGAAACGCGTTCACTGTCGGCCACCTCCTGCGCTTCTTGGGCGTGCTGGGCGCCAACCGCCGTCCCGCGAGCGCCGCCGGGAAGACGTGATTGTCAACCGGGCGGTCGGCGCCCCGGAGCTTACCGGCGCTTGCGTGGGGGGATCAAGGCCGCCGGGCGAGCCCGCGGCCCGAGCCGGGGTGCTCCTCCAGTGGTTAGGCACACGGATCGTAATTCATGGGCCGCGGCCTCTTCAAGACCAAACGGCGCGGGCGGCGGCGCTACTTGTACAGGACCGCCAGCCCGGTCGCGGTCTTCTCGACGGTCACCCGGGGACGGCCGGTGACAACGCGGTGCCGCCAGGGTCCCCGCCCGATAACGTGGCCGTGTCTTTCGATGTACGCGTCACGGTCGATGCCGTACTCGACGAAGATTACCGCGTCCACTCCGATCTCTCTCGCCTTCTTTATGAGCAGCGCGTCGAGGTCGGCGCGGCGGGCCCTCCCGCCCAGTTTGGCCTCTATTACTCCCACGACCTCGTAGGGGCGTATCGCGTCCGCCACGCGCAAGTTGACGGGCTCTTCGTCGGGCTTCGGCCCGGGCTCGAACTCATCGGCGGTCTTTATGAATCGAACGTTTGAGGCACAGCCGGCGACCAGCGCGAGCCCCAGAGCCAGACTAAAAGCTCTCCTCATGGCGTCTCCTTTCTCCGCGGGAAAGCCCCCGCCAGCCGACGCATTGGGTTCCCCCTAGTATGAACCCGCACCTTTGTGCATGAAAGACTCACGCCTGCGCCGCAAGTCAAGTATTTTTCTTGATCGACTTCCCCGTCTCGGCGTGCTAGAATGTGATATGGAACATGGGAAAGCTCGCGCAACCGACAGCATCCGCAACTCAGCAGCGATAGGCCGAGGAGCCACCCGATGGTCTCGAGGAACGGCGAGAACTCTCTCACAAGTCAGCTTAGAGAGGAGAACAACCGACTGAGACGGGCCGTCGAGGAGCTGTCGGTGCTCAACGATCTGGCCCGGGCGATCGGCGGGTCCCTCAACGCCAAGGAGATAATGGACAGGATCATCAGGCGGGCCCTGCAGGCGGTAGGCGCCGAGCAGGGCGTGATCGCCCTGGTGACCAAGCAGCCCAACGATACGGCCAAGACGGTGGCGCGCGCCATGGTCACATCCACGACCAGGCAGCCGCTGCACCTCGACCGCGGTCTCCTGGGATGGATGTACGTCCATCAGAAGCCCCTGCGCGTAAACGATCTGATAAACGACGAGCGCTTCGCCGGACTGATGACCGGCGACTCCGTCAAGTCGGTGCTCTGTGTGCCCCTGATGACAAAGTCGGAGTTGAAGGGGGTGCTCGCCGTCTACAACAAGAAAGGCGGTGGGGGCTTCACGGACGACGACGAGCGGCTGCTCTCCATACTGGCCGCCCAATCGGCCCAGATCGTCGAGAACGCGAGGCTGCACGAGGAGCAGGCCGCGCTCAACCGCCTCCAGGAGGAGGTGAGGTTGGTCTCCCAGATACAGATCGAGCTCCTTCCCAAAGCGCCTCCCGACGTTAATGGCTACGACATCGCCGGCAGGAACCTGCCCGCCAGGATGGTGGGGGGCGACTATTTCGACTTCATCTCCATAGCCGAGAGCAGGATGTGCGTTGCGGTGGGAGACGTCTCCGGCAAAGGGCTGCCGGCATCGCTTCTCATGGCCAACCTTCAAGCGACCCTGAGGGGCCAGGCCCACCGCGACCCCGTTCCCATCTCATGCCTGAAGCGCTGCAACAGCATGCTGTTCCACAGCACGAATCCGGAGCACTTCGTGACCCTTTTCTTCGGGCTGCTCGATCTGGAGAATCACGAGCTCACATTCTGCAACGCCGGGCACAACTATCCACTTCTCTTCTCGGCGGGCGTGCCGCCACGGCTTCTGGAGACCGGGGGAGTGGTGCTCGGGGTGATCAAGGAATACCGGTTCGAGCAGGAGACCGTGCGATTGTCGCCGGGAGACGTACTCGTCATATATTCGGACGGCATCACCGAGGCGATGGACTCGACGGAGATCGAGTTCGGGGAGTCCAGGCTGAACGAGATCATAACGACGCACCTGGACGATCCGGCGGAGGACTTGATAGGCAGGGTCTTCGAAGCCGTCAAGGCTCATGCGGGCGGCCATCCGCAGTCGGATGACATGACGATGGTGGTGATAAAGAGAGCGGCGGACTAGTAAGGGCCCGCGCGTCCTCCCGCGGGCGATCGGGTTCATGACTCTCGCGGCGCCGCGTCTTCCGGAGCTGGGGACGGAAGGCCGCGGCGGATTCCTCCTGGGCACGAAGCGATGAATATCGGGCAACATGTGGCACACTACAAGATCCTGGAGAGGCTCGGCGAGGGAGGGATGGGGGTCGTCTACAAGGCGGAGGACACCGTGCTGCGGCGAACCGTCGCTCTGAAGTTCTTCCAGCAGCGGTTCACCGCCGATGAGGAGTCGAAGGAGCGCCTGGTTCGCGAGGCGCGGGCCGCTTCCACTCTCGATCACCCCAACATCTGCACCATACACCAGGTGGACAAGGCCGAGGACGGGCGGTTCTTCATCTGCATGGGGTACTGCGAGGGTAAGACCCTCAGGGCCAGGCTCGACGACCTGGATTTCGGCACGGCGGAGAAGATCGATGCCATTGTTCAGATCGCCCGGGGGCTGGAGCACGCGCACGAGCGCGGCATAATCCACCGCGACATAAAGCCGGAGAACGTGATCATAAGCCCTGACGGCAGGGTGAGGATAATGGACTTCGGCCTTGCCAAGCTCGCCGGGCAGACCACCTTCCATAAGGTGGGCGCCGTGGCCGGTACGCTCAATTACATGTCTCCCGAGCAGGTAAGGGGCGCGGAGGTGGACCACAGGAGCGACGTGTGGTCCCTGGGGGCGATGCTGTACGAAATCCTTACCGGAAAGGCCCCTTTCAGCGGCGAGTACGAAGCCGCGGTCATGTTCTCCATAGCCCACGAGCCGGTCGTCCCGCCCTCCGGCATCGATCCCGGGATTCCCGCCGACCTGGAAGAGGTGATTCTCAAGTGCCTGCGCAAGAGCGTGGACGACAGGTACCAGTCCATGGGCGAGATGATAGAAGAGCTGCGAAGAGCCCGTTCGAGAACGCTGGGGGGTACGGGCCAAGATCCGACCCGAGTAGAAAGGAGCCCGAGCAAGTCCAAAGGCGCCAAGAGGACCAGGAGGATGATAATGTACGCTGCCCTCGTCAGCACAGCTATCGTAGCCGCGGCGCTGGCCGTCTCGAATCTGACCGGCGTTGACGGCGCCCCTGTCACCGTGGCCGTTCTCGATTTCGAAAACAACGCCGGTGAGGAGGGATTCGATGTGATCTTGGCCGATCTCTTGACCACCGATCTCGCCCAGACGCCGAAGGTGCGGGTCCTGGGACGCGAAAGGATGCGGGAGCTTCAGGACTCGCTCGAGATCGAGAGCATGGACCAGTCATCCGGGTTCGATCTCGCCGAAAATGCCGGGGTACAGCTGTTGGTCGCCGGCAGCGCGGTGAAGCTGGGGGACGTGCTCAGGCTGGACGCCAGCGTGTATGACGTCGAGACCCGCAGCCTCCTGTTCGCCAAGCATGAGCAAGGGGAGGGGGCCGATTGCGTTTTCGACATGATAGACGAGCTGTCCAAGAACATAAGGCGTGAGATAAAGGTCCTCCCGAAGTGGAACAGCGGCGGCGAGCCGCCGCTGTCGGAGCTGACCACCAGATCCGTCGAGGCGTACCGGCTCTACTCGAGGGGAATGGACCGGAGGACCTCGCATCCGTTCGAGGCCGTCGAGTACCTCAAGCAGGCGGTGGCGCTGGACCCGGAGTTCGCGGAGGCTCACGTGGAGCTGGCGCTTCTCTACAAGTACCAGCTCGGAGATTATGTCAGCGCCCTTGCCAGCGCCGTTAGAGCCAAGGATCTGACCAGGGACAGAGGCGCCAAGGAGCACCTCAAGTCTCTCGCGTACGAGTCCTGGGTGCTTGAGAACTGGGACCGCGTGATTCAGTACATGAGGGAATATCTCGAACTCCAGCCCAACGACATGAGAATACAGAGACGATTGGGGTGGGTCCTGGCGCGAAGGGTCGAGACATACGAGGAGGCGGTCGCTCAGTTCGAAAGCATTATCGAGGATGACCCCAACAACGTCTCGGGTGAGCTCAGCGACGTCTACAACCACCTCGGCAACTTGTACCTCTATCTCGGGCGCTTCGAAGAGGCGATAGAGGCCTTCGCCGGCTACCGGTCGCTCGCGCCTAACAGGCCCGCTCCGCTGCACAGCATGGCCTACGCGCACCTGCTGAGCGGCGATTACGGCGGGGCCGTCGAGCTTTACTCGGAAGTGATAGAGAGATTTCCCGACTACTACATCTCCCACGAAGGACTCGGGTTGGCGTATCTGTCGATGGGCAAGTGGCGTGACGCCCTCTCCGCCTTCAGGCGCCATCTGGCCGTTGCGCCCCAGGACTACCTTCCGGACGGTCATGTAAGGGTGGCCCAGGTCTATCATGTGCAGGGCGATCTGGAGTTGGCGGAGAGCGAGGCAGGCAAGGCCCTGGCCCTGGACCCCGCCGCCGTCAAGGCGCATTGGCTCAAGGGGGTCTGCGCGCTGGAGAAGGGGGCGGGGACGACGGGCGCGCGCGAAGAGGACGAGATCATAACGCGATGCCTGGAAGACCCCAGGGCGGCGGGCGGCGCGGCCTATTCCCATCATCTGCGGGGGCGGATTCACCTCGCCGAGGGAGACGTCGATTCCGCCGTGAAGGATCTGAGAGAGGCGGTCGCGACGTGCAGGCGTCACGACCGCGATTTCTTCAGGAGGGAGCTTGCCAAAGCGCTCCTCGAAGCCGGTCTCCCGGACATGGCCATCGATGAGGCTTCCGAGCTCATAGAGAGAAACCCAAACGACGGGGAGATGCTTGCCGTTCTTGGCCTTGCCTACGAGCGGGTGGGCCGGACCGATCGGATGGAGAGCTTCCACGAAAGAGCGATGCAGGTGTGGGAGGACGCCGACGGAGATTTCGCTCCGCTCAAACAGGTGATGAAGAAGCTGCGCTGACCAGTAATAGACGGCGCGCGATTCTTCCCGGGGGCCCAAGCCGCGCCCCCGCGGAGAAAGAGACGGCACGCGGCTGGGGAGGCAGTCGTCCGGGTGGAGTCGCACGTGGTCCCGGGCACCGGGAAAGTCCCGCGTCGGTTCGCTTCGCGGGGAGTCAAGAACCGGATTTTTGCGCTTACTGACGCGGCCCCCCTCGGTCGCCTTTCCGCGTCGCTGTGCGTCAGGAGCGCGGGAGGGATTCGAAGATGCCGGTGGAAGACTGGAAGAGGGCGGAGTTCGTCTATGAGCGTAGAAACAAGAGGAAGGGCCTGGCCATCGATGGCGGCAAGGAAATGCCGTTTACCAAGGCCTCCGTCGTACCCGTGAGCTGGTTGTTCGAGCAGCTTATGAAATGCGTGGCTAACAACCGGGAGACGATAAGGATCGCCGCGGACAAGAACGGGGACATCTACATCGAGGGCTTCTTCCACTCCGATGACCTGGAGAACTATACCGGCCCGTCAAACATCGATCCGGAAGGGTGGAGCAACGACTGGCCCGAGATCAGCGTCCCGTGACGCCTATCCGAAGGAATCGAGATCGCGGGTATGCTCGGCCGGCAACGCCGAGTATGCCCGCCGCCGCGAAAGCGAGGACATAGGGCATCACGGGAATGCTGTAGCGGGCCACCGCGAACAGCAGCATATGCAGGGCGGTATAGTAAAGGACCAATAGATGGACCGGAAGGGCCGCTCTGTTGTCCACAAGCCCGGAGCCGAAGATTCCGAAGAGGGCCAGGGCTATGAGCGCTCCGTTTCCTATGGCGTAGGCGATGGACATCGAAGACGGCGGCGTTGGATAGCCCAGGTTGAGCCAGAATCGCGCGAGCTTGAGCGCGCAGAGCTTAACGAATGTCGAGGGATGGTTCCGTACGTACTCGACGCCTTCCTTCATCAACAGGCGATCTATGCCCACCTCGTCCAGGTCCTCGTATCTCGATGTGATCTCCTCCGGCATTTGCGGCTCGTAGTTGCTGTGCATCGCCCCGAGCGTCCCCTCGTCGTAGTTGCCCCTGAAAAAGGAGCCGCCGGCGTTCACCGCGACGGGGATGAACCTGTCGAAGACCACGTAGTTCCTTATAATCCAGGGGGAAAGGACAGCCAGAAAGACGATCAGAAAGACCGCTGGGCTTTTTAGCCCGGGTCGTCCCCGCGGGCCACTGACTGTCAATAACAGAAGGGCGAGCAACGGCGCGTACATCAGGTTCGCCGCCCTGGTAAGCGTGGCCAGGCCCAGGAAAAACCCGCCCCAGGCCAGGGCCGCCGGCTTGGTCCCGCTCCATCCGACCACGACAAGATACGCGGCCACGAGCAGCAGGAAGGTGGCCAGAGGCTCGGTGAGGATCGTCTGGATCTGCATTAGAAACGGCGGGTATATGGCGGCCAGGGCTCCGGCGAGAACGGCGGCCCAGCGCGACCGCAGAAGTCGGGAGGCGAGAAGTACCAGGAGCCCGCAGGCGGCGGCGCACACGACCGCTTGAGTGTAGTGGACGGCTGCGCGGGACTCGCCGGAGATCTTGTAGATCGCCGCCACAAACAGCGGATAGACAGGCTCTCTGTGAGCCGAAGGCTCATCCCCCCATCCGAAATGCCACCTGCCTTCAAGGAGGTTCTTCGCTATCCCCTCGTAGGTGATCATGTCATTGCCGAAAGGCGGGGCCGGAACCAGGGCGATGAAAAGGATCCGGATCAACAACGCCGCCAGGAAGACGACCACGGCCGCCTTGGCGATCCAGCGCCGCTCTTCGGTGCTTCTCGAATAGGCTGGGGAGTAGGAGTACATGGATCGACGGCTCCGGCTCCGCGGGAGCCCGTTCCGGCTCTGTCAGCCGGCGGCCCCGGCACGCGTTCGACCGCTGAAGTCCCGCCGCACGGCCCCAATGCGCAGGCGCGGGGGCCAGGCGGCCGGGATGGGAAACAGTAGCCGAGTATAGGGCGGAAGTCGCCGCAGGTCAAGAGGCGCCCGTGGAAAGGCCTGAGGGCAATAGAGTTGCCGAAACGTTAAAAATTTTCTTGACAATTGCTGTGGCGGACGGAAAGAATAGAATGGGTGTTTAGGGGAGTCGTTTGATGCCGAGGGCGTTGCGCGAGATGCGAATTGCCGGCATCATTCGCGCCATCCGGAAGTCATAACAATAGGAGGTTGGCGGGAGTCGGACCCGCTATAGCGCACCGGTCCCAAGCAGAGCGCAGCCTCTTTCACATGATGGGAGCGCCCCCCAGTCGTCATGCCTCCATCGTCGTCCCTGCGCCGCAGGGATAGCGGAAGAATCTGACGCTAGGGCTGGGGGGCGTGTTCTCTTGTCGCGTGTCTCGGTTGGAATGCCTGGGTGAAACGGCGGTTTCAGTCATGGGTTTGACGGTAGCGGTCGATTCCTTCTCGAAGAATCCGCATTGACCTCTCCAGATCCTTCAAGTTGAGAACATAGGCTATCCTGACCTCGCTCTTGCCCGCCCCGGGTGTCGCGTAGAACCCCGCGCCCGGCGCGACAAGCAGAGTCTCGCCGTCGAGGCTGTAGCTCTCAAGGAGCCACTGCGCGAAGTCATCAGTGTCTGCTATGGGCAGCTTGGGCATTACGTAGAACGCGCCCTCGGGCTTGCGGCAGACTACGCCGGGAATCGAGGACAAGACGTCGCAGACCAGATCCCGTCGTCTCTTGTACTCGCTCTTTGTTCTCTCGAAGTAGTCCAAGGGCAGCTTGGCGGCGGCGGCGGCGAGGACCTGGCCCATGGTCGGCGGGCTGAGCCTGGCCTGCGCGAACTTCATGGCGGATGCTATAACGTCGACGTTCCTTGAAACCAGGCAGCCTATCCGCGCCCCGCACGAGCTGAACCGCTTCGAGATGCTGTCGGCCACGATGGCCCTGTCGGCTGCTTCGGGAAAGCTGAGGACGCTCGTGGCCTTCACGCCGTCGTAGGTGAACTCACGGTAGACCTCGTCCGCTATCAGAAACAGCCCGTGCTTTTGGCACAGCTCGACGAGCTCGGCCAGCTCGTCTCGCGTGTACACCACCCCCGTGGGATTGCCTGGGTTCGCGAAGAGCAAAGCCCTCGTCCCCGGCGTGATCAACTTTTCGATTTCTTCGGGGGCGGGCAGGTGGTACCCGGTTTCCGGCAGGCAGGTGATGGGCGTGACCTTGACTCCGAGCAGCGACGAGAAACCTATATAGTTCGCGTAGAGGGGCTCGGGCACCAGGACCTCGTCACCGGGGTTAGTGGCGCAGCCCAAAGCGAATACAAGCGCCTCACTGCCGGCGGTCGTTACCAGAAGCTCGTCTTCGATCAGGTCGAAGCCGAGACGCGCGTAGTACTCGAAGAAAGCCTTTCTGCACTCAGGGGTCCCGCCCGACGGGCTGTAGCTTATTACGGTGTCGTCCATCTCCCGCACTGCCGCCAGCATCTCGGCGGGAGTCTCTATGTCAGGCTGTCCGATGTTGAGCCGATAGACCTTGATGCCCTTCTTCACGGCGCCCTCGGCGAACGGCACCAGCTTCCTTATGGGAGACGGTGGTGCCTGCGCGGCTCTGGCGGAGATGTTCGCTGCTTTCATTTTTCCGGCCTCCACGTTGGCGGCGGGTATCCATGGAATGGGATCAGCCCTAGGGTGAGCTGGAAACTCGGGGACTCGATCGCCGTTGCCGCGGGCCGATTGCTAGCAATCGTACATTTCGGGACGGCGGTCTTTGAATATGTCGTTGTACTTCGTGTAGGACTTGTCCCGCGAGATCGTAGGGTCGATCTTCACCGCTCTGGCTTCCTCGCGGTTCTTGGACGCCCTTGCCAGAACGTTGCCTCTGGGATCTATCACCTGGCTCAGGCCCGTGAAGGACATGTCCTTGCCCTTGCGAGACTCCGACCCGATCCTGTTGGCCGTCACAGTGTACACGCCGTTCTCCAGGCTTCTGGTGATCATGGCGTCGGTGCAATAGGTGAGCACGAGGTTCGAAGGGTGACATATGATGTCGGCGCCCTTCAGGGCGAGAGATCTCATCGCCTCGGGGAATATCCAGTCCCAGCAAATCATGACGCCTATCTTCGCAACGCCGAGATCAAACGCCTTGAATTTCATGTCTCCGGGAAGGAACCACTTGCGCTCCTCGAAGAAGAGATGGGCCTTCCTGTATTTGCCTATGTAGCCGCCCGGCGAGACCAGGACGGCGGTGTTGTAGAATCCTTGAGGTCCCTTCTCCGCTATGCCCGCGACGATGCAGGTCGATTCCTCGCGGGCCGCGTTCACCAGCGCCTGCGTGGTGAATCCCCCCGGCACCTTCTCGGCGAGCCCGGCGACCTCGCTCTTGGAGGTGAACACGTAACCGGTGTTGAAAAGCTCGGGCAAGACTACGAGATCGGCGCGGAGCTTCTTTATGGCGGCGAGGGCCTTCTCCACGTTCTTCTCGATCCTTCCGAACTCGGGTGAAAACTGATAGTAGCCGACCTTCATTCTATCTCCTGCCTGGCGCAAAGCGAAAACGGTCTGTTAGGCACGACCGGGGGCCGAGCCCCGGTGGCGCCGGTGAAGCGCGAGCGCGATGGTCCTGGAAAAGCCGGAGAGAATCTGCGTTGAAGAGCCAGGTGACATCGCGACCGCCTGATGCCCCGTCATGTTAGCAAAATCCGCCCGGCGAGTAAAGGAAGTTGTACGCGAGCGCGGGAAATACAACGGCGTCGCCGTTTGCTTCGCGTTGAAAGAGCAAGGAAGTAAAGCAGTTTCGGCCTGGGTGGAATTCCGCATCTGGAGAAAGTTGCCGCGGATCCGGGCGGCGCCGCCGAAGAACAAGGTGGCGCCGGGTGAGCGGCTTGCGGGCCGGGACATAGTTAGGGCATGGGCCGCACCGGCTGCTGGTCACTCCTCTCCCATATGACCAGA
>CAZHEV010000019.1:0-43905 GCA_964531335.1 uncultured bacterium | reverse complement strand
CTGTGGGCCTGACGTGACTATCGATTCTGGTGTAAAATCAACAGGAACTAGCTATTCGGTGTGGCGCAGGCGCCAGTTCCAGGGCCTGAAATCGTCCACTTCCTTCAGCGCCGGCCATTTCCCCTCAAACCTGAACGCCCGGTCATCGATGATCAGGTGCGTCTTGTCCGGCTTTCGCAACGCGAAGTCTATCCCCTTGGGGTTGCCTACGATGTCCGCCGGCCACCCGTATTTCACGAACCACTTCTTCATCGCCGCGATCCCCTCCGGGTAACCGTTCCTGACGGACAGAATACACACGTCGTATTCTTTCATGTACTCCCTGATGGCATCGAACGCCCCTTCGACCGGCGGGTCCGGTATGACGCCCGGCCCTTGCCAGCCGCTGACGTAGCTGTGGACAACCCCGTCGAAATCTATGCAAAGGACTTTCCTCATTCTCCTCCGATCCCTTCTCAGGTCCGCGGACCCGTTGCACGGTCACACGGGCCTGACCCTTATCTACTGGAGAATCTCCTTGATGCGGCGACCGGTCGAGACGAGGTCGCGCGGCGAGTCGCCGCGTTCTCACGCCGGCGCGGCGGCCGAGCCGCCCTCGTCCTGCCGCCCCTTGGCGATCTCGGCCTCCGGCTTGCGCCTCCCGAACCACCGCTCCATGACCACGCAGGCGCTGAGATCGCCCGTGACGTTCACGGCGGTCCGGCTCATGTCCAGTATCCTGTCCACGCCGATTATCAACGCGATCCCGCTCAAGGGGATCCCGGCGCCCCTGAGAATCGTGGCGAGCACGATTATGCCCACCCCCGGCGTGGAGGGCGTGCCTATCGACGCGCCGACGGCGGTCACCACTATCAGAGCGAGGGAGCTAATACCCAGCTCCACCCCGAAGACCTGCGCCAGAAAGATCGTGGCCGCCCCCTGGTACAGGGCCGTCCCGCTCATGTTGATCGTCGCGCCCAGAGGCACCACGAAGTTCGAGATCGAAGGGCTGACGCCCAGCTTGTTCTCCGCGACCTCGATGGAGGTGGGCATGACCGCGGCGCTGCTCGATGTGGAAAAGGCCAGGAGCTGCGCGGTGCCTATGTGTCTGGCGAATTCCCACGGGGAGACTCTGGAAAAGGCGGCCACCACCACCAGGTAGAGCAGGAGCAGCAGCAGCAGTGCGGCGAGCACCGTGCCCACGTAGATCCCCATCCCTATCAGCACCTGGATGCCGATCTTCGCCGTGATCTGCGCAAGCAGGCCGAACACCGCGAGCGGCGCCAGGATCATGGCCCATTTCACCACCTTCAGACATACCTCTTGCAGGGCGTTGAGCGGCTCGAGAAGCGGCTGGGATTTCTCGCGGGAGAGCGCCGTCAGGGCCATGCCGAAGATGATGGCGAACAGAACGACCTGCAGCATCTCGCTTCCGGCCATGGCCGACACGGGGTTCTCGGGCAGCAGCTTGACGAACTTGCCGGGCAAATCCTTCAGGCCGGGTGTCTCGGCCGCCTGGGCCTCCAGGTCCAACGCGCCGGCGCCTTCGGCGCTGCCTACGGTCTTCTCGATGATCCCCTCTTCGATGTAGGAGCCGGGCTGTATCAGGCCGGCCGCCCCCATGCCCATGACGATTGCGATGGTGGTCATGACCAGAAAGAACAGCGCGATCCACGGCCCCATCCGCTTGAGCTCTTGTAGGTCCTCGTTGGAGGCTATGCCCAGAACGATAGAGGCGAACACCAGAGGTATTACGATCATCTGAATCAGGGCCAGAAACAGCTTGCCGGGAAGAGCGAGCCAGTTTCCTATGAGGTCCCCCGTATCGCTGTCGACAAGACCCACCTCAGGCCCCAGCAGTATGCCGGCGGCCACGCCGAGCACCATGCCGATCAATATCTTCATCCAGAGCCGTCCCGCTATCAGGCCCTGCAAATGCTTGCTGAAGTCCTTCAAGGGATTGAGCGCCATATCTTCACGTCCTTCAGTCGAGAAACTCCTTCAAGGCCCCGTGCTCCCGCTTTATCCCGGCTATGAGCACGTAATCGGCGTAAGCCAATATAGAAAAGGATAGTACACCGGGTTGCCCGATTCCTCAAGGGTCACTTTGAAGCTCCCGAGAATAGCGCCAACAAGGGATTTCTCGAGCATTCAGCTTGAGGCATTTCCTTTGTTCTTGTCCCACAATGTGGAGTGAGATGGAGGACCAACCGGGCAGTACCGCCGGAGAAGGATGGTCTCGCGCCCTTTTCTGCGGAGACTGTCCCGGAGAGAAGTGGACAATGAGTCCCTCTTCATCTCGTCCGTCTGAGAATGCGGTATACTTCCTCCAATGTCGGAAGCTCACCGGTCTCTACGCTCCCCTTGAGAGCTGCAATGCGGTCGTCTGCCAAGATTATTCCCGCATCGATGAGAATCACCCTGTCGCAAATACTCTCCACCTCTGAGAGCGTATGGCTGCTCAGCAGTATACATTTGCCGGAATCAGCGAAGCTGGTCAGGAGTTCCTTAAGCGTTATTCTCGAGTCCGGGTCAAGCCCGGTCAGGGGCTCGTCGAGCAAAATCACCTTAGGATCGTGTATGACGGTTCTTATGAATACGATCTTCTCCTTCATCCCCCTTGAGAGTTTCCCGACGGCCACATTTCGCTTGTCGACGAGATCGAATCTTTCCAGGTAGCCGAGGATTCGCGCATCTCGATCCTCAATGCCATAGAATGAGGCATAGAACCTCAGATTTTGATATACCGTGAGCCGCTCGTAAAGACCCGCAATCTCGGGGAATACACCAATTACTCTGCGCACCTCCTTCGGCCTCTCTGCCACGTCCAAACCGCACACGGTCACGGTACCCGAGCTGGGCCTAAGCAAAGTGCTTATCAACCTGACTATGGTCGTCTTGCCGGCCCCGTTGGGCCCTATGAGCCCGACGATCTCCCCCGATCCCAGATCGAAGGAGATCCCTTTGAGGGCTTGGATGCGACCGTAATTCTTTCTCAGCGAATCCGCGCACACCATAGTCTCTGCCATTCGCCGTGCTCCTTGCTGATCGGGCGGCTCATGCCCCCCAGGCAGGCGTCTTCGTCTCAAGAATAGCAAACATGGCCTTCCACCCGGTCGCCAATAACCACAAGAATACCACTGCAAACGCCGCCTGCCGCTTGCTGACCCCGGCGACGATCGAAAGCCCCAAGATCATGAGGCAAGTATACCAGATGGAAAACACCGTTATGTTCTCGAAGAAGGTCCCCAGAACGATCCCGTCGGACTCTCCCAGCAGTATGTCGAGGCCGAGCACAACATTGGGATCGCCCGGCAGACCGCCGGCAAAGAGTCTCTTCAAATGGAGAATTACCACGTTCATGTACTCCCCGAGCAAAGTCACGATCCAACAGTGAGCCGTCACGGATAAGACCGATCTGAACCTGACATCGTCTCTTACAAGGACCAATAGCCAGTACAGGATGCCAGCCGCAAACAGCCACTTCACGAGCATCACCACAGGTGACAAGCCCAGAATCGCTGCATTGGCCAGCTTGAGAAATGCTATCAATCGGTCAGCGGTTGCAGGGTCAAGCGTCTCAAGCGAGGAGGATTCGATTACCCCAAGCTCGATCCGAGAATAGAGCCAAGAGGCACAGACGCTACCCATGCCCAAGACCGCAAACGGATTCATCAAAGAAGGTGCCGCTCTTAGGCGATGAAAAGTCTCTCCGGGCTCGACTATCACCCCAACCAGATTCGGTAACCGCAGCCGCATAACTAAAACCCGCGGAAAGGCTGCCACACTAGTACCTCAGCAGTAATCGCTCCCTGTTGAACAATCGCATAGCGATGCTGAAGAGAAGCACGTCAAACGCCACTAGGCACAAAGTGACTAAAAGAACAGACCGCTCTTCGATGATCACTACTTTCGCATATAGCGCAAGAAATGCCGCCATCAGCCCGAGAGCGGGCAAGATGCAGAGCCGCTCTGTCGACTTGATGTCAACAACCAGCACGGAAGGTATGATCCCCCACAGAACGGACATGGCCGCAACCGCAGGAGCCGTCAACAGTATCGTCGCTGCAAGCTCGCCGCTCAGAAGAAGGTGCCACGATTGAGACGGCAGTAGGAACAGAATGGAAATCAGGACAACAATACAGCAGAGCCAACAGGCTACGACAGGCAATAGCATCGCCGGAACCGCCTTTCCCAACAATATCTCTTCATCGGAAATCGGCAGCAGGTGTAGAGACTCCAGGGTCCTGTGCTCCTTCTCGCCGACAATCGATGCCGCCCCAAGGGTTACAGGTGCCACCCCGCAGACGAACAAGACTGCAAATGACAGAAGGACCTTCCCTGCCTCTCTAAATGGGACGGCTTCGTCGACATAGCCCTGAGATCCTTCGCTTGGCGAACCAGGCGACGATTGCAGGTACTCGTGTTCGGCAATCACTGCGGATAGCGCGAGGCCCGAACTCATCAGAAGGATGAGGGCGCCAACTACCAGCGAGCTCAACTGCTTCTTATTGGCCATATACTGCACCAACTCATGCCTGAACAATCCTGCTACGCTGTACCAGTTCACAGAAGCCTCCGTGTTGACTAACTCGATCGTCTGCCTCTATCGATTCCCGCAGGCCTTGGGGCCGGGGCTTTGACTAGTCGTGGCGTCGAGCTTCCGCATCCGGGGGCGTCTCCACCCGGGATCTTTGCAGGCCGGCCGCAAAAGCCGGTCCAGTCGCGTCGCTAAAGACCCAGAGTCACCTTCTCCCGGTCGAACAGCGACACACATATTCCCAACATGAGCACGCCCATCCCGGCGATGAGCAGCGTCACAATGAGCACGTAAGTAGTCGAAAAAGTGAGATTGGTGAGCCACACAAGCACGAAACAGACGAAACCGATCGAACCGGGCAATAATCCGAGACCTAGTGCGGTCTTGCTGTCCACTACGCTTAGTGATACGACCATCCCGCCGAGCGCCGACAACACCGCCAACGCCGGAACAGAAAAAAACGCGACCAATATAAGCCTCGGGTTCAATAGGTGGATCGCTATTTCCCCTGACATGAGTCCGGCGGCGGCCAGGACCGTGGTTCCGTAGGCCAGCCATGTCATCGCGACGGCAGGAAGCGCCGCGGCTGTCGATTTCGCAATGAGCACCTCCTTTTCGGACGTCGGGGCCAGCAAGAGGCACTCCAGCGTTTTCTTGTCCTTCTCCTCCGTCAGAGACATTGTTGTCAGAGATCCCGGCCACAGCGCCGCAAGAATGGTCAAAAGCGCGGGGAAGAGCGTGTCCGTGAGGGCCATGCGTACGAGGGTCAAATCGTCGTAGCCGGGAAACCGGTCGGCCAAAGACTGGTAAAGCTCGGAGGCCACGTACTGCTCCCTGTAAACAGGGAGAGCCAGCGATCCTGTCATATAGACGACCGTCAACAGAGCCACGCCGGCATAGTATCCCAAGCGGATCTTGCTCGACACCTCCTGCAACCATTCATTCGTAACCAACCTGAGCAGGTTCGCGCCGCTCACATTCTCTCCGATGTCTATCTTGTTCACCCGGTCTATAATCGCGGTATCGGTCTTGACAAGAGATCCTAGTCCGTCCCGCCTACGACGACTTCAATCACCGCATACACGGCACAGGTACCGCAAATCCAAGCTCCCGGACCGGTGCATGCCAGTCCCCCGCTAACCAAGGCGGCGGCGCCGTACAAGGCGCATCCCTGACCGACAAGCCTTACGACCCGACTCCGGCGCCACCAGTCTTTGAAACCATGATCAGCCTCATGGGCGATACCGATCGACGTTGCATGGCTCTGTGGCGCCGGCTGCAACGCCCAGACCGGAACCACAATGGTGGCGAGCAGACTTATCACCAACGCAACAGATAGTGACCTGCGCATGGTCGGTCTCCTTCTGTGGCGATGATCCATCTTGGCTCCATATTGGATTTCTATATCCTCAGCTCACCACCTCCTCCCTATGCTCCAAGACACTCCTTCGGCGGCGCCGTCGACCTGACGCCGAGTGCAACTTCGCTCACTCACCAATCTCTGCATCCACAAACCCCTCAAGAGCTATCTTGCCCTCAAGAGCAAATTCGGAGATTAGACGACGCATCACGACAATGGGCACTGAGCCGTCCCTTTGAAAACGTACGACATTCCCCTCGTCCAAGAAGATGATTGTGGGCTCTGCCCTGACCACGTAGTCGCGGGCCATGGAGCCGGAGTCCATGGCTAAGGGGAATGACAAGGTGCAATCCCGGGCGAAGCTGAGGGTTCGCTCACGACTGCTTCCCGAAACAGCCAATATCTGAAGGTCAGATCCCGTGAGTTCTCTGTTGAGCTTGTCCAGACTGACAAGCTCCCTGAGGCACGCTGGGCAATCGAGATCCACGAAGATCAAGACCGTTCTTTTTCCCGTGCATGTCTCGATGCTGTAGGTATCTCCCGAGATGGATGTTACGTTGAAACGCGGAGCGTCTTTCCCGATGATGCATGGCACATCGACCACTGTCGCTCTAAAGAACCAGACAGTGACTGCTGAAGGCAGGATCAAGCCCAGGGCGAAAGCAACGGCTACTTGGAGCTTCCGAGCACAGGTCATTCTTGCCTCCCATGCGCGTTGATTCCTGTAAGTCGCCCGATGTAGACTCTTCGGTCATGGGAGGCGAGGGTGTGGCCTCCGGGGACCACTATCTTGTCACTTCGGAGATTCTCGGCTACGAATGTCTTCGAAGCCGTGTGACAGAGGTGCAATGAAGCATCTTCTCGCAGCTCGCAGAGCACACAAGGGACGGAGGACAACGCGATCAAGAGCATGAGGGGTACCCTCGCGAGTTCGCATTTTTTCCGCGATGCAAGAGGTTAGACTACACGTCTGACCTCAGATGCTAGCTGTCCCGATGTGGCTCCACTCACACTATTGTGGAATCCGGACTTTCCTGTCAAGGAAGAAACTACATCTCGTTGTAGGCTAACGCGTTGGAGGAAGTGACTTTAAGTGACTCGTTCCCGTTCGACCTACGCTCCGGGTTTCTCCCCCCACCATGGGGCCCTTCAGTCGAGAAACTCCTTCAAGGCCCCGTGCTCCCGCTTTATCCCGGCTATGATACGGTCGTAGTGTCGAACGCGCATCACTGCACGGACGACGAGGTAGAACCCCAGCACCACCAGCAGCGTACACAGGACCAACAACGGAATCACCAGGTGGATTACCTGGGCGAAATCGTAGTACTTCGACGTGACGATCAGAATACTCAACAAGGAAAGAGGCAGCGCGAGCAGCGCGATCCCCGTGCGCAGAAAGGACAGGGACGTTCTTTTCTCGGCGAGAATGATCTGGATCTCTCCGATCAGGCTCCCGCTCAGGCCCTCTTTCGGATCAATCGAGCACATCTTGCCTTACCGGCGGAACCTCTCGACATTACGATGACGGCTCTACTCTCCGTCCGCGGATCGATCATATGAGGCCGGGACCACCAGGGAAAGCGCCTTCTCCCGGATCTCTATCTCCACGGGAGTGTCCCCCAGCACATCGCCGTCCGCCTGAACCCTGAGCGTCGGCTCCGAGCTGATCTCGACCTTGCGGACGGCGAAATGCGACACATTGCGCCCTTCTCCTTCCCCGGCTAGAAACTCCAGGATGCCACCGAGGAACTCGACCGGGGAATCGCCTTCCCCGACGTATACGTCCAGCTTCCCATCGTCGGGATATACTAGTGGAGCAAGCTCGATTCCCATCGCCCTCACTCTACTCATGTTGTTTACCAACACCGAGTGGCCGGTGATCTCCCGTCTTTCCCCGTCTAACACAAACTCGAAGCGCGCGGTCTCCGGCTTCCAGAAAGTCTGCACCGCCCCCCACAAATAAGCTCCCATGCCCAGTTTCTCTTTGAGGGATCTCGGGGCTTCCTCCATGCTATCGGCCGGAAAGCCGACGGCTACAGTCAGCAGGAAGTACCTGTCCCAGCGAGGGAGGTATCCCATGTCGAAGCGATGCACCGCGCCGTCCGCGAGCAACTCGATCGCCTTTCCGGGATTGCGAGGGATACCCATTATCAAGGACGCCACGTTCGCGGTGCCTCTGGGAACAATCAGAAGCGGGAGGGAAGCTTTGGAGCTCACCAGGCCCCCGGCGGCCTCGGCGATGGTGCCGTCGCCTCCGACCGCGACAAGAAGGTCGAAGCCCGAGTCCGCGGCCCGCTCCGCCCCGCGGGCGGCATCGCCCGCTCCCTTGGTCTCGTGGACCTCAGAGGTCAGCGAGAACCGTCCAAGAGCCTCTTGAACCTCAGAGACGGTTTCCGCTGTGTTCTTCCTGCCCGCGGCGGGGTTCACGACCACCAGGGCGCGGCTCGCCCCGGGCAGGATCGATGTCCCTTCCTTGTTCATATTCCATCTCCATAGAGGCCGCGCGCGGCGCTCTTTCCGCCTCCCGGCCCCTTCTATCATGACTCCCGCGCCGTGGGATCCACCGCGGGCCCCAGGTCGCCACCGCGTCTTTGACGACGCCGCAGATAGCGCGACGGTTCTGAAAAAACGTCCTCGCCCATGATAACCTTCCCGTCTGTGGAAAGTAAATACAGCGAAAGAGAAGCCGCGCTACAAGGTGATAGATCCGGTACCCCACCGGCTTATCGGAAATCGAAGCAAGCGCTTCGGCGTTTCTCTCGGGGTTGTACGACGAAGCCCACGCGCGTTCTATCTCCACTCTCACTTCGGGAATCGTAATCCTCAGAGGCTCGTGGGCCATCTCGAAGGGCGCGAATTCCATCCAGTGCCTCGGGCGCTCGAGCCTTCCGGCCTTCTCCAACCGCTCGTAGAGCGGCGTCGCGGGAAACGGAGTGAGCTGGCCGAAGACGGGCAGCCCCGGAGGCCAGCTTCCAATCTCCCTCAGCGTCCTATCGGCCACCCCCGGGCTATCGTTGTCCATGCCGAAGATGAAGGAGGTGATCGCGTAGATGTTACGGCGGGCCAATCTTTCGAGTACATCCTGATACTCGCTCGGCCTGCTGAACCCCTTCTTCACGTCGGCGAGATTCACCGGATCGACCGATTCCATGCCGATGAATATCCACATGCCGCCGGACTCTTGGATCAGATCGAGCAATTCCTCATCGCATAACAGGTTTGCGCTGATCTGTCCGACCCAAGGTATCTGCGCATTCGCCGAGATGATGTCACGCAGCAGGGACTTAGTCCGTTTGATATTGATGGCGAGGTTGTCATCTACGAAGAAGACGCCGACTTGTCCGCGCTCCCGCCGGGCACGCGCCTTTAGGCGCAGTAGCTCGCTCACGACGCTCTCATTGGTGCGAAAGCGTATCGTGCTGCCGAAAAAGCCGGTGACGGTGCAGAACTCACAGCCATAAGGACAGCCACGTCCGGTTTCAAGCGGAATGAGATGAAACGACCTCCATCCGCCCCCTATGCGCTGCATCAACGGGGCCATGAATCGCGGTATATGGTTGAACTGCGCAAGGTCCATCTTATCCCAGGGAATATCCGGGTAAGAGCCCAAGTCCGGTTTACCGATGTCTTCGTTTGAGCCGGGTTTCTGTTGATAGACATCCTCGAGCTCACCCTTCGCGGCGTCCTCGACGATGCGTGACCACGTCTCATCGGCTTCACCGACGGCCACGGCATCGGCATGGCGCGTACCGCCGTTCCGGCCCAGCGCCTCATCGGGCACTTCGGTGACATGGGGGCCTCCGATCACCACAGGTATGCCTTCCTCGCGCAGGGCGTCGGCCATGCGATAGGCCTTGGCGATCATCCTGGTCATCGACCCGATGCCCACAAGCCCGACCCCTTGGCGGCGGGCGAACCGCGCCAGTTGCCCCTCATCCATAGCGCGCGCATTTCCGTCGACCAGCAGCACCTCGTGGCCGGGCGGCGTCAGCGATTCCAGGAGGAACATCCAAAGATGAGGCACGAAGCCTCGCGATACCCCATTGTCCGGGCTATAGAGCAAGATTCTCATGTATCCCTTTTACCGCGATTCGGCGGCCAATGCCAGAGAAAATCCCCAGGGGCCCCTTTCCGGAGCCATCGGAGACGGCACGAAGATTAGTATTGACAGATAATGCCAGGTAGACGATACTGGTTACAGGTAGCTTCCGGTGGGCATTGTGTTGCCCCGGGAGCTCGCGAAAGCCTGAGTTCAAGGTTCGGGAGGCAAAACCACCAGCCTATTCCAATCCGCACTCTGGGTTTGCTAGGCCCAAATCCCGCTGATTTGAACATCTTCCTTTCCAACGCCGGATGACCTGACGGTACTCCTGGAGCTGAAAAAGAGATCGGATCGCAGCGTATTTTGGACGGAGACTCTATGAGGATGCACTCGGGTCATCTACTCGATACGGGGAAACGCATACCGTGCGGGGACGCGTTTTCCCACAGAAAGGTGTTGGAATATGTCCAGCAATCTGTACGTCGGCAATCTTTCGTTTGACGTAGGCGAAAAGGAGCTCGAAGAGCTCTTCACGTCCTACGGAGAGGTCGTTTCCGCGAACGTGATCACGGATCGCAATACCGGCAGGCCGCGTGGCTTCGGTTTTGTGGAAATGGCTCAGTCGGAGGATGCCAAGAAGGCCATCGAAGCCCTTGACGGGGTGGAGCATAAGGGCCGCAATCTCACCGTGAACGTCGCGAAGCCGAAGAAAGAGAATTCGGATGGCGGCGGCCGCGGCGGCTACCGCTGGTAGCTGGAACCGACGGGGGAGGTCCGAGCGATCGGGCCTCCCCTTTTCGCTCGACGGCGGCGGTAGAACGCCTAAGTTATGGCAAAGGCCGGCGCTCAGCCGCTCCAACGCATAGGATGAGTTGTATGTCCTCCCTACGCGCCGGCCTATGAGAGGAAGCCTGTGTCTTGCGACCGCCTCCAGTCCCGCCGTCACCATCCACCCGCACTTGCTGCAATTGGGCTCACCCAGATCTTGCTAACTTTCGGCTCTCCGCTCCACAAGCTCACCAACTCCCGTAGGTATCCGGCCCTTTCGGGCGGCCGGTTCACCTCACGAGTGCCGGAAGAGCCGGCCGCCCGACCGGACCGAGAGGAATTAACCTATTGTCATCGATGCGCAGAAGAAGTAGGGTATGGCACCGGCCCCGAGCACTGGTGATCTAATGGACTTCTTCTTGCACACATTCGAGCAATCGGGGGTGACGACTTGGATCTTCCTCCCGCCCCTGGTGGCTTTCATTATCTCCTTCTTCACCTCGATGGGCGGGGTATCAGGCGCCTTCCTGTTGCTGCCCTTCCAGGTCAGCGTCCTGGGCTATGCCACCCCCTCTGTGAGCGCCACCAACCATGTCTACAACATGGTCGCGATTCCAAGCGGAGTCTGGGCATATGTCAAGGAGAGGCGGCTGCTCAAGCCTCTGACATTGATCGTTACCCTGGGGACGCTGCCGGGGGTGTTTCTGGGCGCTTGGATTCGGATCGCGTATCTGCCCGACCCTAGGAGCTTCAAGCTCTTCGCGGGCGTCGTTCTTCTCTACATAGGCAGCCGGCTCTTCCGGGACGTTTTCAGAAACGAGAGACCGAGGGTCGTCTCAAAGCAGGTGGCGGGAGACGAGAGCGCCGTCACCGATGCGCGCCTGACCGCGCTGAGAGGCAGTTTCAAGTACGCGGGCACGGAATACAGTTTCTCTTCCCTCTCGGCCTTCATGCTCTCGCTCGTCGTGGGAGTGGCGGGCGGCATCTACGGAATAGGCGGCGGGGCTATAATGGCGCCGATATTCGTGACCTTCTACAAGCTTCCCGTCCACGCCGTGGCGGGCGCCGCGCTCATGGGCACTTTCATAACCTCGACGGCCGCGGTGGTCTTCTATCAGCTCTTGGCGGCCTTCAACCCGGGCATGCCCGTCTCGCCCGACTGGCCCCTGGGGCTTTTGTTCGCGGCGGGCGGGATACCGGGAATCTATCTGGGCGCAAGGCTCCAGCGGCGGGTGCCCTCACGGGCCATCAGGGTCATGCTCTGTGTCTGCGTCCTTTTCGTGGCAATAAGATATGTAGCGGCACTTGTATGATGACAGGAGACCGGGGCCGGCGCGGCAACCCCGAATCGGCTCTAGAGCGAATCGTCCTCCGCCGGCTCCTTCTTGGCCGGCTCTTTCTGCGCCTCCTCGACCCCTCCAGCAGCCTCTTCGGCCTCTGATCGCGCGCTGTGGGCGTGCTTTCTTGCCCGATCCCGCTCCTTCTCGGCCTCGGCGGCCTCCTCCTTCAGCTTCTCGTAGGCCCCCAGATCCTCCTCTTGCAGTCCCTTCCGCCTGGCTTCGTGAAGCTTCCGGGCCGACTCCTCGGCCCGCTTCTCGGCTTCTTCGGCCTCCTTCTCCGCCTTGCGCGCCTTTTTTTCGGCGTCGGTTGCAACGTCCTCGGCGGCGGCCTCCTCCCCGGCTTCGCCCTCCTCGGGCTCGGCGCGAAGCTGTATGCTCTCGCCCGCCAGGGCCAGGGCCACTACGGGCAGCCGCGGCAGGAACTCCTCGAGAGATTGCCCGAGGACATCGATGGCACGATCTTCATGGACTTGAATCGGAATGAAAACGAGCGTGGCGTCGCGCGAGTGCTCCACCAGCACCTCGTCGTCCAGCTCTTCGAGAATCTCGGTCTCCGCGCGGATCCGCACGTCCTTGAGAAACTCCTCCATGTCCTCCAGTGTGCGCTCGGGCCTCTTCTTGCCGCCTTGCGCGAGGATGCGTATGGCCGCTCCGTCCCATTCCTCGGTGCGGGTCATGAGATACGCAAGCAGCAGGATCAGCCTGCTCGTGTCGCCGCCGCCCCACCAGACGTCTATGCGCCGCTCCCGCGGCGGAATGTCCTCGAGCCGGCCCCATTCCTCGTCGTCGGCGTCCAGGACCACCACGTTGCAGCCCGATTGAATCGCCTCGAGCATGTTGCGCCCGTAGGTGCGCTCCGCCCTCTCGTACTGGAAATTGGGATGCTCCTCCAGCCAGTTCAGCAGCATCAGATTCGCCTTCAGAGGACCTATCCCATGCGCCTGGAGGAGGCTCTTCATCCCCGTGCGAAAGTCCGGGGCGGTGATGACCAGGGGGAACGCCTTTGTTTCGCTCTCCCGGATCTCCCTGGAGAGAGCATCGTACTGCTCCTCTCTGACTTTAAGGGCGTCGGGGCCCTCCGATTCCACGATGAGCACCACCGTTGTTAGGCCGCTGTCGCCTTCGATCCAGGTGCTGAACCGCAGCAACTGCCCGCGCCTGTGCTCGTCCTTTGAGAACACCAGGATCTGCGGCCGCCAGTCGCGAAAGTGTGCGGGCTCTGAGGCCATTCGGAACAAGTAGGACCGGATTCGTTGAAAACTGTAGGAGCGCACCCCGTGGGCCCAGCGCGCCGGGCCGCTCGTGCGCTTGAGGTACTGGTGGATTCCAAAGAGTATGGCCAGGCTTGCGACCGCGGCCGGCGCATTGATCGCGAGCATGGCGGCGAGGCACCCGACCGCTCCGGCCAGGCTGAGCCTCTTGTCGAACCAGCGAAAGCGGGGACGGAAGGAGGGGCTGGCCGCCCGTCCCTCGTAATAGGTCGCGTAGTTGAGAAGACCGTAGGATATGAGGAAGAACATCGTGACCACCGGCGCCAGCGTGTTCAGGTCGCCGAGCGCCACTGTGGCGAGCGCGATCCCCGTCGAGAGCATGACCCCCCTTCGAGGGTTCTGGTCCGAGCCGTGACCTCTGGCGAAGGGGTACAGAAGGGGTATTATGCGGTCAGTCGAGATGGCCTGAAGGATGCGCGGAGCTCCCATGTAAGAGGCCATGGCCGACGAAAGCGTGGCCGCTATGACGCCCGCGCTAACAAGAGCGCCGATCTGTGCTACGCGGTTCATGGCGTTGAGGTCGGTCGTCAGCTCGGAGGTGGTCAGAGAGGCGGCGAAGAAGAACGCCGCTCCCACGTAAACGAGAAGCGAGAGCCCCACCGCCGAGAACGTGCCCAGGGGCAGGCTGCGCCCCGGGTCCTTCAAGTCCCCGGACATGCTCACCCCCTGGGTGAAACCCGTCACCGCGGGGAAGAAGATGGCGAACACTATCCAAAAGCTCATGCCGCCCTCCGGCGCGGACCAGTTCGCCGCCAGGGCCTCCGTCCCCTCCCACCTCATCACTCCACCGTAGAAGAACGAGAGCAAGGCGAGGAACAGCATGGCCATTACGACATACTGAAGCTTGGTGGCCCAGTCGGCCCCCATCCAGGCGAAGATGAAAAGGAACAGGATGGCCCCCCCGGCTATGATCCGGGGCATAAAGGCGGCGCTCCAGGGAAGCACCTCGGCTGCCGCCTCGCCGAAGCCGATGCAGTAAAACGCAATGGACACCGTCTGGGCGAGGAAGAGCACCACTCCTATCGCCCCGCCGAACTCCACGCCCAGCGTGCGGGAGATGAGATAATAGTCTCCCCCCATCTTTACCCGTATGTTGGTGGCGATGGCGGCGAGCGATATGGAGGTGAGCGCGGCCAACAGGTACGCCATGCCGATTATTATCAGCGTCTGGGCGAGCCCAGCCTGGCCGACCACGAACCCTGTCCGACGGAACAGTATCACCCCGAGAATGGTGAGTATGCTCGGGGTGAACACCCCCGCGAACGTGTTCAGGGTACAGCGTCTCCGGGTCGATTCCTTGGAACTCAATGGGCCACTCCGGAGCTCTGACGAGCCGCGTTAAGGCTTCTCGATCCTCTCCACCTTCAGCAGGTTGGTGACGCCGGCGGCGCCGACGGGAAGGCCCGCCGTTATCACGATAAGGTCGCCTGGCCCGGCCATCTCCAGACTCCTCACCGTCTCCACGGCGTTTGAGAAGAGCCGTTCGACTGTCGTTGGGGCTTTGTCCACCCGGACGGGATGGACGCCCCAGTGCAGCAGAAGCCTTCCGCAAACCGACTCGTCGGGCGTAATGGCAATTATGGGAACGCGCGAACGGTACTTCGACACCCGCCTTGCCGTGCTGCCGGATTGGGTGTAAGCGACTATAGCCTTCGCCCCAAGCGCCTCCGCGGTGTAACAGGCGTTGTAACTTATGAGCTCGTCCGTCTCCTGCTCGATCCAGGACCTTCGCTCGGTCAGCATCATCTGGTAAGGCAGGTTCCTCTCCGCCTCCAGCGCGATCCTCGCCATAGTCCTAACCGCCGCCAGGGGGTACTTGCCCACGGCCGTCTCGGCGGAGAGCATTACGGCGTCCGTGCCGTCGAATATGGCGTTGGCCACGTCCGTTGTCTCGGCGCGGGTGGGCCGGGCGGCGCCGACCATGGACTCCAGCATCTGCGTGGCGGTTATCACGGGCACCCCCGCCCGATTGCACTTGCGGATGATCTCCTTCTGCACGAGCGGCACTCTTTCCAGCGGGATATCGACGCCCAGGTCCCCCCGCGCGACCATCACCCCCTCGCTGACCGCGAGGATGTCGTCGAAATCGCGGACCGCTTGGACACGCTCTATCTTCGAGACAATCGGGATATCGGCGTCGTGCTCGCGCAAGAGGTCCTTGACCCGCCTTACGTCCTTCTCTCCGGCGACAAAGGACACCGCCAGGTAGTCGGGCTTTTCCCCGACGGCGAACGCGAGATGCTCTCTCAACGCCTCGGTAACGAACGGCCCCGAAGTCGGCATCCCGGGGAACACGACGCCGCGCCTTTCGGTCAACACCCCTCCGGTCTTGACCCGGCACTTCGCTTTGTTCCCGGACCTCTCCAGGACCTCGAGCTGTATCGCCCCGTCGTCCAAGAGCACCTTGTCGCCGCGCTTCAGGTTCTTGGGCAGCCTCGGAAGGTTTACCGGGACGAGGGACTCGTCTCCCTTCACGTCTTTTGCGGTGATTGTTACGGCGGCGCCTCTCTTGAGGGTCACCTCGACGCCGCCGAGCTCGCCGACGCGATACTTCGGCCCCGGCAGATCTATCAGGAGGGCCACCTCGACGCCGAGGCGATCGGCGGCCTTCCTGATCGTCTTCGCCGTCTTCGCATGCGAGTCATGGCTTCCATGGGAGAGGTTGAGGCGGGCCACCTTCATGCCGCTTCGGATCAGGCGCTCGATGGTCGAAGGCGCATCGCTCGCCGGGCCCATCGTGCACACTATCTTGGTTCTCGTATTCTTCGATCGCACGCCGTTATCCTCTCGGAGCGGGCCGATTGACCGCCATGAACCGGAGCGTCGACCGCCACGCGGAAAAGACAAGCTCCCGTCGCGGCGGAGACGCTCTCCAGAATAGCGCGGAACATGGACCGGTCAAGGCCAATCCGGGGCAGACTGCGGCGGGGCTTAGAAGGCGAGCTGAAACTGCGACCTGACGACGAAGTCCCTTCTATCGGATCCCCGGAGATGGTGACGCGGCCATCCGAGGTCGTTTTGCCACTTGAGGGAGTGTCCGATGAAGTAAGTGTTCAAGCCCACTCTAAGCTCTTCCTCGCGCTCCACCCGGGCGCCGGCGGCGGCGGACTCGAGTTTTCGATTATGAAAGTCGTCGGACGCAGCCATCCCAGGCTCGCCGGGAGCGGGCGGGCGCTTGGGCGGCGCCGGCCACTGTGTTATGCTGGGCCTAATCGCCGACAACAGATGCTCTCACGATAAGGAGCGAGACTATGTCTGAATTCATATCGATGCGAGATCTGTCCGACGCAGTGAATGGCGGGGACGGAGAAGTCATTCTGGACGTCAGGCCGATGCCCGCATACAACGGATGGGCGCTGAAGGGTGAGTCCCGCGGAGGGCACGTGGCCGGCGCGGTCCCCTTTCCAATCCACTGGCTCGACCAATTGGAGGACGACCGGATAGCCGCCGAGCTGGAGGACAGGGGGATCACGCCCGACAGAAGAGTCATCGTCTATGGTTACGGCGGAGACGACGCCGAGTCCGCGGCGGCCAAGCTCGAGACTCTCGGCTTCGGATCGGTCGGCATCTTCGCCGACGGTCTGCCGGCCTGGGCGGACGCTTCCGAGAAGCCGATGGGCAGGCTGCCGCGCTGCGCGCAACTAGTTCACCCGGACTGGGTGGACAGGTTGATGAGAGGCGGCGATCCGCCCGAGTTCGACGGAAAGCGCCATGTCCTGGCGCACACCAGCTTCGACAACAAGGAGGACTACGAGGAAGGTCACATACCCGGCTCCATTTCCCTGGACACCCTGTTCCTCGAGGAGCCGGAGCACTGGAACAGGCGAAATCCCGACGAGCTGGAGAAGGCCATCCTTTCCGAAGGCATAACCCACGACACAACGGTTGTCCTCTACGGGCGCTGCGGAAACCCCACCATGCAGATGGAGCACCCGGGCAGGTACGCCGGCCAGATAGCTGCTATGCGCGCGGCGCTTCTGCTCCTGTACGCGGGGGTGGAGGACGTGCGCGTCATGGACGGCGGCCTCGCGGCCTGGCTCGCGGGCGGCCGCCCGATAACCACGGAGCATACGCAGCCCGCGCCGGTCCAGGACTTCGGCAAGCCCATTCCTTCAAGACCCGATTTCATAGTCACTATCGAGGAGGCCAAGAAGCTCCTGGCGAGCCCGAAGGGCGAGCTGGTCAGCATGCGAAGCTGGGAGGAGTTCATAGGCGAGGTGAGCGGCTATCACTACATAGGGCCCAAGGGACGGATTCCCGGCGCGGTGTTCGGCAACTGCGGCAGCGACGCCTACCACATGGAGAACTATCGCAACCATGACAACACGATGCGGTGCTATCACGAGATCGCCGCTCGATGGCGGGAGATGGGCGTGACGCCGGACAAGCGCATCGCGTTCTACTGTGGCACCGGCTGGCGCGCGAGCGAGTCCTTCTTCTACGCCTATCTAATGGGGTGGGACAAGATCGCCGTATATGACGGCGGCTGGTACGAATGGAGCATGGACGCGGGCAACCCGGTCGAGAGCGGTGTCCCCGAGAATTACAAAGGCGCGGGGCGGCCCAAGTCCCTGGAAAAACCCGCCGCCTCCTAGCGGCGACGCGAGCCGCTAGAGCCTCGCGGCAGCGAATCGCGGCCGTCGACCTCGAAGAGGTTGAGGCTGAACATACACTTCGAGTCGAACCACTGCCGCAGCGCTCTGATCCCTCCACGTTCGGCGAGCGCGTCTATCTGCTCGAGGTCGTATTTGTACGAGTTCTCCGTGTGGATGCGTTCGCCGGCCTTCAAGGTCACTTCCGCATTCACGCCCCCGACCGATACCACCTGGTCGCTCAGGCTCTCGAGATACATCTCCACGCGGCCTTCGGCCGGGTTGTACTCCGCCACGTGGCGGAACCGCTCCAGGTCGAAGTTACCCCCCAGCTCCCGGTTTATCCGAGCGAGCAGGTTCAGGTTGAAAGCGGCGGTCACGCCGGCCTCGTCGTTGTAGGCCTGCTCCAACACGTTCCGTCCCTTGACCAGATCTATGCCGATCAGCATCCGGTCGCCCCGCGAAAGGTCT
The DNA here is from genome assembly GCA_964531335.1 of uncultured bacterium. GTDB lineage: Bacteria > Eisenbacteria > RBG-16-71-46 > CAZHEV01 > CAZHEV01 > CAZHEV01. The sequence continues at coordinate 25,542 of CAZHEV010000019.1, read as the reverse complement.
CCGCTGAGCCCGGCGACGAAAGAGGCCGCCTCCTCACGCCCCAGGTTGCCTATGCTCGAGCCCAGCCAAAGCAGAAGGACCCTCGCCTCGTCGCCGTCAACGGCCTTGAGACCTTCTTCGTATCGGGCGGCGATTGGCTTCACTTCGAGGTCGGGGAGCTTCTCCTTCAGCTCGGCGGCGCTGTCCTCGAGAATGTCCGGGCAAACATCGATGGGAAGGTACGTTACCTGCTCCCGGGCCTCAACCATGGCCTCCAGCAGGTGAATGGTCTTCTCGGAGTTGCCGCTTCCGAGCTCGACCACCTTCACCGGGTCAGGCGCCATCTCCGCAATATCCGGCGCTCGACTGAGCAGGATCTCCCGCTCCGCCCTCGTGGGGTAGTACTCGGGCTGTCTGCAGATGTCCTCGAAGAGGCGGGAACCGCGGTCATCGTAGAAGTACACGCACGGCAAAGCCTTAGGGCTCAGACTGAGGCCATCTCGTACGTCGTCGGCAAACTTTCGGTCGGCGGCGGTCATGGTCTCGCTCCCATCGGGAATTCGTACAGCCCCACCATACCATGAGGCCGCCGGCGGTGCCAGGACCGGCTGTACCGGAGTATCTCTCTTTGCGCTTTAAGGGCATCCCCTTTCAGGCTACCGGGGAATCCCTTGCTCGCCGGTCCCGCGGCTGGTTCTTCTCATGGGCGTGGGCTCAGGGCGTGGGCTTGTCTCCCATGGTCCAGAGGGTGGATCTAAGCGTCACCGGCGCCAAGGCGCAGTCCCCTGGGCACGAAGACGCGGTCCGCGAGGTCGAAAAGACCCTGCACCAGAAGCGCCATAACTGCCGCAGGCACAGCGCCCTCCAGTATCAGCCCGGTATTGTCCAGACGTATTCCCGTCAGTATCGGCTGGCCGTACCCTCCGGCACCTATCAGGGCGCCAAGGGTGGCCGTGCCCACGTTGATGACAGCCGATGTCTTTATCCCCGCCAGTATCGACCGGCTGGCCATTGGAAGCTCGATGCGCCGCAGCCTCGTTGCCGCGGGCAGGCCCAGCGCGAGGGCCGACTCGCGAATCGAGTCCGGGATGTCGTGTAGACCGGAGTGCGTATTGCGCACAATGGGAAGCAGACTGTAGAGAAAAAGCGCCAGGATGGCGGGTGGCCCGCCGATCCCGAGCAGTGGGATCATGAAGACAAGCAGAGCCAGCGAGGGTATCGTCTGGATGACGCCCGTCACACCGAGGATGACCTTGCCCAGCCCTTCGTTCTTCGCGGCGGCCACGCCCAGCGGCACGGCTATCAGAATCGCCGCCGTAAGCGAGATGAGAACCAGGTAGAGATGTCCGCGCGTGGTTCGCGCAAGGCGCCCCCAGAACCCGGCCGTCTCGACTTCCACGTCCAGACCCAGTTGCTCGGCGAGAAAGCCGGCGGCGACCAGCGTCTCGGGCACCCGATCCAGCTTCGCCTTTGCGTTCATTGCGATCATGGTCTCGGCGGGGATGTCTCCACGCAGGGCCCGGAGTCGCTTGACGAACTTCGGCGCCCGGCGCGCAAGCTCCGCGCGATACAAGTAGACGGCGTCATAGACCGGGAAGTAGCCCTTGTCGTCCTCCAGCTCGACAAGGTCGTAGTAGGCGATCTCCGCGTCGGTCGAGTACATGTCAATTGCGTTGATAGAGCCCGCGTCTATGCCGCGATAGGCCAGATCGTGGTCGAGACCGCGCACGTTCCCGTGCGGCAGGTCGTAGTGCCTGCGAAGCCCTGGCCAGCCGTCCGCGCGGTCCATGAACTCGTTGGTGAAGCCGAGCGCCAGGTGGGGATGACGCCGCAGGTCGGAGATCCTCCGCAGGCCCAGGCTGTCCGCAAGGGCCCGGGCGACGCCTATCGCGTAAGTGTTGTTGAACCCGAGCGGCGGACTCATCTCTATCCCGAAATCGGCCAGCACGCCGTCCAGAGGCGCCCCGTCCCGGATTTCATGGCCGTATAGTATCTCCTCGCGAATCGTGCCCGTGTACTCCGGGTAGAGGTCTATCTCGCCCCCCACAAGCGCGTTCCAGAGGATGCGCGTGCCGCCCAGCTCGCGCATGTGCTCCGCCTCGAGACCCTGGTCGCGGGCGAGATGCGCCGCCACCTCGGCGAGGATCACGTTCTCCGTGAATTTCTTCGAGCCGACGGTCACACGCTCGGCGGCGGCCGCCGAGGACGAGACGGCCAGAAGCAGCCATAGGGAGAGCGCGGCGAGCGTCGAGATCACGGCGAGGCCCTCCCCTCCAGCGGGCTTCGCTGGGCGCTTATGAACTGCGTCACGAAAGGATCGCTCGGCCTGTCCAGGAGATCGTCGAGGCTTCCGGCCTGCGCGATCGCCCCCCCGCGCATCATCACTATCGTGTCCCCGAAGAACGCGGCCTCGCCCATGTCGTGGGTCACCAGGATCACGGTCTTCTTCAGGGCGCGGAAGATCTCCCGCAGGTCCTGCTGGAGATCGGCGCGGATCATGGGGTCCAAAGCGGCCAGCGGCTCGTCGAGCAAGAGCAATGCGGGATCCAGCATCAGAGCCCTCATCAGGCTCACGCGCCGGCGCTGCCCCCCCGAGAGCTGGGCGGGGTAGCGGGAAAGCGCCTCTGCCGGCAGGTGAGTCAGGACGCTCAGCTCCTCGACCCTGGCGCCGATGTGCTCGCGCGTCCAGCCCAGTGTCTCGGCCGCCAGTGTGATGTTGCCGCGCGCGGTGAGATGCGGGAAAAGCCCACCGTCCTGGATCACGTAGCCCATGGCATGGCGCTCCTCGAGCATGGTCTCGGGGTGAAGCTCGCGGCCGTTCAGCGTGACCTGCCCGGAATCCGGAGATATGAGGCCCACCACGATCCGCAGCAAAGTAGACTTCCCGCAGCCGCTCGGTCCTATCAAGACCGTTGTGCCGCCCGCGGGCAGCTCGAGGCTCACGCCCTCGAGAGCCCGTTCCTCGCGATAGTACTTGGTGATGTTCTCGAGCCGCAGCATGCCCTGCCTTCAATACCTTTGGGGATCGCCGAATCTACTCTGTGCCGGCCGGCCGGAGCGCCGAAATCGACCCGGGAACCCAGTCTTTGCCTGTCGCAACGCCGAACTCGCTCCCCAGCACGCTCGACCGGCGGCCGCGTTCGCAGCAGTATATCGTCAAGAGACAACCCTGTCCACGCGGGAGGCCCTCCTGGCCTCCGGCTGCCCCATCACTTTATCCGTTGACCTGCTGCACCTTGCGGCTTTGACCCCCGGAGTGACCTTCGCCGCCCAGGGCATATCGATCCTTCGACCGGCGGCCATCTTCCCGATCCGTCTTACCCTTTTATGGGGGATCCCCCTGTATGCACGATCCGGCGCAGCATTTAGGATGGGAGGGCTTGCAGGAGAAGAGAATCCTTGATCCGCAGCCGCCACGGGCGGTCAACAGAATCGGAGAGTGAACATGGCTGAGCCCAAGAAGTTCGACATCGTTGTGATAGGAGGCGGCTCGGGGCTGACGGCCGCCTACTACGCCGAGAAGGACGGCAGGTCCGTGGCGCTGGTGGACTCGCTGCCGGATGCGCTCGGCGGCACCTGCACGAACCGCGGCTGCGTACCGACGAAGGGCCTTATCCAGTCGGCCGAGGTGATGAAGACCATCCGCGGGGCCGGGGAGTTCGGAATCCACCTCGACCAGTCGTCTGTGCGGGTGGACTTCAAGGCCATCACGGACAAGATACGCCGGCGCCGGGAGGAAAGCTCCGCGGGCATAAAGAAGTGGGTGGACGACGCGTTCACTCCGTTCTACAGCCGGACGCGGTTCGTCTCCGAAAAGGTCCTCGAAATGGAAGACGGCACCCAGGTGACGGGCGAGAAGATCTTCATCGCCACCGGCGCGCGCCCGGTGATTCCGCCGATCGAAGGGCTCGAAGGCGCGGCCTACTGGACCAACGAGACGGCCCTCGAGCAGGACGAGCAGCCGGAGAGCCTGCTGGTCCTGGGCGGGGGCTACATAGGCTGCGAGTTCGGCCACTTCTTCGCGAATCTCGGCACCCACGTCACCATAATCGACCGCGCCGATTGCCTCTTGCGAGAGGACGAGGACGTGCGCGCCCTTTTCACGGAGGAGTTCGGAAAGAAGGTTGACCTCGTGTTGAACGCGGACGCCACGGAGGTAATAACGGAGAAAGGGCGGATAAAGGTCGTAATCGAGCAAAAGAAGTGGCCGCAGCGCACGTTGACGGGCGACGCCCTGCTCGTCGCGACAGGGCGCAGGCCCAACACCGACGATCTGGACCTGGGCGCGACCGGGGTCGAGACGAACGAGAGAGGCTGGATACAAGTCGACGATCATCTCCGGACGGCCCATCCCGACATCTATGCCTACGGCGACGTGATCGGCCAGGGCATGTTCAAGCACACTTCGAGCTACGAGGGCGAGCTCGCGTATAAGAACTCCCAGGGGAAAGACCTGCGCGTATCCTACAGGGCCAACCCGCACGCGGTGTTCACCGACCCGCAGATAGGCTCGGTCGGAATGACGGAGCGCGAGTGCAGGGAGAAGGGCCTGAAGTACACCTGCGTGAAGAAGGACTACAGCGGCGTCGCCAAGGGGGCGATCGTCGGCTCTCCGCCCGGCTTCGCGAAGGCCATCGTCGAGAAAGGAACGGACCGTATCCTGGGCTTTCACATGATAGGCCCGAACGCCGCCGACCTCATTCACGAGGTGGTCGTGGCCATGAGCACCGACAAGGGCACGGCGGACTTGATCCGCGGCGCCATCCACGTTCATCCCACGCTGCCGGAGCTGGTTAAAGAGGCTTTCGTATCGGCGGGATGAGAGCGGAACGAGCGATCTCATAAACGGAAGGAAGGTATCCGGCATGAGTTACCTGCCCATTGAGGACCACGCGCTCATCGGAGACATGTACACGGCGGCGCTGATCGGGAAGAACGGCGCCATCGACTGGCTTTGTCTTCCCCACTTCGACTCGCCCAGCGTCTTCGCGGCGATACTCGACAGCGAGAAGGGCGGCTCGTTCAGCATTTATCCCGACGAAGACGAGGTTGTCGAGAAACAGCTCTACTGGCCCGATACCAATGTCCTGATTACCCGTTTCCTCACCGATCACGGCGCCGCGGAGCTCATCGATTTCATGCCGGTCGGAGAGGCGCAGGGACGGACCGAGGAGCACGAGATCATCCGCCGGATCACGGCGGTCCGCGGTGAGATCCGGTTTCGGATGTGCTGCCGCCCGGCCTTCGACTACGCCCGCGCCGGCCACGATACGTCCGTCGGCGAGGGCGGCGCGTGCTTCGAGAGCGAGCACGTCTCGCTCGGTCTGGCCACCGGCGTTCCGCTGCGGAGGGAGGGCGACGGGGTCACGGCGGAGTTCACGCTCAAGGAGGGACAGTGCGCGGTCTTCGGCCTCCGGCGGCTCGACAAAGGGAGCGGGTGCGGGCCCAGGGTGTCCGAGGAGGAGGCCGAGAGGTCGTTCAGGCAGACCGTCGATTTCTGGCACGAATGGCTATCCAAGTGCAACTATCACGGGCGCTGGCGCGAGATGGTAAGGCGATCCGCGCTGGTTCTCAAGCTTCTCACCTTCGAGCCCACCGGGGCGATCATCGCGGCGCCTACAACCAGTCTTCCCGAGGACATCGGTGGAGGGCGGAACTGGGACTATCGCTTCAACTGGACCCGCGACTCGGCGTTCACCATCTACGGGCTTCTCCGCATAGGCTTCGCGAGCGAGGCGGGCGCCTACATGGACTTCATCCAAAGGGTGTGCAAGCAGCCGGGGGCCCAGGGGCCCTTGCAGCTCATGTACGGCATCGACGGACGCCGAGAGTTCCCCGAGGAGAGCCTCGACCATCTCGAAGGCTATTGCGGCTCCAGGCCGGTCCGTGTAGGCAACGACGCCTACAAGCAGCTCCAGCTCGACATATACGGCGAGCTTATCGACTCTATATACCTGTACGACAAGTACGGCGCCCCCATCCGGCACGACACCTGGTTGTCGGTGAAGACCTTCGCCGATTGGGTGATCGAGAACTGGCGCCGTGAGGACGAGGGCATCTGGGAGATCCGCGGAGGGCGCAAGAAGTTCGTTTTCTCGAAGCTGATGTGCTGGGTGGCTCTCGATCGCACCATACGGATCGCGCAAAAGGAGTCGCTGCCGGGCGACACCGTCAAATGGGGAAGGGTGCGCGACCAGATCTATGACGAGATAATCAAAGAGGGATGGGACGAGGAGAGAGGCTCATTCGTCCAAAGCTACGGCAGCAAGCACCTGGACGCGGCGAACCTAATGCTGCCGCTGGTGCTTTTTATCTCGCCCATCGACCGGCGCATGCTATCGACCATCCAGGCGACAATGCAATCCCCGGAGAACGGCGGCCTGGTGTCGAACCACCTCGTATATCGGTACAACGCCGCGGAGGGCCTCGACGGGCTTTCAGGCGAGGAGGGCACCTTCAACATCTGCACGTTCTGGCTCGTCGAGGCGCTGACCCGCGCCGGGAGGTACAGGCCCGAGTACCTCGAGAAGGCCCGGCTGGTCTTCGAGCGCATGCTGGCGTTCGCGAACCCCGTGGGCCTGTACGCCGAGGAGACCGGACCGAGAGGCCAGGCTCTGGGGAACTTCCCGCAGGGGTTCACTCACCTGTCCCTCATAAGCGCGGCCGTCAACCTGGACAGATCGCTCGGGAAAGGCACGTAACATTCGAAGCCCAGGAGGGTACTCCCATGAATAGATCCCAGTTGCCGGAAGTCGTCGATCCGACCTGCGAGGTGCCCAAGATCGTGAAGGGCCAGAAGGCCCTTGTTACCGGGGCCGGCTCCGGCATCGGCAGGGCGGTGGCCGTCGCGCTGGGCAGGGGCGGCGCCGACGTGGTCGTCAACTATCTCACAGGCGAGGAAGAGGCCCAGGAGGTCGTGGAGGAGATCCGGGCCTGTGATGCCAGGGCCTACGCGCATCAGGCGGACGTGTCGGCCGAAGATGACGTCGGGAAGATGTTCGCGAGGATGAAGGACGAGTTCGGGACGGTGGACATCCTGGTCAACAACGCGGGCATCCAGCAGGACGCGCCCTTCCACGAGATGACACTGAAGCAGTGGAACAAGGTGCTCGACGTAAACCTCACCGGACAGTTCCTCTGCTCCCGCGAGGCCGCGCGGGAGTTTCTCCGCCGGGGGGTGGTCAAGGAGGTCTCATGCGCCGCCGGCAAGATCATCTGCATGAGCTCGGTGCACGAGATGATACCCTGGGCGGGGCATGTAAACTATGCCGCATCCAAGGGCGGGGTGATGCTCTTTATGAAGAGCATAGCCCAGGAGCTGGCCGGACGCCGGATAAGGGTCAACGGCATCGCGCCGGGCGCGATCAAGACATCCATTAACGAGGACGTATGGAGCGTTCCGGAGAAGAGGGACGCCCTGCTCGAGCTCATCCCCTACAACCGCTTGGGCACGCCCGAGGACATAGGTCGCGTTGCGGTCTGGCTGGCGTCCGATCAGGCCGACTACATTACGGGCGCCACGATCCTCGTGGACGGAGGGATGACGCTCTACCCCGGGTTCGCCGAAGGCGGCTGACGGCGGCCCTGCTCACCTCGGCCGGGCGAAATCGCGTCCACGTCTTACTCGGGGGGAGGCTCCGCCATATCGATCCTTGCGGGAGGCGCGAAGTAAGGACGGAGCACTATCGCCGCGATAGCGGCCAGCACGATGAGAGCGATTATGAGCAGCCACCTGGGCACGCGCCGGTGCGGCTCGGTCTCGGGCATCTCGGGAGCGCCGCGCCCCGGGCGCCCGGCCGTGCCTTCCCCGCTCCGAGCGCCGGCATTCGGCCGCCGCGATCGTGGTTCCATACCGGTGTTCCCCTCCATGTCCTTCGAGGGCGGCCGCTTCCGATAGCGACGACGCTCTTGAAGTCCCTCTTCGTCCCGCCGTGCGGTTTCAACTAAGAGGCGGACTTGCTTGCCTCGAGGGCCTTTTCTATGAGCTGCACCATCTCGTCCGACCCGCTGTTTCGCGCGCATTCCAACGCCGACTCGCCGTGGTTGCCCTTGATAGTGGGATCGGCGTCTCTCTCGAGCAGCATCTTCGCGACTTCGGGGTGTCCCTTGGCGGCGGCGGTCATCAGCGGAGTCCAGCCCTCTTCGTCTCTGGCGTTGACCTTGCTGCCCCTTTCGAGCAGGGCCTTGGTTATGGGCACGTTGCCGATCTGCACCGCGCCGAAAAGAGGGGTGGTGCCGTTTTGGTTGCGCGCCCCGACGTCTGCGCCGTGGTCGAGCAGAAGGCCCACGATGTCCTCCAGCCCCTTGGAGGAGGCATAAGTAAGGGCCGTAGTGGACACGCTGGGCAGGTCGGACTGAGACGCCCCCTCAACAGGCACGTCGTACACCCCCCTGGCGTCGGGATCGGCGCCGCTATCGAGCAGCTTCTTGACCTTGGAGACGTTGCCTTTGCGAACGGCCTCGATCAGCTTCTCTCGCTTTGTCTTGAATAGCCCCACTTCCAATCACCTCGATTTGTTTTGCCGGCACGTCACGTGACGAGGATCATCGTGATGTCCATGACGTTTGTGCCGGTCGGTCCGGATTTGAACTGCGCCGCGGCCTGTTCCAGAAGTCTATACGAATCATTGCGCTCCAGAAAGCGCTCCGGACGAAGGCCCAGCGCCCTGCACGAGTCGAGGGACCTCTGATCCGCGAACCCCCCGGCGGCGTCCGTCGGGCCGTCCTCCCCGTCGGTCGAGGCGGAGAATATCAGCGCGCCATCCATGCCGCCATCGAAGCAGCGCGCGATGGCCGCGAGCACCAGCTCCTGGTTGCGCCCTCCCTTGCCCCTCGGCGCCACGTCCGAGACAGTCGTCTCGCCTCCCCAGAGGACGCAGGCCGGAGGGGAAACGGGCTTGCCCTCGCTCTTGATGCTCCGCGCCAGTGAGACCAGGAGACCGCCCGCCTCGCTCGCCTCCCCCTCCATGTAGCTTCCGAGATTCAACACAGTGTAGCCCAAAGCGCGGGCGGCCCTCTCGGCCCGCCCGAGCGCGGTCTCGTTGTTCCCGATCATGACGTTGGCCACCGAGTCCGGCAGAGCGCTCGGCGTGTCCTCGATCTCTCCCCGCACGCCCCTTGCGATATGCTCCATGACCTCGACCGGCGCCAACTCCGAGACCTCGGTCTTGTTGAGTACCGAAAGCGCGTCCGCGTAGGTGCTGCCGTCCGGGACGGTCGGACCGGAGGCCACGGAGTCCAACCGGTCGCCGACAACGTCGCTCATTATGAGGCTGACGAGCGCCCCGGCGCGGCACGCGCGCGCGAGTTGTCCCCCCTTTACAGTCGAGAGGTGCTTGCGCACCACGTTCAGCTCCCCTATCGTCGCCCCCCGCTCGCTCAACTGCCTAGTCACGTCCCTCTTGGCGCGAAGCGTAACGCCCGGCACGGGGGCGGGCATCATCGCGGAGCCCCCGCCGCTTATAAGGCAGACGGCCAGGTCCGTGGGGCCCAGGGATCGCAGAAGCTCGACCATCTTCTTGGCGCCTCGCACGCCGTTGGCGGTGGGCAGGGGCGATCCCTCCGGCCGGCTTCCGTGCAGCACGATCCGATGCAGCTCGCCGGCCGCCTCGTTCAGGACATTGACCCAGCCTTCGAGTCTCTTGGCCTTCATGGTGGCCTTGCCGAGAACGGACTCGACCGCCTCGGCCATCGACCTGCCCGCCTTGCCGCCTCCGACGACGGCGACGCGCTCGGCCTTGCCCAGATCGAACGCGCGACTGGCGGCGACCAGGCGATCCCCGTCGCGGTACAGGGAGTTCTTGACGAGGGCGGCCGGATCGACCGCTTCAACGGCGGAGCTCCAGATCGAAACGGCGTCATCACGGCGTTGTTCTATCATGCAATTGTCTCCGGTGGATTTGGGGGGCCGGCCCGGCGGCGCCCGCGCGCCGTAGCCCTTCTCGACCTCGCTACGGGGCGTCGCTCTCGAGCCCTCGCCCGACGCGGGCTCTCACGAGCGGTGCTCCAGCTTCAGGCTGACTATCTCAAAGGGTCCTACGTCCACCTCGATAGTCCCCTTCTCTATCGCTACCTCGCTTTCCACGTCCTCGATCAGGTTCACGGTCCACGCGCGCCTTACCTGCTCCGGCAGCCCTATCCGGGCGCGGCACTCGGTCCCGCATGTCTCGAAGAACCTCATGACCAGCGCGTCGTCGTCCTCCGCCTTCTTCAGCGCCGCCAGGACGAGGTTGTCCGGCTCCAGCGTGAAGCTGCTCAGCTCGCGTTGGGACGGCCTCTTTCCGAACGCCATCGCCCTCAACGGCTGGGCCGTCTCGAAGCCGCGCTTGTGTATCCCCGCGTCCTTCCAGCTTCCTGAGTAAGGGCATACGGAGTAACGGTAGCTATGCTCTCCAAGCTCCTGGGCGTCCGGGGTCGGAATCAGCGGACCGCTGATTCCGTCGTTCGACAGCACCGATACGCTCCTCAAGAGAGTGCAGTATACCTCACCGCCTTTTATCTCGTTTATAGGCACCCCCAAGGTCAGGACGGCAAGCCCCCTGTCGGCCTCCTCCGCCGTGATCCAGCTCAGGGACGGCGTCTTGAAACTCTCCTGCAGGGCCTTTCCATGAGGGAGGGTCAGGGCCCCGAACTGTGTCTGCCTGGTGTACCGGGGAGCGACCATACATGTGTCCAGCTTGAGTCGCACGCGGACATGCGGCTGAAGGAGGTTGATGTTTGTCGCGAAATCGACGCGCGGCAGCTTGTGGTATACGATTACCTGCTTCGTCGCCTCGAGGGTCTTGTGCCTGTACAGAAGCGGACTGAATTTCTCTACGAGATAGTAAGGCCACCTGAGGCAATAATAAGCGTTGCGGAAAGTTATGACCGTGGCCACGGGGCCGTCCTCGATCTCTAAGCCTTCGGGCTTGAAGGTCCCGAAGTGAAGCCCCTTTCCGCTCTCCGACCCGATCTCCTTGTCCAGAAAGCTCCTGTGGAAGTAGAGGTCACCCAGCTCCTCGTCGATAATGATCTCGTTGCCTCTCATCAAGGGGACGCCGTCCCGGTCGCGGACCTCCACTATGCCGGTTCGCTCGTCCACGGTGACGGCGTAGAACTCGGAGGACACCGTATTGCCGTCAACCACCTTCTTGGGCTTCGCCGCCTCGCTCTTTTTCGCGATGGAATAGGACTTGCATCCCAGCGGGGGCACCTCCGCGACAAATCCGATCGTGGCCTTGTTTATCGACCCGTCGTCCCATCGAGTGACCGCCACCTCTTCGCTCGGCAACTCGTTGTCGCCGTCGGCTATCCCGGGTGCGGTCGACCAGCCCTCGGCCAGCTCGAGGTCGGCCTCCACGTAGTCCTTTACCACCCAGCTATTAGGGTTGAAGACCACGACATGCTGGCTGTGCGAGTCTCCCGGCATCAGGTGTCTCACCGACGACTCCACTATCTCCGGCATCTCCTCCTGTATGTCCTCGACATAGTCCCATGCCTCATTGTAGATCTCATCGATTCCACAGCCGGGGACGACGTCGTGCATGACGAGAAAGAGCTTCTTCTTCCATCCCTCGGACAGAGTCCTCGCGGGGTAGGGCCTTCCGTGCAGGAAGGCCAGTGAAGCCGCCTTCTCAGCCACCAGCAGGTCCAGCTCGCAATCCCTTATGGCAAGCCGCAGCCTCACCCGGCTGGAGGCCACGTCCGCGAAGATGCTCTCCAGCTCATCGCTGTACATCTCGCCCTGGTAGGTGATGAGATTCGGTTTCTCGGCTTCGAGCCCCTCGAAGAAACTGCGGGGCGTGGTGAGAAGCATCTTCGCCGCCCTGTGCTTCTTGTTCCACTCGAGGACCCTCTGCGGGATCTCCTCCTGCGGGATGGCCCCGCCGCTGCCGCAGGGCATCAGCACGTTGGAGGAGACGGCGAGCTTCGACAGGTGCTTGTAGCTGCGGTCCCATTCGCCCAGCTTCAAACCGGCCCGGTACCCGAGCGGCATCCAGTGGCTGGTTATCTGCGTGCCGTCCAGCCCCTCCCAGACGAACTCGCTCACGCTGCTGCCTATGGATCGCGGGAGGCCGCGGCGGAAGGCCAGCCACTTGTATCCGGATTTCTTGTAGATCTGCGGCATCTGGGCGTTGAGCCCGAACCCGTCCGCAGCCCAAGCGACCGGCACCTCCACGCCGAATTTGTCCCGGCAGTATCTCTTTCCCAGGAGTATCTCCCTGACCAGGACCTCACCGCCGGGGATCATCGTGTCCGGCATCAGATACTGCCCGTCCACCATCTCTATCTTGCCTTCCTTTATCGCCGCTTCCACCTTCGAGAAAAGCTCCGGGCTGCGCCTTTCGAGCATCTGGAGCGGATAGGTCTGCTCGATCAGAAAACGAAACTCCTTCTCTTCGATCATCCTGAGAGCCTTGTTCAGGATCGAAGTGAAGATCAGGAAGTAGTCCTCTTTGTTGAACGCCCATACGACGTCGTAGTGGGTATGCGGAACAAGATGTATGGTGTCTGCCACTCTTCCTCCAGATCTCCGTGTCCCGTGTTCCAATCGCCGCGGCGGGGCCTTCGCGGCGGCCATCGAGCAAGTCTCCAGTCTAACCTGTGCCCCACTTCTTCTCCAGTCTCTCGAGCTTGCCCGCGATCTCCCTCAACTCGCCCGAGATCATTTCATTCCATAATCCAGCATCTTCCGGAACGTCCATGGACGCCACCTCCACGGCCAAGCGGCCGATCTTCGCCTCGACGGGATCGAGCACGGACCTGAGCTCCGCGAGCCGCTCGGAGGGGGCCGAGCTCACAGCTTTCACCGCGCGATGCAAGCGCCACCAGAACGAGTCCTTGTGGAATGCGTCCGGAGGGGCCGCGGCCGGCTTCATGATCCCCAGCCCGGCCCGGCCGGCGCGCGTCGCGGCATCCGGCAGGTTCTCGGCGAAGGCGAAGGGCAGGTATATGCTTGTGCAAGGCGGGAGGTAGGCAGTCCAGAAAAGCGGCGGCTCGCTCCGCTCCGGATGGAGGGAAAGGACCATCGACGTGGCCGTGTCGCCCCACGTGAAACCCGCCGGCGATTCGTGCATGCACACCGTGAGGAAGTCGGGAAGGTAGCGGTTGAACTGCGGCCCCGCCAGGAAGGTGCCCTCGTAGTGGTCTCTCAGGACCGCCATCGCCGTGGTCTTCGTTATAGATCCCGGATTGTTTTCGAGAAGCCCCTGGGTGCGCATTCTGCGTATATGTGAGACCTGTCGCGGGTAGCTCTCGTGATCGCTGTAAGCCAGCGCGAAGTCGAAATCCCTGTGATCGCCCTGCCACCATCCCGACTCGACCGCGTGCTCCAGGATGTCCGCGCTCGACTTGTGCCATCTATCCCTGATCGTGAGCTCGTTGGATATGGTCCTTACGCCCTCGGTTATCCGCTCCGCGACCCATCGTTCCCCGGCCGTCTCGAGCACCCACGCCTCCCTGCGATCCGCTACTAGGAACGAGTTCTCATAGCTTCCCTCCGCGTGCCTCTTGCCCTGCACGGCCGAGCCCCACTGGCCGTAGCGCTCCAGCAGCTCGACGATCACCTCGACGGCGTACTCGGCCGTCGCCCCGCGCTCGAGGCCCAACCGCAAGAGCTCCATGCCCGTCAGGCCGAGCCTGCGTCTCGACCCGTACTTGGCGGACGCCCGCGTATAGACGGCGGCGTTGCCCCCGACGACCCCGGCCTCGTTGAGGCCCGTCTCGTAGCCCCAACACCAGTAAGGCCTGCACCCGACGGTCGCCATCGTCTCCTCCACCTCGGGCACCTTGACGTACGAGCACTGGAGCTTGCTCCCGGCCGCTGATGTGCGCTCCCGCCCATAGTGAAGCACCTGGCATTCCCCGGCGGGCCTGTCGCTGTTCTTGCCGAAGATAACGGTGCCGTTCGCGGTGGCGTCGGGCATGGCTAGCAGCAGATCGCACATGAGATATCATCCTTTGAGTAGGCCCAGGACGGCGCGCCTCCACCCTTCGGGCCCCACCTCGGGGACCCGCGTCAGTTCGGGGACCTCTATGTCCTCCCAGGTCCCGCCGGGCTTCTGCACCAGGAAGGGAATGTCAACGCTGTTTAGAAGAGAGACATCGTTCTCGCCGTCGCCCAAGGCCGCCGTCCGCACGCGCGGCATGTTCGCCTTGTACAGCACGCTCAGGAACTCCGCGGCGTTCCCCTTGCCTCTGGAGGACCCCACGCCGTAGTACCTTCCGCCGGAGGTCATGCTCAGCCCGCGCTTCGCCAGGGCCCTCCTGACGTCCTCGACGTTGCCGGGCTCTATCCCCGACACCACGGTCTCGTGGTACTCCCTCAGCTTCGCCCGTCCGGCGGACTCCGGGTCGAGGCCGGTCGTCTCGACGATCTCATCGACGCTGAGATCTCCGTAGCCTCGAAGCTCCGTCCCGACCTCGTCGCCCACCTCGCGCAGAGCCTTTCTGACGTTCGAGTATGGGACGGCGAACTCGGAGATCGTGTAATTGTCGGTGAAGAAGCTGTACTGGTACTCGAACCCGAAGTAGCCGGCGGGGATGAAGATTGCGGCCCCGTCCTCGACGATGAAAGGGTCCTCTATTCCCAACTCCAGCCTCAACGCCTCCTGCTCCGCGCGGGTCTTGGATGAACAAAAGACCAGGGGGATCCCCTGGCTCTTCGCCTCCTCTATCGCCGGCAGGGACCTTTCATAGGAGTAGGTGTCCATGTCTAGAAGCGTTCCGTCGAGATCGGTGAAGATCACTAGATTGTCCGTGTTCATGGTACAGCCCTCACGTCTTACGTCCTGGATACTGATAATCGCTTTACCGGCCTCGCCGTCCCCGGCGGCGGACGGTGAATGCGCGCCGGCGCACGGCGACGGACGTCACCTGCTCTCGCGCCCTATGCCCTGCTCCAGCAACTTTCCGTACGGAGCGCTGCATATCTCGCCCATGAAAGTGTCCCGATCGATGGCCGAGAGCAGGGGAAAGGTGTGCGGCTTAGGGAGATCCTCGTCCGCCTTGATGTACCCCTTTCCGATCGCCGAGCGGCGAATCTCCTTCTTCAAGGGCTCCGGACATACCTTGGAATGATAAATTGCCTGCATCGCCAGCAGGCTCATTCGCTCTATGTGCTCCTTGCCTCCGGCTTCGTGCAGGTGGGGGTTGCGGGACTCGATCTGAAAGATTTCCACCGTGTCTCTCATGACCTCATGGTCGGGGCTCTCGAGTATCCCGCCGAATCTCTCCAGAAGATTGATGATGTGATAAGGCTCTATCGAGTATCCCTCCGAATAGTCGATACTCCTGGCCAGGTCCATGGTCAATGCATGCTCGCCGGCGTTGCCCGTCTTGATTATCTCGGTCTCGAATCCGGTGTAGTGGCTGAGGAGCTTGTTGAGGAGCTGGTTCGTGTTCGACGAGGTGCGCCCCCACTTGCGGAAGAACAGCTTCGACTCCACTATCTTGGGCTTGCTGTGCCAGGCTATCCGGACCATGGCGTAGGGGGATCGCCTGATCGTGAAGCCCGCCGCGTACTCGCGTATGTACTCCTCGACCGAGCCGGGGAAGTAATTGTCGGAGTCCACGAATCCGACGTACTTCTTCTTGGCGAGCCACGCCAGCACGGTGCCGATTATCATCCCCTCGGCCTTGCCGTCCCTTACCGTGCCGTCCTCGTTCAGGATGCTGGTGTAGCCCGTCTTCTCGAACGCGTTGGCTACGACGTCGTCCTTCTGGTGCACGATGAGGGCGTTCTTGCCGACGAAACCGCAAAAGTCGCGCAAGGCGTCCTGTTCCATGCGGAAGCGGTCCACGGGCTCGGTCGGGCTGTTGGACACGATTATGATCATGCAGGTGTGAGGTATGCCGCACAGCACGCCCTCCACCAGCTTCAAGCGCTCGCTCCGCACGGGCACTATTACGGCCATGTCCCTGTATATCTCGTTCAAGGCCGGATACGGGATCTCCTGTATCGCGTGTCTTGCCTCGCAGGAGGCGCCGTTGTCATGGCCGCAGTCGAGCTCGAAGACCTTTTGAAGCTCGCCGAATCGTATCCCCCCGAAATGCTCGGTGGACTTGGGCAACTCGATCCTCATGCGATTACACCTCCAATCACCACTCCTTTGCTCTCCACCTTTCGCCGGACTCCCTCGAAATGGAAACGAGGCAGGGGTGGGAGCAATCCCAACCGTGACGCCTGATGGTCCAGGAAATACTGCACGTGAGGAAGAGGCTTCCACAAATGCTGCTCCCCGTAGCGGAAGCCGTACCGCGAGGAGCTGCCCAGTTTCTCGACGACAGTCCTGTCCGGGTCGTAGCCGACCTCGTCCATCAGGGACCGGCTCAGGCCGTGGGCGGTGGCGATCTCCTCGAAAGCGTGGTGCACGTTGGCGCCGTGCTGCGCCGCTTCCTTTATCCTGAAAGCGATGTCCTCCGGGATCCCCACGGACCGGCAGTACTCTCGGTGCACGAGCTTCCCCAGCCGGTCATCTCCGCCCGATATCTTCAGCTCGGGCGCAATGCTGAACGCCGCCCGAATGACCTCCGGGTCCAGGAAAGGCACCCTCAGCTCTATGCTGTGCGACATCGCTATCTTGTCTTCGCGCTCTAGGCACTCCTTGTATAGGAAGCAGGTGTCCTCCCACGAGCGCTTGACGAAGCTGTCATAACCTTCGCTTTCCACCACCTTGGGATACCACGGATAGCCGCCGAAAAGCTCGTCCGCCCCTTGGCCGTTGAGTATGACCCGCTCGCCGTTTCTCTGAGCCATCTCCACGGAGGCATGGATCGGAATCGCCACCTCGATTTGGTTGAGACTGTTGTCTTCGATGTCGTGGATCACCTGGGGTATGCGCCTTTCGATCTCCTCGAGCGTCAGTTCCTTCACCTCGAGCGGGAAACCATGTTTCTCGGCTACCCGGACCGCCCAATCAAGGTCGGGGGCGTCGGGCACCCTGCCGGCCGTGTAGCACGTGAACGGCACCCCCATCTCCGCGACGAGATGGGCTATGAGGACGCTGTCCACTCCTCCCGAGAATATGATCCCCACCCGGTCCCTTCCGGCCACCCGCTTCCTTACGGCGTCCCTCATGGCCTTGTCATAGGTCTGAATGGCGCGCTCGCGGTCGTCTATGAGCGCGTCCGTGCGCAGCGATTCGGGACTCCAGAACTCGCGGGACCGGCAGCTGTCGCGATCCATCACCATCATGTGGCCGGGCGGCACCCGGCCGATATCCACCCCTCCGCCTCCCAGGGCTATGAGGGGCTTCTTTTCCGACGCGAAGGCCACGAGCCCCGCCTTCTCGTAGTAGTAGAGCTGGCGCACTCCGACCCTGTCCCTTGCCACCACCGTCTGGTTCTGGTCTGTAAGGGCCAGGGCGTAGACGCCGTCCAGCCTGGGAAGAACGCGCTCCACGGCGGCCGCGAGGTCGCCGCCGTACTCGCGCTCAACCAGCTTCGTGAGCACCTCGCTGTCGCTTCCGGTGAGCGAGTCCGGGTCAATGCCCATCTCCCGCGCTAGCTCGCGGTAGTTGTAGATCTCGCCGTTGTGGATCACGCTCAGGCGCCCGTCCTTGGAAGTGAAAGGCTGAAGCCCTTCCGGGCCGCCCGTTATCGCAAGCCTTATGTGGCCGATTGCGGCATGGCCTTTCTTGCCGCCGAAGTTGAGGTCCTCCAGGCGCTCGCCCCTTTCGCAGTGCCCGCCTATGACGAAGCCCGCGCCGTCGGGGCCGCGGTGCTGCATCGATCGCAGCATCTCCTCGAGCAATGGTCCCATCTCCCGGTAGTTAGTGCTTGCTATGCCCGCTATTCCACACACGATGGATCATACCTCCCAAAGTAGTTCTCTTGATTTCGTCTCGCCGGCCGCGCCGGATTTCCCGGGGCGCTGTCACTCGCCGCAGGTCGTGAAGGCTATTGCCCTCAGCCGTCCCCTTTCTCCAGAGGGCAACGCCCTCAGTTGTCCCCGTTTTCCAGAACGCGACGCTCTCAGTTGTCCCTTTCCTTCAGGTTCGATTGCCCCGGCACCAGCATGGGAGCGGCGTCGAGGTCCTGCGCCTCTATCAAGTCGACGATCCGTTGAAGGGAACGAGCAATGCCCTCCTGCTCGGTCTCGGGCAGTCTTTCAAACACCGAGCTGAAACGGTCCTCGAGCGGAGAAGGCGCCTTCAGTGCGACCTCTCTGCCCTTCTCGGAAACAGTCACGTTGACTACCCTTCTGTCTTCAGAATCGCGTTCTCTCTTCACCAGGCCCTTCATCTCGAGGCGGTCCAGTATGCCGACCACCGTGCTCGCGCTGAGATGTATCCGCTTTGCGATCGATGTCGCGTTCAGAGGCTGCTCCTGAAGAAGCGCATGCAGGCAGATAAGCTGAGGCACTGTAAGCTGATAATCCGTCGCCAGCCGCCTCGAGTAGAGGTCGGTGGCGCGCATTATCCGCCTCAGCGCCTGCATCACTCTTAGATCGTATCTGTCGCTCGGGATCACGGTCCTGGCGGGATTCCCCGGCTCTTTGTTTCGCCGGGCCTCGCTACCGGAATTGCCGCCGGCACCGCCCTTTCCTCTAGGGGAGGGCTCGTCGGCACCACCTCTTTCCCGGCGGCGGTTCATATTGTCCTCCGTTCCAATGCGCTCTGCCGGCGCGCCTTGTCCGTGCGCCTTGCCCGTGCCCCCTGCCGGCGCGCCTTGCCGTGCTCCGGCCCCATTCGCCGGCCCTGTCACTGGGCCACGTTCTCTTGCCCGGAGCTGCCGTGGGGCCTGCTTGGGCCCTTGTACTGTGGGCCAGAGGTCAGCGCCCCGCTACCCTTCGCACTCAAATCATTGCTGTACATATCATTTGTACACTAATGATTCGGCAAGTCCGTGTCAAGGCATTAGTTTGGGAATCATGGGGGGCATTGTCCCTCCTAGTATGCTGAGGGACAACAGATTAGCTGTCCTCGGGGCTAAGAGGTGGCTGATCGCCGCGCCCTGAGATGCACTCGCAACACCCCTGCTCACCGCACCTCGAGCACGATCCATCCGTTTCGATCGTGTATGCGCCTCAATCTGGCCGGTCCGTAAGCCTCTCTCCAGCCGCCTCCCCTGTCGTAGATGAGCACGTAGTCGTAGGCCCAGACCGTCTGCCAGTCGAAGAGATGCGGCCTAAGATGCTCGTCCCCGCGCGAAAGATAAGGCCGGTCGTGATCGCGATAGTGCACCGCAGTAGGTGGAAGGAGCGCGAAAGACTGGTCCACCTCGCCGAGCTTGCGCGCCTGGTAGTATGATCCCGCGTGCAAGAAGGAGGGGAAGTTGAGTTCCTCGGGATAGGGCGTGTAGATGAGGCTCTTCAGCACCTTGCCCGGCTCCATCTTTTCGATCGCCGCGTCGAGCCCCTTCGCATCTTCGTTGGCCCCGGATATCAAAGCATTCAGATTCCAGGTCAACGCCAGGTGGAGCACAAAGACCGCCGCCACGAGCACCCTTCGCGGCGCCTTCTCTGACGGCCAAACCAAAGTGGGCAGAAAGAGCAACGGCACAAGTACGAGAAACCTGTTGTAAAAAAGAAACACGCCGTGTGTGACGTGCTCGCGGCTCACGACCGCATATGGAAGGAAAGCGTAGAGAAGCAGAGCGGCCAGCGCAAGGAGACGCACCCAAAGGAGCATGCGAGGCGACGGCAACCATGTGTTTGCACCCACAGTACCGCCGCGTGCGTGATCGTTCTTTTTTTGCGACAGACCTTCGCGGCCACGATCCGACTTAGCCGTGCCGGCTTTCGCCCTCGGGCCCCCGCCGCGCCGTCTAAGCTCTAGCGCGAGGACGAAACCGCTCGCCGCGCAGACGACCGCTATCACCGCCCACTCGATTGTCCCTTTCACGCCGGCCACAATGAGCGACAGCCCCGCTCCGGCGAGCTTTAGGCCCAAGCCGTGCCAGCCGTACTCCAGCCCGGCGCCCGGCTCCAACGCCGCCCCGCCTCCGAACTGCCAGGCTATGAGCAACGCCACGGCCGGAAGGACGGCAAACGCCCTTACCACGCAGTCGCGCGGGCGAGCCTGCCAGAGCAGCATCCACATAAACAATGACAGGAGGCCGAAGACGAGGAGAATGACATGGCCCAGAAGAAGAAGCAGCCATAGCACGGCGTCTATCGCGATAGTGGCGGCCTGCGTTGGGCCGGCTGTGCGTGCACCCCCGGAAGCCACTGCGACCGTGCCTGCGCGCCCGGATGCCGGTTCGCCTGCGCCCTCACCTGCCGAGCGGGCGGCAGCAGATGCTCCAGGCGGTCCGCCGGCACCGGAGGATCCCGCCTGAGCCACCGCCTCTGCGGCCGCACTCCTCCCTGCCTCGACGAGCCGCGCCACTAGATAAAGAAGCACCGGTATCCCCAGGCAAAAAGATATGAATCCGTAGAAGAGGTTGAAGTTTACGGCGAAAAGCAGAGCGAAGACCGCGTTCCAGCGCGATGTGCCCAGCGCCCCCGATAGCTTGTACAGCGAAAAGGCCAGGGCCGCCACGTAGATCAGGTGAAGCGCGCCCACCGCGACCGTCTCGGGCGCCGCCGCGAGAAGGCCCGCCAGCGCAAGGAGGCCCAGTACGTTCACCTGGGGGAAGAGCGTCGCCTCGTAGAGCTCCGATACCGCGGCCTCTTTCATGTGAAGGAGAAGCTGGGCCAGCGCGATATGCTGGGGTAGGTCCACGAACGGCAGGAAAGAGTGTCTCAAAAGCGGAATGGCCACGATGGCCGCCGCGATACAGAGGCCCGCGACGACCTTGAGATCGGGTCCTGTTCGCTTCAGGGAAAAGTCGGGATCGGCCTTCCCGGCGCGCCGACGCGGGCGATGACCGCCCCGATTACGAGAGGTACTCTTCTTTGCAGATCGGATCTGTCAGCCTCCTCAGCTCCTTCCCGTAGCGTTTCATCTCGCGCGTGATAGTCCGCGTCCCGGAGAGCCACGGCCGAGCTGTCGGTGATAGGTTTAGTGCCGTTTCGGGTCGCGGCTTCTTTCAACACATCGAAGTGATCCCTGATCACACACGGGCAGAGCCAGTTGTCGGCCTTCTCGGGCGGCTGGCTGTAGCCGTAGGCCGCTTGTCATACGGCGACAGACTCGGGTATTTATCTCCAAATGTCAAGGGTGTGGCGTCTTGTGGGCGGCGTGGCGCAGGACGGGACTCTCGCCGGGTCTCCGGGCGGCGGACAGCTCCTATGCGCTCTTTCTCCGAACGACGAGATCCACGTCGCATTCGAGCACGTGCAGAAGCAACAGAATCTGATCGATTGACTTTCTATAATTGGTTTGATCGAGAAGCCGATAGAACTGAGTGGCCGAAGTGCCGAGCCGGCGGATTATCTCCCGTTTGGAAAGAGGGCTTGCCTCCACTTGCTTCTGGGCCTCGACAGTGAGCTTGTACAAGAGCATATCTCGCAAATACCTCGGATCCTGGTTGTACTCCAAGACCTGGTCGATATGCATCGCCGAATCCCTGGGCGGCAGACGGCTTACGTGGCCGCGACGGCGCGGCGGGGGTTGGAGAGCGGCGCCCGCGTCGAAGCAGGCGACGCTCTCTATGCTCTACATCTCGGGCAGCGTGTGCGTACGGCCTCGATTCTGCTCCACCAGCCAGTCATGAAGCGGCTGGAAGTACTCCATCATCGCCTGCGCGTTCAGCTCCCCTCCCGTGGTCTCCTTCAGTATGCTCCGCCACGGACGGGTCGCGCCCGGCGACATGATCTGGCGCAGAAAGTTGCCCACCGCCTTGCTGCCGTAGTAGTTGGTGTTGTGAGGGTCCTGCTTCAGTATCTCCTTCGCTATGTGCTCGTGGAACTGGAACAACAGCGCCGTGGACAGCGCGTAGTCGTAATACTGCGCCGGATCGTCGCTGATGTGCGTCTTGGCCAGCGCGTCGGCGTATTCCTCATCGCGCGGCACAGGCGGCACAATGCCCTGATAGCGCCTCTTCAGATCCCACCAGGTCTCGTTGAACTTGTCCGGGGGAAGCCCCTTCGAGTAAAGGGCGTGCTCAAAGCGCGTCACCACACCCACCGACCACGGGATGAACACTATGTGGTCCAGAGCCTCGGCCAGCAACTGAGGGATCTGGTCCCTCTCGCCGCCCTCCGGCATCAGCCCCCTGCGGACCAGAAACGCCCTTTGCGCGGCGGCAAGCTCTATCATCGTGCCTATGCCTTCGTGGAAGGCCCGGTTCGCTCCACCTCGCAGGAGGATCGGCACGTCGGGATTAGTGTAGCTTATGTAGTAGTAGATATGTCCCAGCTCGTGATGCACGGTGCCGTACCAATCCGCGTTGGGCTCCACGCTCATGAGGCATCTCACATCGCCGTCTAAGTCCATGTGCCATGCCGAGGCGTGGGTGTTCTTCTTGTAGTCCGCATCGGGCGGTAGGGGATAAAGCGACGACCTCTGCCAGAAGCTCT
The DNA here is from genome assembly GCA_964531335.1 of uncultured bacterium. GTDB lineage: Bacteria > Eisenbacteria > RBG-16-71-46 > CAZHEV01 > CAZHEV01 > CAZHEV01. Next base: position 3,179 of record CAZHEV010000019.1, on the reverse strand, counting down.
CCGGCAGTCTCTTGAACCCCAGGCTCACGTAGAAGTCCTCGCCCTGGTGGACGACCCACTCGGCCGTCTTGTCCTCGAGCGCATCGTCCAGGCTCATCTCCTCGAACTCAACGAGCGAGGTCCACTCCTGTCCGTACTTGTTGGGCAGCCAGTGCGCGGGGATCATGTCCGGCACGGGCGCCCTGTAGTTATCCGCGAGCTCGTACCGAGCCCAGGTGTGGATCTCCCTGTACAAAGGCCGGACGTCCCTCACCAGCCTCTCGTTCATCTCCAGCATCTCCTGCACGGACATGCCGTAATCCGAGACCTGGTAATCGAAGAAATCATCGTAGCCCAGGGCCTGGACAGTCTGGTTGCGAAGATCTCGAAGCTCGACTATCCCGGGCTTCAGCACGGGGCCGACCTCCTTCGAGGTGTCCCAGACCGCGAGCCTGTCGGCGAGGTTAGTGCTCGTGCGCAACATCTCGCTTATCTCATTGGGCGTGATGGGCTGGCCGCGATAGACGTACTCGAAGCCGTACATCTTCTCGGTCTGCTCCGTCTCGGCCGCGATGCGCTTTTTGACTATCTCCGGTATCGTCTGGGGCCCCTGGGCCGCCTGGTAGAGCATTTTATCAAGCACCCTGGCCTGGAGCGGATCGAGCTTGTCGCGCTCCTCCAGATAGCCGCGGATCTTCTCGATGTTGTCCGAGTCTCCGACGAAGTCGGTCCACGCCTCGTAGGTCGCTTTCGTGCGGGCGGCGTTTGTGGTATCGCCTTCCACGATATGCGTGTTGGAGGCCCATTCGGCCTTTTGCCACTCGTAGAAGAGCCTCTGGTACTGGTCCTCGTAGTCCGCGATGAAACGGTCCGCCTTTTCGGTGACCGGAGCCCCACCGCAGGCCACGGACAGCAGCATCGTACAGGACAGCATCGCAATCATGAGAGTTCTCATCTCTACTCCGTTTCCCTTGTTGGATTCAACATGAGCGCAGGCCCGAGCCATGCCCGGCCCGCGGCCTCCTTGCGGCGCACGATCAAGAAAGATTATCCAACCCGGCGGGGGCCAGGTCAAGGGAGCCCTCGGGCGGATACGACTTCGTTTGTGAGGGTGGTTCTTGCTATAGCACGGCGGTCTTCGATCGATTCATCGTAGTGCCGCCCGCTAGAACACGTAGTTGAGAGCGGAAAAGCCCTGGATCACCCGTTCCTCGCCGACTATGGGGCTGTCTATGACGTCGTCGTCGAGGAACTCAAGGCCCACGTCCAGGATAAGCCGCCGGTCGCGGCTTACCCCTATGAAGCTGCCAAGGCCCAGCCCCATGCTGAATGTGTCGCTTAGATCATAGGTGGGCCGGCCCGGCCCGCGGGCATATCGACCCCGCCCGGTCGGGCGCTTCTAAGTAGTTGTGCCTCCGTAGATACCGCTGCTAGACTTGGACCGCCTGTTTCGGGCTCCCGGTGCGGCATCTCAAGGGCGCGGCCTACCTTGACCGGGCCGGCGGCCGGCCCCGCGGCCCATTGCCCCACGTACGCCTCGCCGGGATACGCCCACGCCATATCAAGTGCCCGCAAAGGAGGCGACCATGCCCAAAGGCGACCGGCCTGACCTCGAAGCGCATCCCCAGGACATGTACGAGCAGCCCCTGCCCATCGAAGGGTTCAAAGGCACGCCCGAGCAGATCGAACGACAATGGTTCGAGCAGGTCTACAAAGGGCGAGGGGACAGCATAAAGCAGCTCACCCTGCGTGCCATAGTGATGGGGGGCGCGCTCGGCGGCATCCTGTCTCTGACCAACCTCTATATCGGACTCAAGGCGGGATGGGGATTCGGGGTCGCAATAACAGCCTGCATACTCTCCTATGCCATCTGGACCTTCATCCACAAGATACACCTCGCCAAGACCCCAATGACCATCCTCGAGAACAACTGCATGCAGTCCGCGGCGAGCGCGGCCGGCTACTCGACCGGAGGCACGCTCGTATCCGCCTTCGCCGCGTACGTGATCCTGAGCAACCAGACGATGCCGCTCAGCCTGATGATCCCCTGGGTCTTCTTCCTCGCCCTTTTGGGGGTGACCATGGCGATCCCCATGAAGCGGCAGATGATAAACACCGAGCAATTGAGGTTTCCAAGCGGCATCGCGGCCGCCGAGACATTGAGGGCCCTGCACTCAAGGGGCACGCAAGGGATGAGATCGGCCAAGGCGCTCGGGATCGCAGGGACAGCGGCGCTGGTAAGCAAGTTCTGGTCGGAGGGGCTGCATCTCATACACCCGATCCTCGCCCCGCTACAGATCTCCTACTGGGTGGGCAGACTGAACGAGGCCGTCTTCAGCCCGGCATGGCTCGGGCGCACGGTGATGTTCTCATGGGAGCCCATGTTCATAGCGGCAGGGGCGATTACAGGGATAAGAGTCTGCACGAGCATGCTCATAGGCGGCGTCCTTTGCTGGATGGTGTTCGCGCCTATCATGCAGGCCAGAGGGGTGATAGAAGGCACCGGATTCCGAGAGATAGTCCAGTGGACCCTGTGGCCGGGCACGGCCTGCATGGTCACATCGGGGCTTTTGAGCTTCGGCCTTCAGTGGAGAAGCGCGGCGCGGGCGTTTAGATCATTCGGCGATATGTTCAAGAAAAGAAAAGGCGGTGTGGCCGATCCCTTGGACGAGATAGAAACCCCCGCGTCCTGGTTCTTCGTGGGCCAGGTCCTGGGCTTTATCGGCCTTGGCTACCTGGGGCACGTCACATTCGGCATGCCCTACTGGCAGACCCTCGTGGCCGTGATACTCTCATTCGCCCTCGCGCTTGTCGCCTGCCGGGTCACAGGCGAGACCGACACAACCCCGATAGGCGCGATGGGCAAGATCACACAGCTTACCTTCGGAGCCATAAGCCCCGGCAACCAATACATAAACCTCATGAGCGCAAACGTTACGGCAGGAGCGGCCGGATCTTCGGCAGACCTTCTGACAGATCTCAAGAGCGGGTATCTCCTGGGGGCCAATCCCAAGAAGCAGTTCATCGCGCAGTTTTCGGGGATATTCGTAGGTTCCCTTGTGCCGGTCATATGTTTCAGGATCCTGGTGCCCGACGCATCCGTTTTGGGCTCCGACCAGTTCCCCGCCCCTGCGGCCCTTACCTGGGCGGAGCCTGTCAATAAAACTTGGACAGTGCCGTTGCGAGTTTAGGCAGCAATT
>CAZHEV010000018.1:15776-45367 GCA_964531335.1 uncultured bacterium | reverse complement strand
CCCGGCGGCCGGAAGTTGACCCCACATAAGGCCATTTGCTAGCATCTATCCAGTATTCCAGGAGGTAATGCCAGGTATGGTGGGCTCTTCGAGGGGGGGCTTCGGCACCTCGATCGTTCTTCTTCTATTTTTCTTCTCGGGCGCAAGCGCTCTCATCTACGAAGTCGTATGGGGACGGATGCTCGTTCTCGTATTCGGCGGGACCTCCTACGCCATAGCCACGGTGCTTGCCGCTTTCATGGGCGGGCTGGCCCTCGGCAGCTATCTCTTCGGCCGCTTGATAGACAGACGCGGCAACCCGCTCTTGTTGTACGGGCTCTTAGAGGGCGGCATAGGCGTATGGGCTCTGCTGGTCCCCGCGTTGTTCGGCCTGCTGAACAGCGGGTACAGCGCGGCGTATGCGACGTTGGAGCCCAGCCTCTACACCATGAGCCTGCTGCGCTTCGCCATGACTTTCATCGTGCTCCTGGTGCCCACGACTCTCATGGGCGGCACCCTTCCGGTGCTGATGCGCCTTCTCACGGTGTCGGGAAGCCTGGTGGGCCGCACATCCGCTGTGTTGTATTTCGCAAATGTCTCCGGCGCGGTAAGCGGCACCTTTACGGCGGGCTTCGCCCTGATTCCGGCGCTGGGCCTGTACGGGACGACGGTGCTCGCCGTCGCGATGAACTTCGCGATAGCGGTCCTCGCCGTGGCGTTCGTAAGGAGAGGCCTCCCCGGGGGCATACAGGCGGGGCCGGCCGGCGCCGGACGCTCCGGGGCCGGCCGGGCCGCGGCTACGGCGGCGGCGGCGTCCCCGGTCGCGAAGAGCCCTGCGGGCGCGGCCGCCTCCAGGCTGAGTCCGACGGCCAGGTCCATGGTGCTCGTCGTCTATGCCGTGTCCGGCCTCACCGCCCTGGCGTACGAGGTGGTGTGGACGCGGACGATGGTTCCGATCATAGGCACCACCACTTATGCTTTCACCACGATGCTGACGACTTTCCTGCTGGGATTGGCCCTGGGCAGTCTGATCTTCTCGCGCCTTGCGGATCGGATCTCGAACACTCAGCTTCTGGCGGCGCTCCAGCTTTTTGTGGGATTGCTGGCGCTGGCCACGATACCTGTTCTGGGACACCTTCCGGAGCTATTCGTGCGCCTGAACGAGTCCGCCGGCCAGGGCTGGTGGAGCCAGATAGGCATCCGGTTCCTGCTCTGCATGCTGACCATGTTGCCGTGCACGATTCTCCTCGGGGCGACCTTCCCGGTCGTCGCCAAGCTCTACGCGGGGAACGTGGAGGGCATAGGGACCGACATAGGCAAGATGTACGCCTTCAACACGGTGGGGGCGATCGCCGGGTCATTGATAGGAGGCTTTGTCGCGATTCCGCTCCTGGGGCAGGAGAAGGCCATCATGGCCGCGGCCGGCTTGAATATGCTGGCCGCGCTGTCGCTGGTTGGCGTAGGCGCCGGCCCCACCCGCCGCAGGGCCGCCATAGCGGGAGCGTCAGTGGCCGGCCTGATACTGGCCGCTGTCTTGTCGGGGCACGGTCTGTGGGACAAGAAGGTCATGAACAGCGGAGTGTATCTCTATTCCGACTTGTACGAGGGCGGGGTCGACATGAAGGAGCGTCTGGAGGAATTCCGCCTGCTGTACTGGGACGAAGGCGTCGACGCCACGGTGTCCGTGATGGAGAAGGGCAACCTCAGGTCCTTGCGCATAAACGGCAAGACAGACGGGTCGAACAGGGAGGACATGCTTACGCAGAGGATGCTCGGGGCGCTGCCGCTGCTCGTGCACGGGCGGGCGCGCACCGCGTTGCTGGTAGGCCTGGCGACGGGAGCGAGCGCCGGCTCCATGCTCCGGCATCCCATCGAGCGACTCGATTGCGCGGAAATGGTCCGGGGCATGGACGAGGCGGCCGAGGTCTTTTCGCGGGTGAACTATGACTGCCTGGAGGACGACCGTTTCAATCTCGTGGTGGCCGACGGCCGCAACTATCTCCTTCTCACGGACAGAAGCTACGACGTCATAGTGTGCCAGGTGTCGAGCCCGTGGGTGCGCGGGTGCGCGAGCCTATACACGGTTGAGTTCTACGAGCTGGCCCGCAGGCACCTGAACCCCGGCGGCGTCATTAGCTGCTGGGTGCAGTACTATTCGATGTCCGCCGAAGACCTGGCCCTTACGCTCAACACGATGCAGAGCGTCTTCCCTCACGTCACGGTGTGGGGCGGCGAGTGGGGCGATCTGGTCCTTCTGGGGTCGGTGGATCGCCCCCCCTTGGAGTACCAGGGGATCGTCCGGGCGATGAGACGCCCCGGCGTCAGGGAGGACCTGGAGTCCGTCTCCGTGGCGGAGCCCGCCGGCCTCTTCTCTTGTTTCATGCTTGATCCGGAGGGTCTCGCGCGGTACTTGAGCGGGACAAGAGGGCTCATCACGGACGACAAGCCGGTCCTGGAGTTCAGCATGCCCCGCAGCATTGGGGCCCCCGCCAAGGACCGGTTCCTGGAGATCTCCGCTTACCGGAGCCCGCCGGCCGCCTATCTGGGCGAGGGCCTGCCGGACTCGGTCAGAGCGGAGCTGGAAGACGCCTTCAGGGCGAGAGACCTTTCAATCACCGCCAAACTGGGTATTGACGAAGGCGTTAGGGCAGACCCCTCGGAGCTCACGCACAGGGCGCTGGAGATCAACCCCCATGACCCGTGGGCGCTGGAGATGGTCTCCAAGAGACTCTTCGGCGAAGGCACGGACCTGGCCGCCCGGGGCAACTTCGAGGCGGCTATCGCGGTATACGATGTAATCATGCGGCTCGGATACCCCTCCTGGGCCATGGACTCGGCGGTCAACTCGGGCCTTTGCCACGTAGCGCTTGGAGACACCAGCCGGGGGCTCGCCCTTTGGGAATCGGTCCGGGAAGGTAGCCCGGACGCGAATTACTACCTGGGATCGTATTATTGGGCAAGTGGGCGAATCGAGGGCGCGTTCGCGGCATACGAGAAGGCGATCGAGCTGGACCCCTATGCCCTGAGGTCCGTCAACGATCTCGCGCGGCTTCTGGTCCAGCAGGGGGCGGACCTGGACAGGGCCCTGGCCCTGGCGCTGAGATCGAGCGAGCTGGACCCTGAGCCCCGCAACCTGGACACGCTGGGGTGGGTGTACTATGCGCGTGGTGAGCTTGACAAGGCGGTCGAGACTCTCGAAGAGCGAATCGACGCCTGGGGACCGGAGGCCGAATGCCTGTACCTCATGGGGCTCGCCTACGCCGACCAGGGCCGGCGGGACAGCGCGAGGGAGGCGCTGACCAGGTCGGCCGAGCTCGACGGACAGGGCATGGTCCGGGCGCAGGCGCTGGAGGCGCTTCGCCGCCTTTAGCGCCTGTCGCGTTCTCTCTGGGCCGGGAGAACTTGGGAGAGATGGATGAACGCTGTGGAGATTCAAGGCGTCACCAAGACCTTCGGGAGAGTCGTCGCGGTTGACGATCTCACGCTCGCCGTGCCCGAAGGGAGCGTGTACGGGTTCATAGGGCCCAACGGATCGGGAAAGACGACGACGCTGCGCATGATCATGAACATATTCTATCCGGACAGGGGCGAGATCCGGGTCTTCGGGGAGGAGAACCTCGAGACGGCAAACGAGCACATCGGCTATCTGCCCGAGGAGCGAAGCCTTTACAAGAACATGAAGGTCAAGGAGGTGCTCCGGTTCTTCGGGCGGCTCAAGTGCGGCAGGGACGTCAGCGCGGATGTGACCGAGTGGCTCGAGAGGCTCGACCTCGCCGATTGGGCGGACAAGAAAGTCGAAACACTGAGCAAGGGCATGAGCCAGAAGGTGCAGTTTATCGCCACGGTCGTGTCCCGCCCCGAGATGGTCATCCTGGACGAGCCCTTCACCGGGCTCGATCCCGTCAACGCCGACGTGATAAGGACCGCCGTGCTGGACCTGAGGGCACGGGGCACCACGGTGATCTTCAGCACGCATGACATGGCGACGGCGGAGAAGATGTGCGACTTCATCTTCATGATCTTCAAGGGAAGAAAGGTGCTGGACGGCACGCTCTCCTCGATCCAGGACGAGTACGGGCACGACACCCTGAGGGTGAGAACCGACGACGGCCTGGACGCCCTCCGGGGCCTGGAGGGTGTGGAGGCGGTGAATAACTTCGGCCAGGTACAGGAGCTGAGGATGGCCGGAGGCTTCGACTCCCAGCGCCTGCTTCAGGCCGTAATGTCGAGAACGCGCGTGAGGAGCTTCGAGGTGGCGAGGCCTTCGTTGCACGATATCTTTGTCAGGATCGCCGGTCCCGGAGCGAAGGAGGCGAGCGATGCGTAAGATATTTTGGCTTGCCCTTCGCGAGTACAAGGTGTCCGTGCGGACGAAAGGGTTCATAATCGGACTTGTCGTGTTCCCGGTCTTGATGGGCGGCAGCGGCCTGGCGATCACCCTTTTGAAGGACAGGGTGGACACCACGGACAAGAGGATAGCGGTGATAGACCGAAGCGGGGTCGTCGCCCGGGCGCTCGTCGTGGCGGCCGAGGAGAGAAACGCCTCCGAGGTGTACGACGAGGACACCGGCGCCAAGGTGAAGCCCGCCTACATAATCGAGGTGGTCGAGCCGGACGAGGCGGCGCCGAGGAAGCAGAAGCTGGAGCTGTCGGAGGAGATCCGCCGCAAGGAGCTGCACGGTTTCGTGGAGATAGCCGCGGAGGCCCTGCGCCCGGCGCAGGGCGCCGAGGGCCCGTTCGTGGCCTACTACGCGGAGAACGCGGTGATGGACGACGCCAGGCACTGGATGAGCCGGCCGATCAACTCCGCGCTCCGCGGCGCGAGGGTGAAGGAGGCCGGCCTGGACGAGCCATCCGTGGAGGGGCTTTTCGCGTGGGTGGGCGTCGACGGGCTCGGCCTGCTGTCCATCGACGAGGAGACGGGGGGGATAAAAGACGCCCGCAAGAGCAGCGAGGGCGAGGCGATCCTGGTGCCGGTCGTCATGGGTATGCTCATGTTCATGATGATCATGATGGGCGCGTTGCCGCTCATCCACTCCGTGATGGAGGAGAAGACACAGCGTATATCGGAGGTGCTGCTGGGCTCCGTCAAACCGTTCGAGCTCATGGCGGGCAAGGTGCTCGGAGGCATCGCCGTCTCGCTGACCGCCGCGGCCATCTATGTGGTGGTCGGCGTTTTCACGATCATGCGACTGGGAGCCGAGGACTTCATCCCGTACCATCTTCTGCCCTGGTTCTTCGCCTACATGATCATGGCCATAGTGATGTACGGGGCCCTGCTCGCCGCCATGGGGGCGTCGTGCAACGAGGCGAAGGACGCCCAGAACCTGACGATGCCCGGTATGGCACCGGTGATGGTACCCATGTTCATAATGTTTCCGGTGATAAAAGAGCCCCTTACGGGGTTCGCCACGTGGCTGTCCCTGTGCCCCTTGTTCACCCCGATGCTCATGCTCATCAGGATGAGCACGCCGATGTCGATCCCGGCCTGGCAACCTTGGGCGGGCCTTGCGGGCATCTTCGCGCTCACCTTGCTATCGGTCTGGGCGGCGGGAAGGATCTTCCGAGTGGCGATCCTGATGCAGGGAAGGCCGCCGAGGCTGGGGGACCTGGTCCGCTGGACGGTTCGCGGCTAGCGGTCGAGGTCCGGCGCAATCGTATGGAGGAAATCTGCCGGAGGGAAATCTTATGCGTTTCATCAGGACGGCCGCGGCCGCAGTGCTATGTTTCTCGATCTTAGGGGTCTGTCACGCCAGCGGACAGGACGCGCCCCGGGCCCCCGAGCCCCCGGTCGCCCGTGTCTCCCCCGTCAAGCTGGAGATGCACGGAGACGTTCGCGTGGACAACTACTACTGGCTGAAGACCAGGACCAGCCCCGAGGTCATACAGTACCTGGAGGCCGAAAACGCCCACACCGATTCCGTGATGGCGCATACCCAGCCTCTCCAGGACCTGCTCTACCGGGAGATGGTAGGGCGCATCAAGGAGACCGATGACTCCGTACCCTACAAGATGGACGATTACTATTATTACCACCGGATGGAGGAGGGCAAGGAGTACCCGATATACTGCAGGAAGCAGGGCTCGCTCGGCGCGCCCGAGCAGGTGATCCTCGACGTCAACGAGCTGGCGGAGGGACACGATTTCACCTACGTGAGGGGGTTCAAGGTCGGCAGCGGACAGGACATCATCGCCTATCCCCTGGACACGGTGGGGCGCCGCAAGCACACGATATATTTCAAGCACCTGGGCACCGGCGGGATGCTTGACGACGTCATCCGCGACGTGACGGGCAATATGGCATGGGCCAACGACAACAAGACCTTGTTCTACACCAAGCAGGACTCGGTGACGTTGAGGCCCTACCGGATCTACCGCCACGTGCTGGGCACGGACCCTTCGGGGGACGCGCTGGTGTACGAGGAGAAGGACCCCACCTTCAACTGCCACGTCGACAAGACGAAGTCGAAGAAGTACATACTGATCGGCTCGGAGCAGACCCTGGCCACGGAGTACCGGTTCCTCGACGCGGGGGACCCGGACGGTGAGTTCGAGGTAATACAGCCCCGCGAGAGAGGACACGAGTACCACGTCTATCACTACGGCGATGACTTCTACCTGCGCACCAACCTGGACGCCGAGAACTTCCGGCTGATGAAGACCCCCGTCGCCCGGACGGGCGTGGAGAACTGGGAAGAGGTCATACCCCACAGGGAGGACGTGCTTCTGGAGAGCGCGGACCTGTTCAAGGACCATCTCGTTCTGGAGGAGAGGAAGCTCGGATTGATAGAGATCAGGGTGATACCATGGAGCGGGCCCGGCGAGCACTACGTCGAGTTTGAAGAGCCCGCATACCTCGCGTACGCCAGCAGAAACTACGACTTCGACACCGAGGTCCTGCGATTCGTCTACGAGTCCATGACCACGCCCGAGTCCGTCTATGACTACGACATGGTCGCCAAGGAGAAGGAGCTGCTGAAGAGGGAGGAGATACTCGGGGATTTCGATCCGGAAAATTACAGGACGGAGAGGTTGTGGGCCACGGCGCGTGACGAAACCAAGGTGCCCATCTCGATAGCGTACAGAAAGGGGCTGAGGCGCGACGGCGACAACCCGCTTCTGCTCTACGGCTACGGCTCGTACGGGTCGAGTCTCGACGCGGGCTTCAGGTCCGACCGGCTCAGCCTGCTGGATCGCGGGTTCGTCTTCGCCATCGCGCACGTGCGAGGCGGGCAGGAGCTGGGCCGCTGGTGGTACGAGGAAGGCAAGCTGCTCAAGAAGAAGAACACCTTCACCGATTTCATAGACTGCACGGAGCACCTGATCTACAAGCAGTACACCAATCCGGAGAAGCTGTTCATCTCGGGCGCCAGCGCCGGAGGCCTTCTGGTGGGGGCCGTGGTGAACATGCGGCCCGACCTGTTCGAGGGGGTTCTCGCGCGGGTTCCCTGGGTCGACGTGGTAACCACGATGCTGGACGACTCGATCCCGCTCACCACGGCGGAGTACGACGAGTGGGGCAACCCGAACCAGGAGGAGTATTATGAATACATGCTCTCCTACTCGCCGTACGACAACGTCGAGGAGCAGGACTACCCTCACATGCTCGTCACGACCAGCCTTCAGGACTCGCAGGTCCAGTACTGGGAGCCGGCGAAGTGGGTGGCGAAGCTCAGGGCCAGGAAGACGGACGACAACCTGCTCCTTCTGAGGACGAAGATGCAGGCCGGTCACGGAGGCGTCTCCGGCCGCTATCAGAGGTACAAGGAGCTGGCGTTCATGTACGCGTTCATGCTGGACATCCTGGGGATCCGGAGTTGAAAGGCGCTGCGCGGCAGGGAGCGCCGTATAGCTGAGAGGGAGTCCGAATACGGAGACGACGCTCGGCGGAGGGCTGTCCACGGCCGAGGAGGATGACCTGCCCGGGCTGTAAGAACCGAGGGAGCGGCCATGGAAAGTGAGAAGAGCTACCACATGACACCCGGCGAGTTCCGCAAGCACGGTCGGGCCGTCGTGGACTGGATAGCGGACTACTACGAGCGCATCGAGTCCTTTCCGGTGATGTCGCGGGTAGAGCCGGGGGAGATACGCTCGGCCCTGCCGCCGGATCCTCCCGAGCGGGGCGAGCCCTTCGACCGGATACTGGGCGACGTCGATCGGATCATACTGCCGGGCATAACTCACTGGCAGTCGCCCAACTTCTTCGCTTACTTCCCGGCCAATGCTTCGGGGCCGGCCATGCTGGGTGAGCTGCTGTCGGCCGGGCTCGGCGTCCAGGGAATGCTCTGGGCGACGAGCCCCGCGTGCACCGAGCTGGAGACCCACGTCCTCGACTGGCTGGTGGACATGCTCGGCCTTCCGCGGAAGTTCAAGTCCGGCGGCGAGGGAGGCGGTGTCATACAGGATACCGCATCCAGCGCGACGCTCTGCGCGCTGCTCGCCGCCAGGGAGCGGGCCACAGGGTTCGCAGCCAACGAGTCGGGCTGCGGGGGGCGGCTGACGGCGTACGCCTCCAACCAGGCCCACTCATCCGTGGAGAAGGCGGCGGGTGTCTCGGGACTGGGCCGGGGCAATCTCAGGCTCATAGAGGCGGACGATGCCTGCGCGCTGCGGCCGGAGAAGCTGGCCTCGGCCATAAAGGAGGACAGAGACAGGGGATTTCTGCCGTGCTTCGTTTGCGCGACCGTGGGCACGACCTCATCCAACGCCATCGACCCGGTTACGGAGATCGGGCGGATTTGCAGGGACGAGGGGCTCTGGCTGCACGTGGACGCGGCGATGTCCGGGACGGCGGCTCTGTGCCCGGAGCTCCGGTACATACATGACGGCGTCGAGCTGGCCGACAGCTACTGCTTCAACCCTCACAAGTGGATGTTCACGAACTTCGACTGCGACTGCTTCTACGTGGCCGACCGCGCGGCGTTGATAAAGACGTTGAGCATACTGCCCGAGTACCTGAGGAACAAGGCGACCGAATCCGGGGCGGTGATCGACTACCGCGACTGGCACATTCAGCTCGGCCGCCGCTTCAGGTCGCTGAAGCTGTGGTTCGTGATCCGCCACTACGGGGTCGAGGGGCTTCGCCACCACGTCAGAAGACACGTCGAGCTGGCGCGCCGCTTCCGCGAGCTGATCGAGGAGTCGGAGATGTTCGAGCCGGCGGCACCGACGCCGCTCAATCTCGTCTGCTTCAGGCACATCGGCGGCGACGAGGCCAACCGGCGGCTCCTGGAGGCCCTCAATCTGAGCGGGGATCTCTACTTGACACATACCGTACTGGACGGCAAGTATACGCTTCGCTTCTCCATCGGCCAGGCGGGCACGGAGTGGGATCACGTGCGGCGGGCGTGGGATCTCATACTCAGGGCCGCCGCCGGGCTCGACAAGCCCGGCCCCGCGAAAGAATAGGAGCCAGACGCTTTGCGAAGTGAGATCAGGAGACAGTCGGGCGTCGTCCCTTACAGACTGGCCGGCGACGGTATAGAGGTCCTGCTGATTACCCCCACCGGCGGCGAGCCTTCGGGCGGCCGGAAGTGGATCTTCCCCAAAGGGACCGTGGAGCCTCACCTGGAATCCGGCGAGTCGGCGCTGAAGGAGGCCTTCGAGGAGGCCGGCGCGATAGGGCGTCTGGTAGGACCGTCGGTCGGCGCTTACGAGTACGACAAGCACGGCACCCCTTGCGAGGTGGAGGTCTTTCTAATGGAGGTACATGAGGTCCTGGACGATTGGGAGGAGTCCGATGTGCGGCAGCGAAGGTGGTTCAAGTGGGAGGACGCCAGGTCGGCCGTGCAGTTCGAAGGCCCCAGGGAGTTCGTGGAGCGGCTGCCGGAGCTCCTCGACGAGCTGAAGAAACGTCGTTGACGCGATCCGCCCGTTTACGAAGCGCTCTCCCGGCCCAAGGCGCTCTCCCGGCCCCCGGCCTCCTGGGCCTTGCCGGTCGCATCCTTTGAGCGGAGTTCTCGCTCCGCGCGCTCGACCCCTGCCCGGTCGGCCGGCCTTTTCAATTTCGACTCCAGGGGATCGCGGACCACCCGCCTGTCGAACCGCTTCCAGGTCTTTGCGAACTTCGCCCTCGAATCGGCCGCGCGCAGGCGATGGGAGGTTCTGATCCCCTTCGCGCGGAGCTTCATGCGCGTTGTGTCGGTTTTCATCTTGAAAAGAATGATTCCGTCAGCCGGATCCTATGTAGCGAAGCTGTTTCGGCTGCAGCAGCCAGCGGAGGACGCCCTTTCCGAGCCCCGGGCGCCCGTTGAAGGATAGCATACAGACGGCCGCTTTCTTGAACTCGATCTCCACCGGGCTGCTTCCCGCGATCATCTCGGCGGCAATCATGGGCATGTCCGGGTTGTGCCCGACGGCCATGACGGAGCCGGCCTTCAGACCCGAGAGCCAGTCGGCAAGCTCCGAGGCCGAAGCGCCCGGCGACAGGAGCTTCTCAATGTCCACGTCCGCGTCCGGGCGAAGAACCTCTCTCATTATCTCGGCGGTCTCGGCCGCGCGGCGCAACGGGCTCGTCGCCACTATGTCCGGCTTGCAGTCGAGCCTCAGAAGACCTTGCGCCACCTGTGCCGTCCTCTCGATACCCTCGGAGGTCAGGGCCCTTTCGTCGTCCGGCTTCGCGCCGCGTAGCTCCGCGATCCCGTGTCTGACCAGATAGAGGTCCATTCTCGACCCACCCTTTCAGATTCAGCCCCGGCGGTCTCGCTCCGGGCTCATGAGAGGCCTGAATCGCGTGGCCGACGCGCGGCCGGCCGCGGCGGCCTCCTCGTACAGCACCTCCTGCGCTCTCACCCTGGACCCGCCGGCCCGCACCCGCTCGTAGGTTCCGTCGCCGAGGAGGCGCCATGCCTTGACGTTGTCGGCGAAGTATATGTCCAGTGCGCCCTTCAACCTTTTCCGGAGGTCGGGCCGCGCCACCGGGAACATCGTCTCGAGGCGGTGATCCAGGTTTCGACTCATCCAGTCCGCGCTGGACATGTATATCTCATCGTCGCCGCCGTTCTGGAAGTAGAACACCCGCGCGTGCTCGAGGTACCGATCCACTATCGATATAACGTCTATGTTATCGGAGAGCCCCTTGACCCCCGGGCGAAGGCAGCAGATGCCGCGCACGTTCAGCTTCACCCTCACGCCCGCCCGGCTCGCCGCGTACAGGGCGTTGCAGACTGTCTCGTCCTGTAGGGAGTTGAGCTTGACCATTATCAGCCCCGGCCAATTGGGGGTGGAGACCCGGATCTCCCTCTCTATCAAGTCCAGTATCCTGGGCTTCAGGGCGGTGGGCGCCACGGACAGCTTGCTCCACCCTACATCTTCCGAGTACCCGGTCAGAATATTGAAGTACGCCGCCGCGTCCCGCGCGAGGTCGTCGTCGGTGGTCATCAAACCTATGTCCGAGTACAGGCGCGCCGTCCTCTCGTTGTAATTGCCCGTGGACATGTGCATGTACCGGCGTATTCCTTGAGGCTCCCGTCTCACGATCAGCAGCAACTTGGAGTGGGTCTTGTAGCCGGAGATGCCGTAGATGACGTGGCAACCGGCGTCCTCCAGCCGGCGGGCCCACTGCACGTTTCGCGTCTCGTCGAAGCGCGCCTTCAGCTCCAGCAGCACGGTCACCTGCTTGCCGCTCTCGGCGGCGCGCGCAAGCGCCTCTATCACGGGAGAGCTTCCGCTCGTGCGGTAGAGCGTCATCTTCATCGCCAGCACGTCGGGGTCGCCCGACGCCTCTTGGATCAGATGGACCACCGGGTCGAACGACTCGTAGGGATGGAACAAGAGCACATCCCTGTCGTTCAATGTCTCCCATACGTCCTCGCTGTCGGCAAGGTCGCGGGGTTGCTGCGGGGGCCAGTCGGGTTCACGCAGCCGGGAGAACCCGGGGATGTTCGCGACCTGAGTCAGGGCGGCGGCGTCCATCAACCCGCGGATCTCGTAGATGTCCCGCTCCGGGACCTTTGCCCACTCCGCGAGCCAGTTCCTGAGGGCGCGATCGGGACCTGTGGATATCTCGAGCCTGACCACGCTCCGGCGCTGTCTGGACTTGACGGCCTCCTCCACCGCGCTGAGAAGGTCCTCGTCCTCCTCCTCCAGGACATCCACGTCGGAGTCGCGAGTCAGTCGAAACGTGGCCAGCGCCTTTATCGTCCGCTTGGGAAACAGCGAGCCTATCCTGGATTGGATCACCCTTTCCAGCGGGACCAGCGCCACCTTGTCGCCGGCGGGCACCCTCACGAACCGCCTGAGCACCTTGGGCACGGGAACCACAACGATGCCGGTCATGCCCTCGCTCCGTGACGATCCCGTCCTGGGCTCAAGGGCCAGTATCAGGTTCAAGCTCAGGCCGGGCAGCAGAGGAAAAGGATCGAGATTGTCCACGGCCATCGGGGTGAGCAAGGACAGTATCTCGTCGGAGAAGTAGGAATCGAGGAACGCCATCTGCCCGGCGGTCAGCTCTTCTACGTTCAGCACCTCCAGCCCGTGCCCGCCGAGCTCGCGCAGGACGTCGTCGACGGCTCTAGCGTGGTCCGCGGCCATCCTCCGCGCCCTGGCGCTCACCTTCGCGAGCTGTTGGTCGGGCGTGAGCCCGCTAGGGTCCGTGGAGTCCGGCCTGGCCGCCGACTGGCGCTTGAGCGTCGCCACGCGGACCATGAAGAACTCATCCAGGTTGGAGCTTACTATGGCGAGGAACTTCAGCCTCTCCATGAGTGGAACGGTCTGGTCGCGTCCTTGCTCCAGCACGCGGTGATTGAACTCCAGCCACGATAGCTCTCTATTGATCATCATCTCTTGATTGTCGGGTAGCGCGTCGGCCATGTTTGCAATCCCCGGTTCACCGGTCGGCGGCGCCGTCGCGGGGCTCGTCCACCCCCGCGCGGCTCTCTTGCACCAAGCTCACCTCTATGCCGAACAGGTCCTCGAACAAGTCGCTCTTCATTGCCAGCGCCCTTCGGGGTAGGGTCATGTCGACCTCTCCTCCGACGCCGACGGACAGCTCGTTGCGCCGTCTTTCGATCTTGAACTCGTCCACGGGATGGAAGTGCCCTTTGTACAGCGCATCGGCGATCCGCAGCATCGCCGCCAGCTTGTTTATGACCATGCGCTGCCTCCGCGGCATGGCCATGTACTCGAGATGGCTCGACTTGGGGGCCCCGCCGCGATGGTACCGAGCCACCTGGGCCACCACCTGGATGTCGGCCTTCCTCAAACCGACTATGGCCGTGTTGGATATCAAGTACTGGCTGTGCTTGTGGTGTCCTCTGCTCCCGATGAACTTCCCGACCTCGTGTAGCTGGGCCGCCACCTGAAGCAGCAGCCTGTGGCGCGGCTTGAGCCCGTGCTCCTTCTGGAGCGCGTCGAAGATCCTGGCTGAAAGCTTCGCCACCCGCTCCGAGTGCCTGACGTCGTCGCTGTACTTGGCCGCGACGGCCTGGGCGAAAGTCAGGATGCTCTCCGTGAGCTCCGGGTCCTCGAGACCGGTCACGTAGCGGGGCAGGTCCTGAAGGAGCCCCTCCCTCATGGTCACGTTCGAGATGATCATCTTGTTCGCGCGGGCGGCGTTGAGGAGGGCGTTGTACACGAGCAGCCCGGGGACGAGCCTCTCCGCGTCGAGCAAGGGCGTGCCGTACCTTCTCGCAAGCACCTCCGGCTCCAGGGAGGCGCATTTGTCGATGAACCGCTCGAGGTCGTTGCGTTCCATCTCGAAGAGGTCCGAGGCCAGGAGCCTGCTGCCGGCGTGTTGGGCGGCCAGCCTGGCCGGCCCGCCGATGCCTATGAAGGTCTTCACCTTCCTGAGACCCAGGGATTTCCTCGCGTACACCACGGTATTGACGACGTGCTGCCTGAGAGTGTCCGCCGCCCGCAACGGCGGCTCGTTGCTGGTAAGGAGCATGTCCTGCATTCGGATCACGCCCAGATCGTAGTCGTGCGAGGCCGCGATGTGGCCCTTCTTCAGGACCGTGATCCTTGTGCTGCCGCCCCCGACGTCCGCTATCAGGGTCGTTCCCTTGGAGAGGTCCACGTGCCCTTGCACCGACTGACGGACGGCGGACAACGTCAGGCGGCTTTGCTCGATGGGCTCGATCACGTCGATGTCCAGGTCCACGGTCCTGGCGATCCTGTCCAGCACCGCGTCCCTGTTCGAGGCTTCGCTCACGGCGGATGTGGCCACCGCCCTTATCAGCTCGACTTCGTAAGTGTTTAGAATCTGTCTGAAGTCGCGGAGTATGCCGAGGAGGGACCCGACCGTCTTTCTGCCGAGGGACTTGGTCCTGAAGGTGTCGTGACCGAGGCGGCAGGGCCGGTTGACTTCTTCGAGTACCTCGATGCGCCCGTCGGGGTACACTTGGGCGACGGCCATGCGGACCGCGTTGGTGCCTATGTCGATCGCGGCGGCGGTCTGGGGCGCCTCTATCGCTTTTTCTACGGTGCTCAGGGCGGACCCCTTTCCATAAACCGCAGGTGCTCGGCGGACAATCAGTGGATGCGGCGAGGGCCGTTCAGTCCGAGAAAGCGGAACGGCCTACCTATGCCCGCAAAGCTATATAATACAAAACTGTTTTGCCCGTGGTCAAGGGCACCGGAACATGAGCTTGACCGCCTGCGATGGCTGCCATTAGGATGCCAGTACGGTCGCCGGGAACGGCGAGATCATCGCTTCGAGGTGGTCTAAGTGAAAGGGCCCGAATGGGCCCGTCGCGGCGCCGGCCGAGGGAGCCCGGCGCCGCGGCTCGAGGGCATCTATTCATGAGAAGGCACTTTCACTATTGCGTTTTCCTGCTTGTGGTTCTGACCCAGCTTGCGTGCTCCGACGATACCTCTTCCGCGGGAAGGTCTCCGGAGTGCCGGATCACTTCGCCGGACAGCGGCTCCGTGATCTCTTTCGGCGACACCCTGACCGTGACGGCGGAGGCGTCCGACCCGGGCGGTGACGCGCTTTCCGTGGAGTTCTACGTGAACGGGACTCTGTGGTTCGTGGACCGGGAGCCGCCGTACGAGTACACGCTGGACGGCATAGCGTACAGGAAGGGGAGCTGCGCCTTGACCGCAGCCGCGGTCGGCGAGGGCGGGGCGAGGGCGGTCGACACGGCGGTGGTGTCGATCGTCTCGGAGGCGACGCCCGCGTACGGCTTCCGGGTTATCGACTCTTACGACCACGACCCGAGCGCCTTCACGCAAGGTCTGATCTATGACGAGGGTTTCTTCTACGAGGGCACGGGCCGCTACGGGCGTTCATCCATCCGCAGGGTCGATATCGAGACCGGCGACGTGCTCATGATTCGAAACCTGCCGGATGAGTATTTCGGCGAGGGCATCGCCGTGCTCGGTGAGACGCTCTTCCAGCTCACCTACTTGTCCCGCGTTGGGTTCATTTACAACAAGGCCGATTTCGACTCACTGGGCTTTTTCACCTATGAAACGCAGGGGTGGGGGCTGACCACCGACGGCGAGTCGTTGATAATGAGCGACGGATCGGCGGTCGTCCATTTCATGGAGCCGAGCATGTTCGAGATCACCCGCGACATGGTTGTCACCGACCAAGGCTCCGCGGTGTCGCGCCTCAACGAGCTGGAGCTGATAGAGGGGGATCTATTCGCCAATATCTTCGGCCGGAGCAGAATAGCAAGGATAGCGCTGGACGGGGGCGAGGTCATAGGTTGGATCGACCTGGGGGAGCTGGCCGCTCCTTACGGGACCGACGTGCTGAACGGGATAGCCTACGACGCGCGGGGCCACAGGCTGTTCGTGACGGGCAAGAACTGGGACAAGGTATACGAGATCGAGCTCACCTACTAGGCTGAGATCGCCGGAGCGCGAACGGAGCCGGGTCATGGCGCATGTCCCGGCGCCCGCCGGCTCCAGGCGCAACGGCGCGTGGCTGGGCGCCGCGAGGTCGCAACCATGAAACCTTCCCGAGGGACGGGAGACAAAGGAAAGACCGGTCTTTTCAGCGGCGAGCGAGTCAGCAAGACGCACGCCCGGATAGAGGCCTGCGGCGACGTGGACGAGCTCGTCTCGGTCATGGGCGCGCTGGCATCGTCCGTGCCGGAGGACCACTCCGAGCTTATCGTTGAGATCAAGGAGGCGCAGTCCAAGCTGCTCGCGGCCGGATCGCTGCTCGGCACGTCGTCTTCATCTCCGTCGGTGGAGTCTCTGCCGAGAATCGAGGCGGCGGACGTAGAGGCGCTCGAAGTCGCCACCGACAGGATACACGACGGTCTGCCCGGGCTGAGCGGTTTCTTGATACCGGGAGGCCACGTCTCGGCTTCGTGGGCCCACGTGGCGCGGGCGGTTTGCAGAAGGGCGGAGAGGCGGGTGGTCGCTCTTGTGGAGATCGAGGGCGCGGGCAGTGAGACGACCCGCCGCGCGGGCGCGCGTGGCCGGGGACAGGAGCGGCGTGCCTCCGAAGGACCCGATCCTCTCCTGGCGGAGGTCCTGGTTTACCTCAATCGGCTCTCCGACTACCTGTTCTGCGTCGCCCGGCTATGCAACAGCGTCACCGGCGCCGCCGAGGAGATCTGGGGGGAGTAGTTTCGCTCGGACGATGGGACTTCTATCTGTGCGGGCGATCCGATATGATCGTCGAGGCGGTCGGCGTAATAGACGATCGCTTCCCCGATCCCTCGTTTACACGGAACCCTTTTTCTGACGCCGCGGAGCCGCGCCGGGGATCCCACTGCCCCGGAGAGCCTTTGTGCGAGACGTTAGGAGGCCTGACAGGTGAGATTGAAGGGCGCGTTGTCGATGTTCTTGGGACTGGTCGCCTTCGCCGGCGTGGCGCTTTCGCCGGGATGCGATCGCTCGGCGGAGGAAAGGCCCAACGTGGTCCTCATAATAATCGACACGCTGCGGGCGGACCTGCTTTCCTGCTACGGCTGCCCCCTTGACACCTCACCGGAGATCGACGCTTTGGCCGAGGAAGGCGTGGTCTTCGAGAGGGTGTTGTCGCAGTGCAGTTGGACTCGTCCTTCCATAGGCTCGATGTTGACCTCGCTGTATCCGAGATCGTTGGGGATCTACAGGGAGAAGTTCGACATACTGGCCGACGAGTATCTGACCTTGGCGGAGATCCTCAAGGACCACGGTTACCGCACCATAGGCATTACGGCCAATCCCCACTTGAACAAGACGTTCAACTTCCATCAAGGCTTCGACGATTACGCCGAGAGCTCGGTGATCTGGGGCTGGATGGAGCCGGAGGAGGACAAGATCCGGCTCCGAGAGGGGCGTAGCATGCGCCTTCCCAGGTCCGGCGAGATCCTGGATTGGGCCATGAGTCAAGCGCGGTCCGTGGAGAGGGGGCCGGCGTACGTTCAGATAAACGTCATGGAGGTCCATTCGCCCTCGCTCGTTCTCAACAGGTACAGACATCTCTACGACAAACTGCCGGTGGATGTGAGAGAGGACGAACCGCCGAAGAGAAAGGCGGCCCTGACTCACTTGGTGAGAAAGACGCATTGCGCGGTCACCCAGCTATCCGGTGAAATATCCGATTTCATGGACGAGCTGATCCTCCTTCCCGGCTGGCGAAACACCCTGTTCGTGATTACGAGCGATCACGGCCAGGGTCTTGTGGACCACCCCGACGTCCAAGATTCCAACACCCACGGGAACCTGCTTTACGATTCGCAGGTGCGCGTGCCGCTCATTCTCTACAATCCCTCGGACGATGAGGTAATTCCCCGCGGCAAGAGGGTAAAACGCATGGTGAGGCTCCTGGACGTCGCGCCCACGCTGCTCGACTACGCGGGGATCCGGGCGCCCGAAGAGATGATGGGCGAGTCATTGCTGGCCCTGGTGACGGGTAAGGGAGAGCCGCCCGACTTGCCGGAGGTTTTCACGGCGGAGACGAATTGGAGGGACGTCGAGAAGATAGCCGTCTATACGGAGCGCTGGAAGTACATCGAGAACCGAGACGGCTGGAGCGGGGTCAACCGCTTCGAGCTTCAGGCGGACGGAGTCGTGGAAAACGGCGCGCTTACCGACAGCGTTCACGTCCGCCCCGAGGAGGCCGATAGGTTGAGATCGGCCCTGCGGCGTTGGGAAGAGAGCCACGTCGAAGTGGACGCCACGCAGCCGGGGGACAGTCCCACGGACCAGGAGATCGAACAGCTAAGGTCGCTGGGCTATATAAAGTAGGCCATATAAAGTAGTCCGTTGTTAAGCGAGGGACGGATGCGTTATGATTCGATGCTGCGGGCTCGACAGCCCGGCGCCGGCAGATTCATCATGGTGCAAGACCTGGATGAGACGGCGCCCGACAATCCGCACCTCGTTGTAAAGCGGATGAGCGTCTCGAGAGAGCTCACCTCACCGCGGGAGGAATCCCGGCACGGAACGGAGGAGGACAAGATGGCCGGCAAGACCAGCGCGCGAATCCTGTTCGCGGTTATCTTCATGGGATTTGTTTTCGTCGCGGGTTGCGGGGGAAGGGGCGGAATGGGCGCGCCCGACGAGGACCTGGGGTTTGTATACGATATGGCGGATGAAGGAATCCTGAAGTACAGGACGAGCACGAAGTCCGTTCAGGAGATGAGCATACACGGGATGGAGATGGAGGTAAACAGCGACAAGTTGATCGTGTTCGCGGTAGATGCGGGCGAGGAGGCGGCGAAGAGCTACGCGCGTCCGGGCGCGATGGCGGATCGAACCGTGCCGATCTCCGTCACCATCGACTCGCTGAAGCTGGCCACGGTCAGCCCGCAGGGGACGACGACGGCCGATCCGAGCTCGGTCATAGGCAAGAGCTTCCATATGACGCTGTCGCCGAAAGGCGAAGAGCTGGACTTCTCGGGCGCCGGAGAGATGGTCTATGAAATGGGCGCCGTGGGGGAGAGGAACCTCTCCGCCGATTTCCAGGCTTTCTTCCCCGATCTGCCCGGCGGGAAGATCGCGGTGGGCGAGACTTGGACGAGCCGGGACACGTTGAGGGTCGACGAAGGCGACGGCGAGATCAGGATCGTGCTCGAGGCCTTAAACACCCTTGAAGGTTACGAGAAGGTAATGGGTCTGGAGTGCGCCAGGATTTCGGCCGTGGTGACGGGCACGCTGTCCGGCGAGGGCGAGCAGCGCGGATCCAGGCTGACCTTCGACGGAACGTTGACGGGTACCGAGCTGTGGCACTTCGCGCACGAAGAGGGCATCTTCGTTAAGAGCGTGTCCGAGAGCGACGTGAGCAACACCATCACGGTGGAAGGGCCGCAGTCCATGGAGATACCAGTCGTCCAAACGATAAAGATGATGACCACGCTAATAAGGTAGGCGGGGAGGATGTGATGATAGAGGAGCTCGCCCACGAAAGGGCAAGAAAAACCAGCGATCCCGATGAGCTCGGCATAGAGACCACGGACGATTGCGGGGTCCTGGAGGGAATAATCGGCCAGGAACGGGCCGTCGAGGCGCTGAAGTTCGGCCTCGACATGCCTGATCGCGGCTTCAACGTTTACGTGGCCGGCAGACAGGGAACGGGCAAGACCACGGCGGTGAAGGCTTTCTTGGAAGAGAGAGCCAAGGAGCAGCCGGTGCCTCCGGATTGGTGTTACGTGAACAACTTCAAGGATCAGGACCGACCCAAGGCCTTGAAGCTGCCGGCGGGAAGGGGCAAGAGCTTCCAGGAGGATGTAAGCGCCTTCGTGGATCAGGCCCGAAAAGGCATCCAGGAAGCCTTCGAGAGCGACGAGTACTCGGAGCGCAAGGCCAAGGCGCAGGAGGAGCTGGAATCCAGGCGAAAGGCCCTCATGTCGGAGATGGAAAAGCGGGCGCGCGAGGCCGGCTTCCTTCTCCAGGTGACGCCCATGGGGATAGCCTACGTGCCGCTGGTCGAAGGCAAGCCCATGGACCAGGAGTCCTTCATGTCGCTCGAGCAGGACGTGAAGGAGGATCTGGAGAAGCGTCAGAAGAAGCTCCAGGACGAGATGGGCGACGCCCTCAAGGAGGTCCGAAAGCTCACCCGGGAGGCCCGGGAGAGGATCCGGCGCATGGACAGGGACGTGGCCCTGTACGTGATAGGCCCTCTCGTGGACGAGCTGCTCGACGAGTACGGGGACACGCCCGAGGTGTCGGATCATCTCAAGGCGATGAAGGAGGACATGCTGGACAACATTGACGCCTTCCGCGCCAAGCCCGAGTCCCCCCAGGAGCAGGCGCAGAAGCCGCCGTGGGTTGAGGACAGGCCCTTCAGGAAATACGAGGTCAATGTCATAGTCGACAACAGCGAGATGGACGGAGCGCCGGTCGTCACCGAATTAAATCCCATCTACCCCGACCTTTTCGGCCGCATCGAAAAGGAGGCCCATCTCGGCGCCCTCAGAACGGACTTCACGCTGATCAGGGGCGGGTCGCTCCACCGGGCCAACGGGGGATACCTGGTCATCCAGGCGCAGGACCTTCTGAGGAACCCCTACTCGTGGGACGGCCTCAAGCGCGCCATACGCAACCTCGAGATCTCCATCGAAGAGATCGGGGAGCGGCTGGGCTTCATATCGACGCGCGGGCTTCGTCCCGAACCGATCCCATTGCACGTCAAGGTCGTGCTCACGGGCAATCCTCGGCTCTACTTCCTTCTCTACGAGCTGGACGAGGACTTCAACGAGCTTTTCAAGGTCAAGGCGGACTTCGACGTCGAGATGGACCGCACCGACCAGAACGTGCGGGACTACCTGTGTTTTGTCAGCACCCTGTGCCGGAAGGACAACCTGAGGCCTCTCGGCAAGAGGGCGGCCGCCAAGGTCGTCGAGTTCGGATCGAGACAGGCGGGCGATCAGGAGAAGCTCTCCACCCACTTCGGGCAGATCTCCGATTTGATCAGAGAGGCAAACTTCTGGGCCGACAAGGACGGGTCCGAGAAGGTAAGCGCCAAGCACGTGCAGAGAGCGGTCGAAGAGAAGATCTACCGGTCGAACCTGATCCAGGTTCGGATTCAGGAGTTGGTAGAAAGAGGAAGGATCCTGATAGACACGACCGCGGAGGACGTGGGTCAGGTGAACGGTCTCGCCATAATGGCCCTCGGCGATTACATCTTCGGGCGGCCCCGGAGGATAACCGCGAGCGTGGGGATGGGGAAGGGCGGCATAATAGACATCGAGCGCGAGGCGAAGCTCGGCGGAAACATGCACACCAAGGGCATCCTCATTCTGAGCGGCTATCTGTCCGGGCAGTACGCCCAGAACAAACCTCTGTCCCTTTCGGCCCGTCTGGTCTTCGAGCAGAGCTACGAGGGCATAGACGGGGACAGCGCCTCGAGCACGGAGCTTTACGCGCTGCTGTCGGCCCTGTCCGGCGTGCCCATAAAGCAAGGGATCGCGGTGACGGGCTCGGTCAATCAGAACGGTGAGGTACAGGCCATCGGCGGCGTCAACGAGAAGATAGAGGGCTTCTTCGAGCTCTGCAAAGCGAAGAAGCTCAACGGCGAGCAAGGCGTGATGATTCCGCGGAGCAACGCCCAGAACCTCATGTTGAAGGAGGACGTGGTCGAGGCAATACGCGAGGGGAGGTTCCACGTCTGGCCCGTCGGCACCATCGACGAGGGGATCGAGGTCTTGACCGGGGTCGAGGCCGGCGTCCGCGGTTCCGACGGCCGCTTTCCCGAGGGCAGCGTGCACGGCCGCGCGGACAAGCGCCTTCGCGAGCTCGCCGAGGGTATAAAGAGCTTCGGCCAGGAGTCGGGAGCCGGCAAGAAGAACGGCGACGAGGATTTATCAGCCTGAGGAGGTAGAGATGACGAGTCGAACGGCCTGGTTTGCGCCCTTGTTATGCCTTGCGCTTCTCACCGCTGCCGTTCCGGCGCGGGCCCAGCTTACCGAGAATCTGGGCGAGCTCTCGGACCGGAACTTCGAGGGGTACCTCTCCCCGCTCAACACCGGCCTGTCCGGCACCATGAACTCCGCCGTGTTCCGCACCGGTCACGTGCCGAAGGCGGGCATAAACATCTCCGGAGGCGTGGTGATCATGGCGATCGGGTACTCGGACGACGACAGGACGTTCACCCCTGTCCACCCCGAGTGGTTCACGCCCACCGGATCGAACCAGGCCCCCACCATAGCGGGCTCAGAGGAGGGAGCCACCATATCCGGCGAGGGAGGCCTGACTCAAAGTTACCCGGGCGGTTTCGACCTCGACGGATTCGAGATAGCCGCGCCTCAGATCTCGATCGGGTCGGTGTTCGGCACGCGGGCGCTGATCCGATATATCGCTTTCGACCTCGGGGACTCCGATTTCGGGGACTTCAGCTACGTGGGCTTCGGCGCTCAGCATTCCATAACGCAGTGGGTGCCGGACATGCTGCCGTTCGACATGGCGGCCGGCTTCATGGTCCAGGACTTCGAGATCGGAGACGGTTTGGTCGACGCGCGTGCCATGCACTTCAACGTAACGGCGAGCAAGGACTACCGGTTCTTCCAGCCGTACGTCGGCTTAGGGATCGACACCGTCGAGCTCGACGCGGAGTACGTGGACGATGACGGGGAGGACCCGGACCTTTCCTTCGACGTGTCCCTGGACAGGGAGATCGACCCTCACCTTACTCTGGGCGTGGCGGGCAAGCTCCCCTACGTGCACGCTTTCATCGAGTTCAACGCCGCGGCGGCCACCGGGGTCGCGGTAGGGCTGAGCTTCGGCAACTAAGGA
The DNA here is from genome assembly GCA_964531335.1 of uncultured bacterium. Taxonomy (GTDB): domain Bacteria; phylum Eisenbacteria; class RBG-16-71-46; order CAZHEV01; family CAZHEV01; genus CAZHEV01. The sequence continues at coordinate 22,771 of CAZHEV010000018.1, read as the reverse complement.
GGGACCTATCATGTACGTAAGAATCGTCGGCAGATGCGTGATTGCCCTCGCTCTGGCCGCCATGGTGCTCGGCGCCAAGTGCCCGGGCATCCCCGAGTCGCGCGACATAACCATCACCGTCGTGACCGATAACAGCCTGGAGATGGAGTTTCCGGCCGAGGGAAGCCTCAACGTGCACGCGGGATACGACATAATGGACGAGGATGACTTGATGGAGATCCGGGACCAGATCGAAGAGGTCGGCATGGACCCGGAGCTTCTCAGATGGATCAAGGTCTCCAAGGTCGAGTACGGCGTGGTGGAGTACAGGGAGCCGGAGGAAAACAGGCGCATAGTGGACGCGACGGTGTCGGTGAGCAGGCCGGGCGGGGAGGAGAAGGTCCTCATAGAGGGCCTGAGCGCGGACGTCTATCCTCTGCTGGGCGAGCTGGAGACCGCCCCCATAAACGCCGAGGGCGTCTCCTTCATGAACGAGGTTCTCGACGACATCCTGGAGGCGCTGAGGACGGGCGTCACGTCGGGATTCCTGGTCGAGGGCGACGTCGAGGGCACCTCGGAGCCCACCGGCAGGCCGACCGACTTCACCTGGCGGGTCGTAGTGCACTACCAGATAGCGGGCGGCGTGGCCACCGAGTCGCCCGAGTTCTAGGCGGCGCCTTAGAGCGCTTGTAGGCCGGGTCCCGCGCGGACCGACGCGGCGGGGCCGGCGCGTCTTGACGGTGGGCACCAATCGTGATAGGAATGTAGCGTTGCGTCAGTTGAGGGAATGGGGTGCGGATTGTGCGCGTGGGGGGCTTAGAGCGGTAAATGGGCATAGACCTCTTTCTCATCGCTGTCTTCGTTCTACTGGCGTTCGCAATCTTCGATCTCGTTGTCGGAGTGACAAATGACGCCGTCAACTTCCTGAACTCGTCCATAGGGTCCAGGGTCGCCCCCCGTTATTTCATAATGATCATAGCCAGCCTCGGGATCTTGGCCGGCGTCAGCTTCTCCAGCGGCATGATGGAGGTCGCCCGAAAGGGCATCTTCCATCCCCAGTTCTTCACCATGCCCGAGCTCATGACGATATTCCTCGCCGTGATGCTCACCGACGTCATACTCCTGGACCTGTTCAGCACCTTCGGCCTTCCCACCTCCACCACGGTGTCCATCGTGTTCGAGCTGCTCGGCGCGTCCGTCGCCGTGGCCGCCATCAAGGTGGTAAGCGCGGAAGGCGCCGGCTCGGTCCTGGAGTACATCAACACCGGCAAGGCCCTTGTCATCATTTCCGGAATTCTGCTCTCCATAGTCGTCGCCTTCACCTTCGGGGCAATAGTGCAGTTTCTGAGCAGGCTGGTCTTCACCTTCGACTATGAAAGGCGCCTCAAGCGCTACGGAGGGCTCTGGGGGGGACTGGCCCTGGCGTCCATCACCTACTTTATCTTGATAAAGGGAGCCAAGGGCGCCACCTTCATAACGCCCGAGACGGCCGAATGGATCAAGAACAACTCGATGATGATACTCCTGCCGCTGTTCGCCGTATCCGGGCTCCTGCTACAAGTTCTCCTTTTCCTGCGGGTGAACATCCTGAAGCCAATCGTACTCGTCGGCACCTTCGCGTTGGCGATGGCTTTCGCGGCGAACGACCTGGTGAATTTCATAGGCGTGCCCATGGCCGGGCTTCAGGCGTACAAGGTGGCCGGCGCCGGCGGGAACCCCCTCACCGCGAGCATGGCCGCCCTCGGCCAGAGCGTAAGGCCCGAGAGCTACCTGATCATATTAGCGGGGGTGATCATGGTGATCACGCTCTCCGTGTCCAAGAAGGCGAGGACCGTCACGATGACCGAGGTCGGCCTGGGGCAGCAGGGCGAGGGGGAGGAGCGCTTCGACTCGACGCGGCTGTCCCGGGTGATAGTGCAGATGGGTATGTCGGTGAGCAACGGGATCAGTGGCCTATTGCCGCGATCGTCCCGCGTGTGGATAGCGCGGCGCTCCGATCCCACGAAGTACACGTCATCGGTCATAGAGAACCGACCGCCGTTCGACCTCCTCAGGGCGTCGGTCAACCTGATGGTAGCGAGCGCGGTTATATCCTACGCGACCTCCAAGCAGCTTCCGCTGTCCACCACCTACGTCACCTTCATGGTGGCGATGGGAAGCTCCTTCGCGGACCAGGCCTGGGGCCGGGAGAGCGCCGTTTTCCGCGTGACCGGGGTGCTGACCGTAGTGGGCGGTTGGTTCATGACCGCGCTCATGGCCTTCACCATCTGCGCAGGCTTCGCCCTTGTCATCTCATACGCGAAAGCCTACGGCGTGATAGCCCTCATGGTGGTCGCGGGCCTTGCGATCTGGAGGAACAACCGGCTCCACGCGTCGAGGGCTAAGGTGCTCGAGGACGATGAGATATACAACCTCAGAGACGCGAAGGACGGCTCCGAGGCCGTCACGCTGACATTCAAGCAGGTAGGCGTCCTGTTGGACGAGCTCGCGCAGTCGATGGACGCGACCTTGAGAGCGCTGGCCGGCCGGAACGAGTACGGTCTCAGGGCGGAGAGAAACCGCGTGCGAAGATTGCAGCGGTGGGCGAACACAATAACCAACAACGTCATAAGATCGGTGAGGCTTTTGCAAAGGGAGGACGGCGGCACCTCGCTCACCTTCTGGCAGACGGTGAGGCGGGTCCAGAAGCTCGTAGACGGCCAGAGAGACATAGTGACCCGCTCGTACCTTCACCTGGCGAACAGGCACAAGATGCTCTTGCCCGACCAACTCAAGGAGCTGGACGAGGTGAGGCAGAGAATGGTCCCGATGCTGAAGGACGCCTCCGGCGCCTTGAAGGGCGGACGGCCTTTGGACCCGGCCGCGGCCATAGAGATGGACACGAGCCTGAGGGAGCTGGTCCAGCGCCTCTCCAGCCTCCAGTTCGAAAGGGTGCGAGGCCGTGCATCCAAGCCCCGCATGAGCATCCTCTTCTGCGCCATCGTCGGCAACACGGGGATGATCTCCAAGCAAACCTCGAGGCTGCTTCAGATATACGCGGAGGCCACGGGACAGTCGGAGCCGCCGGAAGACCTGGACGTGGAGTAGTTTCCCGCCGAGGCTTTCGCGGTCGGGGCCCGTGGCCCGGCTTTCCGCATAAGGAGGAAATTTGCCCGTAAACTGGAAACGCGCACTGCGCAAGGTGCATTACTGGTGCTCGATAATCACGGCCGTGCCTTTCTTGTTGATACTGCTCAGCGGTCTCCTGTTGCAGGTCAAGAAGCAGGTCTCGTGGGTTCAGCCGGACACTATGACCGGGCAGGGGGACAGTCCCGAGATCCCCTTCTCGAAGGTGCTGGAGATCGCAAGGACGGTGCCCGAGGCGCGGATAGAGACATGGGAAGACGTGGCCAGGCTCGACGTCAGGCCGGACAAGGGAATCATAAAGATCAGGTCGAAGAACAACTGGGAGGCTCAGATAGACCATCAGACGGGCGAGATACTACAGTTCGCCTACAGGCGCTCGGACATCATAGAGAGCATCCATGACGGGTCGTTCTTCCATCCGAAGGCCAAGCCCTGGCTTTTCACCTCGTTCGGCGTGGGATTGCTGCTTCTGGCAGGCACCGGCGTCTATCTCTTCGTCCTGCCGTACACCGCGAAACGAAAGTCCCGCTCTGGAAGCGGGGCCTGATCGCAGGCGTTCTTGCCCGCACCCCGACGTGGCGACCTTGCGGGCCCTCATCTCGGCGCTGGGCCGCGCGCCCGTCGCTCGCGAACCCGGGCTTCGCCGGGCGCGGCGCCGGCTTCAGCCACAAGCCCACGCCGGGGCTCCCGCGCCGGCTCGAGTAGCGCCGCGAGACCCCGCCGTGAGGGCCGATTCGGGGGCTATCGGGTTGGAGCCGGGCGCCGGGGGAATCGCGTTGCCGCTCGGGGGGGCCGGGTGATAGTATTCCGGGAAGCGTAGTCGATGATTTCTACGGCCCTGCTCCAACTCCATCGTGCCGTGCCGCGGAGAGCGTTTTTCGGAGGCGGCGAGCCGTCAGGCCCGCCGCCCTCGGTTGGGTACGCGGGATCCATAATCAACAGAGCAAAGCTGGAAAGGGAAATTAGTGAAGCGAGCCCTACTTAATATCTCATTGAACCACCCGAAGCTGGTGGTGATAGCGTGCGCCGTTATCACCGTTATATTCGGCCTCCAGATCCCCAGGATCCATATCGACACCGACCCGGAGAACATGCTTCCCAAGGACGAAGAGGTCCGCGTGTTCCACGACGAGGTCAAGGAGGCCTTCGGCATCCACGACTGGCTGATAGTCGGAATCGTCCGCGAGGAGGGGATCTTCAATTCGGAGAGCCTCGGGCGCATCTGCCGGATCACGGAGAAGATCCGGGACCTCGACGATGTGATCGAGTACGACATCATCGCCCCCTCGGAGGTGGACGATATCTACACGACCGAGGACGGGATACTGAGGGTGGAGACGCTGCTCGACGAGCCTCCCGAAGTCCAGGCCGAAGCGCGGCAGATACTGGTGCGGATAAAGGACAACCCCATATTCCGCAACAAGCTCGCCTCGGACGACGGGACGACCGCGGTGCTGTTCATCCCCCTGGTCGAGAAGAGGGCGGCCCACGGGGTGGCCGAGTCGATCAGGTCGATGATAGAGGAGGAGGGAGGCGACGAGGAGTACCACCTCGCGGGCATCCCGATCGCCGAGTCGACCTTCGGCAGGGAGATGTTCGTGCAGATGGTGATCTACGCTCCGATCGCCTTCGTCTTGATCTTCCTCCTTATGGTCTACTTCTTCCGAAAGCCCATCGTGGTCATCTCCCCGATGATAGTGGCGGTGATGACCGTCACCTGGGCCATGGGGCTGCTGATCGGCCTGGGCTACACGGTTCACATAATGAGCTCCATGATTCCCATATTCCTGATCCCCATAGCGGTGCTGGACTCGATCCACATATTGAGCGAGTTCCACGACCGCTACCGAAAACGCAATGACATGAGGAAGACGGTCGTGGACACCATGGACGAGCTCTTCGTCCCCATGCTCTTCACCTCGGTGACCACCGTCGTCGGATTCACCTCGCTCATGCTGACGCCCATACCGCCCGTGCAGGTCTTCGGCGTCTTCGTGGCCTTCGGAATAGCCGTCGCCTGGTTGCTGTCTATAACGTTCAACACGGCGTTCGCTATGCTCTTGCCGAAGAAGCACATCGAGAACTTCGGCGCCTCGCCCGAGGGCTCGAGGCTCATGACATCGTCCATGCGACTCCTTCGGAACATGTCCCTTCGGTTCAACAAGCCGATAGCGATCGCCGGCGCCCTCGTGCTGATCGTGTCGGTCGTCGGTTTGTCCCGGATCGTCGTCAACGACAACCCGGTGAAGTGGTTCAAGTACGACCACCCGCTTCGGGTGGCGGACAGGGTGATGAGCAAACACCTGGCCGGCACGTACCTGACCTACTTGTCGGTGGACTCGGGCGAGGACGACGGTCTAAAGGCGCCTGAGGCGATGCGGTACATAGAGAAGCTCCAGGTGCATCTCTCCGAGCACCCCAACGTGGGCGCGACGACTTCGATCGCGGACATCGTGAAGAAGGTGCGCGAAGAGCTGAAGGGCGATCCCGAGGCGGCCTACATCCCCTCGTCCTCCGATGAGATAGCGCAGTACCTGTTCCTCTATGAGATGTCCGGCGGAGATCCGGAGGACCTGTTCAAGTTCATAACGCCGGAGGCCGACAGGGCGATCATCTGGGTGCAGATGAGAAAAGGCGAGAATCGCGCCGTCAGCAGCGTGGTGGACGACTCCCGTGAGTTCGTCGCCGAGAACCCCCCTCCCGGCCTCGAGGTCGAGTGGGCGGGCCTGCCGTACATAAACGTCGTGTGGCAGAATAAGATGGTGGCCGGCATGGGCAAGGCGCTGGCAAGCAGCTTCGTCGTCGTACTGATAATGATGACGGTGTTGTTCAGATCGTTCAGGCTCGGGCTGCTCTCGATGCTGCCTCTCACCGCTACCATCGCGCTCGTCTACGGGTTCATAGGGTTTGTGGGCAAGCCCTACGACATGCCCATAGCGGTCCTGTCCTCTCTTACGCTGGGGCTCTCCATAGACTTCGCTATCCATTTCATCCAAAGGACCCGCGAGGCGTATCGCGACAAACGTAATTTCGGAGAGGCGATGGACGAGGTGTTCGGCATACCGGCGCGGGCCATCTCCCGCAACATACTGGTGATCTCCATGGGTTTCGTGCCGATGTTCTTCGCCAACCTCATACCCTACGTGACAGTCGGAGCTTTCTTCTTCGCCATAATGCTCGTAAGCGGTGTGACGACGCTCTTCGCGTTTCCCGCTATATTGTCCCTCGGGCCGAGGTTCTTCCTTGGTTCGCTCCGCTCCGCTCGGGACAGGCAGTCGCGGCAAAGAGAGAATCGCTCGCGCGGGAGGGAGGGTCGTACACAGCGAAGAAAAGACATGTCCAAGCGAAAGAAAGATCAAAAGGCCGGCGACCGCAAGGCCGCGGATGATAGACGAAAAGGCGGGGGGCGCGGCGACGGCGGCGACGGCGGCGACGGCGGCGGCAAGGGAAAAGACCGCGGCCGTCCAGGCGAAGGCGGAAAGAGAAAAGAGGGAAAAGGCCGCCCCCGCAAGGGAAAGGGCGAGGATAGGCGCGAAGGAAAGCGCCGCGAGGACCGGGGCAAGGGCCGTGGCGGGGGTCGGGGCGAAGGCGGCGCGGCCCGTGACGAAGGCGGCGCGGCCCGTGACGAAGGCGGCGACCGCGGCCGCGAAGGCGGCAAGGGAAAGAGTCGCGGTGGCGGCGGTGGACGTGGCAGCGGTGGACGTGGCGAGCCCAGCGGTGACCAAGGCGGAGGCGGATCGGCCCGTGACGAAGGCGGCAAGGGAAAGAGTCGCGGTGGCGGCGGTGGACGCGGCGAGCCCAGCGGTGACCAAGGCGGAGGCGGCGCGGCCCGTGACGAAGGCGGCAAGGGAAAGAGTCGCGGTGGCGGCGGTGGACGTGGCAGCGGTGGA
>CAZHEV010000018.1:2788-15676 GCA_964531335.1 uncultured bacterium | reverse complement strand
CGAAGGCGGCAAGGGAAAGAGTCGCGGTGGCGGCGGTGGACGTGGCAGCGGTGGACGTGGCGAGCCCAGCGGTGACCAAGGCGGAGGCGGATCGGCCCGTGACGAAGGCGGCAAGGGAAAGAGTCGCGGTGGCGGCGGTGGACGCGGCGAGCCCAGCGGTGACCAAGGCGGAGGCGGCGCGGCCCGTGACGAAGGCGGCAAGGGAAAGAGTCGCGGTGGCGGCGGTGGACGTGGCAGCGGCGGACGCGGCGAGCCCAGCGGTGACCAAGGCGGAGGCGGATCGCCATCCGGTGGAGGAGGCGCGCCGTTCGGGCAGGGGGGAGGTCCCTTCGGCGGGGGAGAGGGCCCTTCGAGGGAGGACAAACCTAAAGGGACCGGGAGCCGGCCCGGGCGGAGATCGAGCAAATCTCGGCGCAAGTCCAGGAGGAAATGAGGGAGGCGAAATGTCCAGACCAAGAAAGATCCTACTGACGGCGGCGGCGATGGCCCTCTTGATGGTTATCTCCTCGTTCGGTCCGTGGGGCCTCGCGCTTTCGCAGGAGCAGGGTGCCGTCGAGCAGGAGGGCGCCGCTGAGAAGAGCGCGGCGGAAGAGCACGACGCCGTGGAGATAATGAAGCGGGCGCACCTCAACCTCTACTACGCCGGTGACGACGGCCGCGCGGTGGTGCGCATGGAGCTCAAGGACAAGAGGGGCAAGACCAGAGTCAGGACCTTCATCATGTTGCGCCTTGACCTCGAGGACGGCGGGAATCAGAAATACTACACGTACTTCACCGAGCCCGGCGACGTCAGGAGAACCGGCTTCATGGTCTGGAAGTACCCCGATGAGGACGACGCCCGTTGGATATACGTTCCGGCCCTCGACCTGGTCCGGCGGATATCGGCGGACGACAAGTCCTCCTCCTTCGTGGGAAGCGATTTCTCGTACGAGGACGTCTCCGGGCGTCACTGGAACGACGACGCCCACGAATTGCTGCGCACGGAGGAGAAGGACGGGCGCGAGTTCCACGTGATCGAGAGCGTGCCCAAGGGGGACGATTCCTCCTTCGCGAAGAAGATCACCTGGGTCAGCGCGGATCACATGCTGCCTGAGCGCGAGGAGTACTACGACGACAAGGGAGAGCTCAGTCGAGTCTTCGAGGCCCTGGAGATCGAGGAGATCGAGGGCATCCATACCGTCACCGTGCGTCAGATGACCAACGTCAAGAAGGACCACAGCACCGTCGTGGAGTTCTCCGAGGTCGAGTACAACATAGGGATAGAAGAAGACCTGTTCACCGAGCGCTATCTCAAGTCGCCGCCCAGAAAGTACATATCGCCTTAGGACGCGAAGGAGCCCCCTTATGCCCGGAAGCCACTTACCAGCGGCGGTTGTCGTGGTCCTTTGCCTTGTCTTCGCCGTTTCGCCCGCGGGGGCGGATGTGTCGTGGCACGGCTTCATGGAGGCCGGCTACGGCCTGCGCACGACAGATGAGTCGATGATAAGGGGGGCCCAGGACTACACCCTGAAGGAGGCAAGGGCGCAGTTGCGGCTGAGCAGCTACGGCGACAGGGGCGAGATGTTCCTGCGCCTGGACCTGTTGCAGGACCTCGCTGCCGGCGACGAGACCGGCCTCAGGATGCGGGAGGGCTATCTCAGGTTCTCCGCCTTCGGAGATCACCTGGAGGTTAAGGCCGGCCGGCAGCCCCTGACCTGGGGAACGGGCGATCTGGTGTTCATAAACGATCTGTTTCCGAAGGACTGGGTGTCCTTTTTCATAGGGCGCGAGGACCAGTACCTGAAGTTCCCCGTGGACGCGATACGCCTCGGCGTTTACGGGCTGCCCTTCAACGTGGACCTGGCATTGAGCCCCAACTTCACTCCCGACAACCTGCCGTCGGGCGAGAGGCTCTCCTTCTACTCGCCCCCCGGAGTGAGGGGAGAGCCCATGGAGCCCGAAGGCGCCCTGCAAGACGGAGAACTCGCGCTCAAGGTCTCCCGCTACGTCGGCACCCTCAACCTCTCCTTCTACGGCTATCAGGGATTCTTCAAGACGCCGCTGGGTCTGACCGACCCGGTAGTCGATTTCGGCACGCACATGCAGCCGTTCTACCCGGAGCTCAGGGTCTACGGGGCGAGCGCGAGAGGCTCAGGGCTGGGCGGGGTCATCTGGGGCGAGATGGGCTACTACGACTCGCTTCAGGACCAGGACGGGGTGGACCCGCTGGTGCCGAACTCGTCCTTGCGCTTTCTGGGGGGCACCGAGCGACAGATATACACCGACTTCACCCTCGGCTTTCAGTACTACGGCGAGTGGATGAAGGACCACGCCGAGTACGCCGAAGGGCTTCGGCCCGGAGCCTACGAGCAGGACGAGCTTCGCCAGGTCCTGACCCTTCGCGCGGACAAGCTGCTTCGCTACCAGACTGTCAGGCTATCCATGTTCGCCTTCTACTCGCCGACCGACGAGGACACCTACGTAAGGGGTTTCGCCGGCTACAAGATCTCGGACGAGCTTGAGGTGGTCCTTGGAGGAAACCTCTTCGCCGGAAACCACGCCGAGACCCAGTTCGGCCAGTTCGACAAGAACGACAACGTCTACACCCGCTTCAGATATAACTTCTAGGGGGCGCCGCGGGGCGGCCGTGAGGGCCGGCCCGGGCCCCCGGAATCCCCCCGCGCCCTAAATCGGTCCTAAGTCAAGAGGCGCCGGAGCCGGCGAAGTAGCGACAAAGCCCGGCAAACGCATGGCCTCCGACCGGCGAACCGCGCGCTCGGCGGCGCCCAGGTCCTTGAGCGGACGGGCGCAGCGATGCCTTTGCTCGGCGGCGGTGTGCCCTGTGCGCTGAGATCGCGCAGGCTCGGCGCCGAATTCAGGCCGGCGGAATTGACCTCACGTTCCTCTCATTCCCGCGAGGGGGTATTACAATGAGCTGTGATAGATCGTGCGGGCGCGGACCATGGGTGGCGGGGCTGACGGCGGCCGTCACCTTCATGCTGGCCATGGCGCTCAGCACAGTCCTGGAAGGAGAGCCCCAGAAGATGAAATACAACGAGCTTACGCCCGAAGAGGAGTGGGTGATCCTGGAAAAGGGCACGGAGCGGCCTTTTACGGGCAAATACAACGATCACGACGAAAAGGGAATCTACACGTGCAAGCGCTGTGACGCGCCCCTTTACAGGTCGGAGGACAAGTTCAAGTCCGGCTGCGGATGGCCCAGCTTCGACGATGAGATCCCCGGCGCTGTAAAGCGGCGGACCGACGCCGACGGGCAGCGCACGGAGATACTGTGCGCGAATTGCGGCGGCCATCTGGGCCACGTGTTCCTCGGCGAGGGGCTGACGCCCAAGAACACCCGTCACTGCGTGAACTCGATATCGATGAGCTTCATACCCAAGGAGCGAGTCAAGCGGGCCATCTTCGCCGCGGGCTGTTTCTGGGGAGTCGAGTACCATCTCCAGACGGCGCCCGGAGTGATATCCACCTCGGTCGGATACACGGGCGGCAAGACAGAGAGCCCGACGTACGAGGAGGTCTGTAGCCACGGTACCGGCCATGCCGAGGCCGTGGAGGTGACCTACGACTCTCAGAAAACGGACTTCGAGACGCTCGCCAAGCTTTTCTTCGAGATACACGATCCCACCGAGGTCGACAGGCAGGGCCCGGACGTGGGTGATCAGTACCGGTCGGCCATCTTTTATCTAAACGAAGATCAGAAGAAGACCGCCGAGAAGCTGATCGCAATGCTCGAGGACAAAGGTCTCGACGTGGCCACCGAGGTCGTGCCGGCAGGCGAGTTCTATGACGCCGAGGAGTACCATCAGGATTACTACATAAAGACGGGCAACGCCCCGTACTGTCACGCCAGGGTGGACCGGTTCTAGTGCCGTGATGCCCGGCCGAGTCACGCCTCCCGCCCCGAGGGGCATTTCGTGCGAACCGCCGAAGTGCCCCTCTTCGTTTGCTCGGGCGCCACTGGGTCGAGCCGCTTGTAGCGGGGCCGCGGCCAATCCGTTGGAAGGTAGGGCGTTAGTCGCAAGCTCCTCTTCTAGATTCGATGCTCGTACCTTGTCGTTGACAAACGGGCTAAATTGGTGTAAGATAGCAAATTGCATCTGGCTGCCGTCTGGGAGGCGCTCCTCCCTGCCGACCAGGGGCGGCCGGGTCTTGACCAACTCCCCCCCACGAAAGGAGCCTTCTATGAAGCGTAAGCTGCCACTGTTCATTGTCCCACTTGCGGCGTTGCTCGCGATCTTGCTCATTCCGCAGGGCGAGTCGCAAGTGGTCGAGACGCCGGCGGTCACCGTCGTGAGCCAGCCAAGCGGCGCGGCGGGCATGCGGCTCTACGTCGATCCCGAGACCGGCGAGTTCGTGGAAAGGCCCACCGTGCCGAGCACGATCGAGCTCGCCGAGGACGGAGTCGGCCCTTACAGCACCTCTGATGAGGGTCTCTACGAGGTTGAGGCTGCCGGCGGGGGCGTTATGGTCGATCTCCAGGGCCGCTTCAGGCAGGCCTACGTCGCGACGGTAGATGAGTCCGGCAACGTGAAGGCGAGCTGCGGGCACGTCCATCCGGACGGGGAAGCCGCGACGGGAAGGAGGGCGATTGACCATGAGATGCACTGAGAAGTTTAATGCATATCTGGCGATCGCCGTTCTCGCGGGCTTGCTGCTCGTGCCATGGACCGCAGGCGCGGCGACTATCACCATCATCAATATGGACGGCCCCAACGAGGGCTTCAACGATCCCACTGCCGTCTCCCCCGTGGGAGGCAATCCCGGGACCACTCTTGGACAGCAGCGCTTGAACGCGTTCAGCTACGCGGCCAACCTCTGGGCGGTCTCGCTTCAAAGCAGCGTCACCATCGAGGTGGAGGCTGCGATGGATCCGCTCTTCTGCGACGCGACGTCCGCCGTACTGGGTAGCGCGGGAACTAACACCGTACATCGTGACTTCACCGGAGCGCCCAGGTCCGGAACCTGGTACTCCCAGGCGCTGGCCAACTCGCTCGCGGGCACGGACCTTTCCGGCGCCTACGCCGACATAGGCGCCACGTTCAACAGCAACCTGAACGGGGACGCGGGCTGTCTCGGAGGCATAGGCTGGTACTACGGGTACGATCAGAACCCGGGCGGTGACATCGACTTCGTCTCCGTGGTCTTCCACGAGATCTGTCACGGTCTCGGCTTCCAGACGTTCATCGATCTCGACACCGGCGAGAAGTTCCTGGGTTACGATGACACCTACGAGTGGAACATGGAGCATCACTTCGCCAGCCCGCCCGACTACCCGAGCATGACGAACGCTCAGCGGGCGGCGGGCAACATCGGCGATCCCAACCTCCACTGGATTGGAACCGCCGTGAACGCGCTGGCCCCGTCGCTTCTGACGGCCGGAATCTCCAACGGCCACATGCGTCTCTACGGGCCCGATCCCGTCGAGCCGGGATCGTCTCTTTCGCACTGGACCGACGCGGCCTCTCCGAACCTGGTCATGGAGCCCGCGTACACGGGGCCCAACCACGACGGCACGCTGGAGCTGGCCCTTTTCGAGGACATAGGCTGGACCATAATCGAGCAGGAGACGCCGGTGCCGGCGGTCTCCGATCTCGGGATCGGCCTTGTCGCCCTTCTTATCGCGGCGGGCGCGGCCTTCATGCTGTTGCGGCGCTCCAACGCGAAGGCGAGGGCATAGGCAAGACGACGGCATACATGTGATTTCATAGCAGGGGAGGGTGAATGGAAGGCGTCGGTCCCGTACCGGCGCCTTCTGCGCTTGACGGGCGGCCCCCGGCGCTCCACCATACTGATGTGAGACATGGGTAGCGCGGGCGTCGGAATGGGGAGCGTTTGCTTCGTGCGCGGGCTATGCGCGGAGAGGAGCCACATGGTAACCAAGAAGAAGATCGCCGTGATCGCAGTCGTGCTCGGGCTGATCGCCGTCTTTATGGCTATCGGTGCGGCCATGGCCTTGAAAGACATCTCCAGGGGAACCGAGCCCGACCTCAAGCTGGAGTGGGCGGTGGTGTGGATGGCGATAGTCGTGATAATCATCTCGCAGCTCATATCCATAGTCGCCGCGCTCGCCCTGCTCCTGGGCCGGCGCTCGTCGCCGGGCGACGAGCGCTGAGGATGAGGTGGATGCCGCTGGCGGGAGCCCTGCCTTGTAGCTGCCCGGCGCCGAGCCTCAAACGGCGAGGTTGGAGTATATGACTGGAATGGACAACGATGGACGAGGCCTTGGACCGACCCCGGTCCGCATGAACGCGTGTACGAGATCAGCCTAATGAGCGATAAGAGCCATGTGGAGCAGTATCCGGAGCCGAGTGATGCGCGGCCCACGCACAGTGAAGACGGCGTGGATCTCACGCTCATCAGGTGGATGCTGCCTCTGACGCCCGAGGAGCGCATCAAGGCGCTGGAAGATAACGTGTACGCCCTCAAGAGATTGAGGAATGCAATAATGGGAGGAAGAAGATGAGAGGTAGAACGCTGACCGCGGTTGCCGTGCTCGCCGCGGTGCTCGCGGTTTCGGCCGCCGGCCCGGCCGGTGCCTGCACCAACCTGCTTGTGACCAAAGGGGCCTCGGTGGACGGCTCGGTCACCATCACCTACACCTGCGACGGGGAGTTCCACCCGCACTTGAGATATACCCCGGCCGCCGACTACGCGCCCGGAGACTCGCTCGAGATGACGGACTGGTCCGGAAACCTCCGCGGGAAGATAGAGCAGGTCGAGCACACCTACGCGCACGTGGGCCTTATGAACGAGCACCAGCTCGCCATAAGCGAGACCACCTTCGACGGCAGGCTCGAGCTTCAAGACAAAGAGGCCATCCTCCACTACTGGGACCTCATGCACCTCGCGCTCAAGCGGGCCAAGACCGCCCGCGAGGCGATCGAGGTCATGACTGACCTGGTCGCCGAGTACGGATACCGCTCGACAGGGGAGTCCTTCTCCATAGCCGACACCGAAGAGGCATGGATCATGGAGATGATAGGCCGCGGGCCCGGGGAAAAAGGCGCCGTCTGGGTCGCCAGGAAGGTCCCCGACGGGTACGTCGCCTGCCACGCGAACAAGGCGAGGATAGGCGAGTTTCCGCTGGATGATCCGGAGAACTGCCTCTACTCGGACGACGTGATCTCATTCGCAGTCGAGAAAGGCTACTACGTGCCCGAGTCCGGCGAGCCCTTCAGGTTCTGCGAGGCGTATTGTCCCGCGACCCCCAAGAACCGCCGCTACGCGGACACCCGGGTGTGGAGCATACTGCGCAGGGCCGCCCCCTCGCTCGATCTGTCGCCCGACTATCACAGGGCGGTGGAGGGAGCCGAGCCCTATCCGCCGTGGGTGAAGCCCGATGAGAAGCTCTCCCTGGCCGGCGTCTTCGATCTGATGCGCGATCACTACGAAGGCACCGAGTTCGACATGACCAAGGGCGTAGACGCGGGCCCGGAAGGCTGCCCCGTGCGCTGGAGGCCGATAACCTGGACCGTGGACGAGGTGGAGTACGCCTGGGAGCGGCCCATCTCCACGCAGCAGACCGGCTTCTCTTTTGTGTCGCAGTCCAGGTCGTGGCTGCCCGGTCCGATAGGAGGAGTCCTCTGGTACGGCGTCGATGACACGTACACCACCTGCTACGTGCCGCTTTACTGCGGGATAACGGACGTGCCCGAATCCTTCGCGGTGGGCTCGCTTCGGAGCTTCTCCTGGGACTCCGCGTGGTGGGTGTTCAACTTCGTGGCAAACTACGCCAACCTGCGATATTCCCACATGATCGAGGACATACAGAAGGTGCAACGGGAGATCGAAGGGACCTTCATGGAGCTTCAGCCCGCGGTCGAAAAGACAGCCGTCGAGCTCTTGGAGACAGATCCCGAGCTCATGACCGGCTATCTCACCGACTACTCCGTCGCGCACGGAGAGATGGTGGTGGACAGATGGCGCGAGCTGGGCGAGTATCTGTTGACCAAGTACAACGACGGCTATATCAAAGACGAGGACGGAAGGCCGAGGGAGGAAGGCTATCCGGCGTCCTGGTTGGAGAAGGTCGTCGAATCGCGCCGCGATCAGTTCAAGCTAAGGCAAAAGGCGAAGGACGTCCCTGAGACCCGACTAATCGACTGAGGTGGCCATTGCCCGACAGCGAACCAGCAGGCGGCGGCGGCGGACTCGGCTCGAGGATCGCCCTGGTCACAAGCCTCGCGGTGATAGTCGCGGGCTTCGCCAGGGCTTTCGCCCTGCGCTGGTACTGCGACGACACCTTCATCACGCTGCGCTACGTCGAGAACTACCTCGCCGGGGAGGGGTTCGTCTACAACGCCGGCGAATACGTCGAGGGCTACACTCACTTTCTCTGGCTGGTGTTGTTGACCTTCGCCGGGCTTCTGGGGGTAGATCCCCTGGACGCCTCCCTCGCTCTGGGGCTTGCCTCCTTGGCCGGCGTCCTGGCCGTATTCAGCGTCATATCATACAAGCTCAACGCGCGGCGACTCGCCCTCTTCGTGCCCTTCACCGCGCTCGCCCTCGCCGCGAACCACGACTTCGTGGTCTGGGCGACCGGAGGGCTCGAGACCATGTTCCTCACCTTTCTCTTCGCCGCCGCGTTCTACATCTATTTCTTCTCCGGGCGCGCGCGCAGGCTAAGGCTCTTCGGGACCGGCGCTCTTCTCATACTCGCCGCGCTCACAAGGCCCGACGCCGCGCTCGTATTGCTCCTTGCGAACTTTCTCCTTATCGTGTCGATGATGGTGAAACGCGCGCCCTTTGTGTCCGCCCTGGCCGACCTGGTCGTCTTCAACCTGCCCTTCGTCATCCTGGCCGTGCCGTATCTCGTGTGGAAGCAGTCGTACTACGGGGGGCTCCTCCCCAACACCTACTACGCCAAGTCAGCGGGATCGTCCTACTACGAGCGCGGGTTCTATTACCTGTGGCTCTACTTCAAGTGCTACTTTACCTCCTTTCTCGCGCTGCTCGCCTTTCCAGCGCTGGCTATCGGAATAGTCCGCGCCGGAGGCCCCGGCAGCGGCCTCTTTCGCAGGTTCAAGGCGAGCTTGGAAAGGCCGGAGCTGAGCGCGCTCATGTTCGCGGTCTTCGCGGTGGCGGCCTACCTGGTGCTCTTCGTGGCGCGGGTGGGGGGCGACTTCATGTACGCCAGGTTCGTTGTACCCGCCGTCCCCTTCATCATGTTCGCGATCGAGACGGGCGTGGCCCGCCTGTCGGGGGGAAGCCGGGTGTCGCCGCTTATCGCGTTCGCGATAATAGCGCTTTCCATAGGTTTCGTGGAGCACTCCGCGAGGGACGAGCTTCTCCAAAAGACCGAGCACGGAAGGCCCCGTTACGTATCCCACAAGGGGATCATAGACGAGCACTACCTGCGCACCGAGGTGGACGACATGGACGAAGACGTGGAGTTCGGCCGGTTTCTGAGACCCTATTTCGAGGGGCTCGACGCCACCGTGCTTCTCAAAGGCCGCGCGTGCATCGGCTACTACGCCGGTTTCAAGACCTGCATAGAGAACTTCGGCCTCACCGACGAGTACATAGCGCATCTGCCCGTCGAGGAAAGGTCCAGGCCGGGGCACGAGAAGGAGGCGCCTCACCAGTACCTGGTGGAAAGGGGCGTCGACTTCGTGTTCAACGGGCAGACGCAGTTCCTCGCGAGGGCCAGGATCCAGGAGTTCACCTGGTTCGAGCTGCCCGGCGGCAGGGAGGAGCGCGTGCAGCTTATAACCTACGACGCCGATCTGATATCGACGCTTTCCCGGAGGATGGGCGATGCGTTCAGGTACACGAACTTCCCCAGTTTCCTGGACAATTACATAGTGACCGAGCTGCCGCGCAAGAGCCGGCTCCAGTTCCTCGCCGAGTACATGATCTTCAGGGATTTCTACTTCCTGTACAACGACGACCCCGAGCGCGAACGGCCCTTCCTGCGCAGGCTGAGGGGGAACGGCGGCCGGTAGATCGGACTTCGGGGGCCGCCGGCCGCCCGGTCAGCCTTTTACCCAGTTTCCTATCCGCTCCACGGCCGTCATTATCTTAGGGCAGCACTCCTCGAGGAAGTCCTCCTCCAGGTGATGGTGGGGAGGAAGCTGCTCAACCGCGGCCATGGCGCGGGCCCCGTCGAAGTCCACGTAGGCGAGCCTCGCGGTAAGCAGGCCGGCCGGACATCCGAACCTGCTGCCGGGCAGGAGAGCGGCGCCGGTGTCCTCCAGGAGCTGGGCGCAAAGCTCTGTGTCGGTCGCGATGTGGCGCTTCTCGAGAGACCCCTGGTGCTTTGAGAAGTCAAGGAAGAGATAAAACGCGCCCTTGGGCTCTGTGACGTTTATGCGCGCGCCTCGCAGCTTCTTGGTGGTGTACCTGGCTATGGCGCCCAGTATCCGCCTGGAGCGGCTGAGATATCTCTCCATGGTGAGACCGCCCTCGTAGGCCCTGACCGCCGCGTACTGGATTGGGGCGCTCGTGGACGTGTAGGTCTCGGAAGCCGCTGCCGCCATAGCATCGAGCAGCCACCTTATCTCAGGAGGAAAGACCGCCACGCCCAGCCTCCATCCCCCCGCCCCGCACCATTTTGAAAGCCCACCCGTCACTATCGTCCCCTCGGGGTAGAACCGGGCGATGGAGACGTGCTGGCCCTTGTGATGCAGCTCTCCGTATATCTCGTCGGAGACGAGCACGGCTCGATGCTCGCGCGCCACCTTGGCCAGGCGCTTCAGGTCGGGGGTCTTGTACGTGCTTCCGGTGGGATTCGCGGGGTAGTTTATGATGATTATCCGGGGGCGGCTCGGATCGTCGGCGCAGAGCCGCTCCAGCTCCTCGGGCATAAGGTGCCAGTCGTTGTCCTTCGACGTGGGCACCCATCTTACCGTCCTTCCGATGATGGAGGCCTGCGGAGCGTACGAGACCCAGCTAGGCTGCGGGATGACCAGATCCCCGTAATAGACGAGCTGCAACAGGAACATCAGCTCCTTCGAGCCCGGCCCTATCAGTACGTCGTCGCCGCTTCGCGATACGTGCTGCGAGCGGTCCAGGTACGTGGCCACCTCGTTTCGCAGCTCCGGGAGCCCCTTTACCGGCAGATACGCCTTCTGGTGCGCGTTCGTCTTCAGTTTTTCCACAACAGGCGCGGGGACGGGGAAGGGGGACTGGCCCAGGCCGAGCCTGAATACTTCCTTGCCCTGTCTTCTGAGCTCGTCGCATCTCTCGTTTATGGCGAGCGTCGCGGAGTTGGGGAGGCCCCGGACGTTCAAGTTGAGGCTCATGTCGGGATACTGTCTGTGCGCCATTCAATCCTCCGTCGAGGTCTTCGATCAGGCCGCGGGCCGCGGGTCCTTTCACCCGCCGTCCCTTCGGCCGTGCCCCCGAGGGCCCACTCGCCCGCGGCAGGGCGCGTCAATAGAAAGCAAGCGGCTGGCCCGTGGTGCCCAGGACGCTCAGCCACAGCGGTCCCCCCGGATCCACCACGTTTCTCTGGCTTATAGCCTGCTGCATGGGCACGTGCACCAAAGCATCGTGCCACAAGGCGACCACCATGTCCGTCTTGCCCGCCATGGCGGCGTGCACCGCGTTCATGGCGAGATCCGTGCAAAGCACGCTGTCCGGCGGGCTGGCCCTCAGGCTTCGTATCATATAGCTCGGATCGATGTACTTGAGCGTCAGCTCCATGCCGATCTTCTTGAAATACCCCTTTATCTTATCGGCCAGAAACGGTCCGATATCCTTCAATACGATGTTCCCCGATGCATCCGTCTTGGTCTCGTCGGCCCCCATGAGGTACTGCCCGGCGCCCTCGGCGACGACCACCACCGCGTGGTTTCTGCGCTCGAAGCGGCGTTTGAGCGCCTCCAGCAAGCCGTTCGACCCCTCCAGCTCAAACGGCACCTCGGGGATGAGCGTGAAGTTGACCTGGTTGGAGGCCAGCGTGGCGGCGGACGCTATAAACCCCGAGTAGCGTCCCATCAGCTTCAGCAGGCCCAGGCCGTTGGGATGGGCCTCCGCCTCCCTGTGGGCCGAGTCTATCGCATCCAGTGCCTTCGAGTACGCGGTCATGTAGCCGAAGCTTCTGTCCATGAACTTGAAGTCGTTGTCGATGGTCTTGGGAACGCCCACCACGGCGACCTTCAGTCCGCGCCTACGGAACTCCTCGCTTATGTCGAGGGCGCCGCGCATCGTCCCATCGCCGCCTATCGTGAAAAGGATGTCCACCTCGAGCTTCTCCAGGGTGTCCACCATCTCGGAGACGTCCTGCGGGCCTCGCGATGTGCCGAGGATCGTACCGCCCAGCTTGTGTATGTTGGCGACCAGCTCGGGCGTAAGCTCTATGTGCCTCCCCTCGGCCGAAAGGCCCCGGTAGCCGTACTTAAAGCCGATCGTCCGCTCCGCCCCGTAAGGGCGCGCCGCGGTCATCACTATGTCGCGTATCACGTTGTTGAGCCCGGGACAGAGCCCGCCGCAGGTGACTATCCCGATCGTGACCCTTTTCGGCTCGAAGAAGATCTTGCGGCGCGGGCCTGCCTGCTCCATCCAGTCCAGGTGGTCTCGGTCCACCTCCCCCTTCTCGAGCTTTTTCGCCTGCGAGAACTTGTGGTCGACCAGGAGCCCCTCCTCGTCGCCGGTGAAGTTGAATGTCCGGCCGTCCGGGTAGGTGAGCTCAAGAAGCGGCGAGTCGTGCTCGCACGGGCCGAGATTGGCGATCTTGAAGTCGTTCTTTGGAGTCATGGGGCCTCCGTTCGTCGGTTTTCGCTATTTTGCCACTTGCCGGGCCGTTGCGCAACCGGGGCGATGGCGGCCGGCGCGGTTGGCGTGGGGCTTCGGCGTTCCGGCGGCGGGGTGAGGCGGACTGCGGAGGGTTGGGGTCGGGGCGCGGTAGGCGCGGGGCAAGCAGCCGTCGCGGCCGCGTGGAACGAT
>CAZHEV010000018.1:0-2688 GCA_964531335.1 uncultured bacterium | reverse complement strand
GGGTCGGGGCGCGGTAGGCGCGGGGCAAGCAGCCGTCGCGGCCGCGTGGAACGATTTGCGCCTGGGGCTGTCATAAAGTAATAGGCACGCTTTCGAGTGGATGGCGGGGAGGCAGTTCGCAGGTGTATGGCGCGGCGTCGAGGCGCACGGCTTAACTTGAATAAAGGCAGGAAGATATGACCCGCCCCCGAATCACAAAGACTCTCTGGTTGAGCGCGGCCCTTACAGCGTATTGCGCGCTCGCTGTGGGGCACGCCTCAGCCCAGGGGGTCTTTTTTGACGTGGGCTCAGGTCTGCCCACCAGAGTCCACTGCTCGACGGACTCCGCAAGCTGGCTCGAGTTTCCCGCCTATCCCTTCGGCGACTCCTGGCCTTTGGGCAGCATAGTCTACGCCGAGCTCGGGCAGGAGCCGCATGCGACCCTCGGCACCCTGCACCGGATAAGCTTCTCCGACCAGTCCTGCGGCTGCGGCACAGAGCTTCACAGGCCAGTGACCTACCGCTTCCATTACGACGAGTCGCTCATCACATGGCCGGAGGAATCGAGTGTGCTCTACAGCCGCCAGGGCGGGGGATGGGTAACCGTCACGGGAGCCGTGCTCGACCCCGAGTCCAACACCTTCTCCGGGATGCACACGAAGCCCCTGCTTGGAAGCCCCACCTACGTGGTCGGCCCGCCCAACGCCTTCGACGACGATAAGGTCACCTGGGGAAAGATAAAGTCGATGTACCAGTGATGGGGGGTGGAGAGAGCTTCTGTGTGTCGGTTGGGCTTTTGGTCCCGCGACCGGCCGATACGTCTTTCTTGCGTTTTCTCTTACCGGAGACGGTTATTCTCCATGACCAGCTCAATTGACTAAGTTCACCAGGACCGACAACGCCACGAAGTCGCCGAAAAAGAAGAGCTCCTGACGACGAGTACGCACCCTCGGCCTGTATCCCGTGATTAGGAGCGCTAGGAAGGCGAGCATCACAAACGGCGAGAGGAAGTTGGCCTCCAGGCTTGCCCGCTGGTTGAGATGGGATAGTCATCTACCAGAAGCACCACGATCACGCAGCGATTGACGTCTGCGGCGAGTAAGATAATGGTATCCCGGACAGGGGCGCAGCACTGCCAGCACATACGCGCCCGCTGCGGCGAGGTAGAGATTCTGCTCGTTCATATTATCGCATCCAGATACGGCTGCATGACTCGCGACATGCGGCAGATATGCGCGTAGTAAGATAGCTCTTTCCCGCCCCCGCGGTATTGTCGAGTGAAGTCCCGTAGGGCCTCTACGGCAACGTCGATACCGACCTTGTTACGGTACTTGAAGCAGTCGGCCACCGTCTTTGCCGGCGAATATACTTTGATCTCTACCCCCTCAAGCCGATGGCGCTCTATCCCCTCAGTAAGAGCCTTGCCCGAGAATCGAGCTACACTAAGACGTGGGTAGCCAAGCCGCGGTCTACGTGCCTTCTCGGACAGGGCGATCCAAACTTCGGCAGGTGACTGAGTGGTCAACGCATGGAATCTCAGGGCGGTGAGAAGGCAAAAGACGGCACTTGGAACCCGCTTAGCGACGAGTGCGAGACAGTGCTCGGCACTCACGGGGTGGCTGGCGGCCACAAAAAGCCCCCTAGCCATCCGGACGACTAGGCCTTCTTCAACCAGCCGATAGAGCCGGTTTCGGTGAATGCCGCGCTGTTCCAGCTCGCAGGGCCGAAGTATACCTAAACGCCTAATGCTATCAAGGACCTCCGCCTTCCTTATTTCGGTCGTAGCTTTCATAGAGACAATATGCAAAACGTCGGGGGTTAATGTCAAGCCTCTACATTTTGCTAACGTCGCCTGGCTCTGATCTCAATCCCCGATCAAGCCCAGCATCAGACTGGAGCAGTGGACCTGACGCCCCAAGGTCCATTCTACTGGGCAGAGAACCCGCTCCCGCAATCATCTGCTTGGGGGATTCAAGTCGTGGGCGTGCAATCTAGACACTTGGTAACTTCGACTACTCTCAAGGTATTCCGCCGCTCTTCTAATCCGCTCCACATCGTCGTCTAGGAGTCCAAGCGCTATGTTGCACGAAGTGCAGAGTAGGCCACGAACGTGGCCGGTCATGTGGTCATGGTCAACAGCCAGTCGCAGGGGCTGACCACGCCTCTTTCTAGTTTCCTTACGCCCGCAGATGGCACAACCACCGCCTTGTTGTAATTCGAATTTTCGGAATTCATCGAGGGTCATACCAAAGCTCCTCTGTATGTTCCTTGTCTTTCCTCTTCGTCGATCACACGCTTTGCAGACGTAGTCGTATCCGATCGCACGGAGAGAGTTCTTCGTGAATTCCCCTATTGATTTGACTTTCCTGCAAAGGGTGCATCTTCTTTCTGATACATGACGAACTCTGCGCCCGGTGGGGCGTAGCGTCACTCCTTGTTTCCGAAGAGTGAGGGATACCGTCGTGGCGGAGACACCATGTTGTCTCGCGAGATCACGGAGTGTGCTTCCAGAAGTATATCCCGAGATCATCATTTGTATCTGGTGACGAGTCAGTTTGTTAGACATGGTGGGTTCTCTCCCTATAGCGGATTCCTCTTGCCAGGCAAGCTTGGGTGTCGTGGATCTCGCAGAGTCCTTCTGGAAAGTGTTGCAAGAATTAGACCATATGGAACGACCGACCCCCAGTTTGTAGAATCGTGGGTTGTAAG
>CAZHEV010000017.1:0-50282 GCA_964531335.1 uncultured bacterium | reverse complement strand
CTAGACGTCATTGTCTGCACGACGCGTAGCGCCGTTCGAAGCAGGGACGGAGGTGAGTCCTGGCAGGATCTGACCTTCGACTGGGCTCCCGGCGGAAAACTGTCTCGGATAGCATTTGACGACGCCAGGGAGAATCATTTCTTCGCGTCGCTCGGCAACAAGGTCTACGAGACGTGGGACGACGGAGCCACCGCCGACACGCTCCAGACGGTCACGAATCACTCAATACTGGATCTGGTCCATGACTCGGAGCGGGGTGCTCTCTACGCGGGAACGTGGGCCGGGATCTTCAGGTATGGCGCACGCCAGGTCCATTGAGAGAGTCTTGCTGGCACTAGTCGAGCAGTGTGGGCTTATGCTATTTGGGAGGTTGTGATGACAGGGATCGCAAACGTTTGGCGTCAAGAGGACTGGATAACCGACGATAGAACAGGAGATCTTGTGAAGTTTGTGGTGACATCGTCTATCTTGGGGCTCACATCGGGAAATCGCTTGAATCACGGGTACCTCGTGTTGGCGACCGGGGAGAATCCCCGGCAGATGACATACCCGTCCGGCGGTCCAGTCCTTCGGATATTCAGCCGCCCCAAGCTCAAGCGGCCGCATGAGTAGCTGGATGGCTGTGGCCAGGACTTGATCGTTGAAGATCTCGGGCCCAGTCCAGGAAGCTCTTGTTGGACGTGATAATCATGCTCGCTTTCTCCTAACGGCGGATCAAATTCACCTCGTAGCTTCAAGCTGCTTCATCATTGGTGTCATACTCTTGTGATTGAAGCAGGCATATTCGAGCCATCTGAACTAGACCGTATTCAGTACCTGTCCGGTGAACACACCCTGCCCGAACTCCCGAGGGACGGATACGTATCAAAGGGAAGGGAACCGGGTTCAGGAAGAAGCCGCCGCACGGGCCCGGACACCTCCTGAGCCTCAAACCCCTTAACGTCCATACGTTTGCTGCCGTCTCTTGGCGCTACCGGATCGCTCGGTGTGTTCACCGGACGGATACAAACTGGGTGGAGATCCACGGCCGCGGGCTGTGGGTACCCGTCCGGCTGTGGCGAGCCACGCGATGGAAGAGGTGGGCTAAATTACGCAGTATCACACATATCTGGGCTTTCAGCCCTAAAGGACCGGCCCCTCGGCGACGAACTATATAGCGAGCCTGCTGTGAGGGCCACCGCGGTTCAAGGACGACTTCTTGCCAAGTTCTGCTCCAGGGGGTAGCATGACGGGAGCACGGGGAGGAGCGCGCACTTGAGCAAGCCAAGAAAGGACAGAGACGGGAGCACCGGAGCCATGGGGCGTATAACGCCCATCGAAAAGGCGTCAGCGAGCGCAGACGGCCCGAGAACCTCCCCGGAGCGTGTACCTATGGACATGTCACAGACAGACAGAGAAGAAAGAATCGCCCGGGCCCGGCAGAGAATAAGCGAAGGCTACTACGACCGAGACGAGGTGCGCCGCGCCATAGCCGAAGCGCTGGTGTTCATGTTGAGCGCGCGCCGCGACTGATTCGCCGTTTGCCTTCGCGCCCGCTTTGACGCTCGACCTTTTGTGTGATAACATCTCCCTCCGGATAGCCCCTGCCTGGTCCTCGACCGGATGACATCTATGCCCGTTGCCGGCGATCGACTTCACAGCCTTGCGCTTCTCAGGGAAGTGGGAGAGGCCCTCGGGACCGCTCCCGGGATGCGCCGTCTTCTGAGCTCCCTGGGAGAGTCCGTGCTCGCGGATCTGGAGGTCCAAGGATACGCCTTCCTGCTCCGCGGAGAGGGAGGCGGGCTCGATCTCAAGGCATCGAACGGCATGGACGCGGCCGTGATCGACGAGGTGAGGACGTGGCTGTCCTCGCGGGATCTCGAGTCGCTGGCCGGGGACGATCCTACGAAAATACCCCTATCCGAAGGGCTCCGGACCAGAGTGTCCCTGGGCTCCGACCTGTACTGCATTCCGCTTGAACGGCGGGATCGCCTGTTCGGCGTGCTCGCGGTCGCGGGCAGGCCCGGCGTATCTCAGGGCTCCGAAGGGCCCCCTCCGCTTCTTCGAACCGTCAAGGCGGTTGTATCCGAGAGCCTGGCCAATGCCAATCTCATCGAGGACCTCGTCCAGCTCACCAGCCTCATCGAGGGGATACTGCGCAGCATGAGCAGCGGCTTGGTGGCGGTGGACGACAAGGGAATAGTCACCTATTTCAACGCCGCCGCCGAGAAGATACTCGGCTTCGAGGCCCGGCACGTTGTGGGCAGAGACTGCGCGGGCGTGCTTCGTTCCGGGGCCGCAGGAGAAGACTTGCTGCGCGGCGCGCTCGGTGGCGCGGCGGGCGAGACGGAGGTGGGCATACTCAGATCGGACGAGAAGTTGATACCCGTGAGCCTCCATCTGTCCCGGATCGCGAAGGACGACGGGTCCGTGGGAGGCGCGCTGGCTATATTCTCCGACCTGACCGAGACCAAGCGCCTCCAGGAGCAGATGCAGCGCAAGGAGAGGCTGGCGTACCTCGGCGAGCTCTCGGCCGGCGTAGCCCACGAGATAAGAAATCCCCTGGCCGGGATAGGCACCTGCGCGGAGGTGCTGAGGAATCGGCTCGGAGACGATACCGGCAAGATAAAGTTCTTGGACACGATACTGGAGGAGGTCTCCAGGCTGGACAAGATAATAGCGAACCTGCTCCAGTTCTCCCGCCCGGGCAGGCCCAAGCTCTCGCGATGCAGCATGCGCGAGTGCGTGGACAAGGCGGTCGGGCTGGTCGGCGAGCAAGCGCGCGAGCAGGGCGTCGAGGTCATACTTCGCTGGCCCGAGGGACTCCCCGAGATCTTCATCGATCCCGATCAGATGATCCAGGTTCTGCTCAACCTGTCGCACAACTCCTTGCAGGCGATGCAAGGGGGAGGGACCCTGGAGTTCCGTGCCTCATGCGTCGAGCGCGAGCTCACCCGCAGAAGGAGGGGGCGCCGGGCCACGGACGGGCCGCCCAGGACGAGCCGGAGCGTCAGGGCCGGATTTCTCAGGCTGGAGATAGAGGATACCGGGTGCGGCGTGGCCGAGGAGCACTCTTCGCGGGTGTTCGACCCTTTCTTTACGACCAAGTCGAAGGGCACGGGCCTGGGCCTTTCGATCTCGCAATCTATTGTCAAGGAGCACGGGGGGGAGATATTCATCGAGCCGGGCGCCGACGCGGGGACCGTAGTGGTCATCGAGATACCAGTGGAGAAAAGACATGGACAAAGACGTAGAAGCGACTGATGAGGAGATCCGGCGCGAGGACGGCGGCGCGCCGGCCGGGGTCGCCGCCGAGGGCTCCGACGGCGAGGGCGCGCGGGCCACTGTGACTTCCGGCACCATACTGGTGGTGGACGATGAGAGGTCTCTGAGGTGGTCCCTTGCCGAGGGATTGAGAGAGGACGGCTACGAGGTCATGGAGGCGGAGAACGGCACGGAGTGCTTTAAAGCTCTGGAGGCCCAGCCCGTCGACGTCGTGCTTCTGGACCTCAGGCTCCCCGGAGAGGACGGCCTCACCATACTCAAGCGGATCAAGACCGAGTATCCGGACATGACGGTGGTAATGATGACCGCCTACGGTCGCTTCGAGGACGCGGTCAAGGCCACGAAGATAGGCTGCTACAACTACATAGGAAAGCCCTTCGAGCTGGATCACATGCGCCTCGTCATACGCAACGCCCTGGCGAACGCGTCCTTGCGGAAGGAGGTCGAGTACTTCCGCGACGAGGAGAAGCGCAAGTACAAGATCGACTACGTCTTCGGCCATAGCCCGGCGATCAGAAAGGTCCTGGGCGCGGTCAAGAAGATATCCGAGCGCGGGTGGTCCACGGTCCTGATACAGGGCGAGACGGGGACGGGCAAAGAACTCATCGCACGCCAGATCCATTACGGCAGCCCCTGGAGGGACGCTCCCTTCGTGGAGGTGAATTGCAGCGCGGTGCCGAGCGCGCTTCTGGAGAGCGAGCTGTTCGGTCACGAGAAGGGAGCTTTCACCGACGCTCACACCTCGAAGAAAGGCCTCTTCGAGCTCGCCAACAGGGGGACCATATTCCTGGACGAGATAGGCGAGATGAGCCTCGAGCTCCAGTCCAAGCTCCTGAGGGTCATAGAGACCAAGCGCTTCAAGAGGGTCGGCGGCATAAACGACATACAAGTCGAGACCAGGATAATCACGGCCACGCACAGGGATCTGAGGCGTTGCGTGGCGGAGGGGACCTTCCGCGAGGACCTCTACTACAGGCTGACAGTCATTCCCTTGCGGCTTCCGACTCTCAGGGAAAGAAAAGAGGACATGCCCACCCTGGTCAAGTGCTTCATAGACCAGTTCAACGCCGAGCTCAGAAAGACAGTGTCCGGAGTATCTCCCGAGGCCCTGGACGTCATGGCGTCTTACAGTTGGCCGGGCAACGTGCGAGAGCTCAGAAACGTAATAGAAAGAGCCATGCTTCTCGAGAGCGACGAGGTTATACTCGCGGACCATTTGCCGCGCGAGCTGCTCACCGACTCCGTGGTCTCTTCGGCGTCGGAGGTCGAAGAGCGGATAACCAGACAGGGAAGGATAATGACCCTGGCGGAGGTCGAGAGGATCGCCATAGAGCACGCGCTCCTCGCGTGCGACAACAACAAGACCAGAGCCGCCCAAGCGCTGGGCATCTCCCGTCAGACTCTGCGAACCAAGCTGAAGCAGGATCCCTCATAGCAGCCCGCCGGCATGCTCGGAAGGACCGGCGAAGGGGCGCATCCCCCCGAGGCCCTCGTCCTGGTCATGCCTCGCCCCTGGCGGTCGCCGCCCTGCCGCCGCTCCCCCAGGGGAACTCATCCCCCGGGTCGGCCATTTTCTTTGCGCCCGGCAAATTACCGTCCGCAGCTAACTGGTCAGTGTCAGCCGGCCGGCGCGATTAGACCCACCCCCAGCCGGCGCCTTTGCCCCCAGTGAGCATCTCAACTTATTGCAAATTCATGGATTACGAGCGCGAGTCCGGCGACGGTCTCGTCGGCCCGGCCCGACGGGCCCATGGCATGGGCCTTGCGATATGACCCAGCCGAGTCGGTTGTCGGACTTCAGTTGCGGATGCACTCAACAAAGGTGAGACGGCATGAAGAACAAACTCTTGATAGTGGAGAACGAGAGGGCCACGGCGTTCGCTCTTTCCGAGGGGCTCGCGGAGGACGGCTACAGCATAAAGGCGGTGGCCAGCTCCGAGGCGGCCCTTCGCTTTCTGAAAGGCAGGAAGTGCGACCTGATAATCACCGACGTGCACCTGCCCGGCATGAACGGCGTTGAGCTGCTCCAGAAGCTCTCCATCAGAAGAAGCATCCCTTCGATAGTAATCACCGCGTCCGGTTCTCAGGATGCTCTTTCGGCCGCGAAAAAGGCCGGGGCGGTGGAGTTCTTCTCAAAGCCCTTCAAGGTCGACGAGGTCAAGAGGAGCGTTGCGCACACGCTGGCGGCGCGTTCATCCGGGCGGAACAACTCCTCAGCTTCAAGAAAGCCAAGCGCGGGAAGGTAGGTCCTATGTCCTCGAGGCTAACGAACAGAATTCTGGACGGCTTGAAACGCGCGCTGGACAAGAGCGACGGCGCCACAACCCCTGCCCGGGCGCGGAGCGGCCGACCGAGTCTAGTCCATATTGAAGACGCCCTTCTGGAGTTGAAGGAGAGGGAAAGGTTGGTTCTCGCGTTGCGGTACTACGAGAAGCTGACGGAATCGGACGTGGCCTCCGCACTGCGCATGAAGGTCTCGGAGATCCGGCGGATTCAGAGTGAAGCTTTGGAGAATGTCGTCAGGCACCTGGCCTGCGCGTCGAGGGGATAGGCCGGACGCATCCGGTGCTTTCAGCCCCGGGACGGAGGAGAGGATGGCCCACTCAACAGGATTGCTCAAGCAAGCGATGGAGTCGCCCGCGAGATTGCCGCGGAACCTGACCAAATCGCAGCGAACAAGGGAGCTGGCCTTCAGAAAGTACGCGCATCTGGTCAAGTACGTGGTGGACAGGATATCCGCGGGGCTGCCCAAGACAGTGGAGACCGAGGACCTGACCAACGCGGCGGTGATCGGGCTTTTCGACGCCATGGAGAAATACGATAAGTCGAAAGGGACAAAGTTCGAGACGTACGCGGTTTGGAGGATCAGGGGGGCCGTGCTTGACGAGCTCCGGGCTCTCGACTGGGCGTCGCGTACCACCAGGCGGAAAGCCAAACAGGTGGACAGGGTCTGCCAGCAGCTCGATCAAAAATACGGGCGCGCGGCTTGCGAGGACGAGATCGCGCGCGAGATGAATATGAGCACGAGGGACCTATCCCAGCTCATGGGGGATGTGAAAAGGATCTCAGCGATAAGCCTGAATCAGACCATTTCCTCGGATGACGACAGGGAGTTGGCGGGTTTGGCCGAGGTGATCGAGGACATCAAGAGCGCCGATCCCTCACAGCAGGTTGAGATGGAGGAGGCCAAGGAGATCCTTCTAGATTCCGTGAACCGGCTCCCGGAACAAGAGCGTCTCGTCATCGCGCTCTACTACTACGAGGAGATGACTCTCAAGGAGATAGGCGAGACTCTCAGGATATCCGAGTCCAGGGTCTCTCAGATACACACCAAGGCCATCGGCAAGCTCAGGTCTCGAGTGCAGAGAGCGCTCTACGGGGAGTGAGCGATGCCGCGGCCGACGGAGGTCCCGATGGGATTCGGCGCAACTGAAAGGGAAGACTGGGAAGTGGAGGCAAGGGAAGCCGAGCACGGCGACGAGCACGACAACTACCTGGTCGCGCACAGAATCAACGGATCGCTGGCCTCGATTCTCGGGAACGCGCAGCTGTTGCTGTTCGATCTACAGAGCGTCGCCTCGGAGCCGGCGAGACGAAGACTCGCCGCGATAAGAGACGAGGCGCGCTGCGCGAGGGAAGAGCTGCTGAAATGGATGGATTGGAAAGACCAAAGGTGAGGGGGTGCGGCCGTGATCAGAACTAGAAACGGAGCGGGCTCCGCCGTGCTGCGAGATGCATCGACAAAGTTCAGAAAGAGCTACGGCAAGCTCATAAAAACGGCGGAATCCTGCGGGGTTTTCAGCCCCAGGGAGGCGGACAGGTGCTCGGCGGTCCTGGAGAAGTCCCTGTCCCAGAAGAGGGCATCGGACATCATCAGCAGCGCCAGCTCGTTGGCCGACAGGATCTCGCGCGCCATGGGCAAGAGCGCCCCCGGCGTCGGCGGAGGCGAGAAAAAGGAGATCGAGGTCCTGTTCGAAATAAGCAAAATGGTGCAGCTCACGCAGGACCCCGAGGAGGCGTTCAAGGCGCTGTTGGCGTCGATAAGAGGGGCGATCCCGTACGAGAACGCCACCCTGTTCCTGATGGACAAGACCGACGGCAATCTGGTCCCGGCCCTGACGGTGGGGGAGACGATCGACCTCATCCCCGACGTGAAGTTCGATCGCGGGCTGGGGTTTTCGGGGTGGGTGGCGAAGGAGAAAAAACCCGTGCTGCTGAGAGGACTCCGGGCGGACCGCACCGGGGTGTCCCGCGAAGTGACATCCTTTCTCGCCATTCCCCTGGTGGTGCAGACTGAGCTCATCGGCGTGATCAACCTGAGCCATTCGAAACCCGGCGCCTTCGACGACGACGACCTACGGCTCCTTACACTCATCTCCGGCCAGGCCGCTCCGGCCATCCACAAGCATCTCATGTACAAGGAGATGGAGAGGCTGGCGATAACGGACACGCTAACCTCGCTCTACAATAGGCGTCACTTCCAGGAGAGACTGGCGGGCGAGACTCAAAGGACCCGCAGGTACGGGCATGGATTCTCCATCGTGCTCATGGACATTGACAACTTCAAGCGGCTCAACGATTCCTGCGGGCACGGCGTCGGCGACGCGGTCCTCAAGGAGTTTGCGGCGTTGATCAAAAGATGCGCGCGCTCGTCCGATGTAGTGGCAAGGTTCGGCGGTGACGAGTTCGTGATGCTCCTGCCCTGCACCGACCGGGGGGCCGCCGTGGCCGCCGCGGAGCGCATCCGGGCGGTGGTCGAGAACTGTACGTTCCCTCGAAGAAAGAAGCTCACGGTAAGCATGGGTGTCGCGTCGTTTCCGGATGACGCTGAGGATGGGGCGGAAACCGTCACCAGAGCCGATGAGGCTCTCTATGCGGCCAAGAGGCTGGGTAGAAATCGGACCGTCGTCTTCGACGTGGCCGGCGTGAACTGACGGAGGGAAGGGCAATGGATGGGTACAAGAGCCCGAGGATTCTGGTCGTAGACGACGAGGAGGACTTGCTCGACGTATTCAAGGACCTCTTCAGCCAGAGGGGCGAGAGCATCGAGACCGCGACGAGCGGCGAGGAGGCGGTCGAGAAGCTCCAGAACGGAAGTTACGAGGTCGTGATAAGCGACATCAACCTGCCCGGCATAAACGGCCTCGAGGTGCTCCGTGTCGCGAAGAAGGAGAACCCGAACGCTTGCGTGATAATGATAACGGGCTTTGCGTCCGCGTCCAGCGCCATCACCGCGCTGCGAGAGGGCGCCTACGACTACATAACCAAGCCCTTCGATCTCTGGGAGGTTTCCCAGATCATCGACCGCGGCGTCGAGGCCCACAGACTGGCGGCTGAGAACAAACGGCTGGTCCAGGACCTAAAATCGGCCAACGCCAGGCTTCAATCCCAGGAGGAACGTCTCAAGCAGGAGGTCAGGCGGGCGACACAGCACCTGTCCACGCTGTACGAGATCGGCATAGAGGTCAGCTCCAGCCTCAATCTGAAGAGGACCCTGGTGTTGATCGTCGAGAGGGCGAAGCAGCTCATGCAGGCCAGAGCGTGCCTGCTGTTCCTGGCCGATGAGGACGGCGAGGAGTTCGTAGGGGAGGTGGTCTCCGGGATCAAGAGCGACAAATGCGCCGGCATGTCCATCAAGATCGGAGAGGGCATCGTGGGCGGTGTGGCCAAGGCCGCCAAGCCGGTGATCCGCGCGGACCTCGGGCGCAAGTCCGAGGACAAGAGCGACCCGCTGCTGGCCGTCAACGCCGAGCAGGCGCTGGTCGTGCCGCTCATCCACAAAGGCTGTGTCATAGGCGCGATCGCGGCCGTGGACAAGAAGAGAGAGGCCTTCTCGACGAAGGACCGGGACATGCTGATGCTGTTCGGGAGCCAGGCGGCCATAGCCATAAGCAACGCCCAGCTTTTCGAGAAGACGAGGGAGCTGGACAGGCTCAAGTCCGAGTTCGTCGCCGTGGTGTCCCACGAGATAAGGACGCCGCTTACCTCCATCAAAGGCTCTCTGGAGCTTCTCAGCGACGAGAAATTCTTCCCGCTCACCGACTCCCAGAAGGAATTGCTGGACATATGTCACGCCAACACGGACCGGCTCATATTCCTGATCAACGATATACTGGACTTCTCCAGGATAGAGTCGTCCAAGCTGACTATGACCTTCAAGCCGTTCGACGCGGCCAAGACCATAAAGGAAGCCGTGGACGGGATCAGAAGGCTCGCCGAACAGGCGTCGCTGGTCGTGAAGACGCTGCTTCCCAAGTCCGATCTGACGATGTACGGGGACGAGTTCAGGATAGGGCAGGTCATCACCAACCTGCTCAGCAACGCGGTCAAGTTCTCCGAGCCCGGCGGCGACATCATAGTGACCGCCGGCAAGGTGGATGGGGCCATCGAGATCTGCGTCCGGGATTCGGGCAAGGGCATCGCCCAGGAGGATGTCCCGAAGCTTTTCAGGAAGTTTCAGCAGCTGGACAGCTCTCCCACCCGAAAGGCGGGGGGCACAGGACTGGGGCTTGTGATTTGCAAGGGGATAGTCGAGCAGCACGGCGGTAAGATCTGGCTCGACAGCTCCCCCGGAGTAGGCAGCAAGTTCTATTTCACCATACCATCAGCCAAGATGTCCGAGGCGGCGGGAAATGAGTCGGTCGCTGCGGCTTCCAAGGCGGGCTAGGAGGCGGTCCGGAGTTCACCAAGCGGTCACAAAAACGCTTGACACGAGGGCGGCCCTACTATGAGATAGCCCCCAGTGGTAACTCCTTCGCCGAGGAAGACCCCGAAATCGCGACACTTATGCCTATCCCGGCCAGTCTGGATACTGGAGTGGATGCGCACATGGGCAATCCTAGCAGGATCGAAAGCGTAGGAGGCGTTGATCGAGTTCTGGCCGGGCCGCGTTCGGCGTTAAGCAGAACCCCATCCGTCTCGATTCTCGAGAAGCTGAAGAAGTCCGAAAGAACAGCCGCAGGCGATCCCCCGTGGGTGATATACGCCAACGGCGACGAAAACGGTCTGCTGTACGACCTCAGGGCGGCCAAAGTGATCTCCCGCGACGCCAGGGCCGTGGTCCTGCGAAACGGCGATTTCTCATTCCACGACCCCGATTCATACTGCGGGTCGCCCGTCGTGCTGGCCAGGCCCGACTTGGACCGGGAGGAGCTCATGGACCTATGCCAGGGGCTCCAATCACAGGGCCGCCAGGTCTGGGTGCTCTCGCCCTCGATGGAGGTCTTCAGGGGCAGGGCGCCGATGAAGGAGATCCGGGGCGTGCCTCTCGTGAGACTGGGGAGCCCGCGCTCGACCGGGCTCCGCGGAATCCTCAAGAGAGCGGTCGACATCCTGGGGGCGTCCGCCGCCACGGTCCTGCTGTCGCCGCTGCTAATAGCGGCCGGTATTGCCGTCAAGCTCAGCTCGCCGGGGCCGATCCTCTTCAAGCAGCGCAGGGTAGGCCGAAATGGCCGTCCTTTCAACTGCTACAAGTTCAGATCCATGGTCGTCAACAACGACCAGTCCATCCACCGGCGTTACTGGGAGGGCCTGAGGGGCAACGGCCAGGAAGCGAGCGTTGACAAGTCGGGCAAAAGGGTATACAAGTTGGTGGACGATCCGAGAGTGACGGGGCTGGGAAGGATCCTGCGGCGGTGGAGCTTGGACGAGCTGCCGCAGTTGTTCAACGTGCTGCTCGGGCATATGAGCCTTGTCGGCCCCAGGCCGTGTTTGATCTACGAGTGGGACTCGTACAGCGATTGGCACAAGAAGAGGTTGTCCGTGAACGCCGGCATTACGGGCCTCTGGCAGGTGACCGGCAGGAGCAACGTCAACTTCGACGAGATGGTTCTACTGGACCTCTACTATGCGGCCAATTGGAGTCTGGGCATGGACATCAAGCTGATGTTCCGGACCATTCCCGCCGTGATTAACGGGGACGGGGCCCACTAGGGAGTATTGCCGTGCTGAGCGTTGGGGTAGTCGGGTGCGGATACTGGGGACCTAATCTCGTCAGGAATCTCAACGCCAACAGAAAGTGCTCCAAGCTTGTCTGTTGCGACCTCGACCAGTCGCGGCTGGACTTCATGCGCGAGCGCTATCCCTCCGCCGAAACAACTTCGAGCTACGGCGACCTCATAAACAACAATGGGCTGGACGCCGTGATGCTCGCCACGCCCATTACGACCCACTACGAGCTGGCCAAGCAGGCCCTCCGGAGCGGGAAGCACGTCTTCATAGAGAAGCCGTTCGCCACGTCGACCAAACAGGCCGACGAGCTGATTTCGCTGGCGGACAAAGGGGGCCTTGTGCTCATGGTGGGGCACGTTTTCGAGTACAGCCCCGCCGTGGTCAGGATCAGGGAGACCATCGCCGGCGGCGAGCTGGGGTCCGTCTATTACCTGAGCTCCACGAGGGTGAACCTGGGGATACACCAGAAAGACGTGAGCGTGGTCTGGGATCTGGCCCCTCACGATCTGTCCATGTTCTTCTACTGGCTCGGGGAGGGCCCCACGAGGGTGTCCGCGATGGGCAAGGCTTACGTCCAGAAGGACATCATGGACGTGGCCTTCATAAGCATGGAGTTCTCCTCCGGCGCCATTGGTCACATTCAGATCTCCTGGCTCTCTCCAAGCAAGCTCCGCAGAACCACGCTCGTGGGCAGCAGCAAGATGCTGATCTATGACGACACGAAGGTAACGGACAAGGTCCGGATATTCGACAAGGGGGTCGATCTCAGGGACCCCGAGACCTTCGGTGAGTTTCAGCTCAGCTATCGGACAGGTGGAGTGTTTTCACCGACCCTCGAGAACAGAGAGCCGTTGCATGAGGAGGTGGACCACTTCCTCACCTGCATCACCGACGGAACCACGCCCATAAGCGACGGCGTTTGCGGCCGCAGGGTGGTCAAGGTGATCGAGGCCGTCGAGCGCTCCCTGCACAACCATAATCACATCGAGACCCTGAACTGGGAGGTCTAACGGGGCTTCTCCAGGGAGTCCAGCCACTTCAGGGCCTCGCGCTTGAGCCCCTCAGTGTCCAGAGTTTCGGCGGCCCTCCTCAGATGAACGCGCGCCTCTTCCACATCACCCATCATGGTCAGCGCTATTCCTAGATTAAGGCTCGCCCGCGGGTGTCCCGGTCGCAGCTCGAGCGCCTTCCTGCTGCATCTAATGGACTCCTCCGGCAGGCCTGTTTGAAGCAGGTGGACGGTCGACAAGTTCGCCCAGATGTCCGCGCCCGTCCCCAGGTAGGTCAAGCGGCCGTAGGCGTCGTAGAGAAGCGTGTGCCGGTCCTCCCACCTCTCGTCCATGCGTCTGGCGAACGATATCTCCCCTAGATCGGGTCTCAGCACCCTGAGCACTTGGCCGTCCCTCAGGGCCTGCCGGACCACATCGGAGCTCCGGCGCGGGGCCTGCCGGGCTGTTCCCTTGGACAGGTCGACCGACTCCGGCGCGTAAGGGTTGACCAAGAGCAGGTCCGCGCCTTGAGGGATCTGCGCCTCGGGAAGCGTGGATGCGGCGTTTTCCGCCAGCTCGGCCGCTCTGAGGACATGGTCGTGAGGCAAGACGAAGTCCGGCGCGAGCAGGGCGCCCTCCCTGGCCCGTACCCCCACGAGCCCTGTAATCGCCAGGACGGCGGCCACTATCACCACGAAGGATCGCCCGAGATTCCGCCTGAGAGCCCCCCCTGGGCCGCCTGCGTGACCGCCCGAGATCGCCCCGGAGACGCGAAAGACGGACAGTCCAATGAGAATCGCCGCTCCGGCCGCGGCCGGATATAGATAGTAGAGGTATGTGTGCCTTAACAGAGGCAGCACGGGGGCCAGGACGAGCGCGTACCATCCGGCGGCGGCCCAGGCTTTGCGAGCCACCTCGCCGCGCCAGGTCAGGAGAAAAAGGAGAACCATCGCCGTCGCGGCCGCGGCCGTCTTCCAGGCGCCGTAATCCACCGCCGCCACACGGTCCTTGAACGGGTGGATGACGTCAACGGTCCATTTTACGTATGTGGCCAGATTATGAAGCACTGTAACGGTCAAGGCGGCCCCGTACGCGCCTCCCTCCGCCACCTTGGAGCTCTGCACGGCGAAGACTACCGCGGCCGCGGCGCAGATCGAGATATGAGGAGCCAGTGCCGCCGCCGTACGCTTTCCTCCAGCGCCCTGGGACCACGCCATGAGAGTCAGCACCCCCGGGAAAAGGAGCCCTATCTCCTTCGACATCAGACTGAGCGAAAGCGCCGCGGCGGACGCCACCGATATCAGGATCCCTTTCTCGACGCGCCACGTCCACACCAGGGCGGCCGCCAGAAGGAAGGTCGTGGCCATCAGGTCCTGAACGCCGGAAACCCAGTACACGGCGGTGAATGCGAGGTCGAATGTGGCGAACGCGACGCCCGCCGTCAGCGCGGCCTTCCTGGAGCCGCTCCAGCGCCTGGCGAGGATATAGACTAGGACGGCGTTCAAAGCGTGAAGCAGAACGCTCGCCCAGTGATACGGCGCCGGTGAGAGCCCGAAGATGGAGTGCATGGCTCGAAAGTAAAGCTGGGTGCTGAGGACGCGGGTTCCGAACGGATCGGTGAACTCCGGGTATGGGGTCAGCCCGATCGCCCTGGCCAGGAAGCCGAAGTCATCCTGGCTGAAAAAATAGTCCACGGCGCTCGTGTACACCGCCGCCGCCGCCAGGGCCACCATGAGCGCCGCGCCCAGATCTATCGCTTTGAAGGCTGAGTTGGATTCTCTCATAGGGTCGAGCGCCCGTCAGCGGACAAGAAGAGCCTTGTACCCTGTCTCGCCCCTGCGCTGCTTGACGCCGAACATGTAGATCCCGCTGGGCGCTTCCCGGCCGGAACCGTACCTGCCGTCCCATTCCAGGGAATGAGGTCCGCCGGGCAAGAGCCCCTTGAAAAGCGTCCTGACGTGTCTTCCCATCGCGTCGTACACGGACACCTCGACGGGGCTTCTCACCCCGGCATCCCCGGCCACTCGAAAATGTATAGTGGCGCTCGTTCGGAATGGGCTTGGGCTGACCGTGCCTGCGTATCCCGGCTCCGGCGAGGGCGCGCCCGCGACCGTCGTCCCCAGAGCGGCCAGCGCGTCCGGGAGTCCCCATCCCCTCAGGGTGTCCGGCTCGAAAGCCTGGTCCGCCGAGAACCGCAGGGCCGTCCTTATCTCAATCGGGCCCCAGTCCGGATGGGCCTGGGCCAAAAGGGCCGCTGTTGCGGCTATGAGCGGGGTGGAGAGAGAGGTCCCGCTGGCGAGCACGTAACCCGTCGAATCCCAGGGAGAGGCGGCCGACGTGGACTGGCCCCGGGCGACCACGTCCGGCTTTATTCTGCCGTCGTAGGTCGGTCCGACCGAGCTGAACGAGGTCAGAATGCCGTCCGAGTCGACGGCCCCCACCGCGATCGCCGAGTCGGCGTCGGCGGGAGCGATGAGATAGTGCCACGCGCTCGCCCTCTCGTTTCCCATGGCCGTCACCACCGTCATCCCCTTGGAGGCGGCGATGTCCACCGCGATGGTCGTCACAGCGGTCTCTCCGTCCATATCCTCGTAAGTGTACCAGTCGAAGTACCCGAGCGAGCTGCTGACGATCCTTGCCCCCAAGCTGTCCGCCCACTCCAGGCCCATCACGTAATTGTCTTCCTCGATCTGTATCTCCTGGTCGATAATCTCCGTCTTTGCGAGCGCGAACTGCGCGTCCGGAGCGCCTCCCACGAACTCGCCGGGCCTGTACCCTCCGATTGTGGACATGGTCAGCGTGCCGTGGTTGTGCTGGCTCGGGTCATCGCCCGGCTGATTGGAGGTGACGCTGTCGCCCTGGACGAAATCGCGCTCCGCTATAACGTCCAGCTCGAGGAACGCCTCATGCGCGAGATTGTATCCGGTATCCAGCATGCATATGATCACGCCCTCTCCGGTGTAGCCCAGATCGTGCACCGCGGGGACGTTGATCTGCTGGAGTTGGTCGTAGGTCCTGTTGTAGTAGCCGGGGTCGGCCGTGACGTCGTGCCCGCGCGCCTGGTCGGGCGACATGGAGACCGGCTCCGGCCTCTGTCGGGTAAAAGTGAAGACCGGCCTTATCCGCTCGACAAAGGGCAGACCGGCGATACGGGCGAGTTGCTCGCGGGTGGCGTACACGCTGGCGGCATTGAGCCACCTGCTTCGACCCTTGATCCGGGCGCCCGTCGCGGCGACAGCTCGCAGGTATTCGCTGTTGACGGGAACGTCCCTCTCGTCCAGGGCGAGCGAGCCGGTGGTGAGAAGCCTCCTCTGTTTCGACCTCGCCGAAATAGGCGTCTCGGCGCCCTGGATCGCCCCGGGGCCCCATGACGGACCGGCACTGCCCTTGTCCGCGAAGAAGACCCACCAGCGGCCACCGTGGCCGTCCGGGGTGGACTCGGCACGGGCCGGCAGCTCGTCTCCGAGCCTCAGCATGCGGGCCAAGGGATTCGACCGGGCTCCGGGGGTATCGATCAGGGACGCGCCGGTCGTGGCTGCGTATGGCATATCTGAAGCCGCGAAGCTCCGACGCGCGCCTAGGGCGTCGTCAGAGGCGGTGGAAAGACAGAGGAGGAGCACTGAGGAAGCAAGAAGGGACAGGGTGGCTTTCATGCAAATCTCCTTTCCTATCAGCTAATTATAACATCCCATCCCCCAAAGTGAAAGGCGCTGGTCGCCGGCGGGTGGGAATGGGAAGGGACATCATGACCCCCCCAGGAGGCTGAGGCTGAAGAAGCTGTTGTGCTTCAGCCCCGCCGTCTGGGAGAGGCTAAGGGAGCCGGCGGGGCGTGGTGGACATCCCGTCGCGCCCCGTCCTGCAGGAGCCGGTGCCACCTGCACACGGTGAGGCGTTGATGCGCAGAAAGCCCCTTCCGCAGGAGGGAGCGGAGATCCGGCGGCGAAGCCGACTAGCTCCGCGACCGGGCGGGGGGCTTGAGCGCGTCAAAGCCGGGACCTGCGCGGGTGCGCCGCGACAAAATCCGAGTTGACCCTCCCGCGAACGCTGTGATAACGTAAATGTTTAAGTCACTTTGGAGTGTGGAGTTCACGCGCAGGGGTGGATCATGGGTGAGCCGACCCTAGGCAAGGTATATGATCCCGGGCCAGTCGAGGGGGCCCGATACGCATATTGGATGGACGAGGGGGTTTTCGGGGCGGAGGCCGACCCCGGCGTCCGGCCATACTGCATAGCCATGCCCCCGCCCAACGTGACCGGCATGCTCACCATCGGGCACGTTCTCAACAACACGATCCAGGACGTGCTCATCAGATGGAAGAGAATGGCCGGATATGCCTCCTTGTGGGTGCCGGGATGCGATCATGCGGGAATCGCGACCCAGAACGTGGTCGAGAAGGCGCTCGCGGCTCGCGGGATTCGCAAGGAGGACATGGGGCGGGAGGCCTTCCTCGACGAGGTCTGGAAGTGGAAGGAGAAGCACGAGGGGATAATAATAGAGCAGCTTCAAAAGCTCGGATGCTCAAGCGATTGGAACAGGAAGAGGTTCACCCTGGACGAGGGGCTATCGCGCGCCGTCAGAGAGGCATTCACCAGGCTGTACGAGAAGGACCTGATATATCGGGGAAAGTACCTGGTGAACTGGTGCCCGCGGTGCCGGACTGCTCTTTCCGACGACGAGGTGGAGCACAAGGACAGGGAAGGGAAGCTCTACCACGTAGCTTATCCCCTGAAGGACGAAGACGGCGCCCTGGTCGTTGCGACCACCAGGCCGGAAACCATGCTGGGCGACACCGCGGTGGCCGTGTCCCCGGCGGACGAGAGATACTCTCGCTTTCACGGCAAGACCGCCTTGCTGCCGATAGTCGGCAGGGAGCTTCCCGTCATAGCGGACCCCTACGTCGATCCGGAGTTCGGGACCGGGGTTCTCAAGGTGACGCCGGCGCACGACCCCAATGACTTTCAACTGGGTCAAAGACATTCTCTACCAACGGTGATGGCGATAGGGCCGGACGGCCGAATGACGGCCGAGGCGGGACGGTACGCCGGACTGAGCCGCGAAGAATGCCGCAAGAGGCTGATCGATGACCTGGAGCGGGAAGGGCACCTCCTGAAAACGGAGCCTTACGCTCACGCCGTGGGAACGTGCTATCGCTGCTCCACGGACATCGAGCCATACCTCTCGGACCAGTGGTTCGTGAGAATGAAGCCGCTGGCTGAGAAGGCCCTCCAGGCGGCGGAGGCCGGCCTTCCGCGCTTTCATCCGCGCAGGTGGGAGAAGGTATACCTTCACTGGCTCGGGAACATACGGGACTGGTGCATCTCCCGCCAGCTATGGTGGGGGCACAGGATTCCCGTCTGGTATTGCGCCTCGGGTCACACGATAGTCTCCACGGAGGACCCGGAGCGTTGCGGGGAGTGCGGCTCCACCGAGCTCGAGCAGGACGAGGACGTCCTCGACACTTGGTTCTCTTCGTGGCTGTGGCCTCTTTCCATTCTGGGCTGGCCTGAAAGCACACGAGACCTCGAGTTCTTCTATCCCACGTCGGTGCTGGTCACCGGGCCGGACATCATCTTCTTCTGGGTTGCCAGGATGGTAATGGCGGGGCTCGAGTTCGACGGCCGCGTGCCTTTCGAAGACGTCCATCTCACCGGCATGATAAGGGACGAGAACGGGCGGAAGATGAGCAAGTCGCTCGGCAACTCGCCGGACCCGATAAAGGTGATGGACCGGTACGGCGCCGACGCTCTCAGGTTCTCCGTCATGGCGCTGACCCCGCACGGGAACGACCTGCTGTACTCGGACCGCAAGGTGGAGATGGGAAGGAACTTCGCCAACAAGATCTGGAACGCGGCCCGCTTCGTGCTGGCCAACGTCGAAGACATCGATGTCCAAGCGCCCGGAGGGGCGGGACGGGCGGGGGATCGCCCACTCGCGGAGAGATGGATTCGGTCAAGGTACAACCGCGCGATCGAGGACGTGACCGCTTCGCTGTCGCAGTTCAGGTTCAGCGACGCCGGGCAGAGGATCTACGATTTTCTGTGGCACGAGTACTGCGACTGGTACGTCGAGATTGCCAAGATCCGCTTCTACGGAGAAGACGAGTCCGCGAGGAGGCAGGCGCAGTGGACGGCCCTCGAGATTCTGGGAGGAAGCCTCCGATTGCTCCATCCCTTCATGCCTTTCATCACCGAGGAGATCTGGCACCATCTTCCCTCTGGGGAAGGCAGCATAGCCCGTGCCGCCTGGCCCGAAGCCGGCGAATCCGAGCTGGACGCGGAGGCGGAGCGCGAGATGGGGCTGCTGGTGGACGTGGTGGGCGCAGTGAGGAATATAAGATCTGAAATGCATGTGCCGCCCTCGGCCCGAGTCAAGGTCGTGGTCAGGGCCGCGGGGGACGCGTCCGAGGTGATCGAGCGCGGCGCGGAATATGTGGTCGCCCTTACACGGGCCGGGGAGCTGGTTGTCTCCGGAGAGATGGCAAGGCCGCATCCATCGGCCTACGCCGTCGTGGAGGGCGCGGAGATCTTCGTGCCGCTGGCGGGGCTGATCGACCTGGACGTGGAGCGGCGCAGGCTGACCAAGGAGCTGGAGAAGATAACCGCCGAGTTGGAGAAAGCCGGCGCGAAGCTCGCAAGCAAGAACTTTCTCGAGAAGGCGCATCCGGACGCCGTGACCAGGGTTCGCGATAGAGTGGCCATCTTGGACGAGAAGAAGGCCAAGCTCGAGAAAGGCCTGCAGGCTGTCGAGAGCTAGACCGTTCGCCCGCGCGGCCGCCGGGGCGCCACGGCGGCCATGGCGCGATCATGGGAGGTGTCGTCCTGTGCATATCAGGTTTTTCGTTTACTGCCCCGTCCTAATAGCGGCGTCCCTGCTCTGCCTCGCCCCGTCGGAGTGCTCCGGCGACAGGCAGGT
Organism: uncultured bacterium; assembly: GCA_964531335.1. Classification (GTDB taxonomy): domain Bacteria; phylum Eisenbacteria; class RBG-16-71-46; order CAZHEV01; family CAZHEV01; genus CAZHEV01. Next base: position 31,166 of record CAZHEV010000017.1, on the reverse strand, counting down.
GACGCTCACCGTCTACAATCAGGACCTGGCCTTGGTGAGAGACGTGCGCGAGATCTCGCTCGAGAAAGGCGTCAACGACGTTTTGTTCGGTGACGTCCCGGCGAAGCTGGACCCGACTTCGGTTCGCATGGCATTCGTCGGCGAGGGGACGCCCGCTCGAGTGCTCTCGCAGAGGTTCGACTACGACACGGCGGACTTCGAGCGGCTGTTGGCCCTCGCGGTGGGCAGGGAGGTGACGGTCAGGATAAGGGGCGGCGAGCTGTTCCGGGGAGTTCTGAGCGGTTATGACAACCAGGCGCTGATCGTGCGCGAGGAGACCGCGGTGATCCGGGACAAGGACGAGATGATAGCGGCCCTGAGACGGGAGCACGTGACCGACGTTAGCTTTCCGGATCTCGGCGCGGATCTGGTTTTGAAGCCGAGCCTGGCCTGGCGGATCGAAGCCGGCGAGAGGGCGGAGGTGGAAGCCGAGGTCAGCTACCTCACCAAAGGTATGACCTGGAGCGCGGAGTACGTGGCCGTCGTCGAACGCGAGGGCGGTCCCATGGAGATATCGGCATGGGCGTCTTTGAGCAATACCTCGGGCGGCGACTTCGAGGACGCTTCGCTCACTTTGATCGCGGGGCGGGTTTTGACCGCCTCTCGGGAGCCGGTAAGGCGGATGGAGATGATGGCAGCCGGAGCGCCGTCGCAGACGGGCTTCGAAGAGCGGGACTTCTTCGAGTACCACGCCTACTCGCTGGACAGGGCGGTGACGCTCCGGGACAACGAGGATATGCAGGTGCCGCTGTTCCCCTCCTCCGACGTCGAGGTGGAGAGGACCTATACTTACGACGCCACCCGTTTTTCGGCTGGAGTGAAGGTCAGCGCCGAGACCGAGAACACGGACGAGATGGGGCTGGGCAAGCCGCTGCCCGGCGGACGGGTGAGGGTCTACGCGGCCGGGCTCGGCTCGGGCCCGCGCCTGGTCGGTGAAGAGATGCTGGACAACACCCCGGTCGGCGCCGAGATCGAGCTGTCCCTCGGGGTGGCGTTTGACGTGGAAGGGGAGAGGAAGCGTACCTCTTACGTGAGACACGGCAGAAACGACTACGAGGAATCGTATGAGATAAAGCTCAGGAACAGCAAATCGCATCCGGTGGATGTGCGGGTCGTCGAGCATCCCCGCGGGGATTGGACCATAACGGAGACCAGCCACGCGTACGAGGAGAAGGACTCCGATACAGTCCGGTGGACGGTGACCGTTCCGGCTTCCGGCGAGGCCACCGTTTCCTACACCGTGCAATTCAGGAGTTGAGGAGTTATGAAGGCCACGCCTTTCCGCCTGGCCTCGCCCTACGAGCCTCGCGGCGATCAGCCGGAGGCCATAGATGAGCTGACCCGCGGCCTCATGGGAGGCCGGGGGCACCAGACCCTCCTGGGCGTAACCGGTTCCGGCAAGACCTTCACCATAGCCAACGTGATCGCCCGTTTCGGGAGGCCCACGCTCGTAATATCCCACAACAAGACACTGGCGGCGCAGCTCTACAGTGAGTTCAAGCAGTTCTTCCCCGAGAACGCCGTGGGATATTTCGTATCCTACTACGATTACTACCAGCCGGAAGCCTACATACCTTCCACCGACACTTACATAGAGAAGGACGCCTCGATAAACGAGGACATCGACCGCCTCAGGCTTCAAGCCACGAGCTCGCTGTTCGAGCGAGAGGACGTGGTCATAGTGGCGAGCGTCTCGTGCATCTACAACCTGGGATCCCCTGAAGACTACAGGCGTCTCATGTTCTCCCTGGAGGAAGGGCGGACCGTGGACAGGGATGAGATCCTCTCCAGGCTGATAGAGATCCAGTACGAGAGGAACGACACGGACCTCAAGCGGGGCGCTTTCAGGGTCAGGGGCGACGTCATCGAGCTCCGGCCCTCTTACGAGGAGAAGGCGGTCAGGATCGAGCTCTTCGGCGACGAGATCGAGAAACTCTCCGAGATAGACAGCGTGACGGGAAGGACCTTGGCCCGCCGTGAGAGAATAGCCGTCTATCCGGCCAAGCACTTCGTCACTCCGCCGGGACGCCTCGAGGAGGCCCTGCGCGAGATAAGGCGCGAGCTCAAGGAGAGGCTGAAGTACTTCGAGGGGCAGGGTAAGTTCCTCGAAGTCCAGAGGCTCAAGGGACGAACGGAGTACGATCTCGAGATGTTGAGCCTGCTGGGGTACTGCGCGGGCGTGGAGAACTACTCGCGACACCTCTCCGGGCGCCGCGAGGGGGAGCCACCGCACACGCTGCTGGACTACTTTCCGGACGACTTCCTCGTGGTGATAGACGAGTCCCACGTTACCATCCCGCAGCTGGGAGGGATGTACGAGGGCGACCATACCAGGAAGCGCACCCTGGTCGAGTACGGTTTCCGCCTGCCCTCCGCTCTGGACAACAGGCCTCTGAGATTCGAGGAGTTCGAGAAGCGCGTGGGGCCCGTGATCCATGTGTCGGCGACACCGGCCGAGTACGAGTTGCGGAAAAGCGACGGGGTCGTGGTCGAGCAGGTGATCAGGCCGACGGGCCTGGTGGACCCGGCCGTGGTCGTGCGCCCGGCTGAGGGACAGATAGACGACTTGCTGGGGGAGATAAGGGCCAGGGTCGCGAAGAACGAGCGCGTCCTCGTCACCACCCTGACAAAGAGGATGGCTGAAGAACTTGCGGAGTTTCTTACGGAGATGGGAGTCAAGGTAAGGTACATACACTCCGACCTGGACGCGATCGAGAGGATAGAGATACTGCGGGGCCTGCGCCTGGCGGAGTTCGACGTGCTGGTGGGGATCAACCTGTTGAGGGAGGGACTGGATCTGCCCGAGGTGTCCTTGGTCGCGATTCTCGACGCTGACAAGGAGGGGTTCCTCAGGTCCGAGCGATCGCTCATCCAGACCGCCGGGAGGTCCGCGAGAAATGTCTCGGGGGAGGTCATACTCTACGCGGACAAGGTCACCGGCTCCATGAGGCGCGCCATAGACGAGACCGCCCGAAGAAGGAAGAAACAGACAAGCTATAACAGGAGGCACGGCATCCAGCCCAGATCCATAGTGAAATCGCCGGACGAGGTACTTAGAGCCACCTCCGTGGCCGACGCGGGACCGTTGCGCCCGCCGAGGGCGGCGCCGGACTTCGAGAATCTGACCCGGGAGGAGCTCATAGACAGGATGGAGAGCGAGATGCTGGAGGCGGCTCGGAAGCTCGAGTTCGAGAGGGCGGCGAGCTTGAGGGACCGTCTGGAGGAACTGAAAGGGGCGCTGTGATGAAACTGGAGACTATCGCCCAGCCCATAGTCAGCATCGCGCTGACCGAGGACCTGGGCTCCGGTGACGTGACGACGGAGGCCCTTGTGCCCGAGGGCGCGGCGGCCGAGGCCGTGGTGATCGCGAAGGAGGACGGCGTACTGGCCGGGGTGGACGTCGCAAGGCTGGCATTTATCACGGCGGAGCCGGCGCTGGACGTCCGGGCCGCTCTGGGGGACGGCGCGTCTTTCACGGCGGGCGCCGAGGTATGCAGGATAAAGGGACCGGCCCGGGGCATTCTGACGGCGGAGAGAACGGCGCTGAATTTTCTACAGCGACTCTCCGGGGTCGCGACGGCGACCAGGCGATTCGTCGAGGCGGTGGCGGGCACCGGCGCCGTCATTCTCGACACCCGCAAGACGACGCCCGGTCTGCGTATTCTCGAGAAGTACGCGGTGAGCGTCGGCGGGGGAGGAAACCACAGGTTCGGTCTCTTCGACATGTATCTTATCAAGGACAACCATCTCAAACTCTCCGCCGGCATCGGGGAGGCCGTCGGACGCGCTCGTGGGCGCGACGATGAACTGGCCGTTGAGGTGGAGGTCACGACGATCGAAGAGCTCAAAGAGGCCTGCTCAGCCGGCGTTGACAGAGTGATGCTCGACAATATGCCGCCGGATAGAGTGAAAGAGGCCTGCGACATAGTGAAAGGCCTGCCTCCTGAAAGGCCCAAGGTGGAGGTCTCGGGGGGGATTACGCTGGCCAACGTCCGCGAGATCGCCTTGTGCGGCGTCGACTATATCTCCGTCGGCGCCATTACGCATTCGGCCCCCGCCGTGGACATGAGCCTGGAGCTGGAGGACTGATAGAGCGCCGATGAGAGCCCCCGATCTGTCAGCAGAAAGGGTGTCTTCGACTCTGAATACTTCGCGATTCGGAAGCGACCTGCGCATCCTGGGCACCGCGCCGAGCACGCAGGAGATCGCCCTGGACCTCGCCTCGCGGGGCGCCGGGGAAGGCGCAGCGGTGATAGCGGAGGAGCAGACGTCCGGGAGGGGGAGGCGCGGCAGGACCTGGCACTCCGGGCCCGGACTCGGGCTCTGGTTCTCGGTTGTGCTGAGGCCCCGAATGCCTTCATCATCCGCGGGGGTTATGTCCCTGTGGGCCGCCCTGGCGGTCCTGGAGGTCCTGAGCGGCTGCCTGTGCCGCGTCGAGGGGGTCGGGCTGAAGTGGCCGAACGACTTGGTGGCGGGAGGGAGGAAGCTGGCGGGGATCCTGCTCGATGCGAACAGCGTGGGTAAAGATATAGTTTACGCCGTCCTGGGAGTCGGCCTCAACACCGGGCATCTACCCGGGGACTTCCCGAGCGGGCTCGCCACGAAGGCGGCGTCAGTGAGAATGCTGACCGGCCGCGAGCCGGACAGGGCGGCGGTTTTCTCCGCGCTCATGCGCGAGCTGGAACTGACCTATGACCTCATGACCGACAGCGAGGGCGCGAAAGCCCTCGCCCGCAGGGCCCGCGAGGCCTCCGTCTTGGACGGAGCGCGGATCAGGTTGGTACTGGAGGGCAGGGAGATCGAGGGGCGCGCACTCGAGATAGACGATCAAGGCGCCCTGGTCATGCTGCCGGAGGGCGCCGCCGCGCCGGAGGCCTTCCGGGCGGGTGAAGTGGCGATACTTGATGCGCGGGAGGACCAGCCGTGAAATGTCCGTCGTGTGGCCACTCGGACGACAAAGTGATCGACAGCAGGTCCGCGAGAGACGGGCGGGCGATACGCCGCAGGCGCGAGTGCCTGGGCTGCGGCTCCCGCTTCACGACTTACGAGTACGTGGAGGCGGAATCGCTTCTGGTCGTGAAGAGGGACGGCAGGCGGGAGCCTTTCAGCCGGCAGAAGTTGTCGTCTGGGGTATCCAAGGCCTGCGGCAAGCGACCCATACCGGCCGAGGCCGTCGAGAATCTGGTGGATGCGGTCACCTCAGACCTTCAGAGAAGCGCGCAGAACGAGATCACGAGCCGGAAGATCGGCGAGAAGGTGATGGAGGAGCTGGCCAGGCTCGACGAGGTGGCCTACGTCCGGTTCGCTTCGGTATACCGTCGCTTCAAGGACATAACGGAGTTCCTGGAGGAGCTTCAGACGCTGCTCAAGAAGTCGTCGTCGGCCGGTGAACCCGGCGGCAAGGGTCCGGGGAAGAGCGATGAATGACGGGCCGGAACAGGGCGGGCCGCGCGCCGCGGATTCGAAGGAGATGTCGTTTCTCGCGCACCTGGAGGAGCTGAGATCGGTCCTGATAAGGTGCCTGATCGCGCTCGTCGCCGGCTCCGTCGTCTGCTGGTTCTTCTCTGGATACATACTGGACGCCCTCGTGCTGAGCACCGCGGGAGAGGCCAAGTTCATCGGGCCCACCGAGGCCTTCGCGGCCCGGCTCAAGGTGACAATCATGTGCGGGGCGCTGCTGTCGCTGCCTGTGATCGCCTACTGGATATGGGGCTTCGTGGTCCCGGGGCTCCTGGAGAACGAGAGACGGTTTCTGCTCCCGATAGTCGTATTCTCCACGGTGCTGTTCTATCTGGGCGCGGCCTTTTCGTATTTCGCCCTGACGCCGGTCGTGGTCAAGGTTCTGATGGACTTCGGTACGGACATAATACGACCGGAGATAACCATATCGCCGTTGCTGGGACTCATCATCCGGCTGGCGATCGCGTGCGGTCTCGTCTTTCAACTGCCGCTGGCGCTGACCATCATGAGCTACTTCGGCGTCGTCTCTCCAAAGTGGCTCAAGGACAAATGGAGATACGCCGTGGTGGGCATTTTCATCGTGGCGGCCATAGCGACGCCGGCGGACGCCGTTTCCCAGCTGATCCTCGCGGGACCGATCTGCCTCCTTTACTTCATCAGTGTTCTTCTCTCGGGCATGGTGGTCAGGGCCAAGAAGAGAAGGGGGGAGGAAGAAGGCGAGGACGTTGAATTCCAGTAGCCCCGGCCGAGGCATGCCGGCGGTGGGTTTGAAGCCGAGGCGCGGGGATAAGGACGGTAACTCTCGACTCTGAAATGGGGGGTGCGAAGGTGCTTCTCGTCATCGACATAGGGAACACGACAACGAAGGTCGGGGCGTTTGTGGGCGACGATCTCATCAGCGAATGGTCGCTTACATCCGGTGCGGCCCGGACGGCGGATGAGGCCGTGCTGCTGGTCAGGGGGTTGATCTCTCAGATGGAGCCCCCGGCGGAGCCCGTGACGGGCGTCGTCCTCGCCACGGTTGTGCCCTCGTTGACCGACGCCTTCATGGGAATGGCCAAAAGGCTGTTCGGTTGCGAGGCGCTGCTGGTGACCAGCGATATCGAGACCGGAATCGAGATATGCTACAGGGACCCGTCATCCGTTGGGGCGGATCGGATCGCGAACGCCGTCGCTGTCTCAGAGCTTTACTCGCTTCCGGCCGTCGTCGTGGATCTCGGCACGGCGACCACTTTCGACGTGATCACCAGGGACCGAAAGTATCTCGGCGGAGTGATAGCGCCCGGTCTGGTCACCTCGGCCGAGTACCTGTTCGCCAAGGGCGCCAAGCTGTCGCCGGTTGAGTTCAGGGCCCCGTCCGTGGTCATAGGCAGAAGCACCGAGGAGAGCCTGCTATCAGGTATAATGTATGGAGCCGCCGGCCAGGTCGACGCCATAGTGGAGAGGATAAAGGCCGAGCTTGGAGAGGAGCCGGAGGTCATCGGCACCGGCGGTCTGGTAACTTGCCTGGCGCCGCTTTCGCGGACTATCAAGACCCTTGACACCAGCCTCACGCTCCGCGGCCTGCGCATGATAGCCGAGAAGAGAGTCTAGCCGGGAGCTTCACCCTGCGGGAGGGTGGGCGGGGCTTGTTCGGAAGCCCCTGCTGGTGTATATTAGTCGAGTCCGTTTATTCCATTGAAATCACGTTCCCGAGCCGGAAGAACCTATCCGGGGACAATACACTGTGTGAGGAGGGATTCCAGAAATGCCCAAGGGACTTGAGTTTGACGCGTCCGCGCGCAATCTGCTCAGGGCGGGCGTCGATAAGCTGGCCGATGCGGTGAGGGTGACTCTCGGACCTCGCGGAAGAAACGTCGTGCTCGACAGGAAGCTGGGCTCGCCCACGGTGACCAACGACGGTGTGACCATAGCCAAGGAGATCGAGCTCGAGGACCCCCACGAGAATCTCGGCGCTCAATTGATCAAGGAGGTCGCCGGCAAGACTCAGGATGAGGCGGGAGACGGCACCACCACGGCCGCGATACTGGCGCAGAGCATAGTCCACCACGGAATGAGGGTCGTCGCCTCGGGGGCCAACCCCATGGCCGTCAAGCGCGGCATCGACAAAGCGGTGGACGCCGTGGTCAAGAACCTGAGGCGGCAGAGCAAGTCGGTTTCGAGCAGGGACGAGATATCCCAAGTGGCCACGGTTGCCGCCAATAACGACAAGTTGATCGGAGACCTGATAGCCGAGGCCATGGAGAAGGTGGGCAAGGAAGGGGTGATTACCGTGGACGAGGCGAGGACGTTCGATACGCGCCTCGACTACGTGGACGGCATGCAGTTCGATCGCGGGTACCTTTCGCCGTATTTTGTCACCGACGCCGAGACCATGGAGGCTGTTCTCGAGGACCCGCTGGTCTTGATCTGCGAAACGAAGATCGGCAATCTCAACGACGTGGTCCCGGTCTTGGAGAAAAGCGCCGAGACCGGAAGGCCCCTTATGATAATCACCGAGGACATCGAGGGCGAGGTCCTTGCCGCGCTGGTGGTGAACAAGCTTCGGGGCACACTGGTGTCCTGCGCCGTAAAGGCGCCGGGCTTCGGAGAACGGCGGAAAGCGATGCTGGAGGATATCGCCGTCCTGACCGGCGGCACCGTGATCTCCGAGGACCTGGGTATGCGCCTGCCCGATGCCGATCCCAAGTCGTTCGGCCGCGCCGGGAGGATCACCGTGGACAAGGAGACCACGGTGATAGTCAAGGGCGGTGGAAAGACGTCGGCCGTGAAGTCCCGGATCGCGCAGATAAGGAAGCAGATAGAGGATGCCACCTCGGACTACGATAGAGAGAAGCTCGAGGAGAGGCTGGCCAAGCTCGCCGGAGGTGTGGCCGTGATAAGCGTGGGGGCGGCTACGGAGAGCGAGATGAAGGAGAGGAAGGCGCGGGTCGAGGACGCCCTGTCGGCCACGAAATCGGCAGTGGAGGAGGGCGTCATACCGGGCGGCGGCGTAGCGCTCATAAGGGCCTCTTCGGCTCTCGACGGGCTGAAGCTGAAGGGCGATGAGGCCGCTGGCGTGGAGATAGTACGGAGGGCTCTCGCGGAGTCCTGTAAGACGATCGCCGACAACGCCGGCGAGGAGGGACCCGTGGTCGTCGAGACGGTCGCGTCGGGAAAAGGCGGGTTCGGCTTCAACGCCGAGACCATGGTGTTCGAGGACCTTTTGAAGGCGGGGATCGTCGATCCCACGAAGGTGACGCGCACGGCTTTGCAGAACGCCGCGAGCATAGGATCGTTGCTGCTTACGACCGAAGCCACCGTGGCGGAGAAGAAGGAGCCTTCCGAGGAAGAGGAAGAGGAAGAGAAGTAGCCCGATGCGCATATCCTCGAAAAGGTTGCGGGACATACCCGAATATCTCTTCGCGGGCCTGGAGCAGATACGCGACCGAACACGCCGGGAAAGAGGAGAGATACTGGATCTGAGCATAGGGGATCCTGACCTGCCCACTCCGAAGCCCATCGTTGAAGCTCTGGCAGTCGCCGCCGGCGATCCGGCCAATCATCGGTATCCTACGAACCGCGGTCTGCCTGAGCTGAGAGAGCGCGCGGCCGGTTGGTTCAAGCGAAGGTTCGGAGTGGATCTGGATCCGGACCGCGAGGTGCTGTGTCTGCTGGGATCCAAGGAAGGTCTCGCTCACCTGCCCGTGGCGGTGTGCGACCCCGGGGATGCCGTTCTGGTTCCGGATCCCGCATACCCGGTGTACCGATCGGCGGCGCTGATGGCCGGCGCCATGGTGCATCCCGTCGAGCTGACCATGTCGGACGGTTTCCTGATGGACGTGGGGTCCGGGCTGGAGGAATGCGGGGAGGCGCGGCTGTGCTATCTGAACTATCCCAACAATCCGACAGGGGCCGTCGCGGACCTGGATTATTACAGGGGCGTCGTGGAAGCCGCCGGCCGGAAGGGGTGCCTGATATGCAGCGACGCGGCCTATTCTGAGATAACATACGAGGGCGGTCCTTCTCCCAGCATTCTGCAGGTGGAGGGAGCGAAAGATATCGCCGTGGAGCTTCACTCGTTCTCCAAGACCTTCAACATGACGGGCTGGAGGGTGGCCTTGGCCGTGGGGAACGCGGAAATGCTCCGGTGCCTGGAGTCGGTCAAGTCGAACATGGACTCGGGGGTATTCCAGGCCGTTCAGCTCGCGGCGGTGAGAGCGTTGGACCTGTTGGAGGAAGAGAGGGAGTTGGAGAACCGGGCCGTCTACGCGTCCCGGAAGGACCTGGTGGTGTCGGCCCTGAAGGATATGGGATGCAAGGTGTTTCCTCCGCGGGGCGCCCTCTATGTATGGGGCAGGGTCCCGGACGGAGTCGATTCCCTCGCCTTCGCCAAGGTCCTCCTGCAACGCGGCGGCATCTCGGTCGCCCCGGGGTCCGGGTTCGGCGCGGCCGGCGAGGGATACTTCCGTATATCGCTCACGGTGCCGGACGGAGATCTGAAAGAAGCGTTGGATCGCATGCGCGAGCTCGAGCTGTGGCCCGCGCTCAACTGAGAGGAACAAGACTTGACAAAGGCATTCATCGGCTTCGGATCCAACCTCGGCGAAAGGGAGCATCTCATTCGCTCCGCCGCCGAAGGGCTGGACCTCCTGCCTCAGACCAAGCTCGCCAGGATATCGTCCCTTTATGATACGGAGCCGGTCGGAGACCTCGAGCAGCCGGACTATCTGAACGCGGCGGCTTTGGTGATGACCGAGCTGGAGCCCGAGCGTCTGCTCTGGAACCTGTTGCTCATCGAGAGCAAGCTGGGGCGCAGAAGACGCCGGCGCTGGGGACCAAGGCCGATCGATCTCGATCTCCTCTTTTACGGCCAAGCGGTTATCGACCAGTCCGGATTGGTGGTTCCTCATCCGGAGGCACATAAGAGGGCGTTCGTTCTGGTCCCGATGAGCGAATTGGCGCCGGATTTCGTTCACCCGGTTCTCGGCGTTTCGATAACCGAGCTTCTGAAGGGCCTCAAACCGCAGGGATCGGTGAGACGGAAGGGCCGCTTCTGGCAATAGGATGGGGAACAAAAAGGTCTACATCGCGGTGGAAGGGGTCCTGGGCGTAGGCAAGACGACGCTGGCCCGGTTGATGGCGGAGAGGCTGAGCGCGAGGCTGGTCCTGGAGGAGGCCGAGGAGAACCCCTTCCTCGTCGAGTTCTACCGGGACCGGAGGAGGTTCGCGTTCCAGACCCAGTTGTCCTTTCTCATTCAAAGACATCAGCAGCAGCAGCTGATCGCCCAGCAGGACATGTTCCGCAGGGTCACCGTTTCCGATTACCTGTTCGACAAAGACAGAATATTCGCATCGGTCAACCTGACCGAGAAAGAGCTGGCTCTCTACATAAAGGTGGCGCACTCGCTCGGCGGCCACATACCGCTTCCGGATCTTGTAATCTACCTGGTGGCGAACGCGGACGTCTTGTTGAAGCGCATACGGTCGAGAGGACGCGCTTACGAGAGTGACGTGGACAGGGATTACGTAAAGGCGCTCGCGGAGGCTTACAATGACTACTTCTTTCATTATTCCGCCGCCCCCGTCTTGGCCGTGGACGTGGGCGAGACCGACTTCGAAGCAAACACCGGGGCTTTTGACGCCCTCATGAAGCTGGCAAGACGCCACGAGGCGGGCACTCTTTACTATAAGTGTGAGGGGGAGGGGTGATCTTGTGAAGGCCCAAGAGAGAGTCACCGTTGAGACCGTGCGGCGCAAGGTGGAAAAGGGCGAAAAGATAGTCACGGTCACGGCCTATGACTACTTTACCGCCAAGCTCGCCGACCGGGCGGGCGTGGACGTCATCCTCGTCGGGGACAGCCTGGGCATGGTGATGCTCGGCTATGAGAACACCCTTCCTGTCACCATGGAGGAAATGCTCCACCACACCAAGGCCGTGCTGCGCTGCCGGCCGCGCGCGATGGTCGTGGCGGATATGCCCTTCATGTCCTACCAGCTCGGCCCCGAGGAGGCCCTGAGGAACGCGGGGCGCTTCGTGAAGGAGGCGGGGGCGGACGCCGTCAAGCTGGAGGGAGGGCTTCAGATAATAGAGTCCGTGCGGACACTGCTGCGCGCCGGCATTCCGGTTATGGGTCATGTGGGACTCACGCCGCAGTCGATACTCAAGTTCGGCGGATACAGGGTCCAGGGCAGGGGTGAGGAAGGCGGCGAGGCGGTGCGTAAGGACGCCAAGGCGTTGGACGAGGCCGGCTGCTTCTCGATGGTTCTCGAAGGGATCCCCGTGGCGCTCGCGGCGGAGATAACATCCTCCTCGAGGGCGGCTACCATAGGAATAGGAGCCGGGCCTGAGTGCGACGGCCAGGTTCTCGTCTGTCACGATCTGCTTGGGCTCAACGACGAGATATCGCCCAAGTTCGTGCGACGCTACGCTTCGCTTGGCGAACAGGTCCGGGAGGCCTTCGAGCGTTTCGCGAAGGACGTCAGGGCCGGCGAGTTTCCGTCGGCCGACGAGTCGTACAGCTAGCCGGCGCCGGAGGGCCGCGACTTGCGAACGATAAGGTCGATCCGCGCCATGGCGGGCGCCTCCTCAGAGGCCGGGAAGAGAGGCCCGCGAATCGGTTTCGTCCCCACGATGGGCTACATGCACGAGGGACACCTGAGACTGATAGACAAGGCCGCGGCCGAGACGGACCTCGTCATTGTAAGCGTCTTCGTCAATCCGCTGCAATTCGGTCGAGGGGAGGACTTCGGCCGCTATCCCAGGGATCTCAAGAGGGACAGGGCTCTGGCCGAGAAAAGGGGATGCGACATATTGTTCGTCCCCGATCACTCGGCCTTCTACCCGCCGGGGTTTCGCACGTCGGTCAGGGTCAAGGACCTCGAGGGCAAGCTCTGCGGCGGGACCAGACCGGGGCATTTCGCGGGCGTGTGCACGGTCGTGGCGAAGTTGCTGAACATAGTGAGGCCGAACAGGCTGTATCTCGGCCGGAAGGACGCCCAGCAGGCGATAATACTCAAGAGGATGATAGAGGATCTGGAGATGGGCGTGACGGTGAGGGTCTGCCCCATCGTACGGGAGCCCGACGGTCTCGCGATGAGCTCCAGGAACGTCTACTTGACGGACGAGCAAAGAAGGCAGGCGCCCTCGCTATACCTGGCCCTGAGGGCGGGGGCCGAGACGGTGCGCGGGGGCGAGAGGGAGCCGGCGCGCGTCAGAGACGCGATGCTCGGCGTCATGCGCGAGAGCCCGGAGGCGGAAGTGGAGTATCTCGAGGTCGTGGACCCTTCCACTCTGGACACGCCCTCCAAGCTGCGGGGCAGGGTGCTCCTGGCCGGGGCCGTGCGGTTCGGCAGAACAAGGCTCATAGACAACGTGACGGCGACCGCCGGGTGACCGGAGACGCCGGAGGCGGATTGAGTGAGAGATAGCGCATGCATTATAATGGCTGCCGGCCTGGGCAAGAGGATGGCCGCCCCCGCCCCGAAGGTCCTCCTGACCGCCGCCGGCAGGCCTCTGGTCGATTATGCGGTTGATGCCTCCGTGGCGGCCGGCGTCAGGCAGGTCGTCGTGGTCGTGGGGCACGGGAGGGACCGGGTCCGGAAGGCCCTGGCGGGCCGCACGGTGACTTTCGCCGTCCAGGAGGAGCAGCTAGGTACGGGTCACGCCGTGATGCAGGCCCTGCCTTGCCTGAGAAGCGGGGTAGGGATGGTCCTCACCATGAGCGGCGATACTCCCCTGGTGAGGCCCGAGACGATAAAGGGGATGATAAGCCGCCACCGGAGCAAGGGCAGCGCGGCCACCGTGCTAACGGCGAAGGTGCCGGACCCCAGCGGCTACGGCCGGATCATAAGGGGGGACAACGGCGGGCTCCTGGAGATAGTCGAGGAAAAGGACTGTGACGAGTCTCAGAGGAAGATCGATGAGATCAACTCCAGCGTGTACTGTTTTCAGCTCGGACCGCTCGAGGCGGCCTTGAGAAGCGTCGGCCGGGACAACGTTCAGGGGGAGTACTATCTTACCGATGTCATAGGTATACTTAGAGGAGCGGGCTTGAAGGTGGGCGCCTACGCGGCCGAGGACTGGCGAGAGGTCCTGGGCGCGAACAACCCGGAAGAGCTTCTGCAAATCGAGTCGGTGATGGAGCTCAGGGCGAGGGAGACACCAGGTTAGGGCCTTGCGGCGATGCGTGAAGAGGGGGTGTTTCGAGCGGGAAGCGGCCGATTCCACCGCCCCGCGTGCACAGTGGAAAGACTTTGGACAGGTTGGAGAATGGAATATATTAAGAGCCTGAAGAAGGACTCGGGGGGATGCATTTTCTGCGATGCGATCTCCGCTGATTCCGACCGGGAGAATCTTGTCTTGCACAGGGGGCGGGTGGCGTTCGTCATGCTCAATCTGTACCCATACAATCCAGGCCACCTCATGGTTGCCCCCTGCAGGCACATCTCGGTTCTAAGCGATCTTAGCCCGGAAGAGGGCTCCGAGCTGATAAAGCTCGCGGCGCTCGGCGAAAGGGCGCTTGCGGCTACGCACAATCCCCAGGGGTTCAATCTGGGTATGAACCTGGGAAAGTGCGCGGGGGCCGGCGTGCCGGATCACCTGCACCTGCACCTTGTGCCCAGGTGGGCGGGGGATACGAACTTCATGCCCGTGATGGCTGAGACGAGGGTCCTGCCCGAGGAAATAAGCACCACATATGACAGGCTCCATGAGGCGATCAGGCAAGCGAAGGGTTAAGAGAAAATCTTCCGCCTGGCTGGGAGCGCTGCGTGGGCTGGGATTGACGATACTGGGCGGCATCGTTGTCATCTACATGCTCTCGACGCTTGCGGCCAGACGTGGAGAAGAAGCCGAAGAATCGATAGTGTTGAAAGACGTGCACGTTCAGGTTCTGAACGGGTGCGGCGTCAGAGGAGCGGGACGCGACGTCGCTAACGCGCTCAGGCTCGAAGGCTACGACGTCGTCGATGTCGGCAACGCGGACACGTTCGACTTTCCGGAGACGATGGTGATCGACAGGGCCGGGGAAGGCGGTCGCGCGCGGGAGATAGCCCGGGCGCTGGGCGTGAAGAACGTCGTGATCCAGCGTATGGACGGCTCGCAATACGACGCGACCGTGATCGTCGGCAAGGACTACAGGTCCGAGCGCGACGGTTGATGCAGGCGGCGCAGGTCGCGACCGGCCGGACGGCGGATCGATGGATCGAAGGAGGTGAGTCCATTGCTAGGCGCGCAAGAGCTTCTTATAATACTGCTCATACTCATCGTCATCTTCGGAGGCAGGAAGATCCCGGAGCTGGCCAGAGGTCTTGGCAGGGGGATGAAGGAGTTCAAGAAGGGCAGTCAGGAAGACGAGGACGAGAAGAGCCCGGACAAATCAGACTCCAAGCTCCCCCCGGATAAGGACTGACCGAGGCCCGGCCGGCCGGTCCGGGCCCCGGAAGTCGTCCCTTCTCAGTAACGTTCCCTGTAGTCCTTGATATCCGCCCCCTCCTCGAGCGCGGATATCCAGGCCGTGTAGAGCTTGCCTTGCTTCTGGAGGAGCAGCCTGTCCCTCAGCTCTTCCTTCTGGCTCTCGTAGGCGGACATATCAGGTTCTTCGACCTCGTCCACCCTGACCACATAGCTGCCCCTTTCTCCTTGGACCGCGAGGGGCGGATGTCCGGTCGAGGCTGCGAAGCAGGCGCCTATGAGATCGTGGTCGCGCCCTATTCCCGTGATATAACCGACCCTGTTGAAGGGCCCGGCTGTCTTGACCTCGAGCGATTCAGCCTCGGCGGCCCCCTCGAGCGTGGCCGAGACCGCGACCTCGGCCAGCGAGGTCGCCTTCTCATAGGCCAGGTCAGCTTGGATCTCGTTCAGGAGAAGTCTCCTGCACTCTTCGCGCGCCTCGTCGAAAGGCTTCAGGCGCTCCTCCTTTCGGTCCAGAAGCTCGAGGAAATAGTGCCCCATGTAGGTTCGAATGGGGCCTCTCACGGTGTTTTGCTTCATCTTGAAAGCCATTTCCTTGGCCTCGGGCAGCCCGGCGAGACCGGGCACGAAACCCTCTTTCCCGAAGTACGGCGTTTCCTTCATCTCCATGCCTTCAGCCCGCGCGGCCTCCGCCAACGAGAGTCCTGAGGCGGTGGAGGTTTGTATTCGCTGGACCTTGTCCCAGATCAGGTTGATGGTGGTCTGACTGGGGGAGACTGTACGCAGTATGTTCCTGAAGCTGACCTGCTCTTCGCCGTCGACGGTCGTCCTGTCCTCGAGCTTGACGATATGGTATCCCCTCGGGTCGAGGAACGGATCGCTGACCTCACCGACCTCGAGGGAGAACAGGACCTCCTCCATGCGGCTGTTCAAGTCCCCTTTCTTGAAGTAGTTGCCCGGATCGCCCCCTTGCTCGGCCGTGGGGTCCTCGGAGTGTATCTGCGCGAGCTCGGCGAAGTCCTCGCCGCCCCTGGCCTGCTCCGCTATCTTCCCGAGATCTGCCACCATCTCCGCGGAGTCGGCGGCGCTCGGAGCTACCTCGAGGAACAGGTATCCGAGCTTAGCCTGCTCCGGGACGGTGAAGAGGTCCTTGTTCTCGGAGTAGTACTCCCTGACCCGGCTCTCGGTGATCTGACTTTCGTCGAAGGGCGTGGTTAGAGGATCGACGAATATGTAGCTGATTGTGCGCATCTCCCTCAGCGTCACGTAGGTCTCTCTCAGCTCGCCCTCGGTCACCTTGGCGCCCAAGGTCACCAGCTCCTGCAACTTTGTAACGGGAAGGGTGGAACGCACCCAGTACTCCAGGGCGGTCCAATCCATGAGGGGATCGCTCAGTGCTTGCCTGAACTTCCGGGGATCGAACGACCCATCCGTCTGGAACATCTCCATGGACCTTAGGAACTGGGGTGGATCCATCCTGATGGAGTAGACCACCTCTTCGTCCGTTGCCGTCAAGCCGCGCTCCTGGGCCTCCTGCGCTATCAATATCCGCTGCACCAGACTTTCCCAGGCCTGGTCCCTGAGCCCGTCCGCCTCCGCGTCGGAAGGCTGCCTGCCGAACTGCTGCCGGTACGTGTCGAAGGTGTTGCGGATGGCGGTCTCCAACTCGCTGTTCGTCACAACCTGCCCGTTCACCTTGGCTATTGTGTCCGGCGTACGGCCGCCTCCGGACTGGATGTCCATCCCCCACGCGAGGAAGATGAGGGCCACGAAAGCTATAATGGTGACCCACAGGATTACCTTCATGTTCTCTCTAAGTCTTTTCAGCATATCGTCCCAATTACCCCTCTGAAGATCGGTTGTTTGATGAAGACGCTAAAAGCGGGAGCGCAGGGCGTCCTTGCCCGGAGAGAATTGTAGCAGATCCCAGCCCGCCGTGCATAGGGCATTCCGGCGCCCGCCCGCGGGCCGGCGAGCGGCCCACCGGACACTTCCCTTTTGACGCCGCGGAAAGGCTTGTGTACCATACCCCCAGAGAGATCGCTTATGACGCCGTTTTCACATCAAACGTATTCCAAGCCTGAAAGGGCGGGCGAAGATGCCTGAGTCCGGATCTTGGCTGCTTTTGAGCCTCGCCCTTCTATTCCTGTTGGCCCTGTCGGCCTTCTTCTCGGGAACCGAGACAGCGTTCTTCTCGCTAAGCAGGATCCACCTCGGCAGAATGAGGGAGTCCAAAGACCCCGGCGCCCAGAGGATAGTGCAAGTGCTGGGTATGCCGCGCAGGTTCCTGACCTCCGTCCTGATAGGCAACACTCTCGTGAACGTCGCCACCGCCACCGTGGCGACGACCGTGCTCATGAGTATCTCGGCCACATGGGGGCTCGAGCTCGCGGTGGTCATAGACACGGCGCTGGTAATGATTTTCGGAGAGATACTGCCCAAGACTCTCGCCGTCAGCCATCCGGAGGGCTTTTCACGCGCCGTGGCCAGGCCGATGCACCTGTTCCTGAGCGCCGCGGAGCCCGTGGCCAGGGTGGCGGCAGGGCTGTCGAGCTCCATTCTCAGAGTCCTCGGCGTCAAGAACACGTCGCTGGCCCCCGGCCTTCTGACGAGCGCCGAGCTCCAGAGTCTGTTCGACCAACTGGAGCGGGAGAAGGTCATGTCGGAGCTCGAGACGAGGATGGCGCGGAACATCTTCAGCTTCTCGGCCACCCCGGTCCAGGCCGTCATGACCCCCCGGGTGGACGTGGTGGCCGTCTCCAGCAACGCGACGGCTGAGGAGATAGCCGAGATCGTGAAGGAATCGAGGCACAGCCGCGTACCCGTGTACTCGGGATCGATAGACAACACCATCGGTTTTATCAGCGTGAAGGAGTTCCTTCAGGACCCGCGAGGCCCCGTCGGCGAGCGCGACGTGCGACCGGTCCTGATAGTGCCCGAGAACAAGAAGATCGACGAAACGTTCCACGAGATGCAGGCTCAGCGCTGCCCCCTGGTCGTCGTCGTGAACGAGTACGGCGAGATGATGGGCATAGTGACTCTGGAAGATCTGGTCGAAGAGATAGTGGGGGAGATATACGACGAGTACGAGTCCGAGGAGGGCCCTCTTAAGAAGGTGGCCGAGGGCGAGTACATAGTGGACGGATTGATGAGCCTGGAAGACATAAATAGAGAGCTCGGGCTGAGCCTGGAGGCCGAGGAGTCCGTGACGCTGAACGGGCTCGTCTGCGAGCTCCTGGACAGGCTGCCCGCGGCCGGGGATGTGGTGCGATCGGGGCCTGTCAAGGTGTCCGTGCTCGAAACGGACGGGCATCGCTGCAAGCAATGCCGCCTCAGGGTGGAGGCGGATGAGCGCGGATAGACCGCGCCGGCCTGAATTGGAACCGGGCCCGCGGTCGAGACGCGGGCGGGCGAGTTGAGGATGGTGGACTGGATCGGCATAGCTCTTATACTGACGGCTGTCTTGGCCTCCGCCTTCTTCTCGGGGGCCGAGACGGGGCTTGTCTCCGTGAACAGGATAAGGCTGCGGGACCGCGTCAGGGAGGGCAGACCCGGTGCGGCTACCCTCGGCGCGCTCCTGCGGAAGCAGGAGCGCGCTCTGGCGGCCGTTCTCATCGGAAACAACCTGACCATAGTCGGCGGCAGCGCCGTGGCCACGGCAATGGCCAAGGAGCATCTCGGCTCGCCCGGCCCCGTGGTGGCTACGGTGGTGATGACGGTGATACTGCTGGTCTTCGGTGAGATGGTTCCGAAGGCTTACTTCAGGATCAAGGCGGACAGCGTCATGCTCCGGATGGCCAAGCCGTTACAAGCTTTCGCGCTTGCCATGAGACCGCCGGCCTATCTCGCCTCGCTCTTCTCAGGCCTGCTCTTCGTGGTTCTGAAGAGGGAGAAGGAGAGACACCTGGTGACCAGGGAGGACGTAAGGCTTATCCTGGCTGAGAGCGGCCGCGAAGGCGTCCTGCGGGCGCGGGAGCGTGAGATGCTGGAAGGGGTGATCGAGCTCGGCTCGACCATAGCGAGGGAGGTCATGATTCCGACTCCCGATGTGGTCAGCGTACCGGAGAGCGCTACGGTGGGCCAGGTGAGGGACATGCTCAAGGTCAAGGGACACACAAGATATCCTGTGTACAGAAATCGAGTTGACGAGATCACAGGGATGCTGAACGTCTTCGACATATTGTTCAGCGAGCGCCATCTTCCCTCATCGGCTCCGATCCGCCCTTACATAAGGCCGATGCCGGTGGTCCCGGAGACCAAGCGCATCGACAGGCTCCTCTTCGATCTCCAGAAGGAGCGGGCCTCGATGGCCGTGATAGTGAACGAGTTCGGCGCTTGCATAGGCATAGTCACGGTTGAGGACATAGTCGAGGAAATAATGGGCGAGATCACGGACGAGCACGAGAGCGCCCACGTCAGCATGGAACCGATGAAGGACGGCTCCTATGTGATCGACGCGAGGACCGACGTGGATGACGTCAACGATGAGCTTGGCCTTGAGCTTCCCAAGGAACGCTATGATACTATCGGTGGGTTGGTACTGAAGCGGTTGGGACGGATCCCCCGCGTGGGCGAGAAGGTGGTCGTGGACGACGCGACCTTCGAGGTCATGAGGGTGCACAAGTTCGGCATAAGGACTATCAGGGCCGTGCCGCCCAAGGGCGGCCGGCGGAACGACCGAGAGGAAGTAGAGGCATGATAAGGGCTTACTTGGGCACGGGACCTTTTGTGTTCTGCGACTACTGGGCCAGCGTTCTGGGGCTTAGGAACGTGCTCAGCCGTCGCCTGTTGACCCGGGGGCTGGTATCGCTCGAGGCGTTCAAGAAGGGTCTCGATCGTCCGCGCGCCAAGCTTCCCCAGTTCAAGTACTACCTTCTGGCCTTCATACTGGGCCCGGGGATGATACCTTACAAGGTCGTGATCGACCTGGCCGTTCTCCTGCGGTCCCGGTCCAGGGGGAAGGTGATGAGCAAGGTCGACGCGACGCTGGAGAGATACAAGCTCCGCATAGACGCCGACCCGGAGGACGACACGTGGGTGCGGGTCCGCGCCTCGGAAAACGGAGCCGAGGAAAAGGTTCTGAACCCGGAGCGGGTCTCGGTAGCCGCCAGCCTTTTCTATCCCACATACAAGATCATAATCGCCGCGATTCTGGTCCTCACAACCAGCGCCGCGGCCCTATACCTCCTGCCTGAGATCACCATTCCGGTGGCGGGCATAGACCTTTTCTCCACGCTGTCCTATGCGGTTCTCTTCGCCGTGCTCATACTGCTGTTCAGGGACCTGGCCACGGCCATTCTGGCGCCTCTCCCCGTCTTCGCGCTTATGTACCTCAGCCGGGTTTCGGGCGACCCCCTGATGTTCGTCATCGCTTCACTGTGCATGGCGGCGATCTTCTACATGGTGGACATCTTCTTCATACCAAGGCCCATGCCGCCCGCGCTCTTCCTTTACGTCAACGACCCTTCGAGCCCGCTTTATCCTTACGACGACGGGCATGCCCCCTACTGGCTCGAGGGAAAGCGCTACTGGGTATGGCGCTTTCTTACCTTGGCTCCGGCCGAGATCAATAAGTTCTGGGAGAAGGACTGGGAGCGGCTCGAGGTCTGGGTCAGGGCGGACGAGGGAGAGGCGGCCGGAAGGGTGGAGTGGCTGGTGACGGATATCCACTACCGGGAGCTGTGGTTCGACTACACGAGGTTGGCGAGCGAGAAGCAGGCGGCCCGGCAGCTCCAGCGTCTGGACGGGTATCTAAAGGGCGGGGAGAAAGAGATAGTCTGGGTGACGGAGCTGGATATGGATCTTCTCTTTCACACACCTTTTATCAGAGGCGTGTTCCTTACCAGGAGAAAGAAGAGCGGCAGGATCGAGGGAGCTCTCCCCAGGCTGCTCAGGGCGGCGTGGGTTCGAGTCAAGCGGGACAAGTTCAAGAAGTACAAGCCCATGCTGGATGAGTTGGATCTGGAGCGCCAGGACTTCCTGGAAGATGTGCCTGAACACTTCAGGGCGATGGCCCTTAGAGAGCTCATCTCCCTGCCCTGGTCGTACTGGAGATACCCTCTCGGCGCGGCGCGAAACGTGAAGGTGAACATATACGACCCGCAAGGGGCGCTGATGGCGGCACAGCAACCGGCGGCCGACGCCCACTATCAACTCAAGCAGAACAACATTAGTACATAGAGCAACTCCCGCCCCGTAGATGGCGCTAGGGTGTCCGAGCCCCCGACCCATGCCACGTTCTATTTTGAAACATGTGTCCAGAGTGGGACGCCATCGCTGTCTCAATATGAAACATCGCCGGCCAGCCGCGGCTGCACCACCGGCCAGCGGGCCCCGCCTGTTTAGCCAAGTGCTTGATAAGATAAAAGATAGCGACGTCGTGCCGTCGAGCCTCGCTGGTGGGGCAATTGGCACAGTGGTTGCGAGTAGAATTCGTCGAATTCAATTCAGGCCGGACAATGGGGTCCGGCAGGGTTTACTTCAAATATAGGGAGGTGTATTGAAATGGCGTTGGTGAGATGGAGTCCGTGGCGCGACATCATGTCGGTTCAGGACGAGATGAACAGGCTCTTCAGCGGTCTGATGAGACCTGCTGAGGGCGGCACTCAGGCTGAGCAGTGGATGCCTGCCGTGGACATCTCCGAGACCGACGAGGGTTTCGTGGTCACGGCCGACGTGCCGGGGATGAAGGGGGACGACATCAAGATCTCCGTTTCCAACAACGTTCTCAGTCTCAGAGGAGAGAAGAAGAACGTCAGGGAGGACGCAAAGGAGAACTTCCACAGGGTTGAGAGAAGCTACGGCTTGTTCGAGCGTACCTTCACGCTTCCTTCCGGTGTCGCAGCCGAGAACATAAGGGCTAAGTACAAGGACGGCGTTCTCGAGATAAGACTACCGAAGTCGAAGGAGGCAAAGCCCAAGGAGATCAAGGTGGAGGCGTAAACCAGCGGGTGGGCGCTTCGGCCGGACGGGGCCGGAGCGCCGCCTCCGGGTGTTCGGCTTGAGCTGCGGTAATGGTTGCCGTCAGACGGATAGAAGCCTGGTCGGGCATGCCCGACCAGGCTTCTATCCGAATTGAGGGCGAGGCCGATCGAATGAATCCGGGTCGGCGGCGAGGGTCCGAGCCTTCGCCGTCGCGGGCCTCGGAGCTGCTCGGCCTGAGCACGCAAACAATCTATAGAAAAGAGGGATGAAAATGAGAAAGGTAATAGGAATTGACCTGGGCACGACAAACTCGTGCGTAGCGGTCGTCGAGGGCGGTGACCCGGTGGTGATTCCCAACTCAGAAGGAGGAAGGACCACGCCGTCCGTTGTCGCCTTCACGGATAAGGGCGAGAGGCTTGTCGGACAGCCCGCGAAAAGGCAGGCCGTGACGAATTCCAAACGCACCGTGTCTTCTATAAAGAGGTTCATGGGGCGCAGTTTCTCCGAGGTCGGGGAAGAGATCAAGACGGTCCCCTACAAGGTGGAGAGCGGAAGCGGCGGGCTGGCGGTCGTCAAGGTCGAGGACAAAGCGTACAGCCCTCCGGAGATCTCAGCGATCGTGCTCCAGAAGATGAAGCAGACGGCGGAGGAGTACCTCGGACAGAAGGTGACCGAGGCCGTCATCACGGTGCCGGCGTACTTCAACGACAGTCAGCGGCAGGCTACCAAGGACGCGGGCCGCATCGCGGGCTTCGACGTCAAGCGGATAATCAACGAGCCCACGGCGGCGTCGCTCGCCTACGGCCTGGACAAGAAGAAGGACCAGAAGATCGCCGTTTTCGATTTCGGCGGCGGTACCTTCGACATATCCATCCTCGAGCTCGGCGAGGGCGTCTTCGAGGTGAAGTCGACCAACGGCGATACGCATCTCGGCGGCGACGATATCGACAAGCGGGTCGTGGACTGGCTGGCGGACGAGTTCAAGAAGGACCAGGGAATCGATCTGCGCAACGATCCAATGGCCCTGCAGAGGCTGAAGGAGGCCGCGGAGAAGGCGAAGTGCGAGCTTTCCTCCACCAATCAGACGGAGATCAACCTGCCGTTCATCACGGCCGACCAGACGGGGCCGAAGCATCTGAACGTGACGCTGTCCAGGGCGAAATTCGAGCAGCTTGCGGACGATCTGCTACAGCGGACCATCGAGCCCTGTAAGCAGGCCCTGTCCGACGCCAAGCTGAAAGCGGAGGATATAGACGAGGTCATCCTCGTGGGCGGATCGACCAGGATTCCCAAGGTTCAGGAGATTGTCAGGAACATCTTCGGCAAGGAGCCTCACAAGGGGGTCAATCCTGACGAGGTCGTGGCGATTGGAGCGGCCATCCAGGGCGCCGTGCTGAGCGGTGACGTCAAGGACGTGCTGCTGCTGGACGTTACGCCGCTGTCTCTGGGCATAGAGACCCTGGGCGGGGTGTTCACAAAGCTGATAGAGCGAAATACGACCATTCCGACGAAGAAGAGCGAGATTTTCTCGACGGCCGCCGACAGTCAGACGACGGTCGACATCCACGTTCTCCAGGGCGAGAGGGAGATGGCGGCCGCGGACAAGACCATCGGTCGCTTTCAGCTCACCGGCATACCGCCGGCGCCGAGGGGCGTTCCCCAGATAGAGGTCTCCTTCGACATTGACGCGAACGGGATCCTCAATGTCTCGGCCAGAGACAAGGCCACGGGGAAAGAGCAGAGCATCAAGATACAGGCCTCCAGCGGTCTCTCGGAAGACGAGATCGACAAGATGGTGAAGGATGCCGAGGCTCACGCCGGCGAGGACAAGAAGGCCAGAGAGAGGATCGACGCCAGAAACAGGGCCGACCAGATCGCTTACGAGACGGAGAAGAATCTCAAGGAGCATGGCGACAAGATCGACCCGGAATCGAAGGCCAAGGTGGAGGCCGCCGTGGCCAGGGTTCGCGAAGCCCTGTCCAAGGACGATGTCGAGGAGATAAAGTCCTCGACAGAGGCCCTTACGCAGGTCTGGCATGAGGCCGCGGGCAAGATGTACACCGCCGCGTCCGGTGGTGGCGCCGGCGCCGGCGCGGCCGGTGGCGGGGCCGAGGGCGCCGGGCAGGAGAAGCAAGAGGAGGAGAAGAAGCAGGGCAAGGGCGACGGACCGGTCGATGCCGACTTCGAGGTGGTCGACGAGTAACCCCGTGCCATTGTTGTGGTAGACTGAATCGTGGCGCCGGCCCGGCAGCCGGGCCGGCGCGGACGTTGACGGCGAAGAGGTGTTACGATGGCTGAAGAAGAAAGAGGATTCTCGGCGAACGACATGCTTTTCATCGCCCTGGTCAGGGATTTTGAGTCCATGGCTATGGTGGGGTTCGGAAAGCTGGTCGATCCCGTCTCACAGAAGACGGAAAGGAATATCGAGCGGGCCAGAGTCGCCATCGACATGCTGGGAATGCTGGAGGAGAAGACCAAGGGCAACCTGGACGGAGATCAGGCCGCCCTGCTTCAGCAGGTCCTTACGAACCTCAGACTCAATTTCCTCGACGAGGTCCGCAAGGAACAGCAAGAGGCGGAGAAGCGAGAGGCCGAGACCGCTAAAGAGGGCGCCGCGGCCGAGGCGCCCGGAGAGCCGGCTGAGACGAAGAGCGCCCCGCGCGGTGAAGAGCGGTTCGGGTCCGGCCAAGGCGGCCGGCCGGAGGGCGAGATGGACGCCGGCACAGAGCGGACGGGGGACGAGACCCGCGGGCCCGAGGGAGCGGCTGAGAGAAGCGGCGGCGCGGGAACTAAGAGGAGATCCAAGCGCAAGTCCGGCGGCGGCCGGAAGAAGGGCGGTGAGAAGCAGTGACAGTCGACTGCATACCCGTCGGCCCCCTGCAGGTTAATTGCTATGTGGCGGCATGCGAAGAGTCCGGCGCGGCCGTGGTGATCGACCCGGGCGATGAAGCATCGCTGATCGTCGACTTCATCGAGAGAAAAGGTCTGTCACCGCAGCGGATCCTGCTCACGCATTGTCACGCCGACCACGTGGGGGGACTAAGGGGCCTGGTCGATGCCCTGGCGATCCCGGTTTCCATCCACGAGGCGGACGGCTCCCTGCTGGAAAAGGCCGTGGAGGCAGGACGCCTTTTCGGACTGGAGATAGAAGCCCCTCCGGCTCCCGACGCGTATCTCACGGAGGGGGAGCATGTGGAGTTCGGGCGGCAGTCCCTCGAAGTGCTGCACACCCCCGGCCATTCACCGGGCGGCGTTTGCTTTCTCGGAAACGCCGAGATATTCGTGGGGGATACGCTCTTCGCCGGGTCCGTAGGCAGGTTCGACCTTCCGGGCGGATCGTACGAGACCCTGATCGAGAGCATCACAAGCAAGATCCTCACTCTCGACGAGAACACCACAGTGTATCCCGGACATGGACCCTCCACAACGGTGGGAAGGGAGAGGGCGACCAACCCCTTCTTCATCTAGTCCGCGATCATCCCGCCCAATCGTACCCCCATTACCCTTGACCTTCCCCGTCACTCGGTGTAGATTGCCAAGTTATACAAGTTGCGCGTTGCAACTGCATCAAGTGGCGCGTCCGCGTGTCGCCGGACAATCGAGGGCTCAGCGCCGGGTTTGGGGGATGTATCATGTTTGAAGTTTTGGGCAGGGGCGGAGTACTGATGATTCCCATTGCCGCGTGCTCCGTCGTGGCGGTGGCCATTATCATCGAGAAGATGATCAGGCTGAGAATCGCCAAGACCACAAGCAGGGCTTTTCTCTTCAGGATCCAAAAATCTCTAAGCCTCAATCGTCTGGACGAAGCCAAGAGAGCATGCGATGAGGCCGCCGGTCCGGTGGCGGCCATCTTCAGGGCCGGACTGGGAAGGGCAGGCCAGAGCGAGGAGCGCATACGCATGGCGATTCAGGAGGCCGGGGAGAGGGAGATCTCCATTCTGGAGAAACACGTGGGCAGCCTCGGCACCATAGCGGGAGGGGCTCCCCTGCTTGGCTTTCTAGGCACCGTCGTCGGTATGATCAAGGCGTTCCAGCAGATAGAGCAGTTGGGGGGAAACGTCAACGCGAGCGTTCTCGCCGGTGGAATCTGGCAGGCGCTGTTGACCACGGCCGCCGGCCTCACCGTCGGGCTGGTGGCCTTCTTCGCTCACAACTACATCGTGGGCAGAATACAGTTCATCGTCCGTGAGATGGAGGAGAGATCCTCGGAGCTTATCGAGACACTGACGAACGGAGGTATGGGCGGTGAAGCTTAGAACCAGACAGACTTCCCTTCTGAAATTCGAAACCGCCGCGATGACGGATATCGTGTTTCTGCTCTTGATATTCTTTCTTCTCTCGTCCAGTTTCATTGTCCAAACGGGAATAAAGGTAGATCTACCCGCCGCCACCTCTCCGCAGCGACAGGACGCCTCCCGCATAGTGCTGAGCGTGACCGAGGACGAAGACGTCTTCGTGAACGAGAAGAAGGTCCAGTGGAGCAAGATACAGGGAGAGCTGGAGTCGTTGCTCGAGGAGTCGAGCGACAAGCTGGTGGTGGTAAGGGGGGACAGGCGCCTCTCCCTGGGAAAGACCGTGGAGGTGATGGACATAGCCAGGAGGTCGGGAGCAGCCAGGCTTGCGATCGCGGCGGACTACGTTAGGGCGGGTGTCGAGCCGAGGTCGTGAGGCGATGGTAGGTGATAGGAGGAGGACGTGACCCATCCATTGCAGCTTTTGATGCTGTTGTTCTTGATAATAGTCGTCGCCAAGGTTGCCGGCGCCTTGAGCAACAAGCTCGGCCAGCCCGCAGTCTTCGGGGAGATAGCCATCGGCCTTATACTGGGCCCCACCGTGCTCGACCTGCTGGGCCTGCCGATATTCTCATCCGTCGCCGGTCACGGCGCGTCGGGGGCCGAGCATCCGTCCCTTCTGGGCGTCATAATCGACCTGGCCGACATAGGTGTGATCCTGTTGATGTTCGTGGCGGGCATGGAGACCGACATCGGGCGGCTCAGGAAGGTGGGATTCGTCGCCTTCATGTCGGGCATGGGTGGAGTCCTCCTCCCCATGTTGGGGGGCATAGCTGTCTCCAGGTTCTTCGGCTTCGGCTGGAAGGAGAGCGTTTTCGTGGGGACGATCCTCACGGCCACCAGCGTGAGTATTTCGGCGCAGACTCTCATGGAGCTGAAAGCCCTCAGGTCCAAGGAGGGCGCCACTATAATAGGCGCCGCCGTCATAGACGATGTCCTGGGGGTGATAGTGCTCTCTTTGGTGATTGCTTTCAGCCTTGTCGGGGGCGGAGGGGCGAAGGACGTGGCGGTGAGCGTGCTGGCGATGGCCGGTTTCTTCGTGATCTCGATCCTGCTTGGAATGAGGTACCTGGAGAAAGTCACCAGCAAAGTCGTCAGGATCCCGGCCAGCCAAGCGCTTATGGCCTTCGTTCTGGCGGTTACGTTCCTGTACGCCTGGGCCGCGGAGTACCTGGGGCAGGTGGCCGCGATAACGGGCTCCTATATCGCGGGGGTCCTGTTCGCGAGGACCAAGTTCCGCGAACAGATCGACCAGGGCATTCACCCGATAACATACTCGATGTTCGTCCCGGTTTTCTTCGTGAGCATCGGGCTCCGGGCCAACGGGAGAGAGCTGGGTGGAGCTGCGCTTCTTACCTTGTTGATAGTACTGGTGGCGATTGTCGCGAAGGTCCTGGGTTGCGCGGTAGGCGCCCGAGCCGCCGGGTTCAACAACATCCAATCGGTTCGAGTGGGCGTGGGGATGATATCCAGGGGCGAGGTCGGACTAATAGTTGCAAGCGTCGGGCTTGGTTATGGCATAATAGAGAGGGATGTCTTTTCCATGATGATAGTCATGGTTCTCGTCACTACAATGGTTACACCTCTGCTCTTGAGGCGCGTCTTCCCGAAGGTGGAAGAGGTTCACGTGGAACGTGTCTTTGAGTCCGTGGCGCATCTGGAGGATGAAAGAGGGGACAAACCGCGGTCCTCCGGCCGCCGGGCGTCGAAGAAAGGAGCGAAGAAACGAGAGTAGGCGTGCGGACCAAGCTTGATGAGGCGGAGGCCCAGGGCGTGCTGCAAGGTATACTCAGGAGCCTTCCTATTGGCGTGTTCGCGGTCGATGACGGCGGACGGGTGATTTACTGCAACGCCCGCTGTGAGGAGATACTGAACACGCCGGCGGGAAAGATGGTCGGAAAGGACTACCGGGAGGTAGTAAAGACCGCTGACGATCGCTGGATAAGCACGGATCCCATTGACGCTCTGGGCGCCCCCGACGCGAACCGAGAGATCGAGGCCGAGGCCGGAGGCGAAGAGCTCGAGCTGCTGACCACGCCGGTGCCTCTGAAGTCGTCCTCCGGTGCCAGGCTCGGGACCCTGGTCCTTATCGAGGACGCGTCCGAGGTCGAGATAGACGAGGACGCGCGTAGGACCGACCGCCTGGTTTCCCTGGGGGAGCTCTCGGCGTGCGTGGCCCATGAGATAAGGAACCCGCTGACCGGCATCAGGACGACGGTCCAATTCATCGGATCCAAGTTCAGCCAGGAAGATGCCCGCCGTCAGGACATAGACGACATCATAAGGGAATTGGACCGAATCGAGCAGATCATAACCGACCTGCTTCTGTTCGCTCGCCCGCCGATTGGAAAACCCGCCGCCATTGACGCGAACAAGGTGGTGTGCGAAGCGCTGGACTCGGTCTCCCTGCAGCTCGAGTCGGCCTCCATAGTCTCCGAGAAAAAGCCGGCCCCCGACCTGCCCGCTATATCATTCGACCCGGACCTGCTCTATCAGGTTTTTCTGAACATTCTCCTGAACGCGGTGGAGGCCATGCCCGAAGGAGGCAGACTGAGGGTCAGGACGTCCAGCAGGAGGACCAGGTCGCGAAAGACCACGGTGCACATCTCCTTCACCGACTCGGGAAGCGGCATCGACCCCGAGCACAAGGAGAAGATCTTCACACCGTTCTTCACCACCAGGCCCAAGGGGACGGGCCTTGGCTTACCCATATCGTTGCAGATCGTAAAGGCTCACCGTGGGACGATAACCGCCAAGAACAACCCGCGGGCCGGGGCCACGTTCCGCGTAAGCGTCCCGGCAATCGAGGAGAGTGGTGAAGGCACATGAGTCTAAGAATAGTAGTCATCGACGACGAGCCGCAGGTCCGGAGGTCACTGTACCGCGTGCTGTCGGAGGAGGGCCACAAGGTTGATACCGCTGACTCCGCGCGCTCCGGTATGGATCTCGTCCGCAGGACGACGCCGCATGTGGTGATTCTGGATCTCAAGCTCCCGGACGGCTCCGGGCTGGACGTGCTCCAGCGCATAGCCGACTTCGATGAGTCGATCCAGACCATAGTCATCACGGCGTATGCGGAGGTGCAGCGGGCCGTTGAGGCGATGAAACTGGGGGCGTCCGACTTCCTCAAGAAGCCTTATGAGATGGAGGAGATACTGCTGGCCGTGCGCAGCCTGGCGCAGCAGGCCGCGAGGGAGAGGCACCTCAGCCTGTACCGTCGCCGCGACCTGGACAGGTTCGCCGGGGAGACGATTGTGGGCGAATGCGCCGCGATGAAGAAGGTCTGGGACCTGGTGGACAAGGTCGCCCGGAGCGATACCTCGAACGTGCTCATAGAAGGGAGAAGCGGCACCGGGAAAGAGCTTGTTGCCAGGGCGATCCACTACAAGGGCGATAGATCCAGCTATCCGTTCATGGAGGTCAACTGCTCATCATTTCAGGAGAGCCTCCTGGAAAACGAGCTCTTCGGGCATGACAAAGGGGCCTTCACCGACGCCAAGGAGCTCAAGCAGGGCTTGGTGGAGCTGGCCGAGCCCGGAACGCTGTTTCTGGACGAAGTGGCTGACATGCCGTTGGGGCCCCAAGCCAAGCTGCTGAGGTTCCTGGAGAACAGGACCTTCAAGAGGGTCGGGGGAGTGGAGGACATAACCGTCGATGTCCGCGTGATCGCGGCCACCAACCGGAATCTCGAGGAGGCGGTCTCCTCCGGCCGGTTCCGCGAGGACCTTTTCTACCGCTTGAAGGTCGTGAGCATAGAGCTTCCTCCCCTGAGGGACAGGGAGCGCGACGTCCTCTTGCTGGCCAGGTACTTCATGAGAATATACAGCGCCAAGTTCGGCAAGGGGTTTACGAAGATCCATCCCGAAGCCGAAAAGCTGCTGCTCTCATATGCATGGCCCGGAAACGTCAGAGAGATAAAGAACATCGTGGAGAGAATAGTGCTTCTGGAGGACGGCGACGAGTTGCTCAAGGAGCACTTGCCGACTCAGATGCTGCAGGCCGCGCAAAGGACAAGAAGGACCGACTTACCGGCGGCGCGAGATGACGACTCGATAAGAACGCTTGCCGAGGTGGAGCGCGAGCACATAATGAACGTCCTCAAGAAGGCCGACGGGAACAAGTCACAAGCGGCGCGCCTTCTGGGAATGTCCCGCCAAGGGCTTTTGGAAAAGCTCAAGCGCATGGAGGACGGACCACAATCCATGTACTCGAATTAGAGTGTAAGAAATCCTTACATGTACAATTTCTGGACGCCCCTGTAATCCTAAGTCGCGCAACGCGCTGGATCGTAGCATCCGCACTACTATCAGTTCTTTTGACAATTGGAGACCTGCGCGAACGCCTATCCTACATCACAACCGAGATTACTTGCGACTTCACCGCCATAAGAAAACATCTCTAATTCTCTGCACGCAAGCGCGTTAGAGGAGTGTGAGATTTCTCATTGCACCGGCGATGCAAGTATGACTGCGCGCATTGGAACATACCTTGCAAGTAAAGTTAAGGGTTGTCTATCCCGCTGCGAGGTGTTGAGTGCCAGGAATGATACTCATAGTCGACGATGAGAAACTAATCACCAAGACACTATCGACCGCTCTGAAAGAGGCGGGCTTCAAGACCGCGACCGCGAGCACCGCGGAGACGGCGGAGAAGCAGATTTTCTCCGGAAAAGACTTCGATGTGGTTCTGCTGGACAACAAACTCGTCAAGAAGAGCGGGTTGGATATTCTGAAGAAGATGAGAGACCGCGAGCTCGGCGCCAAGGTGATTCTCATGACCGCCTATGACAGCCCCGAGGTCAGGTCCGAGGCCAAGAGGCTCAAGGTGAGCCGTTACGTTAAGAAGCCGTTCGACTTACGGTCCATGCTCGAGATAGTGAATGAAGTGATGGAGAGGAACTAATCGACTGTTGGAAAGGGGGTGACTAAGAATGCCGGCTAGGAAGAAGAGCACGCGCAAGAAGGCCACGCGCAAGAAGGCCACGCGCAAGAAGGCCACGCGTAAGAAGGCCACGCGCAAGAAGGCCACGCGCAAGAAGGCCACGCGCAAGAAGGCCA
>CAZHEV010000016.1:0-66207 GCA_964531335.1 uncultured bacterium | reverse complement strand
GTGGGGTCTTACAACACCTCGACCGCTAGCCCCAGCAATACCAATGACTTGCGGGACCCGACGAGGGCTATCCCTGAAACTCCTGTCTGTTTATCCGCAATTCCCCGCTCCGCGATACTGCATCGAGCGTAATGCGCTCGACGAAGGCGCGGATCACGCGCTTGCGCTCCTCCACAGTCCCGTGCTCGAAGAGCTGGTGCGCGTGGGTGAGCCCCTCGAGGATTGCCTCAACGATTTCCTCTGGATCGGCGACGCGTATCGGCATCGCATCGAGATCGCGCAAACGACTCTCGATCTCTCGCCGCTGGTGGGAGGGTCGATCGCGGACGGAGGTTGCACTCATGACTCCGCAGTTTCTGGGGCTGCACGGCAACATTCGCCTCGAGGTGGCCGCCGAGACCCAGACCTACACGGTACACGACGCGCCTTCACCCCACATCGTGCAAGAGAGCAGCCGCGAAGCGAAGCTCGCGGTAGCCAGTATGGAATTGACACAGTGGATCGGCCGTCTCGCGCACATCGCGGGAGTCGCGGTATTTATTGATGCCGCGAGCATCACGGGGAGTCGCTCCCGGGTCGCCGGCTCAGGGAGCTTCGCGGATGCCGGCATCGGGTTGCGCCTGCGACCTTCGGGGCAACGGGGAGGACTGCGCCTCGATCTTGCTTTCGGACTGACCGACGAGGGCCATGCGATCTCGCTGCGCTGGCAACCGCGGTGGCACAATGCGAATCGCTGGGGCCACCCGCGATCGAAACACAGTTGACCTCAATTGGTCGATAAGAACCGTGAGATAGCCTGGAATCGACTCGCCGCCGCAGGCCATTCTGGGTTCATCGCGGCCATGCGTCACCCCAGTTAGGCCCGGCGTTTCTCGACCACCAAAAGCGCGATGCCGCCGATCAGCGAGATAACCCCGACGACGGCCGGGACCGCAGTGGTCCTGTGTTCCGTGGCCGTCGCTTTCATGCCACCCACCTCGAAGATCGTCCTGTTACGGTTGTAGCCGATTCCACCATAGACCAGGACCACGATCCCAATAATCACGAGCACGAGCCCGATGGTCTTCATCTCACTTGTCCTTTCCAGCCGAAGCGCCGCTTACACAACTCTCCGACCCTGAATAACTCGGATCAGCACGACGATCACGGCGATCACGAGCAACAAGTGGATAAGACCTCCGACATGAAAAGCCGTGAAACCAAGAAGCCAGAGGATTACCAGTATTAGCGCTATTATTCACAGCATGTGCCACCTCCTGTGGTTGCATGCAAGAAGGGGCTGCGCCGTCCTAACGCCGCCCCTCTTCGACCCACGACTAGTGATAGAACGTCCAGCCGATCGTCACCTTGGCATCCGGCGACTCGTCGACCAGACCTAACTTGACTTCCATGAAAAACCGGTTGCCGTTCGAAAGTCCTTTTTCGATACCGCCGAGCACGTTTAGGCCGAGGTCCGTGCTGGAGTTGTCGCCGTGCCCATTGTTATCCCAGCTCGCAAAGTTCGCGCCGAGGCCGCCACCAAGGTAGGGCGACCACACGTCCCAACTCTGACGGAACCTGTACGCCGCCTCCAGGTTCGCGCACACTAGCGTAAGGTTGTCGCCAAAACCCACCTCGACGTTCGGCTGAAAGCGCACGTGGCGAGCGAAATTGCCGAAATCAAGGTGTGCGCCGAAGTGGACCTGATCAGGATTGACTGTCAGCCCGACGCGCGGCCCCCACCCTCGAAATCCAACGTCGTTAGCGGGATCAGCCGTCGCCCAGGCGCTGCTCGCTCCAAGCGCAAGCGCCAACAGTGGAATGATGAGAACGTTTCGCATCTTACAAACCTCCTTGTCCCGTTCCGGGACTGGTTCAGTGTTACTTCTGAGCGACGACAACTATGCTGGTTGGCGCCATCATGTGGACACTCAGCTTCTGACCTGGGTCGAGCTCGATCTCGTCACCCTTTGTCGCAAGCACGAGGACTACACCCGCGCCTGCTCCAGCGCCCGCCCCGATCGCCGCACCCTTCCCCTGACCGGCGATTCCGCCGATGATCCCGCCGAGTATCCCCCCCGCCGTGATCTTCTCAACATCGGCGCTCGTTTCGGAGGCCGCCTGCAGTGTGAGCGGCTCTGCGGAGATCGTGTGCGCCTTGCCTGCCGAGTCGACGATCTGTTCGTAAACGAGCGTCATCCGAGCGCGGCCCTTGACCCGGCCCGACGCCAGGACGTCACGCAGCACCCCATGGATTCGTGCGCCGGCCGGAACGACGGTCCTGCCGTCGACGACGATGGGATCGGTCGTCGTGGCGGCGAACCGCTCGCCGGTTACGTTCGTCTCCGTGGTAAGCCGCGAATCGAGCGCTGCTACGACATTGGTCCCTGCCGGGATGACCATAGTTTCAGAGCTCTGCTTCGGCTCTTGTCGCGCCTGAGCGGTAAGTCCCTTGTCGCTCTCGCTGTTCTCTTTGCACCCCGCGATGACGACCGCGGCGATCATAGCGAGGGTGACAATACTGACGTGAAGTCGTTTCATGCTAAGTGACCTCTTTTGCTAAAACCTGGCGAGCGCCCCATGGCCCTTTAAGGGTCTTCACCCTTCTCGCCTGGTGAACTGACGGACTCAGCGATCCGCCTTGCCTGAAAACCGTGCGGGTCTGACACAATCATCGTGTTTCCCGACTCTTCCCTTATCCCGGTGCTCTCCGGTTCTTCCCACCTCCCTTGCGTCAGGAGGCTTGATTCCGATCAGGCTAGCCTTGGGCTTCTTCCTTGGCCGCCTCCTTCAGCTTGGCATTTGCATATATGGCGACTTCGACCCTGCGATTGAGCTGCTGGCCTTCAGAGGTGTCGTTGTTCGCGACGGGCTGGGTCTCCCCTAATCCCGATACCGTAAACCGTGTCCGGCTCACTCCCAGGCCGTCCAGGTAGTTCGCGACCGACTCCGCCCGCTGCCGCGACAACGTCATGTTGTAATCCTCCGGGCCGGTGGCATCGGTATGCCCCGCGATGAAAATCTCCGTGTCCTCGTACTTCTTTAAAGCCTCGGCAAAATTCCTGAGTTGTACCTGACTTGCAGACCTTAAAGTGGACTTGTCAAAATCAAACAGAATCCCTGAATCAAAGGTGACCTTGATGCCTTCCCCGATTCGCTCGATCCTCGCGTTATCGAGCTTCTCTTGCAGCTCGGCTGCCTGCTTGTCCATGTAGTCGCCGATGATCGCTCCAGTCGCCCCCCCGACAGTGGCGCCTATGATCGCGCCGGCCGCAGTGTTGCCGGCCTTCTTCCCGATGACACCGCCGACTACGGCCCCCGAACCGGCACCTATGGCCGCTCCCTTCTCTGCTCGACTCCAGCCGCAGCTAAGACTCCCAAACACCAACACGCTTGCCAAACCCAATGCGATGAACTTCTTCATCTTGACCTCCTTACGTCTGCCCGGACCTCGCCGATTCTCTACATGCCCGACGAGTTCTAGGCCCGTGGCTCGTCGGTTGCCACCAGGATTGTGGCTCTTTTGACCCCTCATTAAGACCTTCTCCATGTTGTTCTTGAGCACGGTCATCTCACCAGTGTCTTTATCAAAGTCCCCGCGCTCACAGCGTCCTCAAGCTGCATTCCGTTTAAGACGGCCAGGTTCCCGAGTTCGCCGTCCGGCGTACCGAATTGCTTCAAAATCGCTCTCAAACTGCCGGCTGTGGTCACGGTTTTAACAACAAGCCTCTCCGGGTTCACGTTGATTTTGGGCTGATCGGTCAGGGTCTTGAACCCGCCGAATGTCTTGGAAAACGTCGCGGAATACTGTGAATATTCGTTAGGTCCGCTCAGTCCATGAAGGGCATAAATGGTCCCTCCTTTGGAAATGAAGTAGGACATGGTCTGATGTGTCTGCTCTCCGGAGATCAACCGCGCAATGACTTTTTCAGCCTGAAGTCCGTTGACTACCAACTGTTGTCTCGACTGCACGGTCGCATTGGTGTCTTTCACGAATCGACTTGCGGCCTGAGAGACCGAAGCGGAATTATCCAACATAAGCAGAATAACGGCGTCCTGCTTTTCCGAGACCATCTGGATCTGCGAAGGCATGTTGCTCACCTGCCAACCGCTTGGAACCGGCAAGGTGAATCTCATGGTCGGATGGTAAAATACATTGCCTTCAACGTATCCCTGGCGAGGGTCTTCGCCGTAGATGATTCCGCTGACCATTTTCAAATACTCGTCGCGCTTAACCGCATACTGAGTTTGACCGAGTTTCTGGCGCCATTCAGCGGTTTTGCTGTTCACCGCCGCAGCACGGTCCCCCGGATCGGGATGAGTTGATAACCAGGCAGGCAGGCTACCGCTGCCGGCCGGATTGAGTCTTTCCAAAGTCCCAAACATTGCAGCCATCCTATAAGCGTCATAACCCGACTTGCTGACGTATTCGACTCCGAGATCATCGGCCTGGCGCTCGTCATCCCGGCTGAATTTGAGATACATCATGCTTACGCCCAACTGGGCCAGACCGGCGTATTTTCTGAAATCTTCCGAAACTATCATGCCGACCCCGAGCCCGAGCTGTGTAACCTGCATTTGGGTCATCTGTTGCGCTATGTGCCTGGCATTCACGTGGCCGAGTTCGTGTCCGATGACCCCGGCCATTTCCGCCTCGTCGGTGAAGTAGGCCAGAATGCCTCGTGTCACGTAAACGTATCCGCCAGGCCCGGCAAATGCGTTCACGACCGGTGAGTCCAGCACCTGAAAATGGTATTCCATATCCGGCCGCTGCGTAGCCCCGGCTATGTTCTGACCGATTTGGTTGACGTAATTCGACAACGCCGGACTTTCTTCATAGATGCCGTAGGTCTGGCTGATTTCCTGATCTGCCTGTTTTCCCATGGCGATTTCGTCCTGTTCCGAAACCAGCATGAATTCTCTCTTGCCGCTTACGGGATTGATGGCGCAAGAGAGCGAGACCAGAAGTAATACTAGAATCGTTGCAGCGGCAAAAACCTTTTTGCGGCTCATCATCTTATCTCCTGCAATGCCTCCCCGAGATGTCAACACACAGTTTCATGCAGCCTGAGGAGCCTCTTAGAATTGCCTCCTCCATTCCGGCGGTGCCATGTAGAGACAAGTTCGGCCTGTGTGTTACCACACAAACCCGCGTTCTGCCTGCACACCCAAAAGGGCAATTGGTGTGACAAGCTCCTTTCATGTCGCTAGCGAACGGAATCGTAACCTCGTACACGTATACGTGAACCTGCGGGCGCTCGAATCTGGCGGCCATCGATCCTCTCTGGCCATTTTCTCCAGCCCCGCAGACTATCCGTGACGCCTGAGGCATGTCCCAGGAGCTCGTCTGCCAATGCCGACACAGCGCCGACTCAGGACTTAGCGCCAACCACAATAACAACGCGACGGTTCCGCTTCCGGCCTTCCTCGGTGGAGTTGTCGCCGATTGGCCGGTACTCACCGTAGCCCACCGCCCCCAACCGGGAGGGCTTCGCATCCTTCTTCTCGTGCAGATAATAAAGGACCGCAAGTGAGCGGGCGGAGGAAAGCTCCCAGTTCGACGCGTACAGGCCCTCGTACTCCTGTGAAATCGGGACGTTGTCGGTATGCCCCTCGATCAAGATGTCGCGATCAGAGTACTGGCCCAGGACGTCCCATATCTTATCAAGCACCGTCGCTCCGGCGGGGGTGATCGTCTCGCTACCCGACGCGAACAGGACAGCGTTCTCCATGACGATCCTATTGCCCTCGACCCGAATTATGCGCTCGGCTTCGAGGTCGGCCAGGGCCGCTTTCAACTCTGCGTCCACATCGCTTGCGCGCGCCTTCTCCGCCTTGAGCCCCTTAATCTCGGCGCGCAAGCCCGCAATCTCTTTATCCCGCTCGGCGATCACCTGGTTCTTGTCAGCACCCAACGGTTTGCTGCTGCTGCACGAGGTGAAAACCAACGGGACAGCCAGCAAGAACATCCAGCAACACAGCCTTTTCATGCCTGCCTCCTTTCCGGGATACAAAAGCCTTCTCCACCAACACCTCCGATACTCCTATCATTTTGAAACATGGAATTACCTGCGAGACATCTTGAAATATGCCACATCCTCATTCGTAATTGCATCGATACCCTTGCTCCAATTAAGCAATCAGTTACGCAGGATTAGAGCGATTCTCTGGAGTTTCACTAACGCACCGCCCTTCAAAAACACCACGTGTCCCCCCGTTGCCAGCACATCTTCGATAATGACATCCACCGCATCATCAAATACTTCCCTTATGTCCACATCGCTTGACATAGTCAGCGAGTCGTCCGTTTTGTCAATGCTGCCCCTCACATGATAATCCTCTTCCACCAATAAAGTGGTCCCCCTCCCCGACGTCGCCAATTGTCCTACCGCGGCAAGGCCGGAAGCGATCCTCCGCGCGCTGACTGCCGCTTCGAGTTCGTACATTGCTTTTTTACTTGCGCCGGCCAGGACATCCTTAACGATTGCCCATACAATCTTGCCCAAATCGTGTAGAGAAGTGGCAGCATAGTCGCCATCAACCCTGCCTATAATCACCTTTTTGTGCGCCGTTACAGATGCGAATATGGATTGGTCTCTCTCATCGCCGACCACGACCAATCTAAGCGGGTCTTGTTCGTAATAGTGAGCGAAGTGCCGGTCCACCTTGAGGAACAATTGTCGCAATTGAATGTCTGTGAGGGCCGGCTCAGCCGGACCACCTATACCAATAGAAGACACAAGAGGGAACCCCGTGTTTTGAATATCAATGAGCGTCTCCCGAAACGCCTCGTAAAGCCTGGTTGTGCGTTCGCTTAAAGCAAGAACATAGTAATGGCTGCTGAGCGTCATGGTGTGCTTCTTCTCTCTATGGATTCAAATCTCCCGAGGCGACCACCACGCCTCATGATTTATTGAACTCCCCGGCACGATATGACCTAATTCAGGTTATCGGATCTACCCAGCAGACCACAATCGCCCAAAGTGATGAAAAAGGATCTAGCTCTCTTGGTGTAGAATAAAGCAGTCCCAAGTAAGGATGATCGACACTATTAGTCGAGTAGTTCCGCCATTCGGCTTCACCCTCACAGATCCCAGCATGCGGCTTTCCCGCACTGGGCTCCTCCGGAGGGATACCCAAGTTCAGCAAGACGATCCCACCAGGAACGATTGAGCCTAGGGTTAGGCAAGGGAAACATCCGCAAGAGTTCCACGAAACGCTCCCACGTCAAGCGCCGTTGGCTTCGCCGCCGGAGGCTTCGACACCATAGCGTGAGGACCTGCCAGTAGAACCGACTGAGCGAGCGTTCATTACAGGGTAGCCCGTAATACGCATAGTGTCCGCGCAGTACCCGGCTGAGCCATTGCTGTTGCATCGCAACCGGAGTATGCATCCTTCGACGTGCTTCGATGCGCAGCTCTCGCAGTTTCCGCGTCAGACGTTTGCTCTGAGTTTTGTGCTTAAGCACAAAACGCCCGCCTCGGGTCCATCCGCAGTAGTGCGTAAAACCGAGAAAGGCAAACGTCTCGGGCCGCTCCTTCCGCTGAGCGAATCGGAGAGCAGGAAACCTTCCAAATTCAATCAGCCGTGTTTTCCCCTCATGCAGCGTCAGGCTAAATCTTGCCAGACGCTCACGGAGGGCGGCCAGCATCTTCTGTGCGTCCGCCTTGTACTGGAAACCCATGACGAAGTCGTCACAGTACCGCACGATGACAACTCGTCCCCGTGCGTACCGCCGTCTCCACCAATGTACCCACAAATCCAGCACATAGTGCAGAAACACATTGGCCAAGAGCGGGCTAATCGCCGTTCCTTGCGCGGTCCCTTGTCTGGTCTCGGACCATATCCCTTCTCTTCAAGGACACCGGCCCGGAGCCACTTGCGTATCAAACGCAGCACCCTCCGATCGGCTATCCGGTGTGCCAACATCCGCTGCAACCACTCGTGATCAACCGAGTCGAAAAAGCTGCGGACATCGGCGTCTAGCACCCAATTCACTCGCTGCGTCATCACCGCTTGGTTGAGCGCCGCCAGCGCGTGGTGCGGACTGCGGCCCGGCCTGAAACCGTACGAAAAGCCGAGAAAGTCGGCTTCGTACACGTTACTCAGGACCTCAGCGACTGCTCCCTGAACAAGCTTGTCCTCGAGTGCAGGAATGCCCAACGGCCTCCGGCCGCCATCTGCCTTGGGGATGTACACGCGGCGGACGGGCTGTGCCCGATACCGCCCCGTGTGCACGCGCTCGGCCAGATCTTGCAGTCTATCCTGCAGGTTATGCTCGTAACTCGCTACCGTCTCCCCGTCCACGCCCGCACTGGCATCACGCTTGAGTCTATGAAAAGATCGCTCCAGCGCTGCCTCATCCAGGTGGTGTAGCAATGACGTGAACCGTGTCTGCTTGTCACGTCTCGCTGCCTCGTTCACCCATGAGAGCTGTCTCGACAAGGCTCCCCGATTCTGCGCTCGGACCTTGGTACCTCCACTCATAGGATCCCCTCCGGCTGGTCCCTTCCCTCCACCGCCTCCGCAGACCACAAGGATCTTTGTTCAGCGGCTTCAACGGTACTACAAACCAGTCCGACTCCCGGCCTCAGCTCGGCGCGGAGCTACGGTCTTCCCTTGCTCCGTGCCCCCGTCGGCGATCAACCCCACGGACCCGGCCGGGCCTCCTGGGTCCCGAAGATGCCCTTTCGTACGTGATGCGTTCCTTGACCCCGGCGGAGCGACGTCGTCTCGCATAGCGACGACGCACATGCGGCCTTCGTTGCAAGGCAGCAACTCGGCCTCCGCGAGTTCACCCATTTCGGGGCTCACTCCCGCACCCCACACGACCCCTGTGTACGCTTCAGACCCCGTGTTACCACGACGCCCGCAACACTCGGTCCCGGCCTGTCCGCTACGACTTTGGCCGGACGGGACTCTCACCCGTATGCCATCTTCAGTTTGCCCAGCACACACCTTGATTGGTCAAAAAGCAGCGGGGTGCGATGCGCAATATCCTCGCCACCACGGGCCTCGCCGAGTGGCCGTTGGCCAAAGGTCATCTCACTTTCCGTGGGCGGACATTTGGCGTGCTGAAAAGGCGATCTCTCGCGCCATGCCTGCTGGCCCCCGCTATTGAACTCGGCAAAGAATGACCAATCAAGGCTAGTGTGGTGGAAGCGCGCGCTCCCTAGCTTATGGACAGCTTAGATGACGAATTGCCCGTCGGCGGCCGAGTATCCGGACTCGGTCACTCGGATTCGCCCCTGCGCGCGAAGGCCGCTATCTGCAAACGGGTACTGAGGGTCAGCTTTTCCAAGATATTGTGTACGTGGCTTTTCACGGTGTAGGTGGCGATGTGGAGGCGTTCGGCAATCTCTTTGTTGCTAAGGCCTTCGGAAATAAGGTCGACAATCTGTCGTTCACGATTGGTCAACCGTATCGAGTTGTTTGGTATGCCCTTGCCGCTTTCAAGTGCGAATTCAACAATCTGAGTGAAGAGTGATTTGGTCATGATAGGTGGAAGCACCTTTGCTCCCCCTACGACGGCCTTGATGGTTCTAATGTAATCGGCTAAGCAGGCGTCTTTAAGGACAAAGCCGCAGCCCCCAGCTTTCACGAACTTGACGATGTCAGTGTGCTCGGGAAGTATGTCTATGGCGATGACCTTTATCGCCGGGAATTCTTCCCCAAGCGCGGTCACAAGCGTCAAGCTGTTTTCTCTTTCGAGCCCAAGATCCAGAAGAATGACATCGGGGTAGGGCATGCCCTTCAACTGACGCACCGGATCGCCGTTTCCGGATCGCGTGACGACTTTGAAATCGCCATGACCGTTGAGCATGGCGGCGATGCCCTCCCGCAGAAGGCGGTTGTCTTCGATCAACAAGACTTTGATTTTCGGCATTGTAATCCTCGCCCCAAGCCACACAGCCCGCTTGTTGGTCAGACCGTGGGCCCTTCGGCTCTTCGAACAGTCTTAGGGTCTGGAAATCTCCTCTGTCACAGGCACAAGCCTCATGTTTTTCTACCACGCCGGCGATAATGTCGTCAACCAGGCTGAAACGTGGAACGGAGGCCCGGATCGCAGCCCCTTCGCCCGGAGCCGGCATTCGAGGCCGCCGCCGGGGCAGGGTGCGACGGTTGATCAGGGTGCGACGGTCGATCAGGGAGCCCCCTCATGCGCTATTGATCCCGGCAGACGGGGCACGCCAGCGGCCATGCCAGCCTTGGACGCCACCCCGTCTTCTCCCGGCACAGCCCCAACCACCACAAGCTCGCCCCCCCGGCTTGTGAACCTCACCCGGACCACCTCCACCTCCCGCGCCCGCCCACTCTTTTGGACTCCAAATCGGGACCCCGCCGCCAACCCAACCACACCCGCCTATCCGAAGAGTAGGCCTTTCAACCTCAGTCAATACCGCCCCGCACCAGCTGTATGTGACGGCCACAGCCAAGCCGTTGACCAAGGGATCTTTGTGGTCCATCCCTCCGGATAGGAGAACTTGAAACCGGCGGGGTGCAGGTATGCCCCGCCGGTGCCGCCGCCGGCCGGTGTACCTCTGTCAACCGCGGAGTCCCGCGCCCGCGGAGCCCCAGCGCCTTCACCCGGGGATGCGGGCGCTCCGGGCGCTGACCCGCCAGGCGCATCCGCGGCAGCGTCCGGCCCCGGTGCCGCGCGGGATCCTCCCGCGATCTTGACGAACATGAGGTCCTGGGTCTTCTCGTAATCGGGCATGTTGTCGGCGTCGGGCTTTGAGATCGCGAAGTGCAGCGTCTCGTCCCCCTCTTTCATCTCCAGCTCGAGCTCATCTATGGTGTAGTCGGGCGTTGAGATGGCGTTGACGGAGACCCAGGCGCCGTTTACGCGTGTCCCCTCGCCCACATCTTTCAGGACTACAATCGCGTGGAGCTCCGGCGCTATGGACGTGAAAGTCTCGGTGATGTCCACGGGCACCAGGTCCGGTTCAATTACATTCCGGCAGAGCGTGACGGACTTTATCTGCGCCGCATCCACAGACGCGGACGGCGACAGCAGGACCGCGAAAGCGAGAATCGGTAACAACCGTTTTGCACTCAGCATGATTAGCCCTCCCCCGGGATATTGTGGCCCCACCTCTTGAACACGGCCCTCACTTGAGCTCCAGCCCCATTCCCGGCAGCTTCCACTGTCGGTCCTCGTAGATAAACCGCATGTCGAAATGTGCGACCGAAGGCTGCGACGGATAGTAACCCTTCAGGCCCAGCACGCCGTCGGCACCTGCGTCCGGCCTCTCGACGAAGACCGGCTCGAGAGCAGCGAGCACCGTGAGATCCGCGTTCTGCTCCACAAACGTGCTGAACGCCGTGCGAAGCTCATCCGGCGTAGTCTCCGCCTGCCAAAGCTTGGAGACGCTTTCGTGGAAATCGGTGAAGTCCCGGGAGTTGATAGCGACGACAAGGCTGTGCATGGACTCATCGGCCATCCTCTTTAGCTCATCCGGACCTGGGATGGCCGCCGTTTCGTAATCCTGAACGATACCGGCCTGGGCCTTTTCGATGGAGAGGATCTTCCATGCGTCCTCCTCCTTGACGAGGGTCACTACGATGGGGATCTTCCCTCCCTCTCTTGTCTCCACGGTCCCCTCGAGACGGCCCACGTTGTTCTCATACGAGCGAGAATGCCAGCTCGCCTCTTTGTAGTCGGCCAGGCTGCTCCCTTGCAGGAAGGACCCCAGCTCTTCAAGAGAGGTCGCCGATCGAAACTCCTGCGACAGCCGCCCGTAGGTCGCAGGCAGATCGCCCTCGCGGGCGGTTACGAAAAACTCCTCCGTAGCGGTGACCATATCTGCCGTCATGTAGAAGGCCAAAGCGACTACGACTACTATCACGACGGCGAGCACCAGCAAACCAATGAGGATCTTCTTCATCGAGCACCTCCGACGTCACCGGTGTGGATCGAGGCCACGGCGAGCAGAAACCAAGCGAGGATCCTACGTCAAGGCATCCATGTGAGCAAGCGCCGCCACGAGTTTTCATCACGAGTTTTCATCCAGCGATCAAGGCACGACCACCGCCTCGTCCATCTCACCGTATGCTCCAGCTATCTCGAAGCAGCGGCGGCGCCAGGTAGGTCCGCGTACAACGCAGACGCCCAAGCTCTCACGGGAGTCAGAAGGCCTGCTCTTGGCGCCCGACCGTCCCCACCGACTTGCCACAGGCCGGCTTGAGAACGCCCGGCGCCCGCTCCATCAACCGGACGGCGCCTATCCTCACCGTGCCCGCGAAGTTGTCTCCCAACCGGCGGTGGTCTCCCGGTCCTACCGTGATCGGGGCGTGACTTGACGGGTGCCTGGGATCCCACGGTTGGGGCACAGGCCGCGCTCAAGAGCGCGGCCTGTGCCCTTCCGGGCCCGGGGA
Source organism: uncultured bacterium (assembly GCA_964531335.1). Classification (GTDB taxonomy): domain Bacteria; phylum Eisenbacteria; class RBG-16-71-46; order CAZHEV01; family CAZHEV01; genus CAZHEV01. The sequence goes on along the minus strand of CAZHEV010000016.1, from coordinate 53,850 downwards.
CAAAGCCTTGCGCCGGCGGGACCACTAAGGCAGAATCGCGACCGGAGGGCCGATCCCGGGACGCCATGGCCGCCGGGGCCGGGATTCCTGGGAAGAAAGTAATCGCCCGATTCGCCTGGTGGGGGAAGACATGCAAATCTGGTCCGCGGTAAGCCTGGGCGGCGGCCTGATCGTGTTGCTTGCGGGGGCGGAGCTTCTTGTGCGCGGAGCCTCGCGCATGGCGGGTCTCCTGGGTGTCAGGCCCATAGTAGTAGGGTTGACGGTAGTGGCGATCGGCACGGGCGCTCCCGAGCTCGTGGTAGGCGTCATGGCGGCCTTGCGGGGCAGCGGGGACCTGGCGCTGGGAAACGTGTTGGGAAGCAACAACTTCAACGTCCTGTTCATTCTGGGGATCTCCGCCACAATAGCTCCGCTGCTCGTGACCCAGAAGCTGGTCAGAGTGGAAGTGCCGGTGATGATCGGCACGGCGGCCCTGGTCCCACTCCTTGCGAGGGACGGGATGCTCGGAATGGCCGACGGGGCCCTGCTGGGCTGCCTGATGATCGGGTATCTGGCGTTCTCGGTCGCGGGCGCCCGCGGCGGCATGCTGAAGGCCGCCGGGCGTGAGTCGGCCCGGCCCGACGGAGTGGCTGAGCACAAGCGCGGGGCCCTCGGGCGTCAAGCGATACTGGTAGTGGTCGGTCTCACGCTGCTCATACTCGGATCGAGGTGGCTGCTGGCCGGAGCGGTAGCCGTGGCCCAGGCTTTGGGTATGAGCGAGCTCATTATCGGACTCACCATCCTGGCCGCAGGCACGTCGCTGCCCGAGGTGGCGACCTCGATAGTGGCCGCGGTCCGAGGCGAGCGCGACATCGCAGTCGGCAACGTCGTCGGGAGCAATATCTTCAATGTGCTCGCGGTCCTGGGAGCGGGAAGCCTCTTGGCGCCGGGCGGGATTCGGGTCCCTGCGACCGCCATGGATTACGATATTCCTATAATGGTCGCGGCATCCCTCGTGTGCCTGCCGATCTTCTTCACGCGCTACTGCATTTCGCGCTGGGAGGGTGTTATCTTACTCGGCTATTACTGCGCGTACGTGTTGTTTCTCATACTCGATGCGACCGGGAGCCGGGCCCTTCCCGATTTCACCTTCATGATGATCGCAATCGTCTTGCCGCTGACTTTGCTCGTGCTCGCCGTCTCCGTGGGCAGACACATAATGGAGAATCGCCGGCGAGGGGCATATCCCGCTCGCAGCATCCGGGGAACGAGAGGGGATCATAAATGAAGGAAGCGAAGTCGGTCCCACCGCAACCTGTTTTCCGATCCCGTTTCCCCGAGGAGAAATCGACGGGAAAGGGGCAAGAATAAGGGTAACGAGTACTAGAGCTCCCGACACTCGCGGAGCCGGTTTGAGAGCGGCAACAGCAGGCCTGTTTGCGCTGGCCGGCGGGCTTCTGTTTCTGCCGGCGGCGTTCGCGCAACCTGAGTCCGGAGACATCGCCGAAAACCTGCGCAGGCGCATAGAGGCCGCGGGCGTTCCTCCACGGCTTGCGGTCGGAACCGAACGCATACACGCCTCGAAAGCCCTCCCCTCTTCTACGAGCAAAGGGGCTACGAACCGGCATGGACGGCAGACGGCCGCTCGTCGACAAACGCGGATCATCTTGTCAATGCGATCCGCAAGGCGGATCGCGAAGGCCTGAGGGCGGCCGACTATCATCTCGCCAGGATCGAGTCCACCCTCGAGCGCGTGCGCGAGGCCGGAGGTAACGGGACGCGCCCGGCGACGGGAGTGCTGGTGGACCTGGATCTCTTGCTGACCGACGCCTTCATGATCTACGGGTCTCATCTCCTTGTCGGCCGTGTGAACCCCGAGACGATAGATCCAGAGTGGGTGGCGAACCGCAGGGACGCGGACATGGGCCTGGCTCTGCAGAGGGCCATCGATACGGGCCGGATACAGGAGGAGCTCGTCAAGCTCCTGCCCCCTCAGCCCGGCTATGAGAGATTGAAGAAGGCCCTGGTGCAATGCCCGCAACGGGTCGCCTTTATAGGCACAGTCAACAGACAGTAGGGACACTCCTTGGTGGTGGGCTATGCCGCCGGCGCACTACATCTCCCGGCGCGGCCATCCACTTCCGACAAAACACACAATCCAACCAACCGCGGCCGCGCGCGCGTTCGGCCGCGCCAGGCGCCTCTTGCCCCCGCGCCAGTATTGACAAGGGAAGCCGCTAATGGCATGATATACTGGTTTTTCCGGAGGTCTAACAGAGATTCGATTCGAGCAGAGGTCACTTCCCAATGGCGGAGTCTTCATTCAAGAAGGTAGATCCACGCGTGTCCTTTCCCGAATTGGAGGAGCGCGTCCTGAAGTATTGGAAGCAGATAGACGTCCTTCGCAAGAGCCTGGCCAGGCACGCCGGGGGCCCCAGGTTCGTCTTCTACGAGGGCCCGCCCACGGCCAACTCCAAGCCTCACATAGGCAACGTCTTGACCAGGGCCTACAAGGACGCCGTACCCCGGTACAGGTCGATGGCCAAGGGGGAGAACGTCCCCAGGATAGCGGGATGGGACACCCACGGTCTCCCCGTCGAGATCATGGTGGAAAAGAGCATTGGCTCATCCGGCAAGAAGGACATCGAGGAGTTCGGGATAGCCAAGTTCAACGCGCTGTGCAAGGAGAGCGTGTTCCGCTACATAGATGAATGGAACAGGGTCACGGAGAGGATGGGATTCTGGCTGGACACGGAAAACCCCTATGTCACCTGCTCCAGGTCATACGTGGAGAGCGTGTGGTGGATCCTGAAGACGCTTTGGGACAGGGGGCTTCTGTTCACCGACTACAAGGTGACCATGCACTGCCCGCGCTGCTCCACGTCGCTTGCGGACCACGAGGTCTCGCTCGGCTTCAAAGACGGAATCGATGACCCTTCGGTCTACATAAAGTTCACGGTAAAGAGCCTGCCCGCGGGCTTCCCGCACGCGCCGACCGAGCCCGCGTACCTGGTGGCCTGGACCACCACGCCCTGGACGCTTCCCGCCAACACGGCCCTGGCCGTAGATCCGGGCGGGGAGTACATGCTCGCGGCCAGGGACGGAGAGCACTACATAGTCGCCACGGCCCTGGCCGAACCCACCCTGGGAGATGGCTTCGAGGTCCTGCATCGATTCAAGGGACAGGACCTGGTCGGAGCCAGGTACCAGCCGCTCTTCAAAGGGATGACCGAGACCGGCGTTCCCGCCGAGGTTCCGGACGAGTATCCGGTGATAGCCGACGAGATCGTCTCGATGGACGAGGGCACGGGCATCGTTCACATAGCGCCGGCCTACGGAGACCTCGAGGTGGGCAGGCGGCACGATCTGCCCACGGTCTTCTCCGTGGATATGTTGGGCAACACTTATCGTGCCTATGACAAGTTCGGCGGCATGTTCTTCAAGAAAGCGGACCCCTTGATAATGGAAGACCTCCGGTTCAGGGGGCTGGTCCTGCGCGAGGAAAGGGTCGAGCACTCCTACCCATTCTGCTGGCGCTGCGAGACCCCGCTTCTCTACTACGCGAAGTCCTCCTGGTACATAAAGACCACCGAGGTCAAGGACAGGATGATCGAGCTCAACGAGAAGATCCGCTGGATACCGGAGCACATAAAGAAGGGGCGCTTCGGCAACTGGCTCGAGAACAACGTGGACTGGGCCATATCCCGCGAGAGGTACTGGGGAACCCCGCTGCCTGTTTGGGAGTGCGAGGCCTGCGGCCGCCGCGAGTGCGTGGGCGGCGTGGCCGAGCTCGAAGAGGCCACGGGGGAGGACCTCTCGAAGCTCGACCTCCACCGGCCCTTCGTCGATGAGATCGCCTGGCCTTGCCCCGAGTGCGAAAAGGGGACCCTGAGAAGGGTGCCCTACGTCATAGACGTGTGGTTCGACAGCGGCGCCATGCCCGTATGCCAGTGGCACTATCCGTTCGAGAACAAGGAGGAGTTCGAGAAGAGCTTTCCGGCGGACTTCATAAGCGAGGCGGTGGACCAGACCAGGGGCTGGTTCTACAGCCTTCACGCCATCGCCTGCCTCATGTTCAACGAGGTCGCGTACGGGAACGTGATATGCCTCGGACACGTGCTCGACGAGGAAGGGATGAAGATGAGCAAGTCCAAGGGCAACGTGGTGGACCCTTGGAGCGTCTTCGACAAGCACGGAGCGGACGCCTTGCGGTGGCACTTCTTCTCGGCCAGCCCCCCGGGCAACCCCCGGCGCTTTGCCACGCAGTACATAGAGGAGACGGTACGCCGCTTCATGCTCACTCTCTGGAACACGTACTCGTTCTTCGTGACCTACGCGAATCTGGACGCGTGGAGGCCCGGCGGCGATGGGTCGGCCGGCGCCCGGGCGCCGCGCGGCAGCGAGGCGCTGCAACCGATAGATCGCTGGATATTGTCGTACCTGCACGACGTGACGGAGCGGGTCGGATCCTCCATGGACTCCTACGACATAAACGGGGCCTGCCGGGCGGTGCAGGGGTTCGTCGAGGACCTGTCGAACTGGTACGTGCGCCGCAACAGGCGCCGGTTCTGGAAGAGCGAAAACGACGAGGACAAGCTGGCCGCTTACTCTGTCCTCTACGAGTGCCTGGAGACTCTCACCAGGCTCATAGCCCCTTTCATACCGTTTCTGTCCGAGGAGATGTACCAGAACCTGGTAAGGTCGGTCAGCCCGGGGGCGCCCGAGAGCGTGCACCTGGCCGAATACCCCAGGCCGGAGCGCGAGCTCATCGACAAAGAGCTTCTCAAAGACATGGCCCTCCTCCTCAAGGTGGTGCGTCTGGGCAGGGCCGCCCGCAATGAGAGCAGGCTCAAGGCGCGCCAGCCTTTGAGCCTGGCGGTCGTGTGCGTCAGGGGCGAGGGCGAGGCGGACTCGCTGCGGCAATTCGTCAAGGAGTTGAAGGACGAGCTCAACGTCAAGGAGGTCCATTTCTCCACCTCCTCGGAGGACTACCTCACCAGAGAGATAAAGCTTAACCACAAGGTCGCGGGCCCCAAGCTGAAGGGCATGGTGAAGGGAGCGCAGAAGGCGCTGCAGGCGTTGAGCGATGAGGAGGCCGCCGGCGCGGCCCGGGACATTGACGCCGGGCGAAAGGTCCGGCTGTCCGTCGAAGGCGGGACCGTCGAGCTGGACCCCGAGGACTTGAACGTCACCGCCTCGGCAGTGGAGGGCTTCGCGGCCTCCCAGGAGGCGGGCTACGTGGTGGCCGTGAGCACCGAGCTGACGGAGGACCTGGTGCGCGAGGGCATGGCGAGGGACTTCGTGCGCAACGTCCAGGAGATGCGAAAGAAGGCCGGATACGACATATCGGACAGGATAAGGATAAAGGCGGACAAAGCCTCAAAGGTCGAGGAGCTCCCGGAGGACATAGAAGGCGTGTTCAACGCGTTCGGAGACTACATCTGCCAGGAGACCCTTTCCACCTCCCTATCCGCCGCGGGCGAGGATTACGCCCGCGATACGGCAGAGTCAATCCCGCCCGCCGCGGCCGGCGAAGAGGGGGGCGCCTTCACCGGCTCCTTCCGGATATCCGGGCACGATATAGTGGTGACAATCTCGAAGGCTTGATCAGGCTCAGATGCCGGACGAGCCGGCGGTTGCTCTCAACGATATAGTGGTGACAATCCCGAAGGCTTGATCAGGAAGCAGAGACCGGCGCTGGAACAAGATGTCCCGTCGCCCGCGGGGCGACCCCCAGGAGGCGAGAGAGGCATTGACGGAGGAGAGATTTCTGGAGCTTGTCGAAGAGGCCTTGACGGAGATACCGGAGGAGTTCGCCGGGTATCTCGACAACATCGAGGTCTCCGTCGAGCAGTATCCGAGCCTCGAGTTGCTGAGGGACATGGGGCTGCGGTCCACGGACTCCCTTCTCGGCGTGTATAGGGGCATCCCCTATACCAAAAGGCGCAAGACCTGGTCCCCGCTCTTCCCCGACGAGATAGTGATATTCCAGAAGCCCATAGAGCGGATGTGCCGGGGCAGGCCCGGGCGGATCAGGGAGCAGATACGCAAGACCGTGGTGCACGAGATAGGCCACTATTTCGGCATTTCCGAGGCCCGCCTGAGAGAGCTCGGCTACTGAGCCATCTCGCCCCATCGGGGGTTTTCGCCCGGCACCGCCCTTCGCCGGCTCCCTTAGCCTCTCCCGGACGGCAGGGCTGAAGCACAACAGCTTCTTCAGCCTCAGCCCCCCAGGGGGGTCACCATGTCCCTTCCCATTCCCAGCCACATAGCGGAATGGGCTTGAACCGCGACTCGGCTTGATGTATACTTGCCCTGGATGCACATATAGTAAGCACGCGTGAGCGCGTGTCTTCTACGTCTCAGAAGGTCCCTTCCCTCCCCAAAAAGGTAGCTCGGATCCCTCTCCTGGATAGATCGAGCGGCGCGCCCTGGTAGGAGAAAAGGCGTCCGTGACTTGTTCCCTGATTCGAGGTCAAGGAGTTATTGTGCTATTGATTAAAGGACATGTGGCTGCGGCAATGCTCTTGTGCTTGGCCGTGTCCTCCTCTCCGGGGCAGGACGTCCCCGCGCTGAGCCGCGTTGAAGTGGAGTACAGGGCGGATCTCGACGATCCACTGTGCGCCGCAGCGCGGGCAACCGTGGAATTGAGCTTCCCGGATGGGTCCGGAGTCTCGTCGGACATGAACGCTGCGGTGACCGTGGATTTGACGACCACCGGGGCGGACAAATCAATCCCGAGCGAGAACGGACTGGTTTGGGTGCAGCCCGCCGAGCCGGGCGCGGATGGAAGCGCCATCAGGTTGTATATATCTCTGGATGCGTCCTCGCTCCCCGGCGGTGTGTTCGGTGAGTTTCTCGACCTCAGCGTGAGCTTGGCCGCCTCCATCTCGGGTGAAGACGCCTGCGCCTACCCGGGGCCCGCAGCCGTCAGGATGGGCACAAGCTGCTATTTCCCGCCCGGGGTGGGCGACATATACAGAATAGGGGAACGGGTCCGGTTCATCGTCCTGGAGATCTCCCCTCCGATCTGCGGCAACATCCCCATACCGGTCGAGTCGCGCAGTTGGGGCTCGGTCAAGGCCATGTACAGATAACCTCCCGCCGGGATCGTCACGAGCCCCGCCGCGTCTATTCGATCTTCTCCGGAAGCTCGGTAATGGAGTCTATCATCATGTCCGGGGACGCTGCTTCGAGGACGCTCCGCTCGCCGATGCCGTAGGTTACCGCGCAGGTGACGCACCCCGCGGCCCGCCCTCCGTTTATGTCGTTTATGCTGTCCCCGACCACCAGCGCCTTTTCGCCCTCCACTCCGAGCGACCCGAGCACCGCCTCGAAGGCCTCGGGGGAAGGCTTCTTCGCGTAAGGTCCCTCTCCACCCACTACCATCACGAAGTGATCCGCAAGGCCAAGCTCTCCCAGGATCTTGTCGGCGAACCTCTTCGCCTTGTTGGTCACCACGGCCTTTCGCTTCCCTCGCAGGGCCTCGAGGCCCTCCCTCACGCCGGGATAGTCACGCGTCTCGTCCAGGCAGTGGTCCCAGTAATGCTCGCGAAACACCCTCACCGCCTCCTCGACCTCGTCGTGGTCGTCTATTTCGAGAGCTTTTCTCAGAAGCGTCCTGATACCGTCTCCTATGAAGCCGGCTATCAGATCGACTTCCTTGGGCGGAAGCCCTCGGGCGGCCAGGAGGTAGTTGGTAGATGCGGCGATGTCGTGGCGGGAGTCCACCAAGGTGCCGTCGAAGTCGAACATGAGAAGATCTGTTTTTCTTTTCACTCTGGGTCCTCTTCCTCTATTCCGTATACCTGTTTCGGTCCGAGGTGCTCGGGGAACCTGTCCACGAGCGACTTGCGGACGCTGTAGCAGAAGTGACACTCGTCGACGTAATTCTCGTCGTGATCTACTCCGTATTCCCCGGCGAGCGCGACCGGTCCGCCTCTCAACAAGGGCCCGCAGATGGGATGCGACGCCGCGTCGTAGTTCTTGATCAGCTCCGAGAGGGGTGTGCGCCACATGTTGCCTATGCTAAGGCCCTGGCACACCTGTACGTTTCCAAAGCAATCGACGTGCACGCGGCTGGGGCTCCCCAGCTCCTCGCGCTTGCATTCGGTGAAGTCCGTCCACGGTCTTCGCGGCAGGCCGCAGGACAGCTTGTCGGCCGCCCTTCCCCTGAACACGACGTCGCCCCCCACGACCGGCTCGCCTCTTGCGGCACGGGTCCCTCCGGAAACGCGCACCTTCGGCTCCTCTATGCAGATCGATCGCGCCCGAAGGCCCAGCTTGGCGGCGGAGGTCAGAGCCTTCTTCGCGTAGCTCCCGGCCTCGTCGCCGTGGTGAAAGGCGTCGTCGCTCAGGCTCAGGTCGCGCACGTCGAGCTCCCGGAACGGCCCCAGCCACAGGGCGGCGTCCTCCTCGGCCGTGGCCCAATAGGCGTTCGTGACCACGCCGGTCCTCATTCCCGCCTCCCGGGCGAGCCTCAACCCCTCGATCATCAGCGGATAGAAAAGGAAGGGCTCGCCGCCTTCGTAGTAGATGATGTCTATGGTGCCTATCTTCGCGGCCTCGTCCAACACATTCCGTATCTGCTCCAAGGTGAAGGTACCCGAGGCGTGGGGGCCGCAATGCAGAAAGCAGTGATCGCATTCGAAGAGGCACTTGTAAGTCAACAGAAAGTGGATTCCTGTCAGCATCGATCCCCCTCTCGAAACCTAGGAGTGAAGCTCTATGATGTCTCCGTCGGATAGGACGAAGTCCTTCTGGACCGCTTGGCCGTCGTACTTTCCCGAGCCCCAGATCTTGGCGAACCGCAGGGCCTCGGCGATGTCCCTGTGAACGACGGCGGCCACGTCGGTGACCGTGCTTCCGGCCGGCACCACGTACGGCTGTCCCAGGTCCGCTTTCTTGCCGGGCGCCTTGCTGTAGACTCGGACCACGTTCAACAAATAGAAAAGCGCCCTGGGCAGCTCTTCCAGTCCTACCCCCGTTTCTGCCGAGACCGCGTGGAGCCGGGTTCCTTCAGGCAGGGCCCTCTCCAGCGAGGCCACCTTTTCCGCCGCTCCCTTGGAGTCGAGCTTGGAGCCCACGAAGAGAGTGCTCTTCACGTCCCACTCGAATGGCCCGGCGGGCTGCTCGGACTTGGGGGTCAGTATGCGCAACAGCTCTCGCTCGCACTCGCGCAGGCTTTCCACGGGGTCCGCGTCGCCGAGGTCGAGAACGGACATCCACGCGTCGGCGTGCCTGAGGATGTCGGAGTACCAGTGATCGGTGCCGCCCGGGTAAAGCGGAGGGCAATCGACGAGCTGCACTTGAATGTCCTCGAAGGGGGCCATCGCGGGCTGAGGCAGCTGAGTCGTAAACGGGTAGTCCGCAACCGCCGGTGAGGCGCCGGTCAGCTCAGAGACAAGGCGAGACTTCCCTGAGTTCGGCAACCCCGTCACCGCCACCTGCCCCGCCCCTTCGGGCTCGACTATCCAGGCCGGCGGGCGACGGCCCTTCTTCCGGGCCTTTCGGCTCTCGTCCTGCAACCGGGAAATGCGCCGCTTGATGTCCGCCTGTAGTTTCTCCGTCCCCTTGTGCTTGGGGATGACCGAGAGCATGAGTCTCAGCGCGGAGAGCTTGTCCTCTGGAGTGCGCGCCTCCCTGAACTGCTGCTCAGCGGCGAGATACTGTGCGGGAAGGTTAGCGGGCATAGACAAGAACCTGCGGTAGGAAAACCCGCGTGCCGGACTTGTTTCAGGGGCAGTCGCCGGCTCGGCAAGACAAAGACAATGATTATTCCTGTGCGATTATAGTCTTGTGCGGCCCGATTTCGCAAGCCCGCAGCGGCGCCCTGCAGGCGCGGGCTCCGTACATGAACGATTTCGTCATTCTCGCCACCCCCTCCGGGAGCACCAGTGACTTCAACGGATTAGGTTAAGGGCTTTTGCTTCTTGACCCCCCATGGGATGTCCGCTAGCTTGGACTGACGGGGAGTATCTTGTTCGGATTCCCGCGGAAAGCCGGGGGTCCGGCTATCCGGCGAGCCCATCTGTAAGCGAGTGATTGCCAAATGGACCTTAGCGGCAAGCACGCCCTCGTCACGGGCGGAACCAGGGGCCTGGGAAGGGCCGTGGCCCTGGAGCTGGCGCGCCGGGGCGCCGACGTGGCCGTCAACTACTTCAGCAACCGGACAAAGGCCGAAGAGGCCGAGGCGGAGATCCGTTCCGCCGGAGTGAGATCCATCGCCCTGAGGGCAAACGTCGGAAACCCGGACCATCTCAAGCGGATGTTCGATCGCCTGAGGGAGGAGTTCGGGGCTCTCGATATCCTCGTGAGCAACGCGGCCTCCGGGACGCTGATGCCCATCCTGGAGGTCGACCTGAAGGACTGGGAACGTAGCATGAACATAAACGCCAGGGCGCTGCTCCTGATGGCGCGCGAAGCGGTTCCGCTCATGAAAGGAAGGAAGGGGAAGATCATAAGCATAACCAGCATGGGCTCACACCGCTACATACCCATGTACGGCGCCGTGGGGGCGTCCAAGGCGGCCCTGGAAGCGGTAACACGATATCTCGCAATGGAGCTGGCCGCCCAGGGGATCAACGTGAACGCCGTGGCGGCGGGGGTTCTCGACACGGATTCCTTGAAGATGTTTCCCAACAGGGAGGAGCTTCTCGCCGACGCCAGAAGCTTCACTCCGATGGGCAGGCTCGCGGAGCCCGAAGACATAGCACGGGTCGTAGCGCTCCTTTGCTCCGAGGACGCCGATTGGATATGCGGCCAAGTGATAGTCGCCGACGGCGGCCACGCGTTGCACGCCTGACGGCTCGACGGCCGCCCGTCGGATGCCGGATGCCTTCAGCTCGAGGAAAGGCCGAGCGCGCCGGGGCCCCAAGGGCCGGCGTGGGCCTCACGACAACCCGGGGGTTATTGAATGGAGAACGCTGAGTCCAACAGAATCGAGGTGACGGCGGCGGTTATCGACAAGGGCGGCAAGTATCTCGTCACCCGAAGGCCTCGCGAAGACGAGAACGTTTGGGAGTTCCCCGGGGGGACTCTCGAAGAGGGCGAGACCCTCCGGGAATGCCTGAAGAGGGAGATAACGGAGGAGCTCGGCATGGACGTGGAGGTGGGTGACGAGATCAAGGTGGTCAAGACCTCCCGCGGCGGGAGCGATCTCTACATCCACTTTTTCGAGTGCAGGATCACGGCGGGAAGGCCCATGGCCCTTGGGTGCAGGGAGTTCAGCTGGCTTGCGCCCAAGGATCTCATGAGGCTCCCCTTCGCCGCCGCCGACAAGGAGATGGCCAGACAACTTGGAGAACAAGTCAACTAGAAAAAGGGGGTGTCAAGATGGGAAACACGTTCAAGAAGATCGACATAGTCGGCACTTCGGACAAGAGCTTCGATGACGCGGTGGGCAACGCGATCAACGCCGCCGCCAAGACCCTCGAGGACCTCTCCTGGTTCGAGGTGATCCAGCAGACGGGCTCGATCAAGGACAACAAGCTGTCCGAGTTCCAGGCTACCGTCAGGATAGGCTTCAAGGTCAAGGGCTAGCGGGCCCGGTCAGTGTCCGGCTCAGCCGGTCTATTCCAACGCCGTTCTATAAAGCTCCATGCAACCCGAATCGTCGACGGCGCTGTTGTGCCACAGGACGGAGAAATCGCCTCCGAAAATCCTGCATCGGTGCTTCAGCGCCTCGATGTATTCCCGCGCCCGCGTCCCGGTCCCAAGCCCCATGTACCTGTCGCTTGTTACCGTGCTCTCCATGACTATCGTCGGACGTTCTTTCAATCCGAGGGGCTCGCGCCTCAACACGTCGAATACCGGAAACTCGTGGCAGACTCCGCACCGGAATCCCGCATGGTCCGCGAAGACAAGCGTCGAATCGTACTCCATTCCCGCCGCCGACCATAGCCTCCAGGTCTCGGGCGCACGGAAACGCAGATAGTGCTGCCTTCCCCCCCGCACCGCGCCGGCCGGGACATGCCGCCTGAGCGTGTCCAACTCCGCGCGCCACCTCGCCCCGTCACTCACCGTGGCGTAGCTGGGATGGAAGCCGATCTCGTGTCCCCGGGAAGCTATGCGCGCGATGAGATCTCGAACGAAAGGATGTCGCAACGAGTATCCGGGCCTGTCGAACCGCGTCTCGCCTCCCGCCATGAAATTGAAGCTCGATACCAACCCGAGTTTCTCGGACTGGTCCATTATCCAGTCAAAAGTGTCGAAGGGGTCGCGCGAGCGACCCGACACAAGGCCCGTCCATGTCTTAAGCTTCCGGCCGAGGAGTCCGGGCGAGCGGCGTTTCACCAGGTCTCCCGCCATGCCCAGCAGGATCCGCCCGGCCGGGTAGAAGGTGTAGTACGCCGGGCAGTCCACGTCGTGACTGGGCACGACCTTGAAGGCGCGGGCCCTGCGCTCCAGTGAGGGCCAGAGGCGGGCCATGAGCGACCATAGGACCTCGACGTACTCGTTGACGACGGGCCTGTCCAGAAAGCCTTCCTGTCCGGCCAGGGACGCCGCGCAGGGGAAGCGCCCGTGTGCGTCGCGCTCCGGTTTGACCGCTTCCTCGTAACGGGAGAGCATGAAGAATATCGAGCCGAAGATATCCAGCCCCAGCTCCATCCTGTTTCCTGAGACCGAAAGGAAACCGGGTTCGCCGCGGTGGCGGCCGTAGATCAACGGCAGCCGGTCCCCCGCGGCCGTGGCTTCGATGCCCAGCGACCGGAGGTCGAGCCATCTCAGTGGCTGGGAAGGAAGCGACTCCGGCTTCAACCAGAACCGTTCCGCTGTCGAGAACAGCCCCTCCGTGAGAGCGAGCTCTTTGCCGCCGCCTGCGATCGACGTAACCTCTTCGCCGTCGGAGAGCTCTATCTGGCAGTCGAGACCGAGGAACTCGTCCAGCACGGTGCGCAGGACGTACCTGCGCTCGGGCTCGTAGCTTGACGGGGTTTTGACAGTGAGCATGGTCGCGTCCCTGCTGGGAGGCCGGGCTCGCTCCGCGGCCCGTCCCGAACCGGGCGGCGCGGGCCGGCGCGGGCAGATCAGATTCCGCGCCGCCCCCCGATTGCGTTCACGATCTCGCGGCAGGCGCCGAGAATCCTCATGCGCCTGCTCACGCGGCTGATGTGAAAGTAAGGAACCTGGCGCGCGCCGTAGGACCTGAATGAGCGCTCCACCGACTCTATCATCGAGCCCTCGAAATCGAACGACCGGGTAACGGTTGCCGCGAACTTGATCGCATCCCACATCACAAGCGTGGAGGCGCCGCTGCCCCGGGTCTCCGGGTCGCTGCCGAGCATGAGATTGTAGGCGGAATCCCGGTCCCACACTATGTAAACGGCGGCGTGCACGCGACCTCCGGAGTCGATCGCGTAGAAGATCTTTCTGGCCTTCCTCTCCGCGCACGCGGCGTCCAGGCGTCGGACTAGATCGCGCGTGTAAGGGGTCTCCATCTTCTGCCTGGAGAAGGTGAGCTCGTTGAGCTTGATGAACTCGTCTATGTCGAGATCGGCGTGGACGGAAACCGTCTTCTCCGCCTTCCTCACCGCCCGCCGGACGTTCTCGGCGAATTCATCCCATAGCTTGTCCCCGTCCCCGAGGTCCTCCAGGCGGTAGGTGTACCGCGTCGTCTGACTGAAACCCCTCCAGTAGAAAGGCAGCCAGTTGGTTATGGAGAAATGAAAGCTCTGACTGAACCGATCGTGCGGGGGCAGCTTGTCGATAAGCTCGGCGAGCAGGTCTTTCTCGACGGCGAGACGCTTGGCGTACTTGCCCTCGCTCGGGCGCAGCCACGGGCCCAGGGTCTGCGTGAGCGGGGGCATCGTCAGGACGGTCAGCCCGAACCTCTCCTTGAGAACGTATGGTAGCCTTGCCGCGAGCTCGCCGCCCTTGTTCACCACGACCTCGCCCCACCGGCCCGGCGCGACCGCGTCCAGCCACCAAGGCTGGCGGAATATCAGAGTATCCGGATTCTGCCTTGTCTCATCCATAGTGTGACACCCGCCGGCGAATGGCTTCAGAGCTCGCCGGCCGAGAAGCCGCCAAGCGCTAAACGCCCCGGCCGTATGCGCGCTCCAGGTATTCCCGCAGATTCCCGTAGACGGACTCGTCGATGCGGCGCGACGTCCTCTTGGGAAACGACGGCGGGACATGGCCCCTTACGCCGAGGGCCGCCCCTTTGCTCTCGAGGAAAGCGCCTATCTCCTCCAAAACCGCACCAGTATCCCGGCACAGCGCGTCGTAGTCAACATCGAGGAACCGGTCGGAGGCGGCGGCGCGCTCCTTGTCGATCAGCCTGTGAACGGCGTGTATCTGCTCGACCACCTGCTCGTGCGCGGGCCTTTTCCTCAGTGCGTCCATCCCGGGCGGCTCGACGGAGAACCACTCTCCGTAGTCTCCGTAGAGCCTCATACGCGCCTCGAGGATCGAGTGAGCCGTTTCCATCCAGTCCCTGTTCACGACCATAAAGAGCGATTCCGGCAGGGCCTCGCGTATAGGCTCCAGCCGAAGCGCGCACGGTAGATTCTTGAAGAGGACCGGCCTGCCCATTGCGACTCCCATGGCGCGGACCGACCTTCGAAGGTCGATGAGGGAACTAAGACGCACCCCGGAAAGCGGCACATATTGGGGCTTGCGGCGAAAGAACCGATACCAGTAATCGCCGCACTCGCTGGGGGCGTCCCACCCCGATACCCGCCCGTGATCCGAGCTGTAGGATGACGACGACCCTCCGGAGCGGCCGCCCGGGCCGAAGACGCGCTCCGCCAGGGAGGGCGCCCCGTGGAACTTACAGTGAATATTTGAAATGTACCCGAAATCGAACCGCTCCACCAGGAGCTGGTAGAGGAGGGTGCTTCCGCACCTGGGCGCCCCCAGGATGAAGACCGGGGTCTGCGCGAGCGGGCCGCCGCCTCGTCCCAGAACGCCGCATTCCACGTGGTGCAGCAGTCGGTTCAGCGCGGCCGCCGCGCCCCTGATCGGGTACCGCGGCACTCTTTTGAGTGAATGTCCGTTCATTTCGAGGGTCGCCGTCGCCGGCCGGTCAGTTCCAGGTACATCTCCCAAACCCTGCGATTGACCTCGTCTCTCGAGAAATACTTTTCGACAAAGGCCCGCCCTTGTCTTCCAAGCCGCACCCTCTCGTCGGGGTTTTCGAGAAGCCGGGCCAGCCTCGCTTTGAAATCGTCCACATTGCAGTTGACAATGGGGCAGTCCGGGTAGACCTCGTAGATCTCATCGATCAGGTAGCAGCACACGGGCTTACCATAATACATCCCCTCCACGGCGAGCGTGCCGAACCCGCCACCCAGCAACTGGTCCACTATTATATCGCTCTCTTCGCGGTAGATTCTGTGCGCCTCGTCGTTCGGGACCCCGTGGAGTCTTCTGTACTCGAGCTTGTATCCCTCTCCCTTCAACTCCTCGATCGCTCTTTCCACGTACTCGGTCCCCTTGAACTTCGGAGAGCTCGGGGCGTGGACTATTACCGGGACGTCCTTGGTGGCGTAGTCGGCCGGAGCGTAAGCGCTTACATCAACCGTCGTATTGACCTCTATTCGCCTTTCGATCTTGTGCGCCGGAATGACGGTGATCGCGTGAGCGTAGAGATTCCTCACCGCGGTGAAGCGATCTACGAACAAGCTCTGCCACCACATGCGTCGTTTCTTGCGCCCGTCGTACGAGGGGCCGAACTTCCCGGCGTTTTCGATGAGGCGGGCATAGGGATTTCTCCTTCGCTCCACCTCCTGGAGCCTAATGTCGCTGCCGCAATAGGTCATAACCACGGTCTTGCGGAACAGCTTGAGGATGGGCAAATCGGGGCTGAACGGCAGCGGCCACTTTAGGCCGACCGGCAGAAGCGTCTCTCCGAAGTAGAAGTGGAAGAGGTCATAGCGGCCGAGGCATTCCACGAAGAACTTGATCTTCGCGAGCGCGGCGAAGATCCGATTTCGGTTCTCCAAGTGTAGGCTGCGATGGTGGTTCTGTCGCGTGGTGTCGTCGGCATAGACGACGAAATCCGAGGTGGCGCCCCTCGCCCGCTGCCAGTCGGCGAGATACCTGCCGATTCCGGTGATGTTCTTCGGACCGTGAAGGATACGCAGCGGCGCGCCCTGGGCGTCGCCCAGACGGTCTTTCCCCCCGCGCTTTGGCTGTATGCCGGACTCGGAACTCATGTCTTGATCGCTTTCGCCTCAGCCGTCGCGGCATCCGCCGCGCAAATGCCCGTTAAGCTGCTTCTACCCCGGCATTCGCCCCGGGTTCCAGCTCGCGGGTTTCTGTGGAATACCATACGCCCTTGTAACACCGTGCGTTAGAGCCGTCAAGGCAAACCTCCGTCCGCGCGGCCGGACCTTGCGGACGAGCAGGCGGAGCCGTCTCCGGCCCGCTCCGGCTATCATTATCGCCGGGCGTTGACACTCTTCGGAAGCTCGTGTTTCACTGGAGGTAAGGAGGTTGAAATGT
The DNA here is from genome assembly GCA_964531335.1 of uncultured bacterium. Lineage (GTDB taxonomy): Bacteria > Eisenbacteria > RBG-16-71-46 > CAZHEV01 > CAZHEV01 > CAZHEV01. The sequence goes on along the minus strand of CAZHEV010000016.1, from coordinate 37,422 downwards.
CGGGCGAGGCAGGCAAAGAGCTGCACATCAGAGAGGCGGATCTCTACGAGCCGTATCGCGGGAGCACGGTCCTGTGCAACCTGTGCGAGCATCGCTGCAAGGTCAAGGAGGGAAGGCGCGGCATATGCGGGGTGCGGGAGAACAGGGACGGGGTCCTCTACACGCTGGTATACGGCCTCGTAGTCGCGGGCAACGTGGATCCGATCGAGAAGAAGCCCCTCTTTCATTTCGCGCCGGGCTCACTGTCCATGTCCATAGCGACCGTGGGGTGCAACTTCCACTGCGTATTCTGCCAGAACTGCTCGATATCCCAGGCCACCAAGGGGGCCGAGCTCCACCCCTACGGCGATTCGATTTCCCCCGAAGAGGTCGTACAGGCGGCCGATCGCCGAGGTTGCAAGTCCATAGCCTACACCTACACGGAGCCGACGATATTCTTTGAGTTCGCGCGCGAGACGGCCGAGCTGGCATCGACCAAAGGCATCAAGAACGCGTTCGTAACGAACGGGTACATGACCCCGGAGGCCCTCGACGCCATTCATCCCAATCTTCACGCGGCGAACGTCGATCTCAAGGCTTTCAGAGACAGAACATATCGCCGGTTGATAGGGGCCAAGCTTCAGCCCGTGCTGGACTCGATAGTCAAAATGAAGGAGCAGGGCGTCTGGCTCGAAGCCACCACCCTCGTCATACCGACCGTCAACGATTCGGATGACGAGCTCCGCGACATGGCACAATTCATAAAGTCGGTCGGGCCTGAGATTCCCTGGCATATCAGCCGGTTCCATCCCACCTACAAGCTTCTGGACTTGCCACCCACCCCGGTGGAGACGCTGAGGAGGGCTCTCGAGATCGGCCGCGAGAGCGGCCTCAGGTACGTCTACACCGGCAATGTCCCCGGGGACGACGGCGAGAACACCCGCTGCTACTCATGTGGCGCCGAGATAGTAAGGAGATACGGCTTCCGGGTCCTCGAGAACAAGCTGGAGAATGGAAGCTGCCCCCAGTGCAAGACCCGCATCGACGGCGTCTTTCTTTGAATAGTTAAATCTATATTTAATTCCGGCTTACCGCTGAGCGGCGGCGCCCCGACACCCCCTATGTGCCTACTATGAGCCAAGTTACATCTTGACAATGGCGGTGAAACGGAGTATAATACGATCGTTGTATTGTGACCGATTTGCGACGCGGTCCACGATAGAGTCATTCGGACTGCCGGCCCAAGCGCTTCGGGAAAGGAGGTGGACGGGAGTCGGTAAGCTAAAGGGTCCTTCTACCACATCAGTGCTACGCCGCTCACACGCGATATTATCCAAGGGGAGGCTTCCATGAAGATCGTGTTTACAGTCTGCGCCTGCGCGGCTCTGTTGTTCGCGGCCGTCGCGCCCGCCGACGCTGTCGTTAACGCCAACGGAAAGTGGGCTCTCCACTTCGCCGGCACTCACGACACAAAGAACAACACCTGCGATTTCACAGTGGTTAACTGCAGCGATATAGTAAGCGCCGCGACCGGGGATTTGGGGCGCTACGACGTCTACGTCGTCGCGGTCGATGTCGTGGAGCTGACGGCGACCAGATACGGGATCTGCTGCTCCGGAGGCGCCGGTACCTTCTATTTCTATGGCTGGACCAATTGCGCCGACCTCGAGATTCCGACCGACAACTGGCCGGGATGCGGCGAGGCCAACGCCCAGACCTACTCGCTTCCGCAGCCTGGGCCTAATGTCACCTGGGGCATCCTGGACGTCTACCACTACGGCGGAATACAAGTGCTGTCGATCTGCGTTGATAACCGCGTCGGTTTCGCGGAGTTCTGCGACGGCTCGGACCCCTCTCCGATCTGCTACGCGACGACTGACGGTGCGCATTTCGGCTGCCTGGGATTCGGCTGCACAGGCTACAACCCGTGCAGCGAGGTCCCCGTGATGGAGACCACCTGGGGCAAGGTAAAGGCCACGTACCGGTAGTATTGGGATAGCCCATGTAGGGCGCTAACGCGGTCAAGGATTTAAGGGAAGGCAGCGTGTCAAATGGCGCGCTGCTTTCCCTGTTTTAACTTCCGGGCACACCCGCAAGGATCCGGAATCAGAGCTTTACGAAGTCCTCCCCCACCCTGTTCAGAGCCCCCGGAGTCCGAATCCGAAACGCATGTCAGTCCGGCAGGCTTGCACCCTGGTTTCAGATCAAAGAAACCACCTTCTTGGACGTTGCAAGTCCGTGATCCTTCTCCTATCCTAGTTTGTGATCAAAGCCAAGCGGAGGGCATGCAATGCAGATAATTTGCGTATCCAGAGGCACCTTCGCCGGCGGCAAGGACCTGGCCGAAAAACTGGCCTCCAAGCTGGGCTACCAGTGCCTTTCCCGTGAGGAAGTAACGGAAGCCGCCACCCGAAGCGGCATACCCGTGGGGAAGCTGGAGATGGCCGTAATGGGCAACCGGCCGCTGGGCGAGCAAATGGCTATTGACAAGGATCGCTTCACGGCTTTTCTCACCGCCACGCTGTGCGAGACCGCCATGAGAGAGGGGCTCGTCTACCACGGCCGGACCGGCCACTTGGTTCTTCCGGGCGTGACCCACCTCCTGCGGGTCCGGGTGATACAGGACCAGGAGCAGCGGATCACTTCTGTCATGGAGCGACTCAACCTTAGCTGGGACAAGGCCGGAAAGTACGTGGATGAGGTGGACGAGGACCGCCGCCGGTGGGTCCGCACGCTCTACAACGTCGACTGGCAGGATCCGGAGCATTACGACACGGTAATCAACCTGTCCCACCTTGGGGTGGACAACGCCGCCACAGGTCTCGTCGCCCTTGCCCAGCTTCCCGAGTTTCAAGTCACCCCCGCGGCCCTACGGACCATAGAGGACTTGCTGCTCGCCTCACGTTGTAGAGTGGCTCTCGGCGCCGATCAGCGCACGCATGACGTGGCCGTCCAGGTCCGATCCCAGCGCGGCCGGGTCTCGGTCACCTACCTGCCCCGGCAAGAGGGCAGGGCGGAGCTGATCCCGGAGGTCCTCAAGAACGTCGAGGGGGTCGAAGAGGTCCTCTGCACCATGGCCTCGACGAACCTTCTCTGGGTTCAGGAGCGGTTCGATCCCGAGAGCGAGACACTCGCACAGATCCTGGAGATCGCGGGCAAGTGGAACGCGGCGGTCGAGCTTGTGAAGCTGGCCGAGGGCGCGGAGCCGGCGACCGCCCCGGAGCTTGAGGCGGAGAGCCAATGGCCCGCGGAGCGCGAGGAGCCCGAGGGGCACGGCGGGATCCTGGAAGATACCAGCGGCGCGGAGGAGGAGGTCGAGGACGAGGGCATGAACCAGGTCCACGGCCGACTGATTGCCGCCGGCCGGGCCGGCGGGCAGCGAGTAGTTCCCGGCGGGCCGAAGGACCTGCTGGGCGCCTTGAACCGGACCGCGCCTTACAGCCTCGTGGTCGTAGGGAACGTCTTCGTCTCGAAAGCGGAGACGGCCCGCAAGAGGCTCTCCAGGGAGATGGTGGGATACCTTTCAGACCATCTAAGGGTGCCGGTCATAGGGGCCGACGAGCTTAAGGTAAGGTACCTGTTCGGGTCCGGGCAGTGGTTGAGGCTTTTCATCTTCGCCGCGCTCGCCGTCGCCATGTTCCTGGGAATCATAACCAATCAGCGGGAGATACTCGCCTTCCTGACCCACGAAGAAGCTCACGGCCGCATAGTGGCTACGGCGGCGCTCTTGATATTCGTTCCCTTTTTCGCGTACGTGTACGGCAGCTTCGCCCGTTACCTGCTCAGGTTGTTCAGGCTCGACTAGCGGAGAACGTCTTCCATGCCATATGTCGCATCGCCTCGAAGATAAGGAAAGGGACAGAACATGCCGGAGTTCTTACATGGGAGCTTCATCGAATTGACTTGGGGCACCATGGCGCAGGTGGTGCTGCTTGGCTTCATAGGCGGAGTGCTGAGCGGCTTCATCGGCAGCGGAGGGGCCTTCTTCATGACCCCTGGGATGATGAACCTGGGCGTCCCAGGCAGCGTGGCCGTGGCCAGCAACATCACGCACAAGTTCGGTAAGGCCATGGTCGGCGCGAGACGCCACGGTGAGATGGGGCATGTCGACAAGAAGCTGGCCGTTCTCATGCTGTTCACCGCCGCGGCCGGCATATCCCTGGCCGCCTGGATTGTGTCGCTGCTCGGCGTGGGAGGCGGCGGAGGGCACGGGGAGGCATCGGGCAGCGCCGGCGCCAACCTTTACATCAGCACCGTCTTCGTCGTGGTGCTCACGATAGTCTCCGTCTCAATGCTCAGCGATATCATCCGCTCCCGAAAGGCCGACGAAATCAAGCCCTCCAGGAAAATCGTCGAGTTCCTCGGCCGGCTCAAGCTCTATCCCATGATCGACTTCGCGGTGGCGGACGTGAAGGTCTCCATCTGGGTCATCCTGATCTGCGGCCTCGCCACCGGCTACCTCGCGGGGACCATCGGCGTAGGCGGGTTCATAGGCGTTCCGGCCATGATCTACGTTTTCGGGGTCTCCTCCCAGGTGGCCGCGGGAACCGAGCTCTTCCTGGCCCAGTTCATGGGGGCCTGGGGCGCGCTCAACTACGGGATGAGGGGGATGGTGGACGTGCGACTCACCATACTCCTGTTCCTGGGATCGCTCATAGGTATTCACCTGGGCGCGTACGGCACCAAGGTCGTCCGCGAGGTGATCATCCGCCTGGCCACCTCCTGCATCATCTTGCTGTGCGTGATCAGCCGGGCCGTAAACGTACCGGTGTACTTGCGGCAGCTCGGCTACGCCGAGCTGGACCCCAAGCTGGACGTGTATTTCGAATCGGCGAGCAAGGTTCTCCTGTACGCAAGCGGGATCGTTGGAGCGGGGGTTATCTTGGCCTTCGTTTTCAAAGCATATATGCAGCGCCGCAAGGTTCACGCGTCGCTGCTCAAGACGGGAGAGAGGGCGCCCGCCGCCTGAAAGGAAGCTGATGGAACATCACGCGAAAGTCATGCTGGTTGACGATGAGGAGATCGTCTGCAAGCGCCTCAAGACTGCTCTGGAGAAGGACGGGTATTCGATCGACGTTTTTCAGGACGGCGAGTCGGCCGTCCAGCGGCTCTCGCGGGAGCAGTATGACATAGTGGTCACCGACGTGCGCATGGAAGACGTGAACGGCCTGGACGTGCTCGAGGCGGCGCGGAAAGGCTCGCCCAGAACCAAGATCATCATGATAACCGGCTTCGCCACGGCTGAGATCGCGAGGGAGGCCCAGGCGAAAGGCGCTTTCGCGTTCATAGCCAAGCCCTTCAGGCCCAAGGACCTGCGCGCGCTCCTGGAAAAGGCGGAGCGGGAGCTCGAGAAGGCGGGGAGCTGAGAAGTCACCCGCACATGACTCCTTCACGGGGATCCGGACCGGGGGAAGGAAGAACATGGAAGGAAGCGAGTCGGCCGACGGCTTGAGATATCGCAGCCCTCCAACGCTCAAGGCCGCCCTGAGCTCCGAGGAGCCACCGGGCCAGGACGAGGAGTACAAGGACGCCGCGGACAAGGCTCTCAAAGGAAGACCTTTCTTCAGCATCCGCACGCGGTTGATCCTGGCATTCTCGATCTTCTTCCTACTACCCCTCGTCATCACTCTGTGGACCATGCACGTCCTGGCCAACGTGCACGAAAAGATCCTCTTCCTGGAGATCGCCGACGACTACAAGGTGGAGATCCAGCAAGCGCGCAGATTCGAGAAGAACTTCCTCCTCTACGGAACGAATCTCGAGGACGCCCGGGAGCATGCTCTCGCCGCGCTAAAGCTCAGCGAATACAACGAGGCGCAGTTCCGCAAGGTCGTGGGCTACGAGTCCTTCGAGACCATGAACCGCCACATGTCGGCCTACCTGCAATTGCTGGACGAGATGCGGGACGGAGAGCACGGCAGCCACGAGGCGGAGTTGCGGGAGCACGGCTCCGACATGCTGAGATTGGCCCAGGATTTCGTGAGGAAGGAGAGAAGGCTGGTACACACCATGCTATCTCTCACTCGCAGGGTCCCGTTCTACTTCCTGGTATTGTTGTTCGCGATCATGGTCATAGTGGTCACCTTCCTCGCGCGCCACATTGTGGAATCGCTCAACAGGTTCATGGGATATACGGCGCGCATCGCCACCGGGGACTTTACGCCGATCACGCCCACCCGCGGGTACCGCGACGAGTTCACCGAGCTGGCCCTCAATATAAACCGTATGGTCAGGGAGCTGGATCGCCACCACAACATACTCTTGGAATCGCACAAGCTCAGGGCGATGGGTACCCTTGTCGCCGGCGTGGCGCACGAATTGAACAATCCCATGAACAATATCCTGCTGACCGCCTCTCTGCTGCAGGAGGACTCCGATTCCCTTCAGGAGAACGAGAAACAGGAGATGCTCCAGGACCTGGTAGGCCAGGCCGAGAGGACCAAGCGCATAGTCGCCAACCTGCTCAATTTCGCGAGGGAGAGCGAGACGAAGGTCGAGCGACTCGATATGCGCGAGATCGTGGAGGACACGAAGCACCTCGTCAAAAACCAGTTGAGGATCAAGAAAGTCCGCCTGAACGTGGAATCGTCCGAAGAGTTGCCCAGAATTCATGGCGACCGCCAGCTATTGACCCAGGTCTTCACTAACTTGATCCTCAATGCTCTGGACGTGCTGCCCGAGAAGGGAGAGATACGAATCAGCTTCAGTACGGAACGCCGGGAAGGTTATCTGGCGGTGGTCGTCGCCGACAACGGCCCCGGCATGCCGGATCACATCCTGAGCCGTATCTTCGACCCCTTCTTTACCACCAAGCCCAAAGGCAAAGGGACCGGGTTGGGACTTTCGGTCTCGAGAGGTATAGTGCGAAAGCTGGGTGGATACCTTCTGGTCGAAAGCCGGCTGGGAGCCGGGAGCGCCTTCATAGTGTTGCTTCCGATCACCACAATGCCTTCCGATATCTCTTCGAGGCTCAGTGCCGCCGACGGAGGAAGCTGATATGCCGGTAGTCATGATATCGAAACTCTCCCACGCGCGGGGCGGGGAAGTCGCCGAGACCGCCGCCTCGAAGCTGGGATACGACTGCATAGACAAAGAGGTGTTTGAGGACGCCTCGCGCAAATCAGGGATTCCCGCGGAGAAGATTCGAAAGGCGCTCACGGACGGGCCGTCCCTGCTGGGCATGTCCCTGGCCACCAGGAACAGGTGCGTCGCCCACGCGCAAGCGGCGCTTTGCGGGCGCCTTCTCGAGGACAACGTCGTTTATCACGGTCCGTTCGGCCATCTGCTGGTGAGGGGGGTCCCTCACGTGCTGAACGTCAGAGTACAGGCCCCGAAAGAGAATCGAGCCGCCCTGCTGGCAGAGAAGGAGGGCAGCGACTCGAGGAAGGCTCAGAAGGCGGTGTCGAAGGATGACAAGCAACGCCTGTCCATCGCCGAGCAGGTCTTCGGAGCGGACGACGACGACCAGGGGTTGTTCAATCTGGTTATCGACACCTCTGAGATGGAGGCGGAGGAAGCGGCCGAGTTGGTCGCGAAAGAGGCGAAGGAGGACCGCTACAAGCCCATGACCTACTCGATCCAGTGTATGCGGGACTTGGAGCTCTCGAGTCGCGTGAGGGCCGCGCTGGTCGAGCTGGATCCGCACGTTGTGGTGCAGGCGGACAAAGGCGCCGTCCGGGTAAGGACCAGGACGAGCGGCCGCCCCAAGAAGGGGAGATTGGACGAGATCCGCCGAAAGGCCGAAGAGCAGGACGGGGTGAAAGAAGTGGACGTGGAGACGGTTACGGATCTGGCCGACCTCATAGCCAGGCGGTCGCGCTAGGAGGTGGCGATGGAAGAGAAACGCTACGAGGGAGTGGAAGTCATGGTGCTGGACGACGAGCCGATCGTCGGCAAGTCGGTGAGGATGGCGTTGAGCAAGCTCGGCTTCAACGTCGAGGTCTTCGAGGATCCCGCGAAGGCCATGGACCGAATCGACGAGAAGGCATTCGATATAGTGGTCACGGACGTCGTGATGGGGGATATCGACGGCATCCAGATCCTGGAGCGGGCGATGCAGAGATCGCCCAGGACCAAGACGATCATAATAACCGCCTTCGCCATGATGGAAATGGCCAGAAAGGCCATGGAGCGGGGCGCCTATGACTTCATCGCGAAACCCTTCGACGCGGCCGAGATCCGGGCCATCGTCTCCCGGGCCGCCGATGACCTACTGAAGGAAAAGCCTCCCAGCAGACCCGATTCGGGCTGATAGGAGGCCCGTCCCCGCACCGTCCCGCCGCGGCCGGCGTTTTGTCCGGCCCGCCCGCGGAGGCGCCGGCGCGGACGCTTCCGGAGTCCGGATCAACCGCCGGTGATGTCGTGGGCGCTTCTGCCGCCGTCGACGGCCAGGACCTGTCCCGTCACATAGGTCGAGCCCGTGACGAAATACAGCACCGCGTCAGCCACGTCCCGCGGCGATCCGGCGTGTCCCAGCGGTATCCTGGACTCTATCCGCTTTCTGGCGCGCTCGTCGTAGTCGTCCGGGAAGAGGACCGTTCCGGGAGCCACCGCATTCACCCTTATGTCGGGCGCCAGCTCGACGGCCAGCGCCTTGGTCAGCATGATCAGCCCCGCCTTGGACACGTTGTAGTGGGAGAAGCCCTTCCAGGCCGCCATGCCCGCGATATCGCATATGTTGACTATGCAGCCCCCGCCGCCGGCGAGCATGATGGGTGCGGCGGCCTTGGAGCATAGAAAGGGCGCGGTCAGATTCAGCCTGATCGTGCTCTCCCACGTGTCAAGGTCGAGATCCTCGAACCGCGCTCTCTCGAATCGCGCGGCGCTGTTCACAAGGATGTCCAGCCTTCCAAAGCGCTTCTCCGCCTCGCCGAAGAGACGGACCACCTCGGCCGGGACCATGAGGTCGGCCTGGAAGGCGGCGGCCTTCGCGCCCGTTCCGCGCGCTCTTTCAACGAGCGCCTCGGCGCCTTCACGGGAGGAGTTGTAATGCACCGCCACGCCCGCGCCCGCGTTCGCGAGCGCCTGAGCGATGGCCGCGCCCACCCTCCTTCCGGCGCCTGTGACCAGCGCCGTCTTGCCCTTTAGATCTTCGCCTCCGCTTCCGGCCAAATCCTCCCCCTGTAGGCTGTCTCTTGGCCCGAAACACGGCCTATGAGCGTGTGTGACGTCGCCCGCTCGACTCCGACCGCCACAATCGACCCGACGGGGACGCCGGTATCGGCGAACACGGTTGTCTTGAACGTGCCCGTCTTCCCGAAGAGCTGTCCCGAGCCCCTCCTCGATTCCCCCTCGACCAGGACCTCGACCTCGTCTCCGATCAGGGCGGCGTTTATCTGGCGGGATATGTCCTCCTGGAGGTCTATGACCTCGGATAGCCGCCTGCCCTTCTCGTCGCCCGGCACGTCGTCCGCGAGCCTCCTGTGGGCCGTGGTACCCTCCCTCGGGGAGTACCTGAAGGTGAACGCGAAGTCGAAGCGCACGCGCCGCATCATATCATATGTAGCGCGATAGTCCTCCTCGGTCTCGCCTGGGAAGCCCACCAATATGTCGGTGGAAAGGGCCACACCGGGGACCGCGGCCCTCAGCTTCTCGACCAGGGCCAGGTACCGCGACGACGTGTAGCCCCGGCGCATGCGGCGTAGCACTTCGTCGGAGCCCGACTGCACCGGCAGATGAACGTGACGGCATATCGCCGGAACCGAGGCGATCGCGTCGATGAGCTTGTCGCCGAAATCGGTCGGATGGGGCGCGGTGAAGCGCACCCTGGCGATGCCCTTTACCGAGGCGGTCTTCACGAGAAGGTCGGCGAAATCCACGCCGTTACAACTGTAGGAGTTGACGGTCTGGCCCAGCAGGGTGACCTCCTTCACTCCGTCTCGGGCGAGCCGCTCGACCTGGCGAATCACCTCACCTGAAGGCACGCTCCTCTCTCTGCCTCTCACGTAGGGGACAACACAGAAGGAGCAGAACTTGTCGCACCCCCTCATAACGGTCACCCAGGCGCTCACCCCTTCGCTCCTGAGCCGGTCCAGGCCCGCGTACGTCTCCCTCCTGTCGAGGCGCAGGTCCAGGGCCGGCTCCCCTGACACGGACTCTATGATCTCCGGAAGGCGCCTGTATGAGTCAGGGCCGGCGAGAAAGTCAACGTACGGGGCCCTTTCGAGGATCGCGTCTCGGAGATGCCTGGCCATGCACCCGCATACACCTATGATGACGCCGGGCCTTCTCGACTTGAGCGCCTTAAGCTCGGCCAGGCGGCCGAAGACACGGCGCTCGGCCGATTCCCTCACCGCGCATGTGTTCAAGAGGACGACCTCGGCATCGCCTGGACCGGCCACGACATGGTGCCCTCCCCCCGCCAGTATCCCGGCGAGCAGCTCGGAGTCCGCCTCGTTCATCTGGCACCCGTAGGTTTCTATGTAGACCGCTTTCGACATCGCCGGATTATCTTCAGCGCGCGCCGGGCGCTTCCCGTCCTCTGGCCCGAGGCGCCCCGGGGCGCTCCTTCGTCAAGGATAAGGCCCTTCTGTATTCCCATTCCAGCTCCTGAGCCCTGCCCGCCGCGACCATGGACGCCCACGGCAGCTCGTCTTTCAAGCCCCTCCGTCCGAGGCAGGCGTCCGCGTCGAGCCCCACCTCGGCGGCGGCCCGCTTCCAATCGCCTCCCCTTCTGTACGTCTCCTCCATAAAGCCGGACATCTCCCTTCCGCCCCGGGCCAGCATTGCCTGCAGGTAGGCCGAGCGAAGAGCCTCGGAAGTGACCCTTATCCCCCTCATCCTCGAAAGCCCGCGTCGTATCATCGATATCTTTCGCCGAACGGCGACCGGCTTCTCCATTGCGCTCCACTGGAGCGGCGTCATTGGTTTGGGCACGAAAGGCGCCAGGCTCACGGTCAAGGCTCCCGCTCCGGAGCCCCGGCGGGTCGCTCCTGGACTTTCCCGCGCGGCCTGGTGGCCGCCCCACGCTCCGTGCATCCTGGAAGAGGTCAGAAGTCCGCCGTCCATCACCTTGCGCACCTTCGCCGCGAGTTCCATCAATGCCTCTATGTCCTCGTCGGTCTCCGTGGGCAGGCCGACCATGAAGTACAGCTTCACGTTCGGTATGCCGCGATCGACCGCTCTCGCCGCGCCGTCCAGCACGAGATCCTCGGGGAGGTCTTTTCCCGCGACCAATCGCAGCCTCTCCGAGCCGGCCTCCGGAGCGATGGTCATCGTCCTCGTCCCGCTCTCGGCCAGGCACCGGAGGAGGACGTCGGATAGCCGGTCCACCCGTAGCGATGAGACCGCGACGCCGAGCCCCATCTCTCTCAGCCCGAGGCATATGGCGTCGAGATCGGGATGGCTGCCGACAGCCGAGCTCACCAGACCCACTCTTTCGAAGACCGGGCGGGCGCGCGACGAGCGCAGCCTGCGCTCCACCACGCCCAGGACGCCATCGGCCGCCGCGCTTCGAAATCGAGGATGGCAGTTCCCCACCGCGCAGAAGCGGCAACGATACGGACATCCCCTGGATATCTCGACCAGGAAGGTGCCGCTGAACTCGGTGTCGCTGGAGATGATGGAGGAATGCGAAATGTGGCGGTCCTCTATGCGCCCGCCGGCGGCGGCGGCAACGGAGACATCGGGAACGGGCGGCGGACCGTTCGGCGACAGCGCCGGCACGTAGATTCCTTCGATGCCTGAAACGGCCTCGAGCATCTCCCGGCGGGCCCTGCCTCGGACACCCGCCACCGCTTCGAAGAGCTCCGGCGCGGAGCGCTCCGCCTCGCCCATCACTATCACGTCCGCGAATTCAGCGATCGGCTCGGGGTTCATGAAGGTGACGGCGCCGCCGACCACCACGAGCGGATGGGAGTCGTCTCTTTGATCTGACCGGAACGGAACGCGCGCCATGTCCAAGGTCCGCAGTAAATTGAGGTAGTCGTTCTCGAAGGCTATGGAGAAGGCCATGACGTCGAAATCCCCAAGCGGGGCCTCGCACTCGAAGGAAAGGGCCGTGTCTGACGAGGACCAGTCCTCCGGAAAGAACCTGTCGCACAGAAGGCCTCTGGAGGAGTTCGCTATCCTGTAGATGGTCTGAAAGCCGAGGTTCGACATTCCGAGGAAGTAGCTGTTGGGAAACACGAGAACGGCGCGGGTCGCGTCCCTCCCGAACTCCACCCTGGGCCTCGGAGTCTCGCCGGCCCGAAGCCGGGCGTAGTGTTCTTTGTCCTGCCAGCTCATCGTGGGGAAGGATCCGTTTCGGGTTGAGGCATCTCCAGTCTCTGCGGGGCCGGGCCCGTCCGGGGTGTGGCGCGCACAGCTCTGGGGTCAAGTTATCTCGAGCATTCTGTTCAGGGCCCTTCTCGCCCACTGCGCCACGTCGCCGGGCACCTCGATCCTGTTCCTCACCTCGCCCCGGACAAGCCCCTCCAGCGCCCACAGAAGGTGCATCGGATCTATGCGATACATCGTCGTGCAGACGCACACGATCGGATCGAGGGAGACAATCTTCTTGTCAGGGTGCGCCTCGGCCAAGCGGTTCACCAGGTGGATCTCCGTGCCTACGGCCCACCTGGACCCGGGCGGCGCCTCGCTGACGGTCTTAACTATGTACTCGGTGGACCCGCAGTAGTCGGCCATCTGGACAACTTCGAAGGTGCACTCAGGATGCACCAGCACGTTGACGCCGGGGTCCTCCGCCCGCACCCGCCTGACCTGCTCCGGGGTGAACCTCTGATGGACCGAGCAGTAGCCGTTCCACAGAATCAGCCGTTTGTTTCGCCTGTCCTGCGGCGACAGGCCGCCGTCGCTGGCCCCGTAATCCCACAGCGCCATCTCATCCAGGCCCACCCCCATCTTGTACGCGGTGTTCCTGCCCAGGTGTTGATCCGGGGTGAAGAGCACTCTGTCCGCCCGCGAGAACGCCCACTCCAGCGCCGCCCTGGCGTTGGACGAGGTGCAGACCACGCCGTCGTGCCTCCCGCAGAACGCCTTCAGGTCGGCGGCGCAGTTAATGTACGTTATCGGAACGATCCTGTCGTCGGAGACGGCGGCCAGGGACTCCCAGCAATCCTCCACGTCCTCGATCTCGGCCATGTCGGCCATGGAGCAGCCGGCGGTCAGATCGGGCAAGATGACCCTTTGGTGAGGCGCGCTGAGTATGTCGGCGCTCTCCGCCATGAAGTGGACTCCACAGAACACGATGAACTCGGCGTCGTCCCGCTCGGAGGCCTGTTTGGACAGCTTGAAGGAGTCTCCCCTCAGATCGGCGAACTTCATCACATCGTCCTGCTGGTAATGGTGACCCAGAATCAGGACCCTGCCGCCGAGCTTCTCCTTCGCCTGCGCCAACCTACGGTCTATCTCCAAGGGCGAGAGAACCTTGTACTCATCGGGCATCTCTTCTTGGACGAGCACTCTCACTTTTCCTCCGGGGGATGATTTCCGGTCCGCGGCGATGCGTGGCGTGCGGCTTGGGATCGGGAGCGACCATAACCGTCATCGCTACAATAATAGCACAAGCATGGCGCGAAAAAAACGCCCGCGGGGGCGTCGCGCGTCGCGCCGACTGCGCGCCGGCAGGCCCGGCCGCAACGCGTACGGCCCCGGGAAGCGGGCCGGCGCTCGCGCTGGGGAGCCCTGCCTGCCCGACCTAGGGGGACTATTCGACGTACCCGAGCGCGCGGAGCCTCTTTCGCGTCTCCTCATCCACGGCTATTCGGGTGGGACCGGGATGCGCCTCCCTGTACCTCCGCACGAGCTCGTCGTAATGATCCAGGCGCGCCGCCATCCGAGCGGCCACTTCCTCCCTGTGCGCGAACAGGTTCACCTTCTCTCCCGGATCCGTGATCAGATGATAGAGCTCGAGCGTGTTGTGCCCGGGGCTGTCTATGAACTTCCACCCCGGGGTTCTGACGCAGGAGACAAGCGCCCCCTCGCAGTACACCTCACCTTTCAAGCGCCTGGCCGACTCATCCTCATCGCCCTCCAGAAGAGGCAGCAGGCTCCTGCCTTCCATATACAAGTCGGGCTCGGCGCCGGGCTCGACCCCGGCGAGATCCAGCACCGTGGGCATCACGTCGATGAGCCCTACCGGTTCCTCCACGACCTCGCCCGCCGGGGCGGCCTTGGGATATCTCATGACAAGAGGGACCCTCATCAGCTCGTCATAGACCAGGTCCCCGCTGTGGAAAAGGCGACCGTGATCCAGAAAGCCCTCTCCGTGGTCCGCGGTTACAATCACGACGGCGTCGTCCAGGATGCCGCGCTCCGAGAGCCCTTCCACGAACATCTCCAGCCTCGAATCCGCGTAGGCGATCGCGCCGTCGTACAAATCGATCAATCTGCGAAGCTCCTCCTCGCTGACGTCCTCATCAGTGATGTCCAGCTCGTCCATTCTGTCGAAAGCGCCCGCCTCGACCAGCTCGAAGAACTTTTGGCTCTTTCCAAGCACCAGCCTGTTGCACTTCCTGTTCAGACGGACGTCGCTCCGTATCCCCGCGGGGGCCGTTCCGAACTTGTCCGCGTAGCCGTCGGGCGGAAGATAAGGGGCGTGGACGTCCATGAGCTGAATGAACATGAAGAGCGGCCCCGGGGGGCCGTGGTCGAGCCATGACTCGGCCTTGCTGAACATGATCTCCGCGGGCGGGGTCGTCCTGGCCGATCCGATGTCCACCTTGGAGACGAGGCCTGTCCTCGACAGAATCCGCTGCGGAACGAGATTCACGATCGAGCGGCAATCATCGTAGTAGTCGTATCCCCTGACGATTCCCGCGTTGTGGAAGAGGGCCGGGTTGCCCCCTCCGAAGCCTGCCGTGGCGTAACCGGCGCGAGAGAGAACCTCCGGGAGGGTGGGCGTGCTCTCGGATATCTTCAGCCCGGAGCTCATCACGCCGTGCATCCGGGGATACAGAGAGGTGAACAGCGAGGCCATGCTGCGCACGGTGATCGTGGCCTGTGAGAACGCGGAATCGAAGCTCGCCCCCTCGTGCGCCATTCGCGTAAGGAAAGGGGCGGTCTCCCTATCGTAACCGTTCAGCGACAGATGGTCCGCCCGCAGGGCGTCTATGATTATGAGTATTATGCTCGGCGGCGAGCCGCCCTCACTGTGCGCGGAATCGCCCTCGAAGCCAGGATCTATGTTCCCCCATGCCCAGGCCAGATATGCGAGAAAAGCGACGAACACCGCGCCCAGCGAAAGGGCTCCCGCGGGCCGCCCCCGAAGCGCCAAGGCGATCACTCCGGCGATCGATCCCGCCAGGACGCCTATGCCGACCGCCGCCGCGGCGACGGCGAGATTGGCTCCTATCCCCACGGGCGTCGTGGGCGGACCTTTCAGCATGCCGTTTATAGCAAGCCCGACGTAGATGAAGACCACCGCAGCCGCGAACAACCCAACCGCCCAGGCTATCGGGTCGGGCGTAGCCCCCCGCAGCCGCGAGGCGACGGCCAGGGCGGCCCAGACCACCAACCCTCCGACTGCGGCCGGGACCCAGTAATACACCATAAACCCCGCAAGCGAATAGCTGTTGAAGCTCACCTCGGGCCCCGCGCCGGCGAAGGACATCTCCACGAGACCTAGAGCCGTACCGCCGACGAGCCAGACCGCGAGGGCCCGTAACCCGGCTCCCCAGCTCCCGACACGCTCCTTGCCCGCGGCCGCGGAGCCCCGGCTTGCGCCGAGCCCTTTCGCCGCCCGGGGGGCGGCGCTCCCGCGCCTGTCAGTCGAGTCGGAGGACATAGACAATCTCCAAAGACGGAGGCCTTGACGGCCGAATGATTAAGAGAGCCCGGCCTGGATGCTGGGCTCATCCATGATCGCGTGAGTGCACGGACCGCGTATATCTGGGACACGGTCTCCAGGGCCATGAAGCCAACGCTCCGGCGCCAGGCAGATGGCGGGCGGTGCATCTGCCCAAGGCCCATGCGTTTCCAACCATTGTAACCCATTGAGCGGCGCTTTTGAATCAGATAACCCGGGCGGCCACAGGCAGGGCCGGGCGAGGGCGGCATAAGGCTCTCGACCATCAGGCGCGGGGTATCCGAGGTCATTACCAGGAAGCTGGGGCGAAGGGAGGACGAGGATCGCGCCTGGATGAATCACCTGCTCTACGCGGCGGTCGAGTCCATACTCGATCTACCGTTCTCGCCGCTTTGGGCGGGGGCCCCCGCGGTGGTGCCCGCTTCGATGCGGATCGCCGCCCCCGGTGACTACCCCGCGCCCTCGGGCCCCGGCGGACCCGGCGAAGGCGCGGGCGAGGGGCTCCTCGCAAGGCTTCGAGAGCTCGGATATCTTGATTGAGCGTCGGCGAGACGCTACAATCGCCGCATGATTCACCAGGACAGAGTCAGGCTCACGAACGACCGGCCCGCCGGCGGCGGAAGGTACGTGCTCTACTGGATGCAGGCATCCCAGCGCGAGGAGTACAACCACGCCCTGGAGTACGCCGTTGAGAGCGCAAACGAGCTTCGGCTTCCCCTCGTCGCTTTCTTCGGGCTGACGGAGGACTTTCCCGAAGCCAATCTCAGGCATTACGCCTTCATGCTGGAAGGACTGCGAGAGACACGCGAATCCCTTGCAGATAGAGGAGTGCGGCTCGTGGTCCGGAGGGGGTCCCCCGAGAAGGAGGCGGTCGATCTCTCGCGGGACGCATCGCTACTGGTGATGGATCGAGGTTATCTCAAGGTGCAAAAGAGGTGGAGGGCCTATGTCGGCAGGCATGCCCCCTGCCTGGTAGCCCAGGTCGAGAGCGACGTGGTGGTCCCGGTTGAGACGGCCTCGAAGAAGAAGGAGTACTCCGCGGCCACTCTGCGTCCCAAGATACACAAACTGCTTGAAGAATTCCTGGCTCCCCTGCGCAGGAGACGGCTCGTGAGGCACTCTCTGGACATGGAGCTGGAGGGCCTTGACCTCTCGGACACGGATGCCCTCCTACGGAAGCTCGAAGTGGATGCGAGCGTGCCGGGACAGTCCTTCTATCTCGGAGGAAGGTCTCAGGCCAAGAAGCATCTGGCCGAGTTTCTGAAGAGCAAGCTGCGCCACTATGCGCAGGCGCGAAACGACCCCAGCATGCGCATCTGGTCCAATCTGAGCCCTTACCTTCACTTCGGGCAAATATCGCCTCTATACGTCGCTCTCCGCATAAAGGACGCCGGAACCGCGGACGCCGAGTCCAAGGAAGCCTTTCTGGAGGAGCTGATAGTCCGCAGGGAGCTGGGCGTCAACTTCGTCAACTTCGACCCACACTACGACTCCATGAGGTGCCTGCCCGCCTGGGCCGCGGACACGCTAAAGGAGCACTCCAGCGATGAAAGGGATCCCGCGTACGGCCCCCGCAGATTGGAGAGGGCGGAAACAGACGACCCGTACTGGAACGCGGCTATGAAGGAGATGACCCTGACAGGGAAGATGGCAAACTACATGCGCATGTACTGGGGCAAGAAGATCCTGGAATGGTCCGGGAGCCCGGGCTCCGCCTTCCGCACCGCCCTTCGCTTGAACAACAAGTACTTCCTCGATGGGCGCGACCCAAACTCGTTCGCCGGCGTGGCGTGGTGTTTCGGGCTGCACGACAGGGCCTGGACCGAACGGCCGATCTTCGGCAAAGTCCGCTACATGAACGCCGCCGGCCTCGAAAGGAAGTTCGACATCCAAGCCTACGTGGATCAGATCGAGGGCTTGGTCGAGAGATCACCTTGACACATCCTTGACAATGGGCAATCATTGATGCATGAGTTCCAATAGGGAAAAGGAGAGCGCCTGGCATCCCATAGGTGTCACGGCCAAGAGGACCGGGTTGCGGCAGGACGTCCTGAGGGCCTGGGAAAAGCGTTACGGCGCGGTGAGCCCCCATCGGACCGAAACGGGGCGGCGCCTCTACTCGGACGAGGACATAGAGAAGCTAAGGCTCCTGCGCAAGGTCGTTGACGCCGGAAGGCGCATAAGCGACGTCGCCGCGCTCACCATGGCCGAGCTGCGCGATCTCGCCGTGGAGGACCAGGAAGGTCCGTCCAGGGAGGCGGCCCCCCCCACCCGACGCCGGAAGGCGCGCGTCAGAGAGCTTCTCGAGCGATGCGATCTGGCGATAGAGAACATGGACAGGGCCTCGCTCGAGAGGACCCTGAGGGAGGCGGAGCCGGCGCTCACGAAGCCCCAACTTCGATCCGAGCTCCTCGTCCCCTTGATACACAAGATTGGCGATCGCTGGGCCGACGGATCTCTGCGAATCGCGCACGAGCATCTGGCCACCGCCGTGATAAGGGCTTTCCTCTCGACCGTGGAAGGCGGCTCCGCGTCTCCTGACTCAGGCCCGGCACTCGTTGTGGCCACTTTGCCAGGTCAGCTCCACGAGCTGGGCGCACTGCTCGCGTCAGCGACGGCCGGCGACCTTGGCTGGCAGGTGCTATACCTCGGCCCCAACCTTCCCGTGGACGAGATCGCCGCCGCCGCCAAGAACACCGACGCGCGGGCGATCGCACTGAGCCTGGTCTACCCCCAGTCAGAGCCCGCCACCGTGCGAGAATTGATAAAGCTCCGCACCCTTGTCGGCGATGAGGTCGTCATCATTGTCGGGGGGAGGGCCGCTAGAAGCTACACAGATGCCCTGGACGAGATCCACGCCCACATTTCTCCCGATCTACACTTTTTCCAACGACAACTGCAACGCATTGTAGGATAGCCTCTTAGCCAGGCATGCCCCGCCATCCATCAGAACCTGTCCGGATATTATCTAAAATATTACTTCGACACGAATCCCCTTGCTCCCGTTCGAATCTCAATGTAA
Source organism: uncultured bacterium (assembly GCA_964531335.1). Taxonomy (GTDB): domain Bacteria; phylum Eisenbacteria; class RBG-16-71-46; order CAZHEV01; family CAZHEV01; genus CAZHEV01. The sequence continues at coordinate 18,676 of CAZHEV010000016.1, read as the reverse complement.
ATGGGGGGCGCCCCCTGGGCAGGCCCGCCAAAACGGCGGTGGACCTGGTGTACGACCTCTCAACGACGGCAGGTCCGGTCGGGTCACAAAACACAGGTGGCTCGACAAGCGGCGGGGGCCCGACTTGAAGCAAACCCGGCCCAAGGGCTCCCGCCCCAAACCAAACGAAGGAAGTGGACGACGCGTTCGCCAAACTGCCCGAGGGGACCGTCGAGACCCTTCTCAAGGATGAGAATCTCGACAAGCCGGCGGCCATTCTGAAGTACGACGTAGTCGAGGGCAAGGTCCTCTCAGGTGAGGTGCTCGAGCGGATGCTCTAACTAGATCCTGGTTTTGGAGTTATTAATCGCAAGGTCCGTCCCGTGAGGGGCGGGCCTTGCTTATTTGGGAGGACACGGTAAGATGGTGGCTATGAGGGATTCCTCAGCTATGCTCATAATGGCGATGGTGATTGTATCGGCCGGGAGCATTCTGGAAGGCGCGGCCGGGACCCCCGAGACAGAGGGTTAGCGATATCGGTCCTTCCCGAAAGATGGTTTTCGTCGAGATCGGAGGTGCGGTTGCATGAGAGTGCTCATGACAGGAGCGACCGGCTTCCTCGGTCGAAACATGTGCCGGTCCCTTATCGGCGACGGCCACGAGGTCGTCGCGTTTTCACGCAACGCCGAGTCGGCCAGACGCAAGCTGCCCGGCGTCAGTGACGCGATCACCTGGAACCCGGTCGATGCCCCGCCGCCGGTCGATGTCTTCGAAGGCGCCGACGCGGTGATAAACCTAGCGGGGGAGAACTTGTTCGCCCTCTGGACGCCGTCGAAGAAGCGCGCCGTGCGAAGGTCCCGCATTGAGAGCACGAAAAACGTCGTCTCCGGGATAGCCGGCGTCTCCGCAAAGCCCAGGGTCCTCATATCAGCAAGCGCAGTTGGCTATTACGGCGACAAAGGCGATGAATCCATCGTCGAGAGCGACCCGCCCGGGTCCGGCTTCCTGTCGAACCTGTGCGAGGAATGGGAATCGGAGGCCGCCCGCGCGGCCGATCACGGAGTTCGCACCGTGATGCTGAGAACGGGTCTCGCCCTCGGGCCCGGCGGAGGCATGCTGCCCGCGGTCCTGCCCGTCGCAAAGTCGGGCCTCCTTGGCAGTATCGGCTCCGGCCGCCAGTGGTGGCCATGGGTTCACATAGACGACATAGTGGGGACGGCGCGCTTTGCCCTGGCGAACGAAGTTCAAGGCCCGTTGAACGTGGTCTCCCCGGAGCCGGTGCGCCAGAAGGAGTTCGCTCGGACCCTGGCCGGGCTGCTCGGCAGGCCCGCGTTCATGAAAGTGCCGGCATTTGTGCTGCGCCTGGCCGGGGGCGTGGCGGAGGAGTCGCTCGCCAGTCAAAGGGTGATTCCAAAGAAGGCGGCCGAGGCCGGCTACAAGCACCGCTACTCGGATCTTCGAGCCGCGCTCTCGGACCTCATCGACAAGATGTGACACACGCCTTTTTCGGCCCCGGCCGCGCCCCTCATTTCGTTGGACAAGCCGGGCGCGGCTGAGTATCATGTACGCGTTTGCGTGAACAGCACCACGGTGTCCCCCATACCTGACCGGCCGAAGAGGACTCTATGGATCCTGTTCTCCTATCACGAATCCAATTCGCCTTCACCGTGGCTTTCCATTACATCTTTCCCCCGCTCTCCATAGGCTTGGGCGTCATCCTCGTGGTCATGGAGGGGATGTACCTCAAGACAAAGAAGAAGATATACGAGGATATGACCCGCTTCTGGGTCAAGATCTTCGCACTGATATTCGCGATGGGGGTGGCCTCCGGGATCGTGATGGAGTTCCAATTCGGCACGAATTGGTCCGCCTACTCGCGCTTCGTCGGGGACGTCTTCGGAAGCGCGCTGGCCGCGGAGGGCATCTTCGCCTTCTTTCTCGAGTCGGGCTTTCTGGCAATACTGGTCTTCGGCTGGGACAGGGTCGGCCCTAAGACCCACTTCCTCTCCACGGTCCTCGTCTCGCTGGGCTCGATGTTCAGCGCGGTCTGGATAGTCATAGCCAACTCGTGGCAGCAGACCCCCGCCGGCTATCACCTGGTCGGGGAAGGCGCCAACGTGCGCGCGGAGATCACCGATTTCTGGCAGCTCGTGTTCAACCCCTCGTCCATGGACCGCCTCGCACACGTGCTCAGCGGAGCTTGGGTGGCCGGCGCGACCCTGGTGATAAGCGTCAGCGCCTACTATCTCATCAAGAAGAGACACATCGAGTTCGCCAGGCTCTCTCTCAAGATCGGCGTAGTGTTCCTTCTGCTCACCTCGTTGCTTCAGCTTGCGACAGGTCACATCAGCGCCGATGGGGTCGCCTTGAATCAACCGGCCAAGCTGGCGGCCTTCGAGGGACATTACGAGGCCTCCGCGCCGGGCGACATGTACCTGTTCGGATGGGTGGACGAGAAGACCGAGGAGGTGAAGCTCGGAGCCAGGATCCCCGGCATGCTGAGCTGGCTGGTCCACTTCGACTCCTCCGAACCGGTCACGGGCCTGAGCAGCTTCGCTCCCGAGGACAGGCCGCCGGTGAACCTGGTCTTCCAGAGCTATCACATCATGATCGCGATCGGCATGGCCCTGATCGCCCTGGGAGTGGGCTCCGCGTTCTTTCTCTGGCGTGGGACTCTCTTCGATAAGAGATGGTTCTTGTGGATACTGGTCTTCTCCGTGCTCTTGCCCCAGATAGCGAATCAGGTCGGGTGGATCTCCGCTGAGGTCGGACGCCAGCCGTGGGCCGTTCAAGGTCTGTTGAGGACTTCGGATGCGGTCTCGCCCGTGCTGTCGGAGAGCCAGGCGATGTTCTCCCTGGCCATGTTCGTGCTGGTCTACGCGCTGTTGTTCGCGCTGTTCATATTCCTTCTCGACAACAAGATAAAGACGGGGCCGGCGAAAACGGAGGACGAAGCCTCCACCTACGAGTACGTGAAAAGGGAGATAGACAGCCTCCCGGTGGACGGACGGGAGAAGAGAAGGCGAAGGTAGCGCCCCTTGTGGGCGGGGCGCGACACCCGGTCCGCGGCGCCCGGCAATCGGAGATCTCATGGAGCTCGCTCTGGATCTGAACACAATCTGGTTCCTGCTGGTGGGTGTGCTCTTCATTGGTTACGCCGTCCTGGATGGCTTCGATCTCGGCGTGGGCGCCTTGCATCTCTTCACCAAGACGGACGAAGAGCGCCGTCTCATGCTCAACTCCATAGGTCCCGTCTGGGACGGGAATGAAGTGTGGCTGATAACCGCGGGCGGCGCGCTGTTCGCCGCTTTCCCCCACGTCTACGCGACCGCCTTCTCCGGGTTCTACACCGCGTTCATGCTGCTCCTCATGGTGTTGATATTCCGCGCGGTCGCCATCGAGTTTCGCAGCAAGCGACCCGGCGGGCGATGGCGCTCCACCTGGGATGTTCTTTTCAGCATCGCCAGCATATTCATTGCTTTTCTTGCCGGCGTGGCTCTGGGCAACATCGTGCAGGGGATCCCCATAGGTCCGGACAAGGAGTACGCGGGCGGCTTCTGGACGTTGATAAACCCTTACGCCTTGCTGGTCGGGATCACCACGGTATCGCTCTTCGTCATGCATGGATCGATATACCTGGTCCTGAAGACGGAAGGCGACATGCAGGACAAGGCAAAGCGGTGGGCGAAGCGCACGGTACCCGCGTTCATAATCCTCTACGTGATACTCACCGCGGTCACCTTGACCCTGGTTCCACACATGACCACCAGGTTCGAGCATTTTCCCCCTTTGCTGCTGGCGCCCGCGCTGACCATACTGGCCATAGCGAACATACCGCGGGAGGTGACGCACGAGCGCCATTTCCGGGCCTTCCTCTCGTCCGGGGCTGCCATAGCGGGATTGCTCGCGCTCTTCGGGATCGGTCTCTACCCCACGATACTGTTCTCGAGCACAGCGGCGGAGTTCAGCCTGAACATCTACAACGCCTCCTCGTCCCAGAAGACCCTCAAGATCATGTTCATCATAGCCGCGATCGGAATGCCCTTCGTGTTGGCATATACCGGCAGTATCTACTGGATCTTCCGCGGCAAGGTTAAGCTCGACGACGCCACGAGCTACTAGCAAAGTCCGGCCGCGGCCGGCTCCGGCTGTTCCGTGATCGATAAAGTAGCGTTGAAAAAGAAAACGACCGCTCTGGGCTTCGACCTGGTGGGGATTGCCAGGCCGGGCGAAGCGCCTCACGCCGGCCGTTTCATGGACTGGCTCCGCCGTGGCTTCGCCGGCGAGATGGCCTACATGGGCCGCTCCGCGGCGGCCCGGGCCGATCCGAGGACGAGGTTCCCCTGGGCTCGTTCAATTATATGTGTCGCGATGAGCTACCCCGGCCCTGACAAGTCAAGGGAGGGTGAACCGCCCGCCGGCGCACCGAGCGCGGGAGAAGCCGACGCGACCGCCGGGGCTACGTCGGCTCGAACGGAGCCGCACGTGGAGGACGCTCGGCGAGCCCCCTCCATCCAAAGGGGCGCCCGGGGCAGGCTCTCCTGCTACGCGTGCGGCGACGACTACCACCGCGTCATGGGCGAGAGACTCGACCGCCTGGAGTCCTTCCTTCAGGCCAACGGAGCCTCCCGCACCAGGGCCTACGTGGACACGGGGCCTGTGCTGGAGCGCGACTGGGCGGCGCGCGCGGGGCTGGGATGGATCGGCAAGAACACGGCGCTCATAAATCAATCTCTGGGCTCGTGGCTGTACTTGGGCTCGGTATTCGTGGATATCGTTCTGCCACCGGACGGTCCCGCCCCCGACCGGTGCGGTACGTGCGCGGACTGCATCGAGGCGTGCCCCACGGGAGCGATAGTCGCCCCGCACACGGTCGACTCCAGGCTGTGCTTATCCTACCTCACAATAGAGCTTAAGGACGCCCTGCCGCCGCGCCTTCGCGAGCTGGTCGGACATTGGGTTTTCGGTTGCGACGTCTGCCAGGCGGTCTGCCCCTGGAATCGAAAGGTCCGGGCCCGGCCCGATCCCGCGTTCTCGCCCAGGCCGGGGTTGCCCGATCTGGACCTTCGGTGGGCCCTGTCCAATCCCGACCTTCTCTCCAAGCTGATCGAGGGGACCGCGGTCGAAAGGGCTCGCGGGGAGAGGCTTTTCAGGAACCTGGCCATAGCCGCGGGAAACTCGGGAGACCGCCGGCTCGCGGGAGCCCTGGAGCCCCGCGCTGTGACGGCTTCCTCGCGGCTCGCAGAGCAGATCGGCTGGGCGCTGGAGAGGCTGCGCTGAGACGGAGCCGCCCGCTTACGCCCCATCGCCTGCGCCGGGAGCTCACCCCGGGCCGGGCCGCCACGCCCGCCCCGCCGGGACGCTAGATCTTCAGCGCCGACCTGGCAACGTCGCCCGCCAGGCGCGGGTTCTCCTTCAGCCTTCTCATGCTGTAGGCGTACCAGTCCCGGCCGTAGGGAATGTAGATCCTCAGCTTGTGACCGGTATCGAAGATTATGTCCCTGAGCTCGTCGTCGACGCCCCATAGCATCTGGAACTCGAACACCCCCGGGGAGGGGTTGAGCCTATCGATGAGATCCATGCTCTGCCAGACTATGCGCTCGTCGTGCGTGGCGATGCCCACGTACGCTCCGTTCGAGAGAACGACCTCGAGGACCGCCATGAAGTTTCGGTTGATCGTCTCCATGTCCCTGTAGGCGATCTTCCTGGGCTCGACGTAGACGCCCTTGCAGAGCCTCAAATTGGCCGGCGCGCCGAGCAGGTCCCTGACGTCGTTCATGGTACGGCGCAGGTAAGCCTGGACCACGACACCGACGTTGTCGTGGTCTCTTCTCAGGCGTTTGTACATGTCAAGGGTAGCCTGAGTGGTGGCGGAGTTCTCCATGTCGATCCGCAAGAAATTGTTCGCCGAGGCCGCCTTCCTGCACAGCTCGTCGTAAAGCTCGTAGCACTTCTCCGCGTTTATCTTGAGGCCGAGGTGCGTGGGCTTGACCGAAATGTTCGCGTCGAGCTTGTTGTCCGCTATCGCGTCGAGAGCGTCTTTGTACTCCCCGGCCGCGCTCACGGCGTCGTTGAGCGTGGTGGAGTACTCGCCGAGGATGTCCAAAGACGCGCACATCCCCAGGGCGTTCATCTTCCTCGCCGCGGCAAGCGCGTCCTCGAGCCTCTCGCCCGGCACGTACCTGCTCGCGAACCGCTTTGCTATACCTTTTGGAATAAGCGGCAGTATCCCCTTTGCCACCACGCTATCCATCAACGACATATAAGAAGCTCCCCTCACGCGCCCGCGGCCCCGCCACGGGATCACCGGCGGGGCCGGCGAAACAGCGGTCAGCCCCGCTTGGTCAACATCTCGTCATAGTATCCGATCAAGTCCTCGGCGGCCTTCTGGACGGAGAAACGCTCCAGCGCCCTGCTGCGGGCGTTCCTTCCCAGCTCGGCCGCGCGCCCTGGGTCCCTCAGGAGCCCGAGCAACGCGTCCGCCAGGGCGTTGTAGTCGTGCTGCGGCACGATTATGCCACTCTTGCCGTTCTCTATCACCTGCTCCGCTATCCCCTCCATGGGCGCCAGCACGCAGGGCAGCCCGCAGCTCAAGGCCTCCAGCGGCGAAGCGGGCATCCCCTCCGCCCTGGACGGAAAGACGAATATGTCCGAGGCCCTGAGATAATCGTGCACCCTGTCCGTCATCCCGGTGAATATCACCCTTCCGCCCACGGTTCTCTCCGCTATCTCCTTGGCCTCCCGCGCGAAGTCGTCCAGATGCCTCTGAACTTCGTCGAAGGTATCGGGCCCGACGATCACGAGCACGGTCCGCTCGTCCCGGGCCGCCACCTTCTTCCAGGCCTCGAGAAGCACGTCCACTCCCTTCCTCTTCATGACCGCGCCCACGAAGACGACCAGCGGCGGCTCCTCCGGCAGGCCCAGCTCCCTCCTCAAAGGCCGCTTGTCCTCGAGGGGCGCATAGCGCTCCGTGTCCACGCCCTTCGACAGCCGCCATAGCTTGCCCTTAGGGAGCCCCATCCTCTCGTAGCTCTGGGCGAGGGCCTCGGAGATAGCGAAATACCGGTCGAACATGCGGAAGAAGGCCATCTCCATCGCCGGCAGCGGGCTGTCCTTCCTTATGGTCTCGGGGTCGTCCGACCCCACGAGCGTCATCTCGAAGACGGTCCTTTTGCCGAGCAGCTTGGAGGCGAGCATGGCGCCGTACTTGCCGGTCGAAACGCTGTGTACGTGCAGAATATCAAAAGCATTCCTGAATCTCATCATCGCCAGGAAGGACTTCACCTCCAGGCTGAGCATGCCCAGCCTGCCCGGCAGCGAGGTGCAGATGCGATGGATCGGCACGCCGTCTCTCACCTCGTGGGAGGAGAGGCCGCCGAAGCGATAGCCGACCACGAAGAACTCCACCCCTTTCCTCTTGAGCTGGCGCCCTATCCTCTCGAGCTGGATCGCCTGGCCGCTGAAGATGGGGGCGTACCTGGTAATGAAAAAGCAGATCCTCATTATATCCTCTATCTGGCGGTGGGATGTTTCTTCAAGAGTGTCCAGAGCTCCGATGTTACACGTCCGACGTCCTTCTTCTCAAGAACGGCGATGCCGCCCACGAAGACCGCGACCTGCACTGCGGCTCCGATAATCATATCCCAGACCCCTCTTCCGAGCAGGTTCTCTATGAGAAGCCCCACCGCGACCGATGCGGCGGCCACGAGCGCCGGACGCCAGAGGAGCCCGATGTAGCTTATGTCGACGTACTTGTTCACAAGGCGACTTATTATCGGCAGAGGCGCTATCTCCGCCGCCAGGACGGCGAACGCTATGCCCATGAGCCTGAACTCGCTCAGCAGGAGGTATCCCGCCACCCCCATGAACGCCACCTGTCCCAGCAGGACAAACGTCGCCTCCCTGGTCCTGCCCTGTGTCTTGTAGAGGTCGCCGAAGTGAACGAGCGTGAAATGCACCAGGGGGACGCATACGAAGACGCGGAACGGGGCCGCGGCGCCGACCCACTTCTCTCCGTAGATGAGATCTATCAGCTCCCAGGCCCACACCACCCCCACCACCGCCGGTATGCAGAAGAGCATGAAGGTCATCTTAGTGGCGAGCTTGAAGCCGCGGGTGAGCTGCGCGCGGTCCTTGGCCTTGGAAAGAGCCGGGAAGCCCGCCTGCACCACCGACTGCCCCAGGACGATGAGGAAATACGGTATCCGGTAGGCGAGATAGTACAGCCCCAGCCAGTAATCTCCCAGGATCCCGCCCACCATGAAGTCGCCCATCTTCGTCCACACCTGTATCAGCAGCGTGGCCAGCACGAGCGGCGCGCCGAAGCGCAACACGGGGCCCAGAAGGTCCCTGTCCAGCGACAGCCCCGGGCGCACGGGGCTGAGAGCCCACATCATCGTGACTTCGACCGCGACGAGGGAGACCGTGCCGACCATCAGGGCCCATGGCCCGAACCCGGACAGGCCGAGCCCGATCTTGAGCGCCGTTCCCACCACGAGCCCCGCGAGCAGCGAGACGCCGACCTGGACGAACCGCAGCTCCTTGACGAAGGCCGCACGCGCCACCCTGAAGGGCCGGATCAGGATCATCGCCGCGAATATTTGCGTCAGGAGCACCTGCTCCGCCCTGTCGAACGCCTTGAGCAGAATCGGGCAGGTGAGCAAGAGGATGGCTACGGCCGCCGCGGCCGCGATCAGCTCGACGGTGAAGCCGACGCTCATGGTTCGCCTGACGTCCTCTTTGCTGTGGATTACAAAGCTCTGAGTTTGGAAGGATGACAGCCCGTCGAAGACGGCGACGAAGATGAAGGCGAAGGCGAAGACGCCGAAATCAGCCGGGTCCAGGATCCTGGCGAGGACTACGCTGCCTCCGAAGCCAATCGCGAGCTGGGCTATGCTGCTCACGGCGTTGACCATCGATCCTCTTACGACCCTGGAGTAAACACTATGGCTTTCAGGTCCCAACGAGTAACCCCCTGCCACCCGATGCGGCGGCCCGCCGGCCTCAAGCAGCCGGGCATCCGTGCCGGAGCGAAGGACGTCCCGGCGTCCCGGCAGAAAGCCACGGCCCCGCTCCCGACCTCGCGGACCAAGCCCCGCCACAGTCTAAGAAGAATACCACCTCAGGGGCCCCCCGTGCATGGTTCTCGTTGACCGGCACGCCTGGGGCGGCTTTCTCGGGGCCGCCGATAGTGCTAAACGCTTGCTTAGGGCCGGGATCCGCGCGAGGCCCTCTCGTTGACAGGACCGCTGCGAGCCACTATGCTGGGTGAGGCGCGTAGTAAGCTATCCCCGCTTCGCCCGCGCTCGCCGACTGGGCGCACCGGACTTGTTTGATATCTCAACGAAAGGCTTCGATACATGCCTCCCCGCAAGCGCTCCACGCCTGCAATAGGCGCCGCATACGGCTCGGTAGCGGGAATGGTGTTCTCCATCGCCCTGGCGATCATAGAGTTCGCGTCGCTTCTATCATCGCCGTACTCCTGGCTGGACAAGCCCCGGTTCGGCTGGCTCGCGAACGCGGCCTTCTCCTATTCCGTGTTCTACTACGCGCTGGCGGGCTTCGTCTGCGGCGCTCTGACGGGCGCGATTCTGTTCTGGATCCTGGGCTCCAGGGGGCGGCTCATCTCCGTGCGATGGGGCTGGCTGCCGGTTTCGATAGTCGGGTTTCTGGTGCTTTTCCTGGCCGGCGGCAAGGTCCTCAACACCTGGGTTATGCCCCCGAAAGGCAATCTGAACTTCTACATCTGGAACGTACTATTCTCGGCCGGGAGCCTTCTGTTCTCCATGACGGTCGGGGTAATAGTGCGGGCCGCGGCCGGCGTATCCAGTCCCAGACCCAAGCCCAAGGTCAAGCGGCTGGTCCGAGGCGCGGCGTTGACTCTCGCAGTGTTGGGGCTCTACCTGGCGGCTAGCATAGGCCTCGTCGCGTGGAAAGGGGCGCGCGCCGAGGAGGAGGCCCCCGATCAGGCCGTTGCGGAAGCGGAGAGGCCCAACGTGCTCCTGGTGGTCGTCTCGACCGCTAGGGCCGATCACCTGAGCTGTTACGGCTACGACAGGGAGACCACGCCCAACGTAGACAGATGGATGGCCGAGCAGGGCGCGCTTTTCGAGAACGCCGTAGCCCAGGCGCCTTTCGCGGGATCCTCGAGGGCGTCCATAATCACCGGACGCTATCCCCGATCGCACGGGGTAAGGGCCCACCCGAGGGCCCTCTCCTACGACGAGGTCACTCTGGCCGAGGTCTTCAGCTCCCAGGGTTACGCGACCGCCTGCTTCGGCGCCGGAGCATGGGAGGACCCGCGGTACGGGTACCACCAAGGACATGACGCCTTCCAGGCTATAACGACCTCATACGATCTCGACGAGGTCTGGCCCCTGGCCACGACCTTTACACTTTACCTGAACAGGATCATGCCCTGGTATACGACACCCAAAGAGCGGGAGGACTTGCTCGCGGCCGGACCCGCGGTCGAGATGGCGCGCTCGTGGATGCAGGGCAAGCACGACGAGGGACGGCCGTTCCTCATGCAACTCGAGCTCAACGAGCCTCACTTCTCGTACGAGCCGCCGCCGCCCTTCGACGCCGCTTTCGGCCCCACCCAGAAAGGCACCGACCTGGTCGAGGAGATAAAGAACGCGGCCGGAAACGCCGGCGCTTACAAGTACGAGTACGAAAACCTGGGGAAGGACCCCGCCGCGCTGGAGCAGGCCGTCGCCCTGTACGACGGCGAGATAGCCTACGTGGACGACGCCCTGGGCAGGCTCTTCGAGGGGATGTCAGCGGGAGGGTACCTCGAATCGACCGTGATCATCCTGACCTCGGACCACGGCGAGAACTTCGGAGAGCACGGGGTGCATTTCAGGCACAGCCTGCTGTACGAGAGCTCCATAGCCGTGCCTCTGCTTGTGCGATATCCCAAGGAGGTGCGGCCGGGCACGCGCGTCTCGGCGCCCGTGGAGAGCGTGGACATCTACCCGGCCGCGCTCGAACTCGCGGGGTTGAGGGGCTGGGGAAACCCAATCGACGGAAGGAGCCTGTTGAAGACGATGGAAGCTGACTCCGGCAAGGCGTTCGTCTTCTCAGAGAGCAGGTTCTACGACCCGTCTTTCGCGCGCTATGAGAATTACAGGATCTCCGTGTCTGGAGTCGACGGAAAGTGGACGTGCGTAAGGCACGGGGACCTGAAGCTCATCCGGGCGCCAACGCTCTCGGGAGTGGAGTGGGAACTCTATGACCTCGCGGACGATCCCGGTGAGACCGTGAACCTGTCGGGCGAGCACCCCATGGAGGAGCTGCTCCGCGAGGCGCTGCGGAGATGGATGGCGGGGCAGCCGCTGCCCGAGGCGCCGCCCACCGAGAGGGGCGAAGGGGCGCGTTAGATATCGGCGTATCGGCGCATGAGAACATCGCGCGACCGAACGCTTGCCTGCCCTTTCCCCGCCCGATGCTTGCCGGCTTTGAAAGCGGGCTGCCGAAGGCGCGAAGCGCCGGGGAACCAGGACGAGCTCACTTACTTGCGGCGAAACTGAACGAGATGCTCGCGCACCCATTCCTCAAGAGATCTCTCAGACACGCGCCCTGCGGCGAGACTGAGTACGACTGATACCACCTCGGCCTCCGGAGCCTCGATCTCGTAGCCGTTCAGTCCCAGGAAGATCCCCATAACGACGAAGGCTATGCGCTTGTTGCCGTCCCGATACGGATGGTTGCGAGCAAGCCCGAATCCGTAGCTTGCGGCCAGCGCGGCCGGATCTCGGACCCGACCGTATGTCCACCGGTTTCGAGGCCGGGAGAAGGCAGACTCGAGGGCGTTCTCGTCCCGAAGTCCCGGTAGCCCCCCATGTTCCTTGATGAGATCGAAATGGACGGCATCCACCACCAGCCTATCCACCCACACGGGCTCTATCGAGCGACGTCCCACCGGCTACTTCGCCAGCTCACGAAGGGCATTACGGTACCTGCGAGCGACACGGCCCGCGACGGCCAGCGCGCGCTCCACGCCGGGATCGTAGGGCGTAAGAAGGATGCCGTGATCCGTCTCTATTGCCAGGACCGTATCCCCCGGCCTGAGGCGCAGTCTGTTCGCCATGTCCTTCGGCAAAGTGGCCCCGATGGAACCACCCGCCTTGCGCAGCTTCAGTTCGCGTGTCATGAGGCCTCCCAGGTAACAAGGACCGAGGTTTCTATCTTCTGCGTCGAGCGTAGCACATAAGTGCTACTCAGTCAAGTGTGCGACTCCGTTCCCTGGTTCGCTCCACTTACCAAGGCTTGGCTTCGACCGTTATGCGTTGTAGACTGCACGTGCTCAATAGCCGGCCGGGCAAAGACGCTGAAATCATAAGGAAGCCCCCATGCGAAGATTGATTATGACGTGCATCGGAGTCGCCCTCTTCGGTGGGTGCGCGACGTTGGCCGCGGCGGACGATCGCGCCGACTACATACGCTCTCACTACGCGAAGCACGAGTACCGCGTGCCCATGCGCGACGGCGTGGAGCTGTTCACGGCGGTGTACGCGCCGTACGACCGCTCGGCGAAGTACCCGATCCTCCTGCTGCGCACCCCATACAGCTCCAGTCCCTATGGCGCGGACAACTATCGCCACCGCCTCGGTCCGCACCGGGCTTTCGAGGAGGAAGGCTTCATATTCGTCATACAGGACGTGAGGGGCCAATTCATGTCAGAGGGGGAGTTCGTGAACATGCGCCCTCACGTCCCGGCAAAGAGCGGACCGGGCGACGTGGACGAGAGCACGGACACCTACGATACCATAGACTGGCTCCTCGAAAACGTTGAGAACAACAACGGCAAGGTCGGCATGTGGGGGATCTCATATCCCGGCTTCTACAGCTCGGCCGGCGCGATAGACTCGCATCCCGCGCTGGCCGCCGTCTCTCCCCAGGCCCCCATAGCGGACTGGTTCTGGGACGACATGCACCACCACGGGGCGTTTATCCTAAATCTCACCTTCAACTTCTTCTCGAATTTCGGCGCCCTCCCGGACACCCTGCACACGCAATGGCCCGAGCGCTTCGACCACGGGACACCCGACGGGTACCAGTTCTTCATGGAGCTGGGCCCGCTGAAGAACGCAAACCAGAAGTACTTCAACGGGGAGATCGACTTCTGGAACAAGATCGCCGCGCACCCCAACTACGACGAGTTCTGGCGGGCCAGTAACATACTGCCCCACCTCGAGAACATAGACGCGGCCACCATGGTGGTCGGAGGCTGGTACGACGCAGAGGACCTTTACGGCGCGCTCAAGACGTACGAGTACATAGAAGAGCAAAATCCCGGGATCTTCAACGTGCTGGTGATGGGGCCCTGGTCTCACGGCGGATGGACGAGGGACGACGGCGACGACCTGGGAGACGCGGACTTCGACTTCAAGACGTCCGACTACTACATGGAGCACGTCGACCTGCCCTTCTTCAGGCACTTCCTGAAGGGCGACGGCGAGCTTGAGATGCCCGAGGCGCTTGTCTTCGAGACGGGCGCAGACCGCTGGAGGGAATTCGACGCCTGGCCGCCGCGGCGGGCGTTGAAGAAGAAGCTCTACCTGTGGCCTCGCGGGGCGCTTTCCTTCGAGGAACCGCCCGCCGCGAAGGAAGACTTCGACGAGTACGTAAGCGATCCGGACAAGCCGGTGCCCTTCACGCAAGAGATAACCACGCGCTGGGTGAAGACTTACATGACGGAGGACCAGCGTTTCGCAGCGAGGCGCCCCGACGTCCTGGTCTACCAGTCGGATATCCTGCAGGAGAACGTGACCGTCGCCGGCCCGCTACGCGCCGGTCTTTTCGTGTCGACGAGCGGTAGCGCCTCCGACTTCGTAGTCAAGGTCATAGACGTCTATCCGAACGAGATACCTTACCACGACCCCGGCGGGGACGGGAAGGACAAGGGCGCCATGCAGCAGATGGTCCGGGGAGAGGTCTTCAGGGGGCGCTTCAGGGAAAGCTACGAGCACCCCGAGCCCTTCGTCCCGAACACGATCACTCCGATCTCGTTCGAGCTTTGGGACATACTGCACACCTTCAAGCGCGGGCACAGGATCATGGTGCAGATCCAGAGCTCATGGTTCCCGCTGGTCGACAGGAATCCCCAGAAGTACGTGCCCAACATCTTCGAGGCCGAAGAGGGCGACTTCATCAAGGTCACAAACAGGATCTACAGGTCGCCGGAGCATCCGAGCCACCTGGAGATGGGGGTGCTGGAGTAGCGGCTCAAGCAGGACAAAGATAACGAAGGGACGTTAGGATTGACCAGCCAACGATGCAGTCTCGGATCCGATCGGCGACTTGTCGTGCGTTTTTCCACTAATCCCAAGGGAACATTGCATCATCCAATGGGGTCTTCTTTGAGGGTGGGGATGGAAGCTGAGGTACCGACAAGCATCGTATCAATGAGCATGTGCGCGAAGCGTCGGGGCGAAGCGGCACAATAAAAGACGGCCGGTCGTATGCCGGCCGGTCGATGGTAGCGTGTGGTCATCCGGGAGCTACCCCTCATGTGTTTGACCGGATGCAGGACCCGCATAGGATTTGAGGACAAGAGCGCCTATACTGCGACTCCAAGCAGGATAGGCGCTTTGCCATATACATCTGACTGTACCGCATCTAAAGTCCCTCGACCCCGAGAAATCCCTGCCGTGAGTCGGTCAAGGAGGTAAGCCATGCAGTTTCACCTTAGTGGAGGAGGTGAGCGCAGTTGAAGACATGCCGTTTGTTTGTGGGAGTCATCGCGCTGCTCACATTGCTCTCGAGTTCACTGGCTCAGACTCAGGAGGACTACTTCACCGACGTCAAGACTTTCAGTATCAACAAGAGTGATGTAGCCAAGAACACAAAGGGCTACTGGACAGTTGTGGGGACCGACTCGGTACCCGGAATCCCTAATTGCCGGCTTATTCTGATCTCGCACTTTGGGGTCGCATATCTCGACGGCGAGGGCAACGTTTTGGCCAACAACTACACAGACGGGCGTTGGGCCGTGCACGTGTCGCCGGATGGGTCGAAGATAGCTTACGTCGAGTACCCTAGAAGCCACAAACCCGTGACAGTGAGGGTCGAGTCGGCGACAGGTGACGTCCTCTGGGAGAGAAGCGACGGGTACGGCATAGGAGAGGAGATCCCGGCCAAGGCCCGAGTGAATAACGAGGGTGCGGTGGTGATCGCCCCCACTTTGCGGACTGGCACAAGGGCAATGGGGAGCGTCCGACCTGGGACGCGTGACCATCCGCTTCTGTTTGGCGGCAACGGCGATCAGATCGCCGAGCTGCCCGTTAGGACGGAAGACGGCCTCTTCTTCGACTCACTCTCGCCCGATGGACGCTACTACGCGATCAACTTCTGTGACATCGAGGCCGACTCCACTTCCTGGTGCTGGAACGACCACACTGGAAGAAACTGCGTGGGGGTCTTTGACATGGATACCGGCGCAGAGCTTTGGAGGCATTACTTTGACAACTGTGGCGATGACAGAGTAGTGATCGGACCCGACGCCGAAACTGTCGTTACCGGCGGACAGGACGAAGAACCGAAGATCCTTGGGGAGGGCCATTCTCTCTACTTCTTCGATCACGACGGTGGAGTGACGAGGAAACACCCCATGCTTTATTGGCAAGTGATGTCTCTGACCATGTCCCCCTCAGGCAAGTACGTTGCTGGAGTAGCTACGGGTGGCTTGGCATCTAATCCGCGGCCGGCGCCGATTCAGAGCGTTGCTGTTGTCTTCGAGGCATCCAGTGGAGATCTTCTCTACGAGTACTACGAGGAAAGTGATCCGAGATCACAAATACGCGACCTCCATGTCTCAGACAACGGAGAGCTGTTTCTGGGCTACAACTACTCGGAACCAAGTCAGAGACTCAGTATGCTAAAACACATTCTGCTGTCGACTGATGGACGGATTCTATGGCAGCGTGCAGAGCAAAGCGAGCAGTCTCGAGTTCCCAAGTGTTGGCTCTTCTCAGATGGAAGCGGTTTCGTCGAGTTTGACGAGAACATGGAAATGAGGGTGCACTCTCGATAGGCGAGGTAGGTATTATGACTCGATTAGCCGGTCGCTTTATCCTTCTATCCGTTACGTTGTCTTTCATGCTTGTTCAGAGCACGCAAGTCGGCCTAGCCTAAGATCTGGATCAAAGATCGGGGCCGCTCACCCTGCCCAGGTAGTAGCGCACCTGCAAGGGGGTGCAGATGCACTCGCGCGCGGGGTGGGTGGCATAGCCGCAGTTGCAGGGGTTCTGGACAGTTTTACGCCAGTCTTGTCCCTGGAATCGCCTCAAGTGGCTGCTGATTATGGAGAAGACCCCATAAACGAGCTATCCGGCAGGCCTGGGTCAAGAGGGAAAATCACTCCCATGTCCAGCCTCCGGGCAGAAAGAACTTGATCACCTTGGTAGGTTCGCACACACTGCAATTGCTCCTGTTATGGAGGTGCCCCTCGTGTTTGTGATCGGAAGCCATATTCTCCTGACCTACTGTCACATTAGTGCCCAAGGTGCTCGCGGGAACGTGCGGGTCCTTCCTATATATCTTCCGACAAATCCCAGATCGAGAGTTTCTTCGCAGCAAGACACTAATTCTAGATGCCTGTCGAACCGGTGTCCTATGGCATTCCACCTTGGAGGAGGAGGTGAGCGCAGTTGAAGACATGCCGTTTGTTTGTGGGAGTCATCGCGCTGCTCACATTGCTCTCGAGTTCATTGGCTCAGACTCAGGAGGACTACTTCACGAACGTTAGGACTTTCAGTGTCAGAGAGGAGGGAGTCACAAGAAAAGGCGGTTACAGCGTCATAGGAGTGGACTCGGTGCCCGGAATCCCTCACTGCCGGTTCATATTGCTCAACAGGTCCGAGGTAACGTACCTAGACGGCCAGAGCGAAGTCCTGTCGAGCAGATTCGCCGATCGAGACTGGACCCTCTCGATGTCGCCGGATGGATCGAAGATAGCCTACATTGAGCACCCAAGAAGCAGCAGACCGGTGACGCTGAGGGTCGAGTCAGCGGTTGGAGATGTCCTGTGGGAGAGAAGTGACGGGTACGGAATAGGGGAAGACATCCCTGCGAAGATCCTAGTCAACAACGAGGGTGCTGTAGTGGTTGCGCCCACTTTGCTTACTGGCGATAGGATGATTGTGGACGGGCGGTCTGGGACCCGCAGCTATCCACTTCTGTTTGACGGTAGTGGCGAGCTGACAGCCGAGTTGCCTGTGAGGACCGAGGCATGCCTCTTCGACGACTCCCTGTCGCCCGATGGACTCTACTACGCGATCAACTTCTCCGACATCGAGGCTGACTCCACGCTGTGGTGCTGGCAAGGTCGCGGAGGTCTAGCGCACAGGGGGAAGAATTGCGTAGCAGTGTTTGACATGAGGACCGGGGCTGAGCTTTGGAGGCACTACTTCGACCATTGTGGCCACGGCAGCGTGGTGATTGGACCTGGTGCAGACGCTGTTGTGACCGGAGGGCGAGACCAGGAGCTGAGACTCTTCGGCGAGGGACATTCACTTTACTTCTTTGACCGCTACGGCCAGGTGAAGAGGAAACATCCCGTGTTGTTCTTCAGATTCGCCCATCTGACTATGTCCCCATCCGGCAAATACGTTGCCGGAGTGATTCCTGGTGGCTTGGCATCCAGTCCGCGGCCCGAGCGCCTTCAGGGCGTTGCGGTCGTCTTCGAGGCATCCAGTGGAGATCTTTACTACGAGTACTACGAGGCAAGCGATCCCACATCACAAATACTCGACCTCCATATTTCAGACAACGCAGAGCTTTTTCTGCGCGTCCGGTACTCGGAACCAGGTGAAGGGCTGATTATGCGAAAACACATCCTGCTCGGGCGAAACGGTCAGATTCTGTGGCAGCGCGCAAAATCGAGAGAGCAATCTCAATCCGCCAGTTGGTGGCTCGCCCCCGACGGAAGGCGTTTAGTAGAGATAGACAAGAACATGGAAATGAGGGTGCACTCTCGATGAGTGAGGTAGATGCTATGACTCGAATATGCGGTCGGTTTGGCCTTCTAGTCGTTATGCTGTCTCTTGCGCTTGTTCAAACAGCACACGCTCAGGGAGAAGAAGTTCTCTATTGGCCCGTACCCGACAGCCACAACGTGAGAGGCACCTTTGGGGACTACCGCCCAGAGTATCCCTATTTCCACAAGGGCATTGACATCCTCGCACCGGCCGGCACCAAGGTAAGTCCAGTAGTCGGCTATCTTTATGTGACCTCGGAAGTATTGTGCGACGGGCGCAAGGGTTGTCAGTTCCTGGGTTCCGACTTGTATATGGATGAACAGTACCTCTACGCTCACATCCAGAAATGGACTGCACAAGGAGACTCCCTTTATCCAGCCAAGCTGCTCGTCCATGGCTCTGACGATTTGCTCGTTTATGATTTCGAGGGTGACGGCGCCACATCAAATGACCACCTGCATTTTCAGGTAGGGATGACTCCTGACCTCCAATACTGGAGAAACCCCCTGTTGGCGAACGACGACCCTAGCTTCCGAGAGTTGGACGGCGCCGATTCGGATCATACGCCACCCACGATCGTGGCGATCGCCTTTGCCCGATACTTTGGCCCTTACAATTACCATAATAAGCTGTTCAGCTGCACGGGGCTACCGGGTGCCATGTACGTCTGGGACGACGACGATGTCGACATCATCGTCTACACCCGAGACGATGGA
>CAZHEV010000015.1:0-69896 GCA_964531335.1 uncultured bacterium | reverse complement strand
GCACGACGAGGATCGGCCCCGGGGTATGGTGCATGACGAACCCGAGCCAGTTGTTGCCCGCCTCGGTGCCTCCGAGCTGGGAGCCCTTCATGAGAACGACGCGACGCGCCGGCGAACGAGGGCTGAGCGCGTCCATTATCTCTTCGAGGTAGGGCGTCGTTGATGTCCGCCAATGGATCGCGGCATGTCCCGCGCGATTGCCCAGGACGCGGTGCTCGTCAGCCCAGGCGCTCACCGTGAGTCGCGGCTCCGGGCGCCAGCCCGCGCGGTATGCGGTCTCGTAGACGTCACGGCCGTTCAGCATCCGCTATCTCCTGGCAGATCCGTTCGATCTCTTCTTCGAGGATGCGCTGGACTTCTGCTGCGTCATCGGTCGCAGCGAGGACGGCGGCGACGCGTTCGGGAAGAGCGATCAGCTGGTCGCGTGCTTTGCGGGCCATGTTGAAGGCGCCGACTCGAACCTCATCGGCGCGAATGAGGACGCCGCGCTGGCGGTCGAGCTCCAGCTTGGCTAGCTGCGCCTGGTAGAGTTCGCGGGCCGCGCGTGCCTTGGCATAGCCGGTCGCGGTGCCGTTTCCGCCTTGGGCATCTTCGGAACCGCCGAGGTCCATCGGCTCCGACGGTTCTCCAGCACGGCGCGCTTGCTTTGGCTTGCCCGTGACTCTGTTTCGCGGCTTGCTTTGATCGGTGTTCTCGATCCATTCGCGGTCGGCCTGTGCGGGATCGATCTTTCCGTCGACGGTCGAGATCCGCCCGGCCTTGATGGCTTTGTGGACGGCGACGTGCGAGATCCCTCGGCGTCGGGCATACTCGCGCAGTGAGACGAGTTCCTTCTTTCGCCCTCTGGCCAAACCTACTCATCCCGAGCGGTCCCGCGGGCCGCGGCAACCTCCTCAAAGGTGGTCCCGTCCTCCTCCATCACCGCCTTCTCGCCGGTCGCCGTTTGCCAGCGTTCGATAATGACGTCGCAGTACGCGGGGTCGAGCTCCATCATGAAGCAGCGCCTGCCGGTCTCTTGAGCAGCGATGAGCGTGCTACCGCTCCCGCCGAAGAGATCGAGCACGTTCTCCTTTGGTCTTGAGGAGTACTGGATGGCACGCCGCGCCAGCTCCACGGGCTTTTCAGTTAGATGCTGCATTTGTTGCGGCGTGACCTTCTTGACCGCCCACAGATCCGGCACGTTTGCGGGGCCGAAGAACTGGTGCGCTGCGCCTTCCTTCCATCCATAGAATGCTTGTTCGTGTGCAGTCATAAAATCCTTGCGGGTGAGGACGGGGTGCTGCTTGTCCCAAATGATCGACTGGCTGAAGTAGAGGCCGCACGCGGCCAAGGCGCGGGGGTAATTGGCGAGGTTCGAGAATCCGCCCCAGATGTAGAACGAGCGGCCGGGGAGGAGAACGCGGGCGATATTGCCGAACCATGCCAAGAGCATCTCATCAAAGGCTTCGTCCGAAACGAAGTCGTTGGCCAGGGGTCGGTCCTTTGGGCGCATCTTGCCCTTGCCGGTTGCCTTCGCCTTGTGTCGCTCGAGATCGAAGCGCTGATGATGCTTCAAGCCGGAGAAGGAGGAAAGCCCTGCGGCGATCGCGTTATTGGAGCGGGGCTCGACCTTCACATTATATGGAGGGTCGGTGTTGACCAGATGGATCTTGGCGCCGTCGAGGAGTCGATCTACCGCTGCATGGTCGGAGGAATCCCCGCAGAGGAGCCGATGCTCGCCCAGAACCCAAAGGTCGCCAGGGCGCGTTACGGGATCCTCGGGCGGTTCCGGCGCCTCAACTTCCTCGGTGGTCTCGTCCTCGAGGAGAGTGTTCAGCTCGTTCAGGTCGAAGCCGGTAAGTGCAAGGTTGAAGTCGAGGCCTTCCAGTGCCTTGAGCTCCTCGGCCAGGAGGTCCTCGTCCCAGCCGGCATCGAGCGCAAGTCTATTATCCGCAATTAGATACGCTCGCTTTTGTGCCTCGGTTAGGTGGGTGAGCTCGATCACCGGGACGGTCGTCATCGCAAGCTCGCGGGCCGCCAGCAGCCGTCCATGGCCCGCTATGATCCCCGCCTCGCCGTCCACGAGTATGGGGTTCGTCCACCCGAACTCGAGCAGGCTTGCCGCGATCTTGGTGATCTGCTCGGCGCTGTGCGTTCGGGGGTTTCGCTCGTAGGGACGGAGGCGGTCTATAGGCCAGTGTTCGAGCTTGCCGGGCAATTTGACGCGCGAATCGGTCGCCGGATCAGGCGGAGATTTGGCCCTCGTGGTGCGCCTTTTCGCCTGCTTGCCGGAAGGCTTCGCTGCTCTCCGCGAACTCCTGGTGGTAACCTTAGTGGTAACTTGTTTCATTTCTCTCCTACGCTTGAAGAATCGCGGTCGCCGGCACCCGCGGGCCTCGCCCCCAAAGTAACTAAAGTGCATGCGTGATAGCTCACAGACCTCTCCCTCGAGCTCTCGCGATCGCATTGACGACCTCGCGCTCCAACTCCTCTCGAAACCACTTCTGTGCGACCCGCTCGGCGGTCTTGACAAACCGCAAGCGCGGCTTAAGCTTCTTGCCGCTCGTGAAGATGTAAACCGCGCGCGCCGCTTCAGCACCGAGCCGCTGAAAGATTCCGACGCCAGGAATGAGATAGGTCTTAGTCTGCGTGACTCCTGCCCGCCGCTTTCCGGTTGAGGTACGATCAAAACGTAGTCGCCTCAACTTAAACTCGGGCGTCACCGGAAGTCTGAATTGCGGACGCGCCGGCCCACCGACCACGGGTTCTGCGACTCGCCTCGCCCCCGACGTTGCAGGCTTGCGTGTAGCTCCCCGTTCGAATAGCGACAGGAGCAGGCGCGGCTTCTTCCCAACGGAGATCTCAGCGAACGACCTGCCCTGCTTGACCGAGGCGAAGGGCTTGATGATGGCCGCCTCGCGGCGCATGAACTGTGTCTTACGGACCGTGAACTCCTCTTCGACGCGCCGGCGCTCGGCTTTCTGAATTCGCTTCGCCGTGTTGTTGATCGCGTTCACGACGGCGTACGCGAGCCGGCGTTGGCCGTTCTTGAGGCGGAGCACCAGGGAGGCGTTATGGACCTGGAGATTTATCTTCATCGTTCTTGTGGCCCCATTGATTCGCGGCTCCGTATCTGGCGTCCATGTTCGTATATCGCCTCGAGCGTGAGCCGCCCGCCGGACATCTCGACCAGCGCCATTGCTCTGGTCGGCCGGGGCGCGTGACCTTGGAGCCACTCGTAGACAGCCTGGTTGGTAACGCGCAGGTCGGGATCGCGGCCGAGCGCGGCCACGATGTGTGGGACACCGAAGTCCTTGACCCATCGGCCGAATTCAGTCCGCCAACGGTAGGGAGCTCGCTTATAGCGCCCTCTTGCGAGCGCATCCTGTCGGAACATCGGCTTCTCCTTGGATTGGGCACACGGCTAGGCCCGCAGGCCGAATCGCGGCCGGGGCCATACCGCCTCCAAAGGCATCGTGGGAATGGCAGCTGACCGGACAGTCCGCGGCTTGGGCGGGTTGGGAGCGGGGGCAGAAAGGAGTGTGGCGGTGCCTTCCTCTGAGATGGAGGCTAGTCAGGCGAACCGACTGCCTACAGAGGAGGACCGCCATGGACAGGTATATCGGATTGGACGTGCACATGGAGAGCTGCACCTTCGCTGTCGTAGGCCCTTCAGGCAGACGTCTGACTTCACGCGTCGTGGAGACGAACGGCCGCGCGTTGGTGGATGCGATTCGGGGAATCCCCGGACGACGGCACGTCTGCATCGAGGAGGGCGCGCAGAGTGCGTGGTTGTACGAGCTGCTCCGGCCGCATGCGGACGACGTCGTTGTCACCTTTCCGGCCAAGCGGAAGGGAGCGAAGGACGATCTTCGGGACGCCTGGGCGCTGGCGGAGGAGCTGCGGAAGGGTTCGCTCCAAACCTTGATCTACAAGGCTCCACGTCGGATGAGCGGGCTTCGCGATGCGGTGCGTGGGTACGTGATGCTGACGGGGGATCAGGTCCGGGTGAAGAACCGGATCAAGGCTCTGTATCGGGCCCGCGGGGTCCGCGTGGACGCGCAGGTCTACCGCCCCGAGCGGCGCGGGGAGTGGGAGCGCACGCTACCGGAAACGCAGCGTCGGCTGGCGGCGATGCTGGGCAGTTACCTGGATGCGGTGGAGGAGGCTCGAGGCGAAGCGGAGAGGTGGCTGCGGGAAGAGGCGAAAAAGCAGGCGGTGGTGAAGCTGCTGGCGACGGCACCGGGGATGGGGTGGATCCGGACGGCCCAAGTGGTGGCGATCGTGGTCACGCCGGACCGGTTCCGCACCGCGCGTCAGTTCTGGAGCTATTGCGGCCTGGCGGTCGTCACACGGTCCTCGGCCGACTGGGTCCGGCAGGGTGGTCGATGGGTGCGGGCCCAGACTATCCAGACCCGGGGGCTGAACCGGAATCGAAATCCGCTGCTCAAGACGGTGTTCAAGGGAGCGGCGCTGACGGTGATCCAGGGGATGCCCGATCATCCGTTGTGCCAGGACTATCACCGAATGTTGGAGGCCGGGATCAAGCCCAACCTCGCCAAGTTGACACTGGCGAGGCGCATCGCGGCGGCCGTGCTGTCGATGTGGAAGCACAAGGAGGTGTACGACGCGAAGAGGCAATGTCGGAAGCAGACGGCGTAGGTGACGGCGCTGGTGACGCCGTCCGATCTGTCAGGGTCGAAGCACTCAAGCCCGAGCGAGGTTCGAGGGAGAGCATCCACTTTGTCCTTGGTCCCCTCGACGCGAGAGGGAGATCCCATCCAAAGGCTATGCTCCCTCGGAGTACCGAACGAAGCGATGGCCCGGAGAGGCCCAGTTAGGAGGATGGTACCCGCATCGATCGACGGGTGAGGTTGGCTTCCCATTCGGGCGGAGGACCTGGGGCAGGAGGACGGAGACGTTGCCGACCGATCGGCTGGGATCGAGCTCGCGTGCCCGGCCAGAAGGCGCGGGGAACCTGCACCCTGTCGTTGTGCCGCCCGCTGGAAACAACGCATGCGGGTATGCGGGGGAGTGTTTGCTTGACAGCTCATTCCTTAGGAGGACAAGGGGGGTGTGAGGACCTAGGATGGGGACAATTGGCCATGAAAGGCATTGACAACTGCTTTAAACCGTGCTAGTTAAATGGAATCCGGCTTTGAATATCACATTGGCCAGATCGCCGCTCAAGGATGACCGCCTGGAAAGGGCTAGGCCATAGATGGGACCAAGTCATAAAGCGGCTCGCGATGCAAAGGGGGTGTGAAGTTCAAAGAAGGAAGGAGGGATTCGCAATGCGGTTCACGATTCTTTGTCTGTTGCTTGTCGCTGCAATTCTGTCGGGATGCGCGGCAACCATCCGCGACCTCAGCAAGACGCAGTATCTTAACCCTGAACTCTCGCCGGAGTCGCTCCGAGCTGGTGGCTTGGCCCTGCTCCCAATCACTGCTGGCCAAGGCCAGGAAGGATATAGGCGCCCCCTGGGCGATTTGCTCAATTCCCAAATTGCCAATGCCGTTCCCGGGGGTGTGACCCTCACTTGGCAGAGCACTATGGATTCTCTCAATCATCACGGCAAGGTACCGGCCTATGAGGAATTGATAGCTGCCTATAGGACCACGTCGATCCTCAATCGGGACAGAGTCCGTGAATTGAGTTCGGCGCTTGGCGTTCGGTACGCACTGTACTGTTCACTCGAAGACTTCTCCGAGACAAGCCAAACGAGCTACAGTGCTTTCTCCGGTGTCTCGACGTCCAAATCAGCAAATGTAGCCGCACACTGCTTGCTTATGGATCTTGAGACTGGTGATGTCATGCAGGAAATCGCTGGGCAGGCCAATTCCGTGGCTGGCGAGTTTGAGTATAATCTCCCCTACGAGGACCTCGCAGCAACACTTGCGTACTCCGTCCTCTCACGCATTCCGGGGTCGAGCGTTCCCTCGAAACCGCCGAAGCAGACGGGCAGAAGCCAGACGAAAGCGCGATGAGGTCCGAACTGTCGAGGGAGGACTGCGGGATGGCGCTTGACAAACAGTCTCCTGATCATGGCTCAACAACGCGTGGACCTGACGGTAGGCCCTATCACATTCCGTGGAGAGCAAGGGGCTTCCGTGCGAAAGGGCAAATCGTGAGCTTCTTCAAGGTTGTGGTCGTCTTGACGGGTAGCGTCCTCATGAGCTCTGTTGCTGCGGCGCAGTGGTTTGACCAGCAGTCTATAGGGGCCACAGTACTCATTGAGAAACAAGACGGCGCCGCAATCGTCCCTCACGGAACTGGTTTCCTATTGTGGAACTACGCCAGCCCGGATTCCCCCATCGTAGTAACCTGCGCGCATTTGCTTAAGAGAAACCGGATCTTCGTCCGAGTCAATGCAGATACGTCCCTTCTTGGCACCATCCCGAAGGGCGCAGCAGATTCGATAACCGTGGGGGGCCGAACCTGGCAGATCGTCGGCGGTACCCTGCGGACCGAGGTCATACTGGCGAGTCTAGGATCCGCGGCGTTCGCTACGGATACCCAGAGGGACATCGCGGTCTTCGTCCTGGCTATGGGCGGCACCTTCCAGATCAACGGAGAGGCATCTATTGCTCGGGTTGCTGATATCGTTAACATACCGGCCAGTGCTGTTCGCAAACGGCGCGAGATTTCGCTCGGCGATGAGCTGTACTTCACAGGTTTTCCTTTTGGCATCGGCGTGGGCCCACGGCTCGAGCCTCTGATTCGCTCCGGGTCAGTCGCTTGGCAATCACCGGGCTCCTATGAGTTCCTGGTTGACGCTCTGTCGTATGGTGGAAATAGCGGCAGCCCCGTGTTCTCGAAAGCGATTTTTGGCCGCACGCCTGGAGAAGCCAAGTGGGACGCACCGTATCTGGTCGGCATGGTCACGGGGCACGTCGGCGAAGAGGTGGGGGGCGTCCTGATACAACCCGATCCAAAGAAGTTGACCTTCGAGAGGGAGCTCGTGGCGAACAACGTGGGCTTGGTGCGATGCGTATGGATCGATGATATCCTCCGCCTGGTGAGGAAAGTGAGAGGGCCAATGGAGCCCTTTGACAAGAGGTAGGCCCGGCAAGTGGATCGAGTGGAGGGAAGCAGGTGTCTCACGCCCCCTGCAAGGTGGGGGGGCGCAGGCGGCAAGCCACCTCGTCCCCCTGTTAACCACAGCGTTATAACCTCAGTGGGAGGCGGGCAGTCAGCTGGTATCAAGCGTCACACATAGAAATAGCTCCACAAGACTCGAGAGGAGAATATCGTGAAATCAGGTGCTTCCTTGACTGAACGATTCGATGGTTGGTTTGTCAAGCCAATAGAGAAGCTTAGAGAGTTGCCCGAGGGGGATGGGGGATTCTTGGCGCTGTCAGCCGCGCTATTCCTCTGCGAGCGATACTACCGCACCTTGACCAATACTCACGAGGAACAGGGAGATGATGAGTCATTCAAGCACAGGGCGGCAGAGGACATGGGACTTGATGTGCATGATTTCAAGTGCTTCTGGAAGGTATACCGTCATGGCATCCAACATCAGGGCAT
Organism: uncultured bacterium; assembly: GCA_964531335.1. Classification (GTDB taxonomy): domain Bacteria; phylum Eisenbacteria; class RBG-16-71-46; order CAZHEV01; family CAZHEV01; genus CAZHEV01. The sequence continues at coordinate 62,387 of CAZHEV010000015.1, read as the reverse complement.
GCCAAGAAGGCACGTCGAGAATGGAATAAGCTATAAGTGGAGCATGAGCGGAGATTTCAACGCGATTCCTCAGATACATCGAGTCAATGGGCAGACTCGAGAGATAAGACTTGATCCCTGGAAGTTTGCTGAGTTGATTATCGGTAAGTTTAGAGCCAATGCCAACATCCTTGAGGGCGCTACGTTGCACGCATTTGGAGAAGTATCGGATAGGTAAATATGCCTAAGCACTCATTCCATCTGACGCTAGAGCCGGGCGTCGGAAAGAGGAACAAGGTTGAACCAAGTTGGCGCCGGTCAACCCGGTCGTTAGGCGTATAGGGTAGAACAGCTGTGGTATATGGCGTCATGGGCCCGTGTCAGGCCGTATCACGCGTGCCCAAAAACACCCAAGAATGCGCATTTGCCCATGGTGTTCCAATATAAGATTCTTGCAGGCCGTGAAGCTTGTGCCGCGGGTGATGATGTCGTCTATTAGTATGAGAGTACCTGGAGGCTCATTACTAAACCCCCGAAACGAGAGTGTTTGGGAAATCAACCTGATGTTGCGGGGGTCACCCCTGTGCAATCCGCGATAGCTCTTTGACCGGATAATCGGCTCTTCAATGTGGATGGTCCCGTTTTGCCTCAATAGACGGTCAGCGACCATGGCCCAACGAGGGTCATGTTGCGGGTCTGATTCGCATTTTGACGTCGGAATGAACGCGACGGCCGCGTTGTCCGGCAATGCATAGTTCAGTTCTTTGGCGAACTGGTATGCAGCATTCTCCTTATGACGCCACTCCGGCGTGCCCCTTCTGGAAACATCCTTCTTCAGATTGAAGATGAGAGAATTCGTTACCGATGCCTGCCAACCAGCTCCGGAAATATATTCCCTTGCATAGTAGCAGGCGTCATCAGGCTCCAAAAACGCCGGAAAGTCTTCCACTAGATCAATCTTCTTCCAAAAGGACATATCAAAGACGGCTCTGTTCTTTCAGTATCTTCAATAGTTCCTGTGCGCTTGATATTCTAATAGCTCCGCGTTTTATGTAATAGGCTGGCCAAGTTGCATCCGCCTTCTCGAAACACAGGTCGTGAATAAAGAGTCTGCGACGTTGGTGAAGACAGGCTCGAGCTTGTGTCAGAGTTCCACTTCCAGTCGATGCTTGGATAATGACGGTCGCCTCAGAAAGAGCAGCCATGGTCTCATTTCTGTAGGGGAAATGCAGTCGCCGGACCTTGAAACTCTCGTGGCTATAGCGATAGAAAGGCACCTGACTGATCAGGAGGTGGTGTTGCGCCACTTCCTCTTGCAAGGCCTCGTTCTCCGGAGGATATACTGCGTTCAGTGGCGTGCCTATTACCCCAATGGTGTGCCCACCCGCGGATATAGCTGCCTTCATTGCCGCAGTATCGATTCCAGCTGCGAGACCTGATACGACAGTAAATCCTTCCTTAACGAGCGCGCGGGATATGTCGCGTGCACAGCGTTGGCCTTCCCTCGTGCATTTTCGAGTCCCCACAACTGAAATACAGCGAGCCTCAAGAAATCCTATATAGCCACGGTAGTAGAAAAGCTCTATTGGATAACGCGCCTCTCGTAGTCGATTGGGGTAGTCAAACGCTCCATTCACACAAACCGAGAAACCATTGTGGTTAGCCAGGTATAATGCGACCTTCTCCCGGAGATCCAGATCTGGAAACAAGCTCTCCCTAGAGAGAATCTCCAGGAGTCTCGATGGCAATGTGCCATATCGTCTGAAGAGTTCAGCAATGGTCTTTGGGCTTTGTCCTGGCATTGCCCACAATGTCTCGTATGCAATCATCTCCTCACGCGGAGAAATGACATGTTTAAGATCCGTCACCGGTCTGCCCCCCTCCCTGAGACCAATCTACCAGAGCGCAGATTGACCCTCAACATCTGTGTTCTGGCACCTCGGATATTACCAGGGCTGGCGATTTCCACTCCAATCTGAGCATTCGTACAGCCGTAACTCCTTGTCAAATGATAACTTCACTGAGGTCGCTGTCTCTATCATACCCGATCAAATTCCCACTCGAGCGTCCGCCACGCCTCGTCGAGGTTAACGTCAAACGTCTCGACCGTAACGCGCAGGTGGTTGTTCAGCCGCCCGAGGCCGGACTCCGCGATCTCGTCGGCCTCGAGGTATGACCATGTCTTGTCGGTCGTGTTTTCAGTGTGGACGAGTGTTCCCAGCTCGCCATAGACCTTGATCCTGTACTGCGTGCCGTTTTCCGGCATGTCCTTCTTCCCCGAGTCGCTGTAGCTCCAGGAGGCGAGGCGATTCCGGTGTTCGAAAGACACCGTGAGCTCGCCTGATATCTCATCTGGGTAACTTAAGCCATTGAATCGGAGATCGGTGGGGCAGTAGACCTGTTGCCATCGGGCCGGATCGTTCGGAGTCGAAAGGTTGCGATCGAACGATGATCCAAAGGCGTACTCGCTCTGGTTATTAAACGGCTGAAACCGCAAGAGGTTCTCGGGCGAAACGGCCGGGGCCGGGACGTTTACGACTCCGCTCCTGTAGGAGATGAACCACACGCGCGTTCCCGCATTGAACGCGGTCGGGGCGGTGTCGAGGCAGCCCCGCGCGCAAGGATCTGAAGGGTAAGCGTGCCGTCGCCGTGGACCACGTCCCGAAACGCGATGAATCCCTCGAGGCCGTTGGTATGCCGGAGCCAAGCGACGTTTGCGCACTGCGCGAAATCCGGCGTGCTCACCGATTCCGCCCGGTCGCTGTCGGGCCCGGAGACGACCACGATCTCCTCAGTCAGCTCATCGATGGCTGAAGCCAGTGTTGCCGAAGGCGTGAAAAGGGGAATATCGGTCGGAGGGAAGCCTGCGCCTTTGGTGAATCTCGTCTGGCGTTTGCCGCTCACGCGCTCGTGGGAACAACGGGTTAGGCTTCCGTAATCGAGCCGAGCGCGGTCTCGAGTTCCCTCTGGAACGCTTTGAACCGCGAGCACTCTCTGCGCAGGCCGTCGATCCAATTCGCGACCGAATCCCGTTCCCCGATTACCGGTGAGAGCTCGAGGCAACAGGCGATCAGGATCGCTGCATGGCCGTAGCTCCGGCGGTGCTTGTTCTCGAGCACTCCCTCCAGGCGCCTCGCGGCCGCTGTTTGCATCGCCTTAAACATGGCCAGGCGTCCCTGCGGCTCTATCCCCTCGCCCGGAACGGCCCGGACGATCAGTTCCAGGATCGATGGTACCGTGAGTTTTTGGGGCACTTCTTGGTTGTTCTCGTGCTCGGCGAGCAGGCACGCGGGATCCCACCATCTCTTGCGCAGCTCCGCGTAGACCTTTGGGGCAAGCGTCGCCGTTGTTCCCTCGACCAGGAGACCCGCGAACGCCGGAAACAGGACACGGCCGGGGTGACCCTCGTTCGACCAGCCCAAGCCGGGGGCGTTCGCCAGGATGTCCGCGGCAGCCTGTGCATTCCCGGTGAGGACGTATAGCAGCCCCAGCTGGCTGCCTGACTTCGCCGGGCACTCCTTGATCGCCTTCCTGGCGCGCTCCACGATCGTGTCGCGATTCATTTCGTCGGATTGCTGTGTGTCGGCCCCGAGCCAACGGAGGAGGCGCACCAGAGACGGGGCGGCGAGCCACGCTGCTTCGAGCCGATCGACGGCATCGCTGCGGCCGAGCTGTCTTGCGGCGAGTGCCGCTCCATCGAGGAAGTCGCCTCGCCAGTGCGACGCACCAAGCATCTCCGCGGCGTCGTCGCAGGCGCGCAAGGCCGCGGGCCAGTCTCCCAACTCCGCCAGGGCGTCGCACCATGTCCGCAAGGTCTCGGGTTTCTTCGACTTCCGTGCTATCCGTTCGAGACCGGCTACGCCTTCAAGACGCAGGGCGGCCTCCCGGAGCCAGCGATCGAGGTCGCTTTCCCATTCGCCTTCGGATGACGGTTGCTCCTCAAGGTATCGCAGCCACAGCGGGAGGAAGTGATCCAGGTCGGGAAGGGGGACGGCGGCGATTTGTTCCAACTGTTCGAGCGGCGACCAGAACGAGGTGATCCCGCGGACGGCCTTCATCGCCAAGTGCACGGCTTCGGCCCTGCGATCAAGCGGAGTGGTCACGTACACGCTCATGACGTACTGAGCGGCGCAGCCGTGAATGTCAACCGTGAGCACTTCATCCACCATTTCATGCTGGCCTAGATCGATCTCGGCGTCGGCCATGGGCAAGAGGAGGGACTCTAGGATGGCGTGCGCGGTCTCAACGTCTCCTGCAAGAAACGCCCTGGTCCCCACGCGGAGATAGGCATCCGCCTCTGAGGGCTCGGCGCAGCCAAGACGCCTCGCGGCTGCGACGAACTCCTTGACTTTATCGACGGTGCCCGCAGGCGGGGACGCCGGCTTCCATCCGGACGCACCAGTGGCTGCGCGCACGACCAGGAAATCCAGGAGCTCGACTCGCGGCTCCTCGTCCAGCCGGTCCACCGCGTCGAGCAGGAAGCTCCTTAACTCCTCGGCCGTCATGGCAGCGAGGGCGTCCTCGAGTTCGCGTTGCTCCTTGGCCCCGAATGTCGCTCGGCCTTCTCCCGTTTTCACCCCTTCCTCCTCTTGCAACCGTCCTGTGTGGTCGGCATTGAAGCGCACCCGGAGTTCTTGCCCCTGGTCATCGCTCGTTTCTATCCCCGACGGCGAGGCGGGCTAGCTGGACGTCCCGTTCCTCAACCGCAAAGCCATCCTCATCGACGAGCCACGTCGGCCATCCGGTCTTGTCCTCGATGACCCATCCTCGCCGAGCCCGCGCCCACGGGTGCGCCCATCCCGGCGCGCTCCCGGTCACGATATCCAACGGAATCCCGAGGTCGTGGGCCCTCCGCATGAGCCGGTACAGAGTCGGCTCATCGCGATGGACCCATGGAACGCGAATCCGGTCGTCCAGGAAACCCCAGCGGAGTCGGACGGTGCCGTGAAGGCGCCCGTACTGGTAAAGGGCATAGAGGGATTTGGCGTCCGCCTCCAGTCGCCGCCGCAGTCTTGAGAGCTCCCGGCGACGGAGATAGCCCTGCAGGACGCGCTTGTCGGCGAAGGGACGGCTGATGCCGCACGAGCCCCTGGCCAGGAGGTCGAGCGTAATGCGGAGCGTCCGACCTCGTCGGTTGAGCTGCGCGGTCTTCTGCGGCGGACCGAGCTCCGCCAGACGACGCTGCCCGGGATCGAAAGCCAGGCTTCGAAGCAACGCCCGGACGTTCACGGCGGCGATGACGTCGTAGTCGCGCAGCGCCTCCTGGACTTCGCCGATCTCTTCTCCAACGTAGGTCTTTATGTCGCGCCGGCCGACATCAAGAAGCACAACCGCCTCGGGCCTCGTCTCGGGGAAGGCATGGATGATCACCCGCCGCATGCGGGCCAATAGCGCAGCGTGCGCCTCGCGTTCTTTCTCATAATGCCGCCGGTTGGCCTCGATGACCGCTGGACCCGGCCGCTGATCGCTCCAGCGACGCAGCATGGTTATCCTCTCGAGAATTGCCTGCCGGGCCGACCGCACGGCGCCGTGGTGCCTGTCAAGCGACCATCGACCGTCCTCCAACACCCGGATCGGCGCGCCCCGGCGCCAGTATTTTGCGGAATTAGATGAGAGCGGACTCCATCCGCTACGGGCGCGGACAAACGCCAGAACCGCCTCCGGTTTCATAGCGGAGCCGTGGGCGTCGAGGACGCAGATCGCCACCCGTTGCGCCGACCAGCCCCCGGGCACGCTGTCCCGCCAGGCTTCATCGAGATGGCCCGTGCTGAGCGGGGAGTCCGGCGATGGGAGCGGACCGGGCTCGGGCCGAACGACTCGCAACGCGGCACCCTTCGAGGGTCTCAACCCGAGTCGGAACGCCCAGAGATCGGCTTCGTCGTCATGCGGATCCAGGGCGTAGAGCTCGCCGTCGCGATAGATGGGAGGGCGCGCCGGGTTGCACCGTTTAAGCGAGGCCAGAGCTTGGTCAGCGGGAGCCACGCCCGCCTCCTCGAAGCGCCTTGCCGCCTCGGCGAGCGTGATGGGCGTGCCCCGCTCCAGAAGCGCGACGATGAGGAGTGAATAGTAGTTGGCGTCCGGGCTTTCCTTGGCCGCCTCCAGGCGTGGGATCGGGATACCGAGTGCCGCGCAATATGGGTTGGTCTGGTTCATAGAGTCCGGTGAGTTTCTTGACGTGACGTAGCCCCTGCTCTCCCGGGGACTTCATCGTCGGGGAGGGGTCAGGCGATTGGTCATTCAGCACCATCCTGCATTAGCAAAAGACTATCACAGCCCCGCTGCTGCAACCAACTTGTCCTGGCCAGGTTCTGTGGCTGCGGTTCGGTCCCTTGAATGAAATGGACCACCGCGCCACAGTGGGATGAAGGGACCGCTGCCGCGCACCAGGCGTCTTGTCAACAGGCGAAACCCTAGTCTGGCCGTTGCCCCCTCTTCCTTTGAAGATCGGGGGCTTAAAGCAGTATCAAAAGGATCCCAATCCACGTGCCGTCCCGGCGCCGGCCGGCGGCGCCTTCGAGACTACTTCCTCGCACCGATTCGAAACGACTGGCCACCGCTGCAATTGGGGTGGTGACTCCCAAGGAAGGGAGCCGGCATGAAGTATCTCTTCATCCTCAATGATCCCCCATATGGGACCGAAAGGACCTACAACGGCCTTCGCCTGGCTAGCATGCCGGCCAAGGGTGAGGGAAATGAGATCTCCGTGTTTCTCATGGGCGACGCCGTGGGGAGCGGAGTGAGCGGACAGGTCACGCCGAGTGGCTATTACAACATCCAACGAACGCTGAAGGGCCTTACGGTAAGGCGCGTGAGAATCGGACTGTGCGGTTCCTGCGTTGACGCCCGGGGAATCAAGGCTGAGAACCTTGTGGAGGGGGCGAAGCGTAGTTCCATGGAGGAGCTGACGAAATGGACGGAGGCCGCGGATCGAGCGCTCGTCTTCTGATGAAGGGGGAGTTGGCATTCGGCCTCACACCCTGTCGAGCTCCCACTGCACCTCCTGAAGACCTGATACGCGCGGGCATTGCCAATCGTGCTGATTGTGACTCGCGGATGGTTGCCTGGCCGCCCAGGTCCCGACTGGGCGATCTCGTGACCCTCACAGCAGCTCCAGCATGTTCCCGTCAGTCCTGCTCCTCAATTGTGAACGGGCGTTGCGAGCTCGTCCTGGACGAGCCGTCGTGCATTCCCGGTCTCCAAAGTCATTTCTTCTGCGAGCTACAGAGCTCCAACACGCCAGCCGGTTCCGGTGCGGACGTTATACCATGACCTCGCATGACAACGAGGCCGCGCGGCTCTGCCCACTGAACCGGAGCACGAAGCAGGTCGAGAGCGCATCCGGGCGATCGCGGACGGGCTCGGGAAGGTGCGGGGCCGTGAGGCGAATCCACTCATCGTGGTCCGCGAGCATGCGCCTGCCTGTCGCGAATTGCTCAAGGCGCACATTCACAAGGAAAAGCCATCCTGCTAAGCCTCGCCTTCCATTCTGGTTCTGTCCCTGTCCCCATTCTGCTGACCGGACCCCCTTTCTCTGTAGGGGAGTCCGACGGGCCCATGAACCTGCCTGCCTGGAAGTTCGCTTGGAGAAGCCGGCAGGGCACGCGGCCACCCGGCGGAGCGAGCGACGAATCTAAACTAGATTTAGATTGGTCGGGTTTTCACGAATTCGTCACGATTCAGCGTAGTCGCACCGGATGCTTCATGAACTCGTTGGAGGACTTGTGCCATGAGCGCATATCTGTCCGCCTCTCGGGGTTGGAACCGAGTCAGCCGGCGCAGCCCTTGCCCCGTATGCAGCAAGATCGACTGGTGCAGCGTCAGCACCGACGGCACAGTGGCCTGTTGCATGAGGGTTGAGAGCGGGCGTGCGCTGCGAAACGGCGGCTGGCTCCACCGGCTCACCGATGAACCTTCTTGCCCATCTTCGTCAATCCACCTCGTCAATGCCACCGCGCGTCTTGCTCCCCTTGACCGGCGCGACTTGGTCTACCGGACCTTGGCTGATGAGCTCGGTTTGCACGCCCGCCACAAGGATCACCTGCTGCACTCCCGTGGCCTACCCATCGCCGCTTTGGATGGCTTCGCCTCAACGCCCCCGCGGGATCTTGGGCGCAGGAGGTGGACCGCCGGGCGCGTCATCGGTCGGCTGGGCAATGCAGATGTCCTGCACGGCGTGCCCGGCTTCTACCTCGACCAAGGCGCCCAATGGGTGTGCCGTGCGACCGCGCCTGGCATCCTGGTGCCTGTTCCCGACCCAGCAGGCAACATCCAGGCCTTCCAGGTTCGCCTTGACCGCCCCGGGGCGGCCGCCCCGCGTTACATCTGGTACTCATCGCGGGGAAAGCCCGGCGGCGTCTCTCCCGGAGCTCCTGTAGCCTGCTGGAGGCCGGGGATGACCACCGGCAGTCAGATCTTCATCACCGAAGGCAGTCTCAAGGCGGCGGTCGCTGCCTGGCACCTGAGCGCTCACGTGATCGGCGTTGCCGGTGTGTCCAACTGGCGCCGGGCACTTGATCTGCTTCCTCGCAAAGTCGCGGTCACTATCGCCTACGATGCCGATGCCGACACAAACCCACTCGTTGCTCGCCAGCAACTCGAGCTGGCCAGAGGGCTCTTCTGGGCCGGCCACCCTGTCGCCATCGCCACGTGGGACCGCCGGTACAAGGGAATAGATGACGCGATCCTCGCCGGGCTTTCGATCTATTTAAGCGACTGGCCGCTGGCTTCCTGTGCGTTGCCGCTGCGGCGAGAAGGCGCACTGTCGGCGATGACTTTGCACGAGGAGGCTCGTCAATGAGAACCAGGCTGCACGAACTCCCTGCGGCGATCAGCGAGCCCATCGGGAAAACCGACGCCCAGATCGTCATCACGCACGTCGGCAGAGATTCGGATGGTTTGCCCAAAGCCCGAATCGCCCTGACCCGTGGGGAACTCCCGCTGGCGACGGACGTTGTGCGCCTTGATCGCGACCCTGACCGGCGCCGCTTGATCCGCGCGGCTCTCAAAGAGGAGAAGAGTCGCCTGGCCGAGGCGGTCTCGGAGGGCGACGGGGAGGGCAGCAATGGAGACGGTTCCGGTGGAGGCGACGATGGTCGGCCAGCGCAGTCTGAAACCAATTCAGCGGAAAGTGTATCGGCTCCGCTCACCAGCGCCGAGATCGAGCGGGCGCTGCTGCGAGCGGGTGAGGCGCTTCGGGCGGTCGGCACGCCGTCCGAGGAGAAGCGGGGCCATACAAGCCTCACACCGGATCAGCCACAGAATCAGGGCGGTGAGGCTCAGAGCACAGAGGCCCCGGCCCAGCGCCCCGACATTGTGATCCGAAACGACCTGGCGGAGTTTGCGGACCAGGCCCAGGGGGTTCTCTTGGCCTGGCCCGGCAACGGGACATACAAGCGGGCCAGGATGCTGGTCAGAATCGTGCGCGAGGAAGCGCCGAAGATCGCGGGCCTGACCCGGCCCCCGGGGGCGCCTGTGATCGAACCGATGAACGTTGCACACCTCCGGGACCGCCTGGCGCGCAGCGCACGGTGGTTTGCGCTCAGGGAGGAGGGCCTGCGTCCGGCAATCCCACCGAACTGGGTTTCGGAAACACTGCTTGCCCGGGGCGAGTGGCCCTTCCTGAGGCTCGAGGGCGTGATCGAGACCCCGACCCTGAGACCCGACGGGACGATCCTCGATACGCCAGGCTACGATCCGGGTACAGGGTTCCTCTACGAACCGAATGCGGAGTTTCCTCCCATCCCCGACGAGGCTACTGAGGAGGAAGTCCAGGCTGCTGCGCAAGAGCTCCTCGAACCGTTCAGCGAGTTTCCATTCGTCGCCCAGAGCGACAGGTCCGCTGCTATGGCAGCGGTTCTCACCCTGGTGGGGCGGGCGGCCATTGACGGGCCTACGCCGCTCTTCGCCATACGTGCGACCACACCGGGCACGGGCAAGGGGCTACTCGCGTCAGCGGTATCTCTGATCGCGACCGGCCGGGAACCGACGCTATTCGCTGTCTCGCGGGAGGACGAGGAGGTCCGTAAGCGGTTGCTCACGATCGGCCTGGAAGGGACGCGTTGTGTGCTACTGGACAACGTCGAGGGTGCGCTGGGCTCTCCGGCCTTGGCGGCCGCGCTTACGGCTAGGGAGATCACCGATCGGGTGCTGGGCACAAACCGCCTCGTCACCGTACCGATGGAAGCCGTGTGGCTCACGACAGGAAACAACATCGCATTCCGCGGTGATCTGGGGCGCAGGGTACTTCCAATCGATCTGGACCCGAAGGTGGAGTTCCCCGAGGACAGGACATTTCGTCGGCAGGATCTATCCCGGTGGGTCCGACAGGAACGCCCGCGTCTGGTCGTGGCGGCGTTGACACTCTTGCGATCTTTCTACGCCGCCGGTCGTCCAGACCACGGCCAGTCACGTTTCGGCTCTTTCGAGGGCTGGGACTCGGTCATTCGGGCTGCGGTTGTGTGGCTGAGGCTTGAGGATCCCGCCGTCGGCAGGCACCGGGTCCGCACGGAATCCGACACAGATCTGGAGGTGCTTGGGACGGTCCTCGATGCCTGGTGGCGGGTATTCGGGGGCGAGCCTCAGACGTTGGCGCGGGCGATTGAATCGGCATTTGCGGTGGGCGGCGACGAGGATCTTGCATCCGCACTGGCCAGTCTCGACACCAAAAGCGACGGCCGCCGACCCCGCGCAAGGACCGTTGGGGATCGCTTCCGGCGGTGGAAGGGTAGGATCACCGGGGGCCTTGTCCTGGAAACGATGGACAAGAAGGAACACGGGGCCGCGCTTTGGCGCGTGGCGAAGGTAGGGACCGACGATGGTACCGCGGGGGGAGTCAGGGAGTCAGGGGAGTCAGATTCCTTCTATAGCGGTTTTCAGCAAAGTTGATCGCGAAAAAGGGAGAAGGAGAGAAATGAAGAAGAAATGTAGAGATAAATCAGGATGGGGGAAAACAGACTCCCCTCACTCCCCTGACTCCCCACCTGAGGAAGGGAGGACGCCTTGACCAGGCTTGATCGCAAGCTCTGCGCTGCTGGGGCGGACTGGCCCCTTCGGATCAGCGAGGTCCGGCTAAGGTTTCCTCCGGATCAGTCGGGTCCAGTGGTTGCCTACGCATCGTGCCTCATCAACGGCTGCCTGGCCCTCAATGATATCCGCATTGAACGAGGGCGGCAGAGCGGCTTGGTCGTCGTCTACCCGAGCAAGCCTTCATCGACCGGCAAGCGGCACAGCACGTTCAACCCGGTTACCCGGGAGGCCGGCGAAGCATTGCGACAAGCGCTTGTCGGAGCGTTGGTGAGACTACTTGATCCGGCGCGCAACAGCGACGCCGGCCGGCACGGTGAGTGATGAGCGCGCGACGGGGGCCCCATGATACAGGTCACGGGAGTCGCCGCAACGCCGCAGTCGTAGTCACCGATCCGCACATCGTTGTGGTCGAGAGCGCTACGGTGGCCGACCCCGCCGCTTTCGATGATGCTCTTGAGCTCCTTGTGAGGTGGGCTGTCCGAGCCCGCGGGCGGTGGCATCCAGTGGAAGCCAAGGCCCAGACCGCCGAGGACTCAAGTGCCCAATCCGAAGGGCCCATATCCGAAGCCGAGGCCCGGGTTCCCCAACCCCACGGCCCAGACGCGACCAGAGCTCAGGCGCCAGACGCCCAGGGCAGCGCCCCAAGTGACGCAAACAGTAGCACTTACCGGCCTGGAGAATTGACTTGATGCCGGTGCGCGGGGTGAGCCCTGATTGTGACATGGACCATGAAACCAATGGCACGAAGCCGGCTGCGATCTACCTGCGTCGCTCTACGGACCGCCAGGAGAAGTCACTTGAGGACCAGCGGCGTGATATCGACCGCTACGCCTGCGAGCACGGCTTCGCCGTCGTGGCTGAGTTCACGGACGACGGCGTATCCGGCACATCAGGGGAGACGCGCAAGGGATTCCTCGCCATGCTTGCGGAGGCAAGATCGCCCGAGCGGAAGTGGGACTCTATCCTGGTTTGGGACATAAAGCGCTTCGGGCGCATGTCAAGCGATGAGGCTGGCCATTACAGGTGGCTCTTCAGGCAGGCCGGGGTCGAGATTGTCTATACCTCGGAGGGCTTCACCGGGACGAGCGCGGACAAGTTCCTTCGGTTCTTCAAGCAGGAGGCGGCGCGCGACGAATCGGCGACGTTGTCCAAAGCGGTCATCAGGGGAATGGTCTCCCTCGCCGATCAGGGCTGGTGGCCCGGAGGGATGGCGCCCTACGGCTATGACCTCGGCTACTTCGACCAGACAGGACGGCTCTTCCAAACGGTCCGCTACACGGACGAGGGCGAGAAGCTGATCCTCGATCCAGAAGGAAAGCCGCTTCGGACGGTGAAGCTTGGCCAGAAGGTGAAGGCCTCCGACACGGAGCACGTACGGCTTCTGCCGGGCGTCACCGAGCGGGTCGAAGTTGTCCGTCAGATCTTCGACTGGTATGCGGGAGGCTCGGCCCTTGGGTTCAAGGCGATCGCCGATAGGCTAAACCGGCAGGGCGTGGTTTCACCTAAGGGACGAGGGTGGGCTCTGTCGTCCATCCGGGCTATGCTCACCAACCCGGTCTACATCGGGCAGGTGGTCTGGAACAGACGCAGGATGGGGAAGTTTCACCGCATCGCTGATCGGCGCGAGGTCGAGCGTGACGGCTGCGGCAGAACGAGACTCAAATGGAACGGACCCCAGGACTGGATAATCTACGAGCACGCGCACGAGCCCTTGGTTGATCAGGAGACGTTCGAACGGGCGCAGCGCATCGTACAGGAGCGGCGGGATCGGACCTTGGCGGCGGGCTTTCTGAGCGGGAAAGGCAAGGTCTCGCCATATCTGCTCTCGGGCCTCCTTCGCTGCGCTGCCTGTGGTGGGTCGATGCACGGCCGCACGACATGGAAGAGCAAGCGGGGAGGGAACGGCAGCAGCAGGCACAAGAGCAATGGAGGAAGCTGCGGCCGCTACAAGACGTCGTACTACGTCTGCGGCGCTGCAATCACCAAAGGCAAGGCTATCTGCCAGCCAATCCTGTTCTTGAAGGACCCGCTGGATGACTTCGTGATAAGTCTTGTCGGGATAAGAATCGCCGCTTTCCTGGGGGAACATGGTCGCTCTATGCTTCGACGGCTGGTCGAGAGAAAACTCGCATCCGAAGCCCGTGACCCGGGGCCGGAGACTGCTCAGCTAAAAGCGCGCCTGGAGGAGCTCACAAACAAGATCGACTCGGTGATAGATCTGGCAGCCTCAACGCCGGACCATAGGGATCTCTTAAGCGATCGCCTCGGGCGGCTTCGCAGCGAGCGGCGGGAGATCGAGAGCCGTTTGGGGGAGCTGGATGCGGTTCCGCTCCGCGTCACCAACCCCGAGGAAATAGTGGACGTGGTCCTCAAGGGCCTTAGTGACGCGCAGCAGCTCTTCGAGCATGGAACCATGGAGGAACGCAAGCGAGTGATCCGCGCCTTCGTCGAGGGCATCACGCTGGACGCGCAATCGCAGAGTGCGGAACTCCGGATAAAGAAACTACCGGTGCCGCAATCACCGTGCACCGGTAACTCTTTCGATGTGGTAGCGGGGGCCCGCTATGAACCACCGACCTTCAGCGGAGCCCGAAAGCGAAGGAAGCCATAATGAACCGTAGCTTGCCGGATTAGCCGCACCTCCGGGGGCCAGTCAAGACCCCCCTACATTATCTCCATGTCTATCTCGGGCGGGTGGGTGAGGGTGCCATGGATGGGGCAGGCTTCGGCGATCCTTCTGATGGCGTCGTGCCGGCTCTCGGGCACGTCTTTTGGGATCTCGAGGTCTATGGTGATGGCGCCTATGCGCTTGGGGTCGTCGGCCAGCTCGTAGGTTAGGCTGGCTGATACCTCTCCGTCTTTGTACCCGTGCCTGTCGCAGTAGCGCTGGGCCATTATGGCGATGCAGACGCCGAGCGAGCCGGCGAGGATCTCAGACGGCGAGGGGGACTTGTCCTCGCCACCGTCTTCAACTGACAGGTCGCAGGCAAAGCTGTGCTCGCGCACCTGGATCTCGAACTGTAGGCCTTCCTTGCGATTGATGCTTATGAGGTTCATAGGGAGTCCGTTGTGCCTCGAGCCGCTAAGCCACAAGGCGTTGAATGGAAACTAGTTAACTTGATGGACGAGCGCCCGGCTCCCAGCATCGGGTAGCTTAGCCCGGGCCGGGGCTCCGGCCAAGACCCGGAGCCCCGAAACCCAAGCCAACAAGAAGCTACTTCTTCTCTTCGCCGCCGGTCGCGGCCTTGTGCAGCTTGACCTCGACTTTGTCGGCGAGATTCTGGTAGTAGTCCTGCAAGATCGCCAGTACTTCGGGCTTGCTGAACTCGGACGGTATCTCGCCGCCCTCGGAGAGGGTCTTCCTCAGCACCGTGCCGCTCAGCAGCAGCCTGTCTTCCTTGCCGTGCGGGCATGTCTTCATCGAGGACATGCTCTCGCACTTGTAGCAGTAGAAGGTCCAGTCCATCTTGAGGGGCTGGCACTCCAGCGCTCCCTCGGGGATCTCGTCGAAGATCTCCTGTGCGTCGAAGGGCCCGTAGTAGTCGCCCACGCCGGCGTGGTCGCGGCCGACGATGAGATGGCTGCACCCGTAGTTCTGGCGGAACAGGGCGTGCAGCAGGGCCTCGCGTGGCCCGGCGTAGCGCATATCGAGCGGGTAGCCGCCCATCACGACGCGCTCGGGCCTGAAGTAGCCCTGCACCAGGGCGTCGATGCACTTGACCCGGATGTCGGCGGGTATGTCGCCGGGCTTCAAGGCGCCGAGCAACTGGTGAATGTACACGCCGTCTGTCACCTCGATGGCCACCTTCGCCAAGTAGGCATGCGAGTTGTGCATGGGGTTGCGTAGCTGCAACGCGGCGACCGTGCTCCAGCCTCTTTCCTCGAAGATCTTCCGGGCCTCGGCGGGACGCTGGTAGATGCCCTTGAACTCCGTCGGGAACATGCCCTCGCTCAGGACCTTGACTGGCCCCGCGAGGTTGACTTCCTTCTGGTCCATGACCATCTTGACGCCGGGATGCTCGGGATCGGTGGTCTTGTAGACCTCCTTGCACTCGAGCTCCTTGTCGATCGTGTACTTCTTGGTCACCTTCATGGTGGCCATCAGCTCGCCCGAGTCGGTGTCCACCAGCGCGACCTCTTCGCCGTCCTTTATCGCGTCGGCGTCCTCTTTGGTCGCGGACAGGGTGATCGGAATGGGCCAGAATACGCCGTCTTTGAGCTTCATCTGCGTGCAGACGCCCTTCCAGTCCTCGTCGCACATAAAGCCCGCCAGGGGCGTGAACCCGCCGATGCCCATCATGATCAGGTCCCCGGTCTCTCGGGACGTGATCTTGAGCTTGCGCAGGCCCTCGGCCTTCTTCTTCTCAGCCGCCAGCTCGTCGCCCTCAAGCAGGAGCGGCTTCAGCTTCATTTCTTTCCCGTGCGGATTAACAAGCTTGCTCATACAACCAGTCCTCCTTCTCGCGGAATCCCTCGGATTCCAAGACCTACGCATGGCCCGCCTTCGCACTCGCGCGGAAGGCCTGTCTGCAAGGTTACCGTAACGTCAGCTCGCTCCCGGTCAGTTCGTCTCGGCGCGCCTGCGGTTCGCCTAGCCGGTTATAGGCGCGCTCCCGGTCCGCGTTTCAGCCCGCTCCCGGTTAGCCAGTCTCAGCCCTGCCTCTTCCTGGTCCCGATCGGCCGCCCGGAGTACCTCGCGTAGGCCAGCGCCACCGTCCTGTAGACCATGTGGGCGAAGCGCGTGTACGGGAAGTACATTAGCAGCGTGAAGACCAGAACGAGGTGCACGAAGTATATGATATAGGCGCCGGGATCGACGTTGGCGAAGCGCACGATCTCCGTCAGCAGCCCGGTTATAACGACCGCCAAGAGCACCCCTATGAAGCCCCAGTCCTTGCCGGTGCTGGTCTCCTTGCTCGCGTCCTTGCCGGCGCGCTCGAGCACTATCCAGGTCACGCCTATCAGCATGGCGATGGTGCTCAGGTTGCCGAGGATCTTCAAGGGGTCCCAGAGCGGAAGCGGGTAGTGGTCGAACCCATAGGCTGCGATCACCACGCCCACCGTCACTATGAAGAGCCCTGCAAAGCCCCAGAAGGTGAGCAGGTGCGATATGTGCCGGTTCTTGTTCTCGTTGCAGTACTTGAACTTGCTGTGGGTTAGCACGTCCTTTATCGCGCCGACCACGGACCCGCCGAGGTCCTTGCCTCCGTTCGGAGGCGGGGCTGCGCGCTTCATCGCCCCCCAGAACCGCCTCACCCCCACGACGGCCGCCAAAAGCGCGAGCAATGCGAACCCGCCGAACATTACCTGAAGCGGCAGGTGCGGGA
This sequence comes from uncultured bacterium, assembly GCA_964531335.1. Classification (GTDB taxonomy): domain Bacteria; phylum Eisenbacteria; class RBG-16-71-46; order CAZHEV01; family CAZHEV01; genus CAZHEV01. The sequence continues at coordinate 46,056 of CAZHEV010000015.1, read as the reverse complement.
AAAAGAGCGCGTACTCCACGTGCTCGGCCTGGGGAACGGGGAAGAACCCGCCCAGCATCTTCACCGGGGCGCTCTCGGCAACGGGCCCGGGCGTGCCGGCCTGCCAGGCCAGCACTATGAGTATGAGGATCGCGGGTATGAGCATCATCAAGGGCAGAAGGGCGGGCTTGCCCATCGCCTTCCCCATGAACTTGGGAAACGCGAACTCCTTTATGGTGTAGTCGCGCACCGCGGCCATCACGTCGCCAGGTCTCGCGCCCCTCGGGCAGTGCACGCTGCAGTCAGTGCAGCGATGGCACAGCCATACGTCGGGATCGCCCACCAGCTTGTCCTTGAGACCCCACTGGGCCCAGATCATCTCCTTCCGTGGGAAGGGATGATCGTCCGGGGACAGCTCGCACTTGACCGAGCAGGTGGCGCACTGAAAGCAGTGCTTCAGCGTGTCCGCGCCGCCTTTGATGATCTCCTTCGCGAACTCCTTGTCTGGTTTTACCGCGTACGATTCTGCCATGCTCCTCGCCTTCTCCTAAAAGCTGTGAAACTCCGCCTCTAGAAGCCCTTGAACGGGTTGAGGCCGACCTCTTCGATCTGCTCCGCAAATTCCTCTATGATCTTCGGAAGCCTGTCGTATTCGGATATGGCAAGCTCCTCGATCCTGACTCTCTCCTCCTCGAGCGCGAGCTGCTGAAGCTTCTCCTTCACGTTGCCGCTTCGGGTGCCCATGAGCTCGCTGCCCTTTATGAAGTGGCACTGGTAGTCGTCGCCGGACTTGCACCCCACAAGGAGCACTCCGTCGAAGCCCCTGGAAAGGGCGTCCGCGATCCAGACCACGTTCACGGCGCCCAGGCACCGCACCGGAATGAAGCGGATGTACGGCGAGTACTTGATGCGCTTTAGCCCTGCGGTGTCCAGCGCGGGATACGCGTCGTTCTCGCACAGGAGCCCCAGCATCCTGGGTTTTTCCTCCTCCTCCTCGGGCACCTCTACCGCCTTTATCATCGAGGCGATTATGTCTATCGAGTAGTCCGCGAAGGAGATGATGCGCTCGGGGCAGGACCCCATGCATATGCCGCAACGGCGGCAGCGCAGGGGGTTGGGCTTGGGAGTGCCCTGCTCGTCCTCGTTGAGCACGCCGAAGGGACACTCCTCGGTGCAGCGCTTGCACTTCGTGCATCGCGACATGAAGAAGTCCGGGAAGGACTTGTCCTCCCAGCGCGGGTGCACGGCCACCCCACGGGTGGTCAGCTCGATGGCCTGGATCGCCTTCAGCGCGGCACCGGTGCCGTCCTCGATGCAGCTATCGCTGTCGTTGGGCGCCCTGGTGCAGCCGGCGGCGTAGATCCCGGTCCGCCTTGTCTCGTAGGGGAAGCAGATAAAGTGCGAATCGGGGAAGTTGTACTTGAGCACCGGAAGGTCGGGACCTTGGCGGTACTGGAGATTGAGCATCTCGTTGCCCTCGTAGTCCGCCAGCTTCTCCACGGTCTCCTTGGCCTGCTTTAGCTGCGCGCCTTCCTCGCCCTTGGCAACTATGGCCTTGGCGTCTATCAGCGCGCGGATGTTCTCGCCGTCGGCGGCGTTGGGGACCATGCCGGTCGCGAGCACGACCATGTCCGCCTCGACGTCGATCTTTGGCCCCAGGAGGGTGTCCTCCATATCTATCTTCAGCCTGTCGCCGGCGATGGGCTCGATCCCTTTGACCTCGCCCTTGGTGAAGTACACGCCGGGGTCCTCCTGGACGCGCCTGTAGAAGTCCTCGTACTGGCCCGGCGTCCGGATGTCCTTGTAGAGCACGTACACGTCCGCGTCGGGGTTCTGCTCCCTGACGTACATCGCCTGCTTGAGCGAGACCCGGCAGCACACCGCGGAGCAGTAAGGCAGGTGCTCCTTGTCGCGCGATCCGGCGCACTGGATGAAGGCCACGGACTTAGGTCTGGCACCGTCGGAAGGCCGCGCGATGCCGCCGTTTTTCATCATCTCCTCGACCTGGACGTTCGTGACGACGTTGGGGGACTTTCCGTACGCCAGGTACCCGAGCTTGTTGGCGTCGTAGGGCTTCCACCCGGTCGCCTGGATTATCGCCCCCGCCCTGAACTCGTTCGTCTCTCCGCCCACCGTCACCTTGAAGTCGAACTGGCCGGGCTGGCCGACAACCTTGTCGATCCTCGCGCCCTTGAGGACCTTTATGTTCTCGTCGGACTCCACCTTGGAGATGGTGTCCTCTATGCCTGTGTCCACCAGGTCGTCGTAGGGAGGCCGCCGCGGGAAGGACTTGTGGGACTTCGCCACCCATCCGCCGAGCTGGTCCTCTTTCTCTATGATCGTGACCTTGTAGCCGGCCCTGGCCGCGTCGAGCGCCGCGTTCATGCCGGTCACGCCGCCGCCCACGACCACGATGCCCTTGTCGATCTCCTCTATATGAGCCTCGGGCAGCTTGGCCTTCTTGCCGCGGACTATGCCCATTCGCAGGTAGTCCTCGGCCAGCATCTGGGTGTCCTCGTCGTTGGGCTCGTGGCTCCACACGACGTGCTCGCGCAGATTTACCCGCTCGACCTGCTTGCCGTTGAAGGAGAACACGCTGGTCATCGCCCGGGGCGAGCAGGCCGCGATGACCACGGCGTCGGCCCCGTCCTCGATGTCCTTGCGTATGGTTTCGACGCCCTCCCGGCCGCACAGCCACTTGTGCTCGCGGCAGATCTCCAGGTTGTGCTCGTCCGTGGCGACCTTCTTCAGGGCTTCGACGTCGAGTGATTTGCCTATGTCACATCCCGTACAAATATAAGCCGCTATTTTCTTGTCTTCTGCCACTTGACCACCTCACACCCTATTTTGGATAGCCTTGAGCGCCATGCCGGTAGCGTCCCGCACGCAAGCGGCGACGTCCACCGGCCGCTTCACGCAGCCTGCCGCAAGAATGCCCGGATGGCTCTGCTCGGCCACCAAGAACCCGTGCTCATCACGAACAAAGCCGCTTGGAACGTCGGTTCCTATAGATGATGGAACTATCCCCGTCGCCAGCACCACCATGTCGACGGTCTTACGCACGATGCCTCCACCCAGAACGTCCTCCGCCTCGACGGTGAGCTCTCCGGAGGAGCCACCCTCTATGTTCGCCACCTTGCCCTTGATCAGCGCGATCTTCTCGTCCTCCTCACGGGCCTGGAGGAAGTCCTCGAGCCGCCCAGGGGTACGCAAGTCTATGTAGAAAATGTACATCTGCGCGTCGGGGTACTGCTCGCGCACGTACGATGCCTGCTTCAGAGAGGCGGCGCAGCAGACGCCGGAGCAGTGCTTGAGGTAGTTCTCGTCCCTGGATCCGGCGCACTGGACGAAGGCTATGCTCTCTATCCCCTTGCCGTCCGAGGGGCGGGTGATCTTCCCGCCTGTCGGGCCGGTCAGGGCGGCCAGCCTCTCCATCATCACGTTGGTCACGACGTTCGGGTAGCGGCCGAAGCCCAGCGCCTCTATCTTCGTCGCGTCGTAGGGCTCCCAGCCCGTCGCGAAGACTACCGCCGCCACGTCGAGCTCCATCTTGCCCGGCTTCTCCTCGAGGTCTATCGCGTTGTACTCGCAGACCTCCACGCACTTGCTGCAAGAGGTGCCCTCGCAGGTGTCGGGGTCCACGACGTAGCGCAGCGGGTAGGCCTGCTCGTAGGGGAGATATATAGCCTTGGTCTTGTCCATGTTGTAGTTGAAGGCGTTGGGCCTCTCAACCGGGCAGACATCCACGCAGGCGTCGCAGGAGGTGCAGTTCTCGTTTACGAAGCGGGGATGCTGCGTAATCACGGCATGGTAATTGCCGGGCTCTCCTGTGATCTTCTCGACTTCCGCGAGCGTGTGGATCTCGATCCTGGCCCCCTCCTGGCGAAGCCGCTTGAGGCTGATCTCGATTCCGCATGTCGGCGGGCACAGTTTCGGGAAGTACTGGTGCATCTGGGCCACGCGCCCGCCTATATATGGGTTTTTCTCGACTACCACCACCTCGCTGCCTGCCGCGGCGGCCTCCATGGCGACGCTGATGCCGCTAATGCCGCCGCCGACAACGAGGACCTTCTTGTTCTGAGGGCTCATTGCGTTGGTCTCCTCCCAGTTGTGGCGCCCCCAAGCCTGCTCCTCTCGCCTTCGGGATCGCGTATGTCCATTGTGGCTTCACCGAAGAGGCAGAACTTGAGCCATTTGAAACCGAAGCGAAGCAGCTCGTAGTCGTCGGTGCGGATCTTCTCCAGGGTCTCATCGTCGACGACGAACCGCTTGAGGAAGTTGCTCTCCATTACGAACCGCCTGAACTTATCTGTGTTATAGCAAACCATGTGGAGCATCTCGAACTTCTGAGGCTCGAGCTTGCCCCCCTGGCGGAAATGCTCGTGCAGGTTGATCTCCTTGAAAAGCTCTCCGAACTCGTCGTACTCATTGACGCCCTGGTCGGCCAGCCACTCGCGGACCGTCCACTCCTTGCCCTCGTCCAGCCCCTTGCAGACGTCCTCCTTCATTAGGAAGTAGAACCTCTCGGGCTGGCCCTCGCCTTCGGCGGGTGAGGCCACCCCTATGGGGAAGCAGCGGCAGGCCCAGGGCCTGTCCTCGTAAATCGAACAACCACTCTCAGTTACAAACTGGCACGTCTTCCTGTCATCCTCCTGAAGGCGCAACAAGACAATGGGCAGTCGCTGAGACTGGCTGCTTGCGACAAGGCAGTACTTCTCCAGGAACTTCTGGGAGGATATCCCGAGGGCGTGCTTCATCCTGATGACGTCATAGGGCGTCAGGACTATGTTGACGTCACGGCAGCACTCGTTGAAGCAGGGAAGGGACTTCAGGCACGCGAAGCGAAACTTGTCATCCTCTCCGAGGCGGGGGATGTCCTTGAGGATGGACTCCTTCATTCTGTCCATCTGAGATAGATCTGTCATAGAAGAGCTACCCCTCTCGTGAGGTTATGACGGCGCTCTTGTGGGCTGTGGGTGACCAGACGGGAAGAGGACCGGACTTGCCGGTTTGTGGACTATAACGGTGCCGGTAGGAGGCGCGCACGTTGTACTTCTGCATCATCCACTCCCATCCCCTCACATAGTATGGGCATTCGTCGTTGAAGCAGACGTAGTCTACCTCCGAGCCCCACTTCGCCTCCTGTGGCGGGCTCCACATATCCATCTTGCCGCCGCAGTGCGGGCAAACGACTTCCTTTTCGCCCATCTCGTCCCCTTGGCGCGCGGTCGCGGGGGACCTTCGCGCCGAGCGCCCTGGTGGCGCCGCGCTGGGGTCAAAGTGCTCGTGAGGCCCGCACGACACTGGGTGCCGCGCGGGCCGTCACGGTGAACTACTCAGCTACCGTCCTCACGAACGAGGACGGCGTCGGACCGGGTTCGCCTAGTCCTTTACGATCTCGAGGACGGGGCGCTTTATCATCTCCCAGCCATCGCCCTTCGGGTCGTACTTGCAGTTGGCGAAAGCCTTCCAGTTGGCCTCGTCCATCTTCGGAGTATCCGAACGGAAGTAGTAGCCCGGCCAGCGCGTCTCCTCGCGGAAGAGCATGGTACGCACGTGGGCCTCGGCCTGCCACATCCTGTGGACGTTCTCCCAGGCTCTCATCAGCTCGTGCAAGTCCTCGGCCGCCAGCTTCTCGGCGTCCTCCTTGAGCATGGCCAGGAGATCGAGACCCTTCTCGAGCTGGTGCTTGCTCGTCGAGAACTGCGCGGAAACTCCGCCGGCGTACTCGTCCATGATCTTCTGGAGCCTGAACATGAACATCTTGGGCTTGATGTACTCCGGGCTGATGTCCGGGTCGCTGGTGCCGGCCTTGTGGGCCTGGAACAGATCCAGCGGAGCCAGGATTCTGTTTCGCCACTCGTCGACCTGAGCCTGGTCGACGTTGGGCTGCGTGTTGTTGTCCACTATGAACCTGATGGCGGCCTTGGCCGCGATACGACCCTCGGCGTGCGAGCCGGAGGAGAACTTGTGACTGGAGGCGCCGGAAGCGTCGCCGGCACAGAACAGGCCCTTGGTAGTGGCCATGTTCTCGTAGCCCCAGAAGTACTCGCCCTTGGTCTCGTCGGTCTGCAGGTCCTCGGGACCGCTGACCCACGCGCCGGAGGCGCCGGAGTGCGAGCCGATGAAGTAAGGCTCGGCGGCCGCGATCTCTGAGGACTTCTCCTCGGGAGCCACGTTGCTGGCGGCCCAGAGAATCGCCTGCGAGATCGTCATGTCCAGGAAGTCCTCCCAGGCCTCGGCCTCGAGCTCCTTCAGCTTCTTCTTGCGCTCCTTGGGATCCTCGACCTCCTCGGACAGCTTCCGGATGGCCTCCTCGGTCCGCATGAAGATCGGGCCCTTGCCTTCCATGACGTCCAGCATCATCAGGTAGTTACGCAGGTTGGCCGGGACGGGCTTGACCTTGCCGTAAGGCGCCCAGTTCTCCAGCTCGGGCCTGCGGGTCTGCATATAGTTCTCGCCCAGCCCGTTGGTCGCCTGCGACTTGAAGAGCAGGAACCAGGCGCCGACGGGACCGTAGGCGTCCTTGAACCGCACGGGGATGAACCGCACTTCCTGGCAGGTCATCTCGGCGCCGGCCTGGAGCGCGAAGTAGGCGCTCGAGCCGGAGTTCCACGGCGGATACCAGGCACGGCCCAGGCCCTCGCCCGAAGAGCGCGGCTTGAAGACGTGGACTGCGCCGCCAAGCGCCGTCAGAACGGCCTTGGCCTTGTACACGTAGAACTTGTTCTCGCGAGTGCTGAAGCCGACGGCCCCGGCCACGCGATCACCGTCCATCAACGGAGCGACGATGAAGACGCGCTCGTGGATGTTGTCGGTCCCCAGGGCGTTCTTCGCGGCCTCTGCGACGATGACCTTGTAGGACTCGCCGTTGATCATGAGCTGCCAGCGGCCTTCGTGGACGTACTTGCCGTCGGCGTCCGTCCAGATCGGAAGGCCCCACTTCTCGAACAGGTGGACCGATGAATCGACGTGACGGCCTATGCTGGCCACCAGGTCGTGACGGGTGATTCCCATCAGGTCGTTCTTTACGTAACGGACGTAGTCCTCGAGGGTGTTCTCTCCATCCTTGAGGCCCACGTACTGGTTGATGGCGGAAAGGCCCATGGCCACAGCACCGCTGCGGTCCATCGCCGCCTTGTCGACCAGCGTAACCTTGAGGTTGTTCTGCTTGGCCCAGTAGGCGGCTTCTACCGCCGCTCCACAGGCCGCCATACCGCCCCCCAGTATCAGCAGGTCGGTTTGGACTTCGACGGTTTCGAACTCAGCCATTGTTCTGCCTCCCATTTTCCACATCGTCGCGGGCGTGGCGAGCCCGCGCCGGTTTCCCCACTACTTCAGCTTCGTAAGTTCGGAAAGACCGCTCGACTCGGGTTCGGTGAACAACAGCGGGCTCTTCAAGTCATCAGGACTCTTCCAGCCCCCGTCAGGCACTGCCGATCCCTCGGGCGTGCTCCTGATCGGGAACTTGAACCGCTTCAGGGTCCCGTTTCTGAACTTCACCGTCCACATAATGGAGTCCGTGCTCCGCATCGGAGTGACGCTGGCTCCCAGCGGCACGAAGTCTGCGTAGCCCCTGACCTCGATGGCCTGGGTCGGACAGATCTTCACGCAGTTGTAGCACTCCCAGCACATTTCGGGCTCCCTGTTGTACGCCTTCATGGTGTCCTTGTTGAGCACCATGAGGTCGTTGGGACAAATGTGCTGGCAGGCCGTCTTGTCTAGAGCCTTGCATCCGTCACACTTGTCCGGAATCACGTAGCTCGGCATGGTCCGCCTCCTTTCTCCCCTGACCGCTTCCCCTCCGCGCCTTTACCGCGTACGAGAGAAGACTCAGACTCGAAAACATACGCGCTTCTACTATCGACACACCTTCCGGCGCTCGCACATGAGTGCACGACATGTTCAACAGGCCGTACACTCCTGCTTCCACAAGTAGATCGGCGACTTCCTGGGCCGATCTCGCAGGCACCGCGATCACCCCGATCTCAATGTTCTTCTGACGCACGAACCGGGGCAGTCTGGACATCGGCTGCACTGTGAGCCTGCCGATCTTGGTTCCAACGACGTCGGGGCTGGAATCGAACAACCCGCATACTTCGAAACCTTGACGGGGCAGCTCCGCGTGCAACGACAGCGCCCGGCCAAGATTGCCGGCGCCTACTATTACTATGTTGCTGCCTTTTTCCCTGCCGACGAGGGTGACAATTGCAGTCTCTAAATCGTCGGTCCTATAACCTCGTTTGGCCGTCCCGCTGATGTCGAGCCATGAAAGGTCTTGTCGCACCGTTGAACTGGTTACTTCAAGCGCATCCGCCAGTTCAAGTGATGAAACCCACTCCCGTCCTTCTTCCATCTGCATCCGAACGTATTGCAGATAATGAGACAAACGGCGAATGACGGGAATGGGGACTGAAGCCTCACCGCCCATAACCCACGCTCACTTTTGTGGAGTTTCGGGACGCAAGAACATAATAGCCCGGGCGTTGCGAAGTCGTCAAGTACTTAACGCTAAAATTCTAACCCCTTTTTTCCCGGCGCCTTGGCTGGGGGCGGGGCCTCCAGCGGGCCTGAATTTCCGTTCCCGAGCCGGCTCGGAGCAAGGCGTTATCAATACGCCACTTAGCTCGAACAGACCGCCCAGCCGCCCCCGGGCCTCGTTGAGGTGTTGACAGCATCTTGGTTTCTGTTAAAATATGGACGATTTGTGATGACTGTCGGCATTGCGCGCCAGGGCTCATGGGGGCCCTGTAAAGCGTTGCCGCGGCCAAAGATGGGCGGGCCTAATCGCGGAGCTGAGGGGTGGCCGCTGGGTACGCCGAGTCTAGGGTGCGTAAGATCGCGCAGGAATAAGGAGTTACTGCTATGGCAACAGTTGAACTAGGTGGAAAGGCACTGGAAATCGATGAGGACGGGTTCATTCAGGATCCGGAGAAGTGGGATGACGAGGTCGCCAAGGCGCTTGCCGAGACCGAAGGCGTGTCCGAGATGACCGACGAGCACTGGAAGGTTGTCAACTACCTCCGAGATTACTATCTCGAGTTCAACATGGCGCCGATGATTCGCAAGCTCTGCAAGCAGACCGGCTTTCCTTTGAAGAGGATCTACGAGCTGTTCCCGAGCGGACCGGCAAAGGGCGCCTGCAAGGTCGCCGGGCTTCCCAAGCCCACCGGCTGCGTATAAGATTCAACGTCGAGATTCGCCTCGTAGCCGGCGGGCGCGCGTGGCCCGCCGGCCTGTAAGTCAAGGCCCCGCCGCGGACCGGCCGCGGCGGGGCTTTCGTTTGTCAGCGCGAGTGCCGGGCGTCGGTAGCCGAGTACGGACCACTGAGCCCGAAGAGTCGTTTTCGCCTCGGCCGCATGATGGTCGCTTCGCCGCGGGCTCACCGGGCCTTCAGCCCCGGCCCCGTCAGCCTCGGTCCTTGTTCTTCTCCCACTCGACGCCGGCTCGCACCAGGGCTTTGGCCCAGCCCTTCACGCCGAGCGCGTGGATATGGCAGTAGGTGGCGAGCGCGTTCTTCCGGCATATGCCGTCCCGTTCCCCGTCGATCCCGAACCCCCGGCGCACTTTGAACGCGAAGGAGACCTTCTTCTCGTCCACGTCGAGCACGTGCGAATAGTGGAACTCGTGCCCCTTTATCTCCGATCCCGTCCGGTAGAAAGGATTGGACCCTGTGACCTCCAAAGTTGAGTAGCCGTGGCCTTTGGGCTTTCTTTCGAAGCCGAAGACCACGGGGAGGGCTCCGGTCATCGGGTACGAGGCGCCGTCCATTATGAGCCTCTCTCCCAGGTAGACCGCGCCGGCGCACTCCGCGTAGACGGGTACCCCCGACTCAACGGCCGCCGCTACCGCGCGCCTGAAAGGCTCGTTCTCGACAAGCTGCTTCGCCAGTGTTTCCGGAAACCCACCGCCTATGTAGATGGCGCATGCCCTGGGCAGGCCCCTGTCGCCCATGGGGGACGAGAAGACAAGCTCAGCGCCCTCGCGCTCGAGCGCCTCGAGGTTTTCGGGATAGTAGAACTGAAAGGCCGCGTCTCTGAAAACGGCTACCCTGGGGCGATCGCCCGATGCCGTCCGGGCGCTCCTGCCACTCGCGGCCGGGGACTCTTCGGTCCGGGCACCGACGGCCGTGTCCTTCCCGGCCGGCTCGCCGGAGGCCGAGGCCCCGCCCTCCAGGGCGTCCGCCGGGGCCTCCAGAGGCGGCGCGGCCTCAGCGATCTCGACCAGCACGTCGAGGTCGACGTGCTCTTCAGCAACCTCGGCGGCGGCCCGGATCGCCTCGGGCACGCCCTTGTGCTCCTGAGGCGGGACCAGCCCCAGGTGCCTCTCGGAGAACGGATCGACGGAAAGCCTGGGAACGGCGCCCAGCACGGGCAGATCGCAGTATGACCTCACGGCCTCGCGGATCACCTTTTCCTGCCTCGGGCTGCCCACCTTGTTGAGGATCACGCCCTTTATGTCCACCCCGGGATCGAACTTCATGCATCCCAGCACGAGCGCGGCGAGCGTACGAGTGGTCTTCGTGCAATCGCATACAAGCACCACGGGCGAGCGGAGCAGCTTCGCCACCTCAGCGGAACTGTAGGTGCCCTCCACGTTCATGCCGTCGTAGAGCCCGCGGTTTCCTTCGATTACGGCGAGGTCTCCGGCGGGGGCGGTGCGGACGAAGGAGCGAAAAACCTCCTCCTTCTCCACCATATACAGGTCCAGGTTGCGACAGGCGCGCCCGGCCGCGGCGGAGAGCCAAGCGGAGTCGATGTAGTCCGCGCCTTTCTTGTAAGGAGCAATGGAGCGTCCACGGCCCCGAAGAGCCGCGGTTACTCCAAGGGACAGCAGTGTCTTTCCGCCGCTTCCGCGAAGGCCGGCCAGAAGGACCCTGGGTATTGCAATAGAAGTCTCATCGCCGCCCGGAGACATATTCGCCCTTTCCGCGCCATCTAAGTGCGCAAGTCCTGTAAAGTCCCGCTCTAAGCCTTTACCAATAAAGACGGCCGCCGCGCTCCAACAGCGCGCCGGCCGTCTATTTTCACTTGGGATCTCAACCTTATCGCATCTCGATGTACCCGCACGGACACACCTCTGCACACTTGTCGCATCCGTTGCACTTGCTCAGATCGAACGTGTACGCCTGGCCCTTCTCGCTCGGCTTGATCACAGCGTGCTCCTGGCACATTATCCAGCACTGCTCGCAGCCGAAGCAGTAACCGCAGCTCATGCAGCGCTTGGCCTCCTCGAATGCCTCTTCGCGGGAAAGCCCCTTGTTGACCTCGGCCAACATATCGGCGAGACGCTCCTCGACGGGCAAGGTTTCCTGCTCGTGCCTTTCTAGCTTCTCGAAGAAGTCGAACCTGACCTTCTTGGAGTCGATGACCGGGATATCCTCCGGCTTCGGCATCTCCAGGCCCCTCATCTTGAAGTCTATGGCCTGCGCCGCAAGCCGCCCGTGGCCTATGGCCGTCGTGGCCAGCGCCAGGTCGACCGCGTCGCCGCCCGCGAAGAAGTTGCCGTCGCCCTTTTTCAGCTCGCCGTGCTCGTCGATCTTGAACCAGTCACGGCCCTCGACCAGGTTCTCGAACCCCTTGAAGTCCGGCTCCTGACTGATCGCCGCGATAACGGTGCTCGCGGGGATCTCGAACTCGGAGCCCTCGATGGGGACGGGGCGCCGGCGCCCGGACTCGTCCGGCTCGCCCAGCTCCATCCTCCGGCACTGCATGTGGGTGATATGGTTGTTCTCCTTCTTGAAACCGATGGGAGCGACCAGGTACTCGAGCTTGATGCCCTCGTTCTGCGCCTCGGTTATCTCGTCCTCGATCGCGGGCATCTCCTTGATCGTGCGCCGGTATACTATAGTGGTGTCCGCACCGAGCCTGCGACAGATGCGCGCGGCGTCGATGGCGGTGTCGCCGCCCCCCACCACTATTACATTGTCGCCTACGTCGACCATCTCGCCGTGATGGACGCGGCTGAGGAACTCGACGCCCGAGAACACGTTGTCAGCGTCCTCGCCTTCCACCCTGAGCTTCTTGCCCCTGTGGGCGCCAATGGCGAGAAACACGGCGTCGTAATCGCTCTGCAACTTCTCCAGTTCTATGTCGGACCCGATACGGGTGTTGAGCTTCAGCTCAACGCCGAGATCGAGAATCCTTTGGATCTCTTTTTGCAAGACGTCATCGGGCAGCCTGTATCGAGGTATACCCCACAGGAGCATGCCGCCCGGCTTGTCGGCCGCCTCGTAGATGGTCACTTTGTAGCCGTTTCTCGCCAGGTGGTACGCGGCGGTCATCCCGGCCGGACCGGCGCCTACCACGGCAACCTTCTCCGAGCGGTCCTCGTCGACCACTTTCTTCAAAGGAAGGTTCTTCTCGAGACCGAAGTCGCCGACCGCGCGCTCTATCTGATTGGTGTTGACGCCGCTGTCAAGCTCGGCCCGGTTGCAACCCCCCTCGCACGGATGCGGGCAGATCCTGCCCATCGTGGCGGGGAAGGGATTGACGTCCGTATAGATGTAGAAGGCCTCTTCCAGCGCCTGATCCTGGGTCTTTCCGAGCTTCTCGGCCCTTCCGAGAGCCATCACGAAATCACGGACTCTGTTGCCGGCCGGACAGTGGGCATGGCAGGGGGCGATCTTCATGATGCCATAGGGCTTCTTGCCGGACCCGCCGTGAGGCGCGCCGCCGCCACCCCTCATGCCAAAAGTCGTCTTTTTCTTTTTCTTTACCTTTACAGCCATTGTTCAACCCCTCTACTTAAGACCGCACAGGACGGAGAGCGATGCACCTGTCCGGTAGCTACGTCGGACAGGCGCGCCGCGCTCCGTCCCACCCCACACGCGCCGCCACAGACAAGACCGGCTCCCCGCGCCCCGCGAGCGGCGTCTGCTAAACGTTTGATCCTAAAACTAGTTCTGGTCCCTGCCGGCAAGCTCCACGTAACTGCTTCCCTTGTACGTGTAGACGCATTTGCCGCTATCAATCAGGTGCTTGATGGCCTTTTTGCACGTAGCTCTGTCGGCCTCTGCGCCGTACTTTTGCTGCATCTCCTTGGTGAGCTCGCGCGCCGTGTACTGCTTCCTGCCCGTATACTCTTTGACGATCCCGTACATTTCATCGGCCAGCTGTTCGATGGTTACAGCCATTCGATCTCCTCCCCGCAAGGCGGGCCTCCACCCGCCGCCCCCTGTCAAGCCCTATTGAAGGCCAAGATATTCTCTATGCGTATTGTACTCCTCCGGGAATGCCCGGACAAGAAATATTCGCAACGGGCTGTGGCAACGGGCGCGACCGGCGCGGCTCTTGAAGCGGCCGCAAAGCGCCTGTGCGGGCCGGGCTAACGGCGTCCGTGGCCCGCCACCGCAAAGGCCCCGCGCCGCTCGCGGGCGGACCGGGGCGGGGTCCGGGCCTGTCACGACCCGGTCGGGATCGGCTTCAGCAGCGGGCACTCCTTCTCCTTGGAGCCCGCGTGGGCCCTGGCGTGGATCGCCCTTACCGCGATAAGCTGCGTCGGGAACATGTTCTCTTCGCCTATCCTGTCGTACAACCGCGTCCTGTGCATCACGTCCAGCACATTGTCCTTGAGCCCGCTGAAGACGACCTCGTAGCCGCCGGCCCTCAGCCTCGCGACGAGATTGGAGAGCATCTCCTCTCCGGACGCGTCCATCTCGTTTATCCCGTGCGCGGCTACGAGCACTATCCTGAGGTCGGGCATATCGGCCACGCGGGAAAGCACCTCGTCCTCGAGATAGCTCGTGTTGGCGAAGTTCAGGGGCCCGTCGAACCGTATGGCCGCTATGTGCCTGCACTGCTCGAGCATGTGCCTCTCGGCGTCGCGCAGGGACCCGTCCTGGTGAAGCGACAGCTCGGCCACGTTCGGGCGCATGGTGCGATAGAGATACGCCGCCAGGGACAGGGCCACCCCTATCGCGATCCCCCACTCCAGGTGCGGCGCCAGCGCGAGCGTAGTCAAGAAACAGACCACCGAGGTGATCCCGTCGAACCTGTTCGCCTGCCACGCGTGGACGAAACCTTTCACGTTCAGAAGGCCCACGACGGCCATCATGATTATCGAGGCGAGAACCGCCTGCGGCAGGTGGTACAGCAGCGGGGTGAAGAACAGCAGGGTTATGGCCACCACCATGCTGGAGAAGACATTTGACAGCCCGGAGACCGCCCCCGCCTGTAGGTTCACGGCGGACCGGGAGAAAGAGCCGGACACCGCGTAGCTCTGGCTCATGCAGCCGGCTATGTTGCCCAGGCCCTGGCCGATTAGCTCCTGGTTCGGATCGAGCCGCTGGTGCGTCCGCGCGGCCATGGCCTTCGCGATCGAGATCGCCTCCATGAACCCCAGCAGGGAGATGACCGCCGCCATGATGAATAGCTGGCTCGCCACGTTGAAGTCGAACTTCGGCGCCCTTATTGCGGGCAGACCCTCGGGGATGACACCGACGACCGCGCCACCGCCCATGAGGGTTATCTCGTCCACTGGAATCACCTTGTTGGGCACCTTGATGCGCCAGATCCCGCGCTCGGCCGCGACGTCCTCGGGGACCTCCCCGTACGGGTGGAAAAGCTCTTGGCCCTCCTGTGACACGGACCTGACGAGCTTCAGCCTTTTCAGCGAGTCGGAGTACTCCTGGCTCTCCTCTTTCAGCGTTTTGATATAGCGGTCGATCAGCCCCGCCGAATGATGCAGTGCCATCGCCCTCTCGGGGGATACCCGCACCTCGCCCATCTCCTCGATGGGCCTCGCGAACGTTATCTCCCCGCCGGGATGGCAGGCGACGCAGGCGCTCTCGGGAGCGCCCTCGACCTCCTGGCCCTGCTTGTTGAGCTTTGAGCGCAGCGCCTCCACCTCGGTCCTTCTCTCTACGAGATGGTTGTACGTCCTCACCATCTCCCTGACCTCGGAAGAAGCGAGCCGCGAGATGTCCGCGGTTTTGTCCTGCTGGAAGCCTATCGCCCACGAGAGGGCCGTGGTGATCAGGACCGCCACCAGCACATTGGGGATCTGCCTGTTGACGCGCTTCAGTATGATCATGGTGGCGAAGGAAAGGACCGCCATGGCGACCGTGGGCCAGTGAGTGAAATTCGCGGCATCCACGACGACGTTCAGCACGGTTTCGTAGTGGTGCTCACCCT
Source organism: uncultured bacterium (assembly GCA_964531335.1). Taxonomy (GTDB): domain Bacteria; phylum Eisenbacteria; class RBG-16-71-46; order CAZHEV01; family CAZHEV01; genus CAZHEV01. The sequence continues at coordinate 30,943 of CAZHEV010000015.1, read as the reverse complement.
TTCGCGCCATTACCCCGAACAACTTGGAGAGCTGCGAGGAGGCGATGATAATGGCGGCCGCGTTGGTGAAGCCGTTGATGACGGGGTGCGACAGGAAGTTGACGACCAGTCCCAGGCGCAGCACCCCGAGCGCGAGCTGGAAGGCGCCTATGAGAAGGGCGAGGATTATCGCATAGGCCACGTACTCCTGGCTGCCGCTGGTCGCAAGCGGCTCCAGGGCGGCGGCGCTCATCAGCGATACTACGGCCACGGGGCCCGTCGCAAGCTGCCTGCTCGAGCCGAAGAGCGCCGCGAGCATGGGCGGCAGGAAGGAGGCGTAGAGCCCGTAATAAACCGGAAGGCCCGCAAGCTGCGCGTAGGCCATGGACTGGGGGATCAGCACCAGGGCCACGGTTATACCACTTATGAGATCGACCCGCAGGTGGCTGGGCCCGTAGCCCTTAAACCACCCGAGAAAAGGCAGTACCTTCGTAAGCGCCGTCATTTACTCCGTCTCTTGCGTCAAGGGCCGCGCCTCGCGCGACCGGAACCGCGCGTGCCGCGCCCCCTCTCGCAAAGGCTGAGCGACTACCAGCCTTTCTTGTTCATGATGTCCTTCATTTTCTTCTCGTACTCCTCGGTCATGAGGATCGACTTCTTGCCTTTGGCCTGCTCGATCTTCTCCATGATGTCCTTTATGTCGGCGGGCTTTTCGAGAAAGTCCAGGGCTCCGAGCTTCATGGCCTCCACCGTCTTCTCCACGGTCGCGTGGCCGGTGAGCACAATGATCTGGATGTCGGGATGCTCCGCGCGCAGTCGTTTCAGCGTCTCGATCCCGTCCATCCCCGGCATTGCCAGGTCCAGGACTATGGCGTGGAAGTCCTTCTGCCTGGCGGTATCAAGGGCCGACTGACCGCTGTCGCAGGTTTCGACCTCGAGGCCCCGGGCCTGCATCCTCTCCGCGAGAGCTTCGGTGAACTCCACCTCGTCGTCAACGAGAAGGACCTTGTTCTGCATGATAATTCACCTCCTCGGTCCGTAAAATCCCGCGCTTTTCTGTATCTTCGCGTGGCGGCGGCGCGCACTCGACCTTTCCGCTCACATCGCCGCCGCGCATATCATCCGAGGGCGCACGCGCACGCCCGGCAGCCTCGTGCGCGGCTCAAGAGCCCTCCTTTGGAGGCGACGGGGGAAAGGAGAGCTTGAAGGAGGATATGTCGCCCGTCTCAGGCACGCACTCTATGCCGCCTCCGAGCTCCTTCATCAGGAGCGCCAGAAAGTCTATCTCCGCCTTCACCTCGTCGGTGCGGCTGATCGGGTCGGCGCTTTCTACGATCACCAGCGCGCCGGGCTCCGCGGCCTCGTACCTGACGGCGATCTTCTTCCCGCTGTCAACGGAATCTATCGCCATCTTGACGCACCGGAACACGGCCTGCTGCAATCCGAAGGGGCTGACGGTTATCTCGATGTCTTCTCCCTCGAAGTCGCCGGCCAGCTCCGCCTTCTTCATTGCGGCGAGCCTGTTCGACGCCGCGATGAGCCGTCCCAGGACCTCCCGCAGGCTGACCAGGGCGACCGGATGATCGACGCTGTGGGCGAACCTGTTCAACTGCCTTACGATCTCTTTGCCTCTCTGCACCTGCCCCGCTATCTTCTCCGAGACCCCCTTGAGCCTCGCCGTATCCACGGGTTTGCCCTTCTCGGCCATTATCATGTGGTCGCCGAGAAGTCCCCCCAGCTCATTAATTATCGTATAGACGTTGTTTATCTCGTGCGAGAGGCTCGCGGTTATCGCTCCGAAGAACTCGACGTTCTTCTCTCGAAGCAGCTTGTCTGTTTCACCGCCGTGCATCTTCTCAGCCCTCCCGCTTGGCGGCGACCTTCTCGAACAGGCCCAACAGGTACTCGATGTTCACCGGCTTCATGACGTACTCCATCGCGCCGGCCCTTATCCCTTCCTCCGCGGACTCGGCGGAGCCGTGGCCCGTGAGCAGGATCACCTCTGTTTTAGGGTAGTCGCGCTTTATCCTCTTGACCAGCTCGAGCCCCCCTATCCCCGGCATCTTGACGTCGAGAAGCACCACGTCGAAGGCCTTGTCCTCGAGCATAGACAGCGCGTGGGCTCCCCGCGTGACTCCCTCGGCGTCCATCGCCCGCAACTGAAGCCGCTCGACGAGGGTCGACAAAAACTCCTCTTCGTCGTCGACCACCAGCACGCTCAGAGATTCGACTGAAGCCATATGCGCTAGCCCCCTCGCTTGATAGGTAATGTCACGGTGAACCTCGTTCCCACGCCCAGCTCGCTTTCGACGTCGATCCTTCCGCCCAGCTTCTCCACTATCCCGTGGGTTATGGACAGGCCGAGCCCCGTGCCGTAGCCCTGCTTGGTGGTGAAGAAAGGCTCGAAAATGTGCTCCAGGTTCTCCTTCGATATCCCGTGCCCGTCGTCCTCGACCGTGACCGCCTCCCATCCAGGCTCAGGCTGGGTTATGGATATGTCGACGGTCCCCCCGTCCGATACGGCGGCGAACGCGTTGTTGGCGATATTCAGGAAGACCTGCTGGAGCTGGCTCCTGTCGCTCTCTATCGCCGGCAGGTTGGGGTCGCAGGTCAGCGACACTTTGACGTCCCGGTGATGGGCCTCCTTCTCCAGGAACCCGAGCACCTCCCTCAGCAGGACCTCCAGATGTATGCTCTCCGTCTGCACGTCCATGTGCTTGGCGAAGCCCAGGAGCCTGTGCGTAATGGTGCTGCATCGCTCGACCGATTGCAGCACCGAGTCGGTGAGCTCCAGGAACCTCTCCCTTCGCGGGAAGGCCTTGTCGACCTGTAGGAAGTCCTTCATCAACCCGGCCTTCTGATTGATTATTGCCAGAGGATTGTTGATCTCGTGGGCCACGCCCGCGCCCAGTCTGCCCAGCGCGGCCAGCTTGTTCGTGTACTCCATCTTGTGAAAGATATCCGCCCTCTTGATGTCCGCCTCCCGCACCCTCTTTGACAGATAGGTGGATCCCACGACCACCACCGCCAGGATGATCATGGCGCTTACTATCACGAAGGCCGCCAGCTCCTTGCCCAGGGTCAGCCAGCTGCCCATGAGCTCTCCGGGCATCCTCACCATTACCAAGGTGAACGGGGAGCTCTCAATGGGGGCGTATCCGAGCACCATGGGCCTTCCGCGCTGGTCCTCAGCCTCGATCACCTGCATGCTCTGTATGTAGGGCGGGACCTCCAGGGGGCATTGCGAGAGCACCTCTCCGTAGAACCTCGACGGGCTCTGGAGGACTCCCTCGTCGTTCACAAGGAAGGCGTCGCTCGAAGGATCCTGAATGGCCTGGAAGATCCTCCGGTCCAGCATCTCCGAGTCGATCGTGGCGCGCAGCACATAGGACTTCCTCGCCCTCCCGACGTGCTTGACCGCGATCACGAAGTGCGGCAGACCCCTGTAGCCCAGAAAGACCTCGCTGATATGCACCTCCCTGAGCCTCACCTCGTGGAACCACTTCTGGTCGGAGTAGTCCCGGCCGCCGAGGTCGTAGGGGCCGACGTAGGTGAGCTGTCTGCCACTCGAGTCTATGACCCCCAGGTCGACGAAACCGCCGAAGGCGAGCGACAGGTTGGTCAGAACGTCGGCAAGGGTCTCCTCCTGGGAGAGCTCCTCGAATGACTTGTCGTTTATCACCATCCTCAGCGCCGATACGCGCTCGGTCAGGAACGACCGCGTGGCGTACTGCGCGCTGAGCGTGAGGTCCTGGACCGGGCCTATGGCTTCCAGATGAAACGCCTTCTTGTACTGGTGATAGCTGATGACCGTCATGATGATCAGGGGGACGAGCGCGACCACCGACGTGGACACGACCATCGTCCGCCACAGCCTGCGATATCGGGACTTCGAGAGAAGAGACGGGGCCGGGCCGACGAGCGCGGGCGGGCGGGGGCTGGGGGATTTGATATCGCTCATTGCCTGGATTGCTTCCTTTGTTTGTCCGCTTCCTTGACCTTACGGTAAGCCGCCTTCATGGTCTCGGCCAACTTGTCTATATCCACCGGCTTCTGTAAGTAGGCGAACGCTCCCAGCTCGTGGGCAAGCCTCTCCTCGCGTTCACTGCCGTGGCCGGTCAGTATGATCACCTCCGTGGCCGGGTAGTCCCTCTTCACCCTACGGAGGGTCTCGATACCGTCGATGCCGGGCATCTTGAGGTCGAGCACCATCACCTCGGGCTCGTCCGTCTCCATGATCGACAGCGCCTCCTCGCCGTTGTACGCGACGGCTGCCTCCATGCTCCTGGTCTGCAGGCGCTCGGAGAGGATCTGCACGAAGTCTCTCTCGTCGTCGACAAGCAGCACCTTCTTCGGCGCTTCGACGTCGAGATCGAAGTATATGTTCGGCTGGTGAAAACCGAGGCCGACCTTTGTTTGCGCGTCTCGCACCCCCTCGACACCCTTGGCTATGGCAACGAGCTCCTTCTCCAGGGCGCTCAGACGCATCGTGTACTTGTTGACGGTGATGGTTGCCACGCCGTTTTCGCAGGTCACGTCCACGTCATGGCCTTTGTTGGCGAGTGCGATGCCCACCTTGCCCGCGAGGATGAAATCCTCGGTAGCCCGCCCGGACTCCGGCGTCTCACGCAGGGCGGGGTTCTTCGCGTTCTCGACTATCACCGAGACGGCTCCATCGACGGAAGTGGAGTTCATGGGAATTATCACATCGTACAGGCTCCTGTCCGCCGGCCCGAGGCGGTACAGGTACTGCGACCACTCCGTCAGCTCAGCGTCGTCATTCTTCAATGCGTTGAGCGCGTCCTTCTCGCTCATGCCCTCGGCCTTGCGCGCTTCGGCGGCTCTATAGTCGCTGTCCGCCAGCAAGCAGACCCGGAGCACGTGCGGCAGGTTCTTGGGAAGCAGGAGAGTCTCGAACCCGTGAAAGACCACGTCGCCCTCTCGGACGACGTCCGTCAGGGCGGCTCGCAGATGGGCGACGTTCTTCTCCTTCTCGTGCGTGAACTTGTTGAAGACCGAAGCCCCTTGATGCATGGCGCGCCTCAGTTTCCCGGCGTCGATTCCGGAGCTCTCGGCGGCCCGCTTCAAGAAGGCCTCTTCATCCATGCACCTGACTCCGAGCGCCTCCGCTACCTTGGTGCACACCTCATCCTGATGGCAATAGCTGAAACCGAGAGCCGCGACGATGGCCATGACTTATCTCCTAAACCGGCAGACTCGAACAACTTGAGAGCGCGCTGAGTTGATATCAGGCGGCCCGGCGCCGGGCCGCTATCTCGCAAGCGCCGATCACCGGGGCGGCGGCAAGGGACGCGCAACGGCCATCCCTTGCCCCGATGATTGTACATTCTCGGGTTTTGAAGGACAAGTGTTCCTCGCCGGGATGCCTTGACCGTGCACCATGATTCGGCTAGCATGGAAATTCCCCTCGCCGGCCCGAAAAGGCCGGCCGGGAGCCGTGAAGAACCCTCCGGGCCGCGATCCGCCGCCCGGACGGAATCGAGCCGGTCCAGGAGCCGGGGGACCAATCCCACCGGCCCATCAACCACTAAACGGAGGTCGAAAGCTATGTCAATGAAGGAAGCGCAGGAGAGGATAATCGAGAACATGAAGAAATGGAAGAGGGTCGAGAACGCCAGCATCGCCTCGACCGCAAACATCATCGAGAAGGTGGACAACCCGGTGGTCCGCCTGATCATGGAGATCATACAGCGCGACTCCCAGATGCATTATCGCGTGCAGCAGCTCATTCAGGAGAGCCTGGAGAGCAAGTCGCTGACCCTCCAGCCCGAGGAGCTCGGCACCGTCTGGGAGATGATCGAGAAGCACCAGAAGCTCGAGCGCGAGACAATCGAGCTCGCCACGAAGAGCCTCGAGGAGGTCTCCAAGTCCAAGGGCATGCAGGTCCAGGCCTATCTGCTGCAGTATCTTCTCACCGACGAGAACAAGCACGAGGAGGTCCTCGCCAATCTGGAGAAGATAAAGAAGGGGATGTACCCCTACGCGTAAAGACGCCCCGTTGAGGCCGCGATCTCGCCCCAGGATCCCCTTATCCGCGATCAGTCCGCGCGGCCGGTACTCGACGTAAAAAGGCCCGCCTTTGCCCGGCGCAAAGAGCGGGCCTTTCCACGACCGAACCATATCTCATCTCAGGCGCGGGGCCGAAGGCGCCCTCAACACGGCGCCCGGTCGCCTTCACGGGACAGAGCCTAGTTGAGTGTCGGCTCCACGATCTTTCCTATGAACAATATCGCGCCCGAGGACCTTTCATGGATCACGAAAAGAAACGGGCGATCAACCCACACAGTCGGAGGCAGCGACGTCCGTCCGACTCCCACCGACGTCACCGCGGCGGCCTCGGTGCCCTGCTCGTTCACCTCTACGAAAGTCTTGTGTTTTACCTCGGAAAGATATGCTTTGTTGATTCCCTCGTACAGACCTGTGAAGTCCGCCTCGCTCCGAGAGAAGGCCACGCCCATCCCAAGTGAAGTCAGAACGTCCTGCAGGCTGATCTCGTACTCCGTTTTGAACTTAGGCAACCCGAGGACGATCTTCTCCGTGCGAAAACCGTCGAGCAACCGGTCCCAACTCTCCTGCGTCATTCTCGACGCCAGCGCGTCGGCGTCCATCCCCCCCCGGGGCAGCAGCACGACCATGCTGAAATCACCGCCGCCATAGGGAAGATCGACGGCCTGGAAGTCGCCGGTCGCATGATAGCTCAACGTGTCCCCATCGCGGGTCATCATCCTGCAGGGGACCTCCGAGCCGTCCGGTGTCTCGAACATCTCGTCCCTTGTCTTCTCGGGATCGAACTCGTACGTCCATGCCCCCTTGAAGTAGACCGCGTTGATCAGGAACATTATCATCTCTCGACCGATGGGGTCGTCGACGATCTCCTCGATCCTTCCATTTGTCTTGTTCTTGACCCAGTTGTTGATCGTGGGCGCGGCACTGGGATCGGAGAAGTCGAGGCCCTGGACGACCGCGTCGAAATACGTCCGGTTGACATTCAAGAACTCAGCCTTGAACTGCACCTCCCGGCGGCACCAAATCGAATTCGCGAGACCGAACTCCACGCTCCGATCCAACCCGGTCAGAAGATCGATGAGACTCCGGTAGGACTCGTTTATCTGCTTGTTTGTGAGATCCCCAAACGCCAGCACCTCACGCATCGCCTCCTCCGTGCTTCCTCCGGCACCGTTGTACGTCATGCCGAGTGCCATAGACGCGCTGAGTGGCGACACGAAGACGTTGACGTCGGGATCGAACTCGATCGTTTCCTTGAAGAGCTTCAAGCCGAACTCATTGTCGGCCTCGATTAGCCGCACCTCCGACTCCGTGAGCTCGCGGGTCGCGCCGTCCGGCTTGACCCCGTCGCCGCAGGCGGAAATACCCACGCACAGCGTGAGGACTCCGGCTACAAGAATCCTGCCCATCATCGCTCATTCCCTCCTGTCGCTATGCAACCGTTGCGGCGGGTCGAAAGGGGACCATGCCCCCAAGCATGTGGAGAAGAAACGGGTACCTCTGTGGACAATCTGTGGACAAAATCGCGAGGCCGCCTGAACCCCATGCGCAAGCGTAAATATCCCAATGAGATAGATAGCCCAGCCCCAGTGGGCTATTTATCCACATACCTTTTCCCACAGAGCTTATGAGCGGCGGATGATCCCGAGGCCCCCCTGCTCTGGTGCAAGTATTTCCTCCTCGTCCTGGCTCTTCTCCTCGTCCTGCCCCATGTGACAGCTCCCGCGGAAGAAGACGCCGTCCTCTATCATGAAGCTCTTCGTGTAGACGTCGCCTTCCATACGGGAGCCTGTCTGAAGCTCCACTCGCTCGGACGCTCTGATCCGCCCGACGACCCGACCTCCGACCACGGCCTCGCCGGCCTCTATCTCGGCCTTTACGCTGCCGCCTTTCCCAACGACAAGACTGTCCGTAACCGTCACATTACCTTCGAATTCCCCATCTACCCTGAGGCTTCCCTCAATCCGGATATTTCCTTTGAAGCTGGAGCCCTCACCCAGGATAGAGTTTACTCCGGACGCAGCCGCAGATACAGTCGAGGCCTCCTTCTTGAAAATCGCCACCTTTCACCTCCTTGGTTGGTCGCCTATCACTTATCCCTTTCCAGGCAAGTACTTGAGAGGATCCACCTGTTTCCCGCCCTCGCGAACCTCGAAATGCAGGTGTGGGGCGGTGCTCCTTCCGGTGCTTCCGAGCCTCGCTATCACCTCCCCCCGCTCTACACTATCGCCCTGCTTAACGAAAAGTTCAGCATTATGTCCGTAGAGCGTCGATATCTCCTGACCATGATCTATCACGAGCATGTTCCCGAACGCCGAGTCTACGCCCGCAAAGACCACAAGCCCGCTAAGCGCCGCTCTCACAGGGGCCCCCAGCCTTGCGGCTATGTCCAGGCCCAGGTGCGGAGCCCCACCCTCACCGCCGGACTTGTAACCTCTTGACACCGCACCCGTTACAGGCCATACCAGTCCCGCGCCATCGCCGTCCTGCACCGGAAAAGCCATCTCCTCGCCCTCCGGCCAGGCCCGCCCGTAGCGCGACTTCGCCACATCGAGTGTATCTATCCCCATTATTGTCAGCAGCTTAGACTCGAGTGTGCGCAGCCTCGCGAGCTGCTCTTCGAGCTCCCCCACGCGCTCGCTTCGCTCGCGCAGGACCAGGTTTTCCTCCTCGAGGGCCCCGACCTTCGTTGCCATCAAGGCGAAGCGCCCATACAGCGCCAGCGCCATTATCAGAGCCACGAGGAGTAAGGCGGCTGCCGCGCCGGCAAGCCAAGCTATCCACCTGGAGACCGACAGTCTATATCTGTGGCCCCTTGCCCCGGTGGAGATGGTTATGTCTATGTCATCATTTGACACTAAGTTACAGCCCACCCTAGTGCGGAGCGTGCCACGCCCCCATTGCCTCCAGGATTCTCTCGAGATCCTCGTTGCTGTAATACTGGATCTCTATTGTCCCGCCGGCGCCCTGCGGCTTTATAGCCACCTTGGTCGCCAGGTGCTCGCGGACACATTGCTCGAGGGCCGAAAGCTCGGCAGTGAGAGCGGGGGCGCGCTTGTGCCTTTTCGCACGCTGCTTCCTCTGCGCCAGCCTCTCGGTCTCTCTCACTGAAAGGCCTTTATTGACAATGAGTTCCGCGATCTCAAGCTGTCTGTCCCGGTCCGTCACCGCCAGTAGCGCCCGGCCGTGGCCCGCCGACAATGTTCCACGTGAAACATTTTCCTGTAGGGCGGTCGGCAGATGGAGCAGGCGCATCTGGTTCGCGACCGAAGCCCTGTCCTTGCCCACCTTCTCCGCGATCTCCTCCTGGGTCAGCCCGAACTCCTCGCGCAGCCTCTTGTAGGCCTTCGCCTCGTCTATAGGGTTTAGGTCCTCGCGCTGGATGTTCTCAATCAGCGCGATCTCCAGCATCTCCCGGTTCGCCACATCCCTGACGACGGCGGGTACCTTGTCCAGTCCGGCCATCTTGCTCGCCACGAACCGCCGCTCCCCGGCCACCAGCTCGTATCCGTCGTCGGTCCTCCGTACAACGATGGGCTGGAGCAGGCCTTTCTGCTTGATCGACTCCGCGAGCCCCTGCAGCGCCTCCTCGGCCACCCCAGTCCTGGGCTGCCAAGGGTTCGCTCGGATCTCCTCGATCCGAAGAACTCTTAGGCCGTCTCCACCGTCCTCGCCGGCTTCCTCATGCCCGGCACCCACCTTCTCGAGCCGGGCTCGCTTCTCGTCCGACACGTCTTCCGCCGGGATCAGCGCCCCAAGCCCCTTGCCGAGGGCCTTCCTAGGCATTAGCCATCACCTCCTTCGCTAACTTCTCATAGCTGGCCGCCCCAGCGCAGCTCCGGTCGTAGAGCAGGACCGGACGTCCGAAGCTCGGCGCCTCACCCAGCCTGACATTACGAGGAATCACCGTCTCATACACTCTCTGCGAGAAGAACCTCCTTGCCTCACCCTCCACCTGCTGTGAGAGGTTCAGCCTCGAATCAGACATGGTAAGCAGCACGCCCTCTATGCGCAGAGCCGGGTTCAGATTGCTTTGCACAAGCTTTATTGCCTTCAGTAGCTGGCTTAGGCCCTCAAGTGCGTAGTACTCGCACTGTATGGGCACGATCACGGAATCAGCGGCTGTCAGCGTGTTGACCGTCAAGAGCCCAAGGGAGGGGGGCGTATCGATCAATATATAATTGTAGGCGTCCCTGACCGGCTCGATACTGTTCCTCAGCCGGCTCTCCCTTGCCATGAATCCCGCCATCTCCACCTCGGCGCCTACGAGCCCCTCGCCGGCCGGCGCAATGAACAAGCCTTCCACCGCCGTCGGGATTATGGCGTCCTCTATGCCGATCTCTCCGAGCAGGACCTCATACATCGAGGCCTCGATGGAGCTCCCATTGACGCCGATGCCGCTTCCGGCATTGCCCTGCGGGTCCATATCGATAAGCAAGACCTTCTTGCCCGCGTCGGCCAGGAAGGCCCCGAGGTTTATCGCGGTCGTCGTCTTTCCGACGCCGCCTTTCTGATTTGCGATTGCTATGACCTTGCTCATATCAAGCAAAATGGAGCTCCAAAACCGACCGCGGCTCAATCCACAGCGGCAATCTAACACGAAGCCCCGGGCCGTGCAACTTCTTTTCCTCGCGAAAGATACAGCCCGCCCTCCACACGCCCCAGGGCGCGCTTCATCACCCCCGCGGACCTGCTCTCGGAGAGAATTGGACGCGCGCGATTCGTTATCCAACAACTGCGTTGTTCTATCTTGTCATCCTCTTCCGCGGGCGTAATGAGTTTCGGTTAGATCTCAAGCGGCTTTTCCAGGCACTTTCAAAGCGGCGGGCACGCCGGCGATCGCGCGGGAAGGCAATGCAGTATGGCGTATGCCATATAGCATACGCCGTGACCGGGAAGACTTTGCGCGGGCATAAGCCATAGCGCATGCGGCATGTCTTGGTCACCGCTAGCCCCGCTGAAAGGCCAGGAGCTTTCCGGGCCCCCACGGGCTCTCCCAGACCGTGACCAGCCTCAGGCTGGTGTTGGAAAGGGGCCCCTCCGCGGCCTCCAGCTCGTCCTCGTAGCGCCCTCCCTTGTAGGCCACCAATAGGCCGCCTCGCTTTACGGCGGACACTGCCAGCGGGACCAGTTCCGGAAGGCCGAAGGTCGCCCTGGAGGTGACCACGTCGAAGCCCTCCTGGGCGATGTCCTTCCAGGGGGAGCTCTCAGCGCGGTCCTCGAGAACGTAAGTATCACGAAGCCCCAGCTTTCCGATGAGGTAGTTCAGAAAGAGGGTCTTTTTCCTCACCGACTCGACCATGGCCACCGTCAGCTTCGGCGCGGCCAGCTTGAGCGGGATCGCAGGAAAGCCGGCCCCGCTTCCTATGTCGAGCAAGGTCGAGCCCTCGGTCTCATGGAGGAACGCGAGAAGGCTCAGGCTGTCCATAACGTGCCTCTCGACCACCCGGACCTCGTCCTTTCGCGAGAGAAGGGCCGCCCTGTCGTTCCACTTGTAGAGCTCGGAGACGTACTCGGCGAGGTTCTCCTTGAGGGCCGCTCCGAACTTCAGGCCCGTATTGTCCTCGAACGACTCGGAGAACTCCTCCAACTCCTCCATGATCGCGTCCGATCCCGGCCTTTCGCCGCCACCGCCGGCCGCCTCGCGGCCTTTTCCACTGTCCTTCATGTCCATCACTCCCAAGTAGCTTGCCCCACGGGGCCAGGGCGATTGAATTATCTCCGGTATTCAAAGGCTGGTCACGCCCCAGGGAGCTCCGCCGCCCGGGACCGCGATGCGCCTTGATCACGCCCCGGGTTCACGGGAAGACGTCTTTCCCAGACAGCCCGCCCCCCCTGGAGCGCAAATATCTGTCAAGGTGCAGGTGAAGCACACTCACGTCCGCGGGGGATACCCCGGGAATCCTTCCCGCCTGTCCGAGAGAACGGGGCCTTTGGCTTCTGAGCTTCTCGTCCGCCTCCATGGAGAGCCCGGGGAGCCCCTCCTTCCACAGGCCTCCCGGAATCGACATGGCCTCGAACCTCCTGAAACGCTCTATCTCCCGCTCCTGCCTCTTGATGTACCCTGCGTACTTGGCCCTTATGGTGACAAGCTCCCGCAGCCATCCGGGAACGCCGGTGGAGGGGGGATCGAGCCTCTCCATATCATCATAAGTCACATGCGGCCTGGCGAGAAGCGCATGAAGGGAGATCTTCCCGGCCCCGGCCGTCTCCCCGCCCAAGGCTTCCGGGGATGCCGTCGTGCTCCTGAGCCGCCCGAGCTCGCGGGCCACGGCGTCGTGCCTGTCCGTCACCGACCTGTACTCCTCCTCGGTCAGCAGCCCGAGATCCCGCCCGTAGGGAGCCAGCCTCTCGTCGGCGTTGTCCTGCCTCAGGAGCAAGCGGTACTCCGCCCTCGAGGTGAACATCCTGTAGGGCTCGCTGGTACCCTTTGTCACCAGATCGTCTATGAGCACGCCTATGTAGGCCTCGTGTCTGCCCAGCACCATCGGCGGGGCGCCGTCCAGGGCCCTGACGGCGTTTACGCCGGCCATAAGGCCCTGCGCGGCGGCCTCCTCGTAGCCCGAGGTGCCGTTTATCTGGCCGGCCAGGAAGAGCCTCCCGCACGCCCTGCACTCGAGACTGGGCTCGAGACAGGTGGGATCTACGAAGTCGTACTCCACGGCGTAGCCGGGCACGGCGATCTCCGCCCCCTCGAGCCCCCTAAGCGTCCTTACCATAGCCAGTTGCACCTCCAGGGGAAGGCTCGTGGAAAGTCCGTTCAGGTACACCTCCCCGGAGGATCTGCCCTCCGGCTCGACCATGATCAGGTGGCTCTCCCTGTCGGGAAATCTGACCACCTTGTCTTCGAAGGACGGGCAATAGCGCGGCCCCACGCCCTGGATCCGGCCCGAGTAAAGGGGCGACTTGTCCAGGTTCTCCCGTACGAGGCCCGCCGTACGCTCCCCCGTCCGGGTGACATAACAGGGCTCCTGATCGACCTCCAGCGGCCCCGTGAAATGAGAGAACGGCCTCGGCGGATCGTCTCCGTACTGCGGCTCCATCGCCTCGAAGTCGACGCTCGCAGACCTTATGCGAGGAGATGTGCCGGTCTTGAGCCTGCCGCATGTAAGCCCCAGCCTCCTGAGCGAGTCGGTAAGCCCCGCGCTCGGCGCCTCCCCATGGCGGCCCCCCGCGTAAGTCTCAAAGCCTATGTGCATTAGCCCGTTCAGAAAGGTCCCCGGCGAGAGTATGACCGCCCCGGCGCGCACAACCTCGCCTGCCTCGGCGGAAACGCCCGTTGCGACGCCGTCACGGGTGAGCACCTCGACCCCAAGGCCCTCCACCACCCCAAGGTCCCTCTGGCCTCTAACCCTCGCCGTCATCTCCTCCCGGTAGAGCGTCCTGTCCGACTGGGCCCTGGGAGACCACACCGCCGGGCCCTTGCCGATGTTGAGCATCCTGAACTGGATGCCGGTGCGGTCCGCGACCCTGCCCATCTCACCCCCCAGGGCGTCTATCTCCCTGACAAGCTGGCCCTTGGCGAGGCCGCCTATGGACGGGTTGCACGACATCTGGGCTATCTTGCCGAGATCGCCCGTCAGCAGTATCGTGCTCGCCCCCATCCGCGCGGCGGCAAGCGCCGCCTCGCAGCCGGCGTGGCCTCCGCCCACGACCAGGACGTCGCATTTCATCGTAGAGCCCATCGGAAGGTCACTTCCCTATGCAGAACCGGGAGAAGATGTTTTCGAGCACATCCTCGGCGATCGATTCCCCCGTTACCTCGCCGAGCGCGCCGAGCGCCTGTCCCATCTCGAAGGCCAAAAGCTCCTCCGAGAGCCCCTGCGCCAGAGCTGCCGAGAGCCGCCCCAGCGCATCCCTCGCTTTTGTCAGCGAGGCGGCGTGCCTTGCGTTGGCCAGAAGCACCTCGCCCGAGTCGATCGCGCCGGCGCCTTGACCGCCGACCAAGCTCTCCACGATCCTCGCTTTGAGCTCGGGCACCCCCTCGCCGGTCAGCGCCGAGGTGTACGCGGCAGGGAGCACAGTGCCCGCCACGGCCGGCGCGAGCCGCTCCAGGGCAGCCGACCAACCGGACCTGTCTCCTTCAAGGTCGCACTTGTTGACCACCGGGATTACGGGCGCCTCGGCGGCTGTCTCGCGGATGAGAGCCGGGTCCTGCGCGGACTCGGGCGGCGAAGTGAGCTCCACCACCATAAGCACCAGTTGGCAGTCTCGCAGCAGCTCTCTTGTCCTTCTCACCCCCTCTGCCTCTACCAGATCGGCGGCAGGTCGAAGGCCCGCGGTGTCCGCCAGGGTCAGCAGCACTCCGTCGAGCTCCACCCACTCTTCGATCGTGTCCCTGGTCGTGCCGGGGACAGGGGTGACTATTGCGCGCTCCTTTCCCACCAAGGCGTTTAGAAGTCTTGACTTACCCACGTTTGGCCTGCCCGCTATGACCACCCGCGCGCCCTCGCTTGCGAGCCGTCCCAGCTCCCTCGACCGGAGAAGCTCCTCTAAGCCCGCCGAGGTCTCTGAGACCACCTCGGCGATCGCCGCCGGATCGACATCCTCCTCCACATCTTCTGAGAAGTCGAGTCGAGCCTCCAGCTCGGCCAGCGCCGCGACCAGCGCCTCCCTGAAGGACCTGATCTTCCTGGACAGAGCGCCCTCAGACTGGGCGAGCGCGGCCCTCAGCCCGGCACGGCTCTTGGCCGAGACTATCTGGGCGACGGCCTCCGCCTGGCTCAGATCCATTTTGCCTGAAAGGAAAGCTCTCTTGGTGAACTCGCCGGGGCCGGCCGGCCTTGCGCCGGACTCGATAAGGGCCTCCAGAACGAGCGCCGCCGGCAGGGGGCCTCCGTGGCAGCTCAGCTCGACCATGTCCTCGCCTGTGTAACTGTGCGGGGAGATGAATACCGTGGCGAGGACCTCGTCTATCCAGCGGCCCGAGCGCGCAACCACCCGCCCGAGCTGGACGGTCCGGGGCGGTGCCCCGGCAAGGCGCACGCCCCCTTCGAACACCCGGTCCGCGATGGCAATCGCATCGGGACCGCTCAACCTCACCAGGGCGATCGCGCCTTTCCCGGGAGGCGTGCTTATCGCAGCTATCGTATCCTCAGCGGGTTGCGGATGGCGGGGAGGCACTGCCGCCGTTCCTCACGCGAATTACGGCCACCTTCTTCATGAGACCGTCGCCGATGGTCTCCGTGCGCACGGAGGGGTTCTCGGTCAAGGTGATATGGATCACTCTTCTCTCGGCCGCGTTGAGCGGCTCGGTGAGGACCTGCTGGCCTGTTGACTCTACCTTCGAGGCCAGCGACCTGGCCAGGTTCTCCAGTTGGGCCTCTCTTCTTCTCTTGTACCCCCCGACGTCAACGACCACCTGGACGCGCTGGGGGCTGTCCTTGTTGACCATGCGAGTGACTAGATGTTGTATCGCCGAGAGCGTCTCCCCCCGGCGCCCTATCAGCAGGCCGTCGCTCTCCGCGCTGTCGATCTTCACCTCTATGACGTCGTGCACCTCTTCGACGTCGATCTGTGCCTTGATGCCCATCCGTTCCATGAGATCCTGGACGATCTCCCTGGACCTCTCCAGCCAGACCCCGCCGCGCATCGACACTCTGACCCTTGCGTTCTTGCCGCCTATGACGTTCAAGAAGCCCTTGCTGCCCGGGTCGAGGACCTCGATGTCGACCAGGTCTTTGCCCACATTGAGCGTTGCCAGCGCCTCCTCGACCGCATCGTCCACGGTCTTGCCTTCCATCTCGATCTGCTGCCTTTCCTGATTGTCCGTATCCATATGCGATCCCTTTCCTTAGATGTGACTCCTACTTGTTGCTCGCCCTCCCCTTGCGTTTCGTCGGCCTGGAGGGCGCGACCGTGACGGAGCCCTCGTCCGTCTTCTCGGAGCGGTTCATCAAGTACTGCTGCAGAGCTGTCAGCACGTTGTTGACGGTCCAGTAGAGCACGAGCCCCGAAGGCAGCCCGTAGAAGATCACCAGCAGGAAGATGGGCATTAAGTACTTCATCATTTTCTGCTTGGGGTCTGTGGACGGGCCCATCGTCGGCTGCACAAGCTGAGTGGCCGCCATGACGAGCGGCAATAAGTGCACCGGAAAGTCGCCAAAGTGGAACAGCGTGTCCGGCGCCGACAGGTCGTCTATCCAGGCGACGAAGTCCGCCTGCCTGAGCTGGACGGACTCGACCAGCACGTTGTACAGCGCGAAGAAGATGGGCATCTGAACCAGGATAGGCAGACAGCCGCCCAGGGGATTGACCTTGTGCTTGCGGAAGAGCTCCATCTGGGCCTGGTTCATCTTCTTCGGGTCGCCCTTGTACTTCTTCTTCAGCGCCTCGAGCTCGGGCTGGACTTTCTTCATCGCCTGCATCGATCTCAGGCTGCTGCGGGTGAGGGGATAGAAGATCAACTTGATGAGCACCGAGACCAGGATGATCACGACGCCGTAGTTGGGCACCAGCCCATGGACCCACTGCATCAGCGCGAAGACCAGATGATTGAGCGGCGCCATGAAGCGGAACCGCTGGTAGACGTCCTTCTCCAGGCCCACGCCCAGGGCCACCAGCTTGTCATAGTCCATCGGGCCCGCATAGACCCTGAAGGAGGCCGCGGCCTCTCCATCATCTGCAATCTTCATGGGCACAAAGAGCTGCGTTGCCACAAGATTGCGCGTGGGATCGCCCCATGTCCGCACGGCGGTGCCGGGTTGCTCGGTCGGAGGTATCAGGGCGACCACGAAGTACTTGTTTCGGAGGCCGGTCCACCTGACGTTGCCCTCCAGCTCCTTGACGGGCTCGTCCTTGAAGTCGCCCCTCTTGTCCTTGTGGAACTCTTCTCCCAGGAGACTCATAGCGGCGAAGTTGTCTATGTCCGACTTCTCGTTGGCCTCGGTGATCGGAAGCCCATAGCTCCAGGACAGGGCGCACGAGAGCCGCTCGCCGCGGCCGAAGCCCTCGGCCGTCACGTCCACGTCGAAGAAGTAGCTGTTCCGGTAGAAAGTGTAGATCCTGGTGACGGATGATCCCGCGCTGTCCGTCGCGGTAAGAGCGACCATCTTCTCGACGTCGGGATCGTCGGAGGGGAGCTCCCTGCGACTAAAGGGGGCGTCGTCGAGGCTCAGGAAGGCGCCTCCCGAGACCAGGTCCAGCCCGAGCTCGGACGTGGCGCCGGGCCTTAGGACCACCAGGTCGACGGGCGCTTTCTCCTGGTCGAGGAACTCCTTGAGCTTCCATGATGAGAGACCGCCTCCGAGAGAGACGAGCTCACCCTTGCACAGCCCGGTCTCGGCGACCATCCGCTCCCACCCCGGTTGCTCGAGCCAGATGCCGCGAAGCGCCTCGTCCGAAGGTCGTTCCTGAGTGGGCGGCTGGGCCGTCTCGCGCGTGGACAGGTGGGAGGGCTCGCCGCGCCTACCCGGCTCACCCGCCGGGCGGCCGCCGAAGTCGGTCGTGTCGTCCTCGATGTCGGCGACCTCGACGCTGTCCGGTACGCCGGTCGGGCCGGTACCCCGCCTCCGGGGAGGCTCGGAGAAGAAGGTAGTCCAGATGAATATGAACACCGAGGCGATAATGACCGCCAGGAGCATTCTTTTGTAATCGCCCATGGCTTTCTATGCGCTCCTGAACTCCGCGTGTCTCTAATGCCCCGCGGCAGTCGGCGTTTCTGGGACAGGGTCATAGCCCCCCGGGCTATAAGGATGGCAGCGCAGCAGACGGCGCGCGGCGAGCCAGATGCCGCGAAGGGCGCCGTGCCTGCTCACAGCCTCGTGTGCATAGGCCGAACAGGATGGATAGAACCTGCAGGTCCTCGGGAGCAAGGGGGACAGAACCCATCTATACAAAGTCAGCAGGAATAGAATCAATGCCTTCAAGTTCACGAACTCCGGTGGATCGAACCCGGCCGGCGCGCCGGAGGCCAAGCGGCGATCGCCCTGGCCCTAGCCCTCGCGCCTCAGCAGGGAGGCTCGTCCCAACAGGCGCATGGTCTCCTTTCTGACCTCCTCGCTCGCCGCGTCGACGCCCGCCGCCCTCGCGATGAAGACAAGGTGGACCGGGTCGGAGGTCATGTGCTTCTGGGATTTGCGAAACGCCTCTCTCATCAAGCGCTTCACCCTGTTGCGCTCGACGGAGCCTCCTACCTTCTTGCTTGCTACAAAACCCGCTTTTCGCTGGGAAATGCCTGCGCCGGCCAGCGCTATGAGGACGATGTAACGGCCGCGGTAAGGAGTGCCATTCCGGTAGACTTCTTCGAATTCCCGCCGACTCCTCAACAAGAAGCGGGCTGGAAGCTTCTCCGAAGCACGATCGACCAAGACGCGGTCCTCAGACACACAGTCTCTTTCTTCCCTTCACGCGACGCCTCCTGAGCACGGCCCGTCCCTCGGGGGTGCTCATCCTCTTACGGAAGCCGTGGGTGCGTTTCCTTCTCTTGTTATGAGGTTGATATGTTCTCTTCAAGGCTCATCGCTCCTTCAAGCAAGAGCTGCGCAAAAGTCGGGCTACAAGTGACTGTCCATATGTAGCCAATGCGTGATCCGCCTCCAATCCAAACAGTCTACCTGTCCACGTCCAGCCCGGTCAAGACCTATGTGGCCTGCGGAGGGCCGGGCCATCCCCCCGGGGCTCCGGACAGCCGGGCACGGCTGGGCCGGGGCGGCGACGGGCCCCTGTGCGGAAGGGGGGTTGCGACGCCAGCGCGCGGCGCGGCACAAAGGCGGCGGATCTTGGGGGAAGGCCTTCCACAAGGGCACCGGGGCAGGGGCCCGGATCTCGACCTGCCGAACCATGCAGCAACTCCGGCCGCCGAGGGCTCGGAGGTCGAGGCGGCGCAGGCCCGGCAGAGACCGCCGAGACCTAGCCGACCTTCCGCGCGCCGGAAAGTTTTATCAACCACACTGGCTGCGCGAGCGCGGCCGTGGTCGCACCGACCACTTCTCCAGACCGTCGTCGAGAAACGAAAGAGTGTGAACCCCGAGCTCGGCTTGTCGCGCACAAGCCCGCCCGAGCCTTCCGAGCGGACTTTCATCACCCAGGCCCGACGCCGGTCGTGCTCTATTTCTCGGTCCCCCGTTACGGTTCGCTCTTATTAGTTAAGCGCGACGCGCCCATGGTCGCAGAAACGCATGCAGAGCTTGTTCGCAACTCCCGATCAGGACGCGATTTCTGCGCAGACGTTTTTCCCGAAATTTCGTTCGTGGCCGCGGTTGAGCCGGGCACGGATTTTTCCCTCGCTTCGACTCACTCACAATCGACTGAATAGAACCGCCTTGCAATATAGCTTAAGGACTTCACGAGGAAGTTCTTGATTTGCGTTCCGCCGGGTGATAAGTTTCGTACTCGCGACACGGCAATGAGGATCGTTTGCGAGCCACCTACACATGCGTTGTGTCTGCGCAACATGGCAGATGTCGAGCCCCGTCTCATGGGGCAAATAGCGCGTCCGGCATCTGAAGTGTCTCTGCTTTTCAAAAGTGTTACGAGGGTTCGCGAGTCAATAGGGTGGAAGAACTATCTCCAGTTTGAACCCTCGGCGGGATAAATAGCCTTCAAACGGGAAACGCCAATGACCCACGTAGAGACTTCCGCCCCCAGCGGTCTCTGGGAGAGTATTGTTTCCTCCGTCGAGCGAAGAATAGGGCCCCGAGCTTGCCGCACCTGGATATGTCCTGCGCGGATCCAAGGACTCGACGCCGGTGTCTTGAAGTTGGGCGTGCCCAATCATTTCTTCGTCGACTGGTTGAGCGAGCATTACATCCGTCTCCTCAATGAAGCCGCCTCCGATGCTTTGGGTAGGCCGGTGAAGGTCGAGATCCACGCGGATGAGCGAGCGCGGCAGAACGGCAACGGAGATTCACGAACCGTCAACTCAGGCAGCGCAGGCGACGGCGAAGTCAACGGCGACGGCACGGCAATTGAAAGCCACGGCCCCGACGTCGCCGCTCAAAGTTACACGCCGATCGAGCGGACGCACACTGCTGCATCCTGCCTCAACCCCTCCAATACTTTTAATTCTTTGGTTGTGAGTGACAGCAACAGGCTCGCGGCGGCCGCGTGCATGGCTGTCGCTGAAAGACCCGGAGCCACCTACAACCCGTTGTTCTTGTACGGAAGCTCGGGGCTGGGCAAGACGCACATGCTTCACGCGATCGGACACGCCGCGTCTGCCGGCGCGTCAAACGAAGTTTGCTACGTGTCGGCTGAGAGATTCATGAACGAGATGATCGCCTCGATACAGCAGGGCACGGCGCTTGCTTTTAGGAACAGATACAGACGCGCCCGCTTGCTCTTGATAGACGATGTTCATTTCCTCGGAGGAAAGGAGAGCACCCAGGAGGAGTTCTTCCACACGTTCAATTCGCTTCATGAGTCGGGGCGGCAGATCGTCCTTACAAGTGATCGGCCCCCGAAGGAGATCGCCCGTCTCGAAGAAAGACTTATCTCGCGCTTCACGTGGGGACTGGTGGCCGATATTCAGAAGCCGGACCTCGAGACGCGGGTCGCCATCCTTAATCAGAAGGCCGCGAGGCAGGGATTCAATCTTTGCGGCGACGTCGCCCTCGCGATCGCTCAGATGGCGAGCGGGAACGTCCGGGAACTGGAGGGATCCCTCGTAAGAGTACGCGCGCATGCCCAGCTCACCCGCCGGCCCCTGACCCCCGACATTGTAACCGAGGTCCTCGGTGACATACTCAGGCCACGCGTCAAGGCGGCCACGGTCCTCGACGTCCAGCAGCTCGTCGCCAGACATTTCAGTCTCAGGCCTCAGGATCTATGCGGAAGGAAGAGAACCAACGCCATAGCGTTTCCACGGCAGGTGGCCATGTACCTATGCCGATCGCATTTGGACACCCCCCTCGCGGAGATAGGAGAGCGTTTCGGGGGCCGCGACCACACGACCGTACTCCATGCTTGCTCGAAGATAGAGTCTCAGCTCAAGACCGACACAAGGCTCAGGAAGATCGT
The DNA here is from genome assembly GCA_964531335.1 of uncultured bacterium. Classification (GTDB taxonomy): domain Bacteria; phylum Eisenbacteria; class RBG-16-71-46; order CAZHEV01; family CAZHEV01; genus CAZHEV01. Next base: position 9,979 of record CAZHEV010000015.1, on the reverse strand, counting down.
CGCCGACCTCGCCTGCCGGCTTCCGGCGAGTGGGGACAGAATGTTGATCAATTGAGATGGCTCAAGGGCACGTCCTCCGCCCCAACATCATTCCCACAGAACACTCACAACTTACCCACGAAAGCGCCCCGAAGGCGCTTTCTTCATTTCATTCCGGCACACCGATTTGCACAATCGTCGGAGGCTTGTGCACCGTTTCCACAGCACTTTCTAACTCTATCTAATTCATATAGTTACAAGTATACATATATACCCCTGCAAGGGTACTTTTGTGTTGCTGAAAGCACCAATGTAAAATACAATTTAATAGCAAGGCTTTCTATCGACGCAGCGCCTATTTTCTCACTTGGCAATCGCAAGCGGGCCGGCTGTCACGTACGTCGAGCCTTTCCAACCGGTCATTCGGGAGGATGCAGGGTATGAAGTTCTCTATCACTCAGAGCGAGTTCGCCGAGGTCATTCAGACGGTTATCGGCACGGTCCCGAGCAAGAGCACATTGCCGGTCCTGTCCGCGCTGCTCGTCGAGGCGTCAGGCGGACGGCTGAGCGTTACGGCCACCGATCTCGACATCTCGGTCAAGACCGGCGTGGAGTGTGAAATCGCGGGGGAGGGCAAGGCCTGCCTTCCGGCGAGGCGGCTCGCGGACATCGTACGGGAGCTTCCGTCCGACAAGGTGCATGTCGAGATCGCCCAGGAGAAGGCGCTCCTCAAGTGCGGAAAGGGCGTGTTCAGGCTGATGGGGCTGAGCCCGGACGACTACCCCAAGCTGCCCGAAGTATCCCCCGAGAGGCAGGTGAAGCTGGGCACCGATCCACTGCGGAAGATGATAAAGAAGTGCATTTACGCGGTTTCGAACGATGAGACCCGTCCCATGCTGAACGGTGTCCTGGTCGAGCTCGGCGAGGGCACCTTCGGGATGGTAGCCACGGACGGGCACCGTCTTGCTTGCGTAACTCGTGAGCACGACGTTGGGAAAGGATCGATGGCGGACATAATAGTGCCGCCCAAGGCGCTCAACCAGGTCCTTCGGCTCGCCGGGGAGGATGAGGTCAAGGTGGGCTTCGCCAAGAACTACGCTGTGTTCGAGATGGGAAGGACCACGGTGTTTTGCAGGCTCTTGGAGGGGCCTTTCCCGGACTACCGCCAGGTCCTGCCCACCGAGCATCCGAAGAAGGCCACCATGAGCAGGCTCGAGTTGCTGGGAGCCGTCAGGAGAGTCTCCGTGCTTGCGGACCAAGCCACCAGGCAGATCAAGCTCGGGCTCAGAAAGGACAGCGCGGAGGTTGCGACCAGGACCGCCGACGTCGGAGAGGCCACTGAAGAAGTGCCGGCGAAGTACTCCGGCGAGGATATAGACATAGGCTTCAACGCCGGTTATCTCCTAGACAGCCTTGCTACGATGGAAGCCGACGAGGTGACATTCGCGGCAAACACCCCCATATCAGCCACTGTTGTCTGGCCGGCCGAGCAGGAGAAAGGAGAGGAGCTGATGTGCCTTGTCATGCCCGTGCGGCTGCCCGAGGAGGTGCCCGTCGCGTGACGCGAGACCGCGAGGTGAAGCGGGCCGGCGATGTTCTCTCCAGGATCATAGAGAGCCTCAGACTGGGACCCGTCATGGCAGGCTGGCGGGCGGTGGAGGCATGGGATGAGATAGCGGGACCGGATCATGCCGGTCACACCAGAGCCGTTCGTTTTTCATCCGGCAGGCTTTTCGTGCAGGTCGACAGCTCGGCGAGGATCGCGCGCTTGAGCATGGAAAAGCCCCGGTTGCTGGAGCGGATCGGCGAGAAAGTCGGGTCGGGCATCGTGCGTGACCTGATGTTTGTTATGTCAAGCAGATCGACGAGGGGGGAAAGAACTTGAGAGAAGCCCCGGCTGATATGTCTATTAGCGCGGCTCCGGGCGGTTACGACGCGACCAAGATACAGGTACTGAAAGGCCTCGAGGGCGTCAGGAAGCGCCCGAGCATGTACGTGGGCAGCACTGGCGCCAGAGGGCTCCATCACCTGGTCTACGAGGTCGTGGACAACAGCATCGACGAGGCCATGGCGGGCTATTGCACCCGCATCGTCGTCACCCTGCACTCCGACGGAAGCGTGACCGTGTCCGATAACGGCAGGGGTATCCCTGTGGATCTTCACGCCACCGAGAACAGGCCGGCGCTCGAGGTGGTCATGACCACCCTTCACTCGGGGGGCAAGTTCGACGAGCAGGCCTACAAGGTATCGGGCGGCCTCCACGGCGTCGGCGTCTCAGTGGTCAACGCCCTGTCTGAGTGGCTCGTGGCGATAGTGCACCGCGACGGCAAGATGTACCGCCAGCGCTTCGTCAGAGGAACCGCCGACGGGCACCTCGAGCAGGTCGGCGAGACGGACAATACCGGCACCGTCATCTCATTCAGTCCCGATCCGGAGATATTCGAGGAGAGAGACTTCGATTACGACCTCCTCCATCACAGGCTGAGAGAGCTGGCCTTCCTGAACAAAGGCCTCGAGGTCATCTTCGAGGATGAGCGGACCGGCAAGAAGGCCGAGATGTGCTACAAGGGAGGAATAAGCTCCTTCGTAAACTTCCTGAACGAGAATAAGAACGTGCTGCACCCCCGGCCTATCACCATCGAGAAGCAGCGAGACGATATGGTCGTGGAAGTGGCGATGCAGTACACCGACTCCTACTCGGAGAACATATCGAGCTTCGTCAACAACATAAACACTCTGGAGGGGGGCACCCACCTCGCCGGGTTCAAGGCCGCCCTCACGAGGACCATCAACAACTACGCGATCAAGGAAGGACTCCTGAAGAAGGGCACCACCGGGCTCTCGGGCGAGGACGTCAGAGAGGGATTGACCGCGGTCCTGGGCGTTAAGATGGCCTCGCCCCAGTTCGAGGGCCAGACGAAGACCAGGCTCGGAAACAGCGAGGCCAAAGGCGTGGTCGAGTCCGTGGTCGGAGACGCCCTGGGCGAGTTCATGGAGGAGAACCCGCCGATCGCCCGCAGGGTCGTGGAGAAATGCGTCTCGGCGGCCAGGGCCAGGGACGCGGCCAGAAAGGCGAGGGAGCTGGCCCGGCGAAAGGGCATTCTGAGCAGCGGCTCGCTGCCGGGCAAGCTGGCCGATTGCTCCTCCCGGGTGCCGGATGAGTGCGAGCTGTTCATAGTCGAGGGCGACTCCGCCGGCGGCTCCGCGAAGATGGGCCGGGACAGGACCTTCCAGGCGATACTGCCGCTCAGGGGCAAGGTGCTCAACGTGGAGAAGGCCCGGCTGGACAAGGCCCTGGGCAACGAGGAGATAAAGACGATCATCACAGCGCTGGGCACGGGCGTGGGGACGGACGAGTTCGAGCTCGAAAAGGCCAGATATCACAAAGTGATAATAATGACCGACGCCGACGTCGACGGGTCCCACATCCGCACACTTCTGCTGACCTTCTTCTTCCGCTACATGAAGGAGCTCGTCGCGCGCGGCTACATGTACATAGCCAAGCCGCCCCTCTACCGGGTCAAGAAGGGCAAGCAGGAGGTCTACTGCCAGGACGACGCCGAGCTCGACGCCGCGCTCAAGAAGGTGGGCCCCAAAGGGGCCGGCGTGCAGCGCTACAAAGGCCTGGGCGAGATGAACCCCCAGCAGCTCTGGGAGACCACCATGAATCCGGAGAGCCGGACCATGATTCAGGTCACGCTGGAGGACGCCCGGGAAGCCGACAGAATATTCAGCATATTGATGGGCGACGCCGTCGAGCCCCGCAGGCAGTTCATCGAGGAAAACGCGCTGAATGTCCGTAACCTGGACGTTTAGTGAACGCCGGCATAGGGCTCGCGCAGGCCCCGGGTGGCCCGGGTGCGCCTGTGAAGGCGGCGAGGTGGTGGGCGACGGGATCCCAGCAGGAGGTTCCGCGCCGCCGGTAAGCGCATGGCGGACCGGTGGCATTGGTGGGCGGTAAGGTGCCGACATCCAAGTGAGGAGATATGGAGACAGCAGATTCGGGCGGCAAGATCCTTCAGGTAGATATCGAACGGGAGATGCGCCACTCGTACATCGACTACTCGATGAGCGTGATAGTGTCCCGCGCGCTTCCCGACGTTCGAGACGGTCTGAAACCCGTCCAGAGGCGCATTCTGGTCGCCATGAAGGATCTGAACCTGACCCATGAAAGGTCCTTCAGGAAAAGCTCCAAGATCACGGGCGATGTGAACGGCAACTATCACCCCCACGGGACCCCGGCCATCTACGAGGCCATGGTCAGGATGGCCCAGAGCTTTTCCCTGCGCTATCCCCTGATCGACGGACAAGGCAACTTCGGCTCGATTGACGGCGACGCCCCCGCGGCCGAGAGGTACACGGAGGCGAGGCTAACTCTCCTTGCCGAGGACATGCTGGCCGACATAGAGAAGTCCACCGTCGATTACGTGCCCAACTACGACGAGACCAGGGAGGAGCCCACCGTCCTTCCCGGCAGGGCTCCCAACCTGCTGATAAACGGCGCCTCTGGAATAGCGGTGGGAATGGCAACCAATGTCCCTCCGCATAACCTCGGAGAGATAGTCTCCGCCCTCAAGGCACTGGTTGACGACGCGGATCTGCCCGACGAACAGCTCCTGCGCATAGTGAGAGGGCCCGACTTTCCCACTGGAGGGACCATCCAGGGACGGGAGGGCATACGCGGGTGCTACCTGCGAGGGCGAGGGCTCTTGACCGTCCGGGCCAGGGCGACCATAGAGACCGATGAGAGGACCGCCAGGGAGTGCATCATCATCACCGAGATCCCTTTCCAGGTGAACAAGGCCGCCATGCTGGAGAGGATGGCCTCGCTGGTGAGGGACGGCAAGATCCAGGGAATAGCGGACATAAGAGACGAGTCGGACAGGGAAGGCCTGCGGGTGGTGATAGAGCTAAAGCGCGACGCCCAGACCCAGGTCGTCCTGAACCAGCTCTACAAGCACACCCAGATGCAGACCACCTTCGGGGCGAACATGCTCGCCCTGGTTGACAACCAGCCGCGCACTCTGACCCTGCGCGAGATGCTCCTTCTTTTCCTCGATCACAGGCGCGACGTCGTGGTCAGGCGGACCAAGTTCGAGCTGGCCGAGGCCGAGAGAAGGGCGCACATACTCGAAGGGCTCAAGATCGCCCTGGACAACATAGACGCCGTGATCGCCCTCATCAGAAAGTCCGCTGACAAAGAGCAGGCTCGCGAAGGCCTTATGACCTCCTTCTCCCTGACCGAGATACAGGCCAACGCGATACTCGACATGAGGCTCCACCGGCTGACCGGCCTCGAGCGCGAGAAGCTCGAAGCCGAGTATCTCGATCTCATAAAGCTCATAGCCAGGCTCAAGGAGATACTCGATAACCCCCGGCTGGTCGACAACATCATAGTCGAGGAGCTCGAGGAGATTGCCGGCCGCTACGGCGAGGAGCGCAGGACCGAGATAGCCAGCGGGCCCGCCCAGCAGTTCGAGGTCGAGGATCTCATCGCCGAAGAGGACATGGTGGTGACGATCTCGCACGGCAGCTACATAAAGAGACTGCCCATGACGACCTACAGGAGCCAGAGGCGCGGCGGGCGAGGCATCACGGGCGCTCATACCAAGGATCAAGATTTCATAGAGCACCTCTTCGTGGCCTCGACCCACAGCTATCTGCTGGTGCTTACCAACCTCGGGCGCTGCCACTGGCTGAAGGTGTACGAGATACCCCTCGCCGGCCGGCTGGCCAGAGGCAAGGCCATAGTCAACCTCATAAACACAAGGCGCGAGGAGAGGATAACCGCCGTCGTGCCCGTCAGGGAGTTCGATGAGAACCGCTTCATCGTCATGGCCACGCGAAAGGGCGTGATCAAGAAGACGTCACTGTCGGCGTTCAGCCACCCGCGCCGTGGAGGGATCGGCGCCATCAGCCTCGATCCGGGAGACGAGCTGATATCGGCGAGGGTCACGGACGGAAGCGCTGAGATAATACTAACCAAGCGTCAGGGCAAGGCCATCCGCTTCCCCGAGAGCGCGGTGCGGCCGATGGGCAGGAGCGCCCGCGGCGTGGCGGGCGTCACGCTCGAGCACGACGACTACGTGGTGGAGATGGTGGTTGTCAAGGAGGCGCCGGCCCTCGTGGTCGTGACCGAGAACGGCTACGGCAAAAGGAGCGAGCTGGCCGACTACAGGGTCACTGGCCGCGGCGGCAAGGGGATCATCACCGTGCGGAACACGGAGCGCAACGGCCCGACCGTGTCCGTAAAGCCCGTCAGGGAACACGACGAGCTCATGATAATCACCAAGATGGGCCTGGTGATAAGGCTGGCGGTCAGCGGCATATCACTCATGGGCAGGGCGACCCAGGGGGTGAAGCTGATAAACCTCGAGCCAGGCGACAAGGTGGTCGGGGTAGCAAGAGTCATCTCGACTACGGAGCAGGACCGGGTAGTGCCCGTGGCGGAGGCGGTTGAAGAGCCTGGTGAAGCCGGCGAGCTCGTGAGCGAGGAACCCGAGGCCGGAGAAGCCGAGGAGATCGGAGAAGCCGGGGGCGCTGATGAAGCTGGACGGCCCGAGGCAGAGAAGGGGCCCGGCGGAGCGCAGGGGCTCGACGGCGAGACTGAGTCCGGCGGAGAAGAAGAGCCCGGGGAGGAAGGGAAGTAGGTGAGGCCTCGCCGATGATTTACAGACACTACGGAGGAGGCTACAGGCAGCCCTCGTTCCAGTTAGGACCAACGCTGACCGACTGGGTGAAGGTCCTCCTGATAATCAATGTGGCCGTCTTCTTCGGCCAGTGGATCGCCGGGGGTGCGTTCACGCGGACCTTCGGCCTCGTTCCGGCCGACGTCATAGGCGAGTTCAGGATCTGGCAGCTTGTCACCTACATGTTCCTGCACGGCGGCCCATTTCATCTCCTCTTCAACATGCTCATTCTATGGATGTTCGGGTCGGAGATGGAAAGGACCTGGGGATCCGAGACATTCATCCGCTTTTATCTTTTCACGGGCGTCGGCGCCGGGGTGCTGTCGCTGGTGACGGCGCCGGGGTCTTATTCAATCACTATCGGCGCCTCCGGAGCCCTATTCGGGATTCTGCTGGCCTACGCCATGACCTACCCCAACAGGATGGTCTACGTGTACTTCCTCTTTCCCGTCAAGGTGAAGTACCTCGTAATATTCCTGGGCGTGATGAACTTCTTCGCGGCCCTCCAGTACACCGCGACCGGGATTGCGCACTTCGCCCACCTCGGCGGACTGCTGTTCGGCTACATATACATACGCTTTTTGGGCGTGTCCTCGTGGGGGCGGCCCAGGGCCAAGGGATGGTGGGATCCCGCTTACTGGCGCGAGGCGTGGCGGAAGTGGCAGGCCAGGCGCAAGCTCAAGCTGATAGACCTCGAGAAGAGGCGAGCCGCCGAGCGGCAGCGCGAGGTCGATGCCATCCTGGAGAAGATCGCCCAGGAAGGGATGGAGAGCCTCACTCCCCATGAGCGCGAGATCCTCGAAGAGGAAAGCGACGACAGCGGCAAGGACGCTTGAGCTGAGACCATAACCGAGCATTGCCTTGTCCGCCCAGTGCCTCTGCCTCTATCCCCTTACTGGCCGAGTCCATGTCTTCCCTTGCGTTAACCCCTTATCGCCCGAATTAGCTCCCCTAAGCGTCCTTCATCAAAGCCGTGTCCAAAGGTGCGCGTCCAAAGGTCCAGAGGTGCGAGGCTTGACATCTGACAAGAAAAGCCATAAAGTAACAGATGATTCGCCTCGTCCATGTCAGGAGAGAAGCTCCATGAGTATCCCCTCTGCCGGGCATCCGCCGCCCCGCCATGCGAGGTTGACACGACCTCCAAGTTCCGAGAAGGCCTTGCCGGTGCCTCCCGCATCTGCAAGAGGCGAACCCGGGCCTCGCCCAGGCCCCCGGCTTCGTTCCGAGCGCCGGCCCAATCTCCAGTCCCGATTTCGTAGTGAACCTCGACTCCTCGACAGAGTCCGAACCGCGATAAGAACACGACATTACAGCCCCAGAACCGAGAGGGCATACGTTGGGTGGATCAAGCGCTACGTGCGTTTCAACGATCTGCGCCACCCCGCCGAGATGGGCCAGACGGAGATAACGCGCTTCCTGAATCACTTGGCCGGACGGCGTGTCAGCCCTGCCACGCAGACGCAGGCCCTGAGCGCCATCCTGTTCCTGTACAGAGAAGTGCTGGACCGGGAAGTCGACTGGATCGACGGAATTGTGCGTGCGAAAGCGCCCAAGAGACTTCCTGTCGTTCTGACGCGAGAAGAAGTTAGGGCCGTTATGTGCCATCTGGACGGGCCTGTTCTGGTGATGGCCTCTTTGCTTTACGGCTCTGGATTGCGATTGATGGAGTGCGTGCGGCTCCGAGTGAAGGATGTGGACGTCAGGTCGAGTCAGATCCTTGTCAGAGGCGGAAAAGGCGCGAGAGATCGCGTTACCGTCCTGCCGGCGGTTGCCAAACCGGGGATTGCGAAGCAGCTCCGTGCCGTATGGCGCCAGCACCACGAGGACCTGAAGCGAGGAGCGGGCTGGGTTGAGCTACCCTTCCGTCTCTCACAGAAGTACCCCAAAGCCGGTCGAAGCTGGCCATGGCAGTGGCTGTTTCCGGCTACGAGGTTCTACGTCGATCGCGAAACCGGGCAACGCCGGCGCCATCATTTACACGAGTCCGTGCTTCAGCGAGCGGTCAAGGAGGCCGTCTGCAGGGCGGGAATCTCCAAGCCGGCTAGCTGCCACACATTTCGTCACTCGTTCGCCACCCACCTCTTGGAGGACGGCTACGACATAAGGACTATTCAGGAGCTACTCGGACACCGGGATCTGAGCACGACGATGATTTACACCCACGTCCTGAACCGAGGGGCGGGCGGAATACGGAGTCCGGCGGACAGAGTGCTGGGGCCATGAGGTGTCTGTGAGGTCTCTGGATATGCAGCGATGCCGTGCCGGTTTATGCTGCGAGCCGTTGCAGGATAATACCCTTGACCAATCTGACGCACTATGGAAGCGACGGATTTGGCAAGCAGTTACAGGGGCAGTCAGTTCGAAGCCCGGGATTATACGGCAAGCGCATGCTGTGTTTGGTTCTTATATAGTTCCGTATAATTTACGTTATGTGCAAAAACAGGGAACAACACAAGACTTTTTAATGAAGGTTTAAATAAATTGAAGATTGATACGAATTTTAATTTTTACTCGGATTCGAATGGCGGTGACCCTGACAGCTTCAGCCCAACACTCCGTAGATACCATAAGATATTGTGGAGCAAGCTATTACCAAATGGTGAAATCTTTGAATTAAGTGATGCTCAACCCGGTTCTTACCTATATCACAGATCAGATCAAGGAGAATTCTTCTTGGGCAGCGACGCCATCACACATTCTTATAAAAATCATAAGAGAAAGTTCTGGCTTACAGAACAAATTCCCGAGGAGGTCAAGGAGCTTTTTGATGCAGGTTCTACTATCGGAGCTTATATCATTTTTCCAAACAACAGAATTGGAGGTAAACATACAATTAATCAAGCCCGTGGAGTAAACAGTTTTATTGATGACAGATTTGATCTAACACTTGAATGCATACGCCGCTTCTATCTGTCACAAGAAAGCCCTCTTTATTCTACTTTGTTAAGATATAACAAGTTTTTTGAATTATTCCACAATTTTGAGGGCTACATCCAGTTCTTCTTGCTGGATGATCTAATTGATAAGAATGCAAATGTTAAGTTCTATTTGCCGTTTGATGACTTCAAAACCCGTCCGGTGTTTTCTGATATTGGCGAGTATATATCTTACAAAAGAGGAGTAATAGAGTTTATTAGCTCAAGAAAGAAACGAATAGAAGATTATGTCAAAACTAAAAATGTCGAATATTCAACCCTACATTCCGCACCTTGCTGGCGTGATTCTGAGGATTTTTCACCTCTATGATGATCGCCGATCAAGCGTAGGACGATGGGTCCATTCCGAGAAGCCGCAGGAGCTGCTTCTGCAGG
>CAZHEV010000014.1:89497-89806 GCA_964531335.1 uncultured bacterium | reverse complement strand
AGGCTTCGCCGACAGATTTACAGTCTGTTCCCTTTGACCGCTCGGGAACCTCCCCACAAAAGCTGGAGCTGGCGAGAGGACTTGAACCCCCAACCACCTCATTACAAGTGAGGAGCTCTACCATTGAGCTACGCCAGCACGGGATACCAAGCAGGCTGTGGTGCGATTGTCGGAAGACCCGCCGAGTATGATTCTAGTGTGTAGGATGCGCCCCGGTCAACGCAAAACGGGGAAGAAGGTGGGAAGAAGGACGCCACCGTGCGCCGGGGGTGATTGGCTCCGCAGCGACCATTGCGCAGGAGCGAGGCG
>CAZHEV010000014.1:20163-89397 GCA_964531335.1 uncultured bacterium | reverse complement strand
ATCCACGGCCCAAGGCCGTTAGCTCGCCGAAGCGGGCGCCGGGAGCAAGGGGCCAGGGGGCTCACCGTGCGCCGGGGGTGATTGGCTCCGCAGCGACCATTGCGCAGGAGCGAGGCGAGATCCACGGCCCAAGGCCGTTAGCTCGCCGAAGCGGGCGCCGGGAGCAAGGGGCCAATCATCCCCGGCGCACTGAGGTACCCTCGCTGTATCAAGCTTTGCGGCGCACGTCAGCGCCCCCCGGCCTGTCCTCGATTACGAAGCCCTTCTCGACTATGGCGTCCCTCAACTCGTCCGCCCTGGCCCAGTCCTTGTTCTTGCGCGCCTCGTCTCGCTCTTTCACAAGGCTCATGACCTGCCCCGGAACCTCCTCGTCCACCGCCAGTCCTTTCCAGGACAGGCCCAGCACGCCTCCCAGGTCCATTATCCCTCTCGCCGCACCCGCCGCCGTACGAACAGTCGCGGGCCCCGCGCCCTTGTCCTCGAGGGAGAGGTTTATCCTCTTTGATAGCTCGAACAGGCAGGCTATGGCCTTCGCCGTGTTGAAATCGTCGTCCATGGCCTCGTCGAAGCATGAGGCCGTCTCCTCCATCGCCTTCTCCAGCTCCGCGTCCTTCACCTCGCCGGCCTTGGCGTCATCCGGCAAACCGGATTCCGCCAGCAACGCCGTCCGGATCGAGTTCCGCAGTCTCGCCAGAGCGACCCCGGCCTCCTCGAGCCTGTCCTTCCCGAACTCGATCGGGCTCCTGTAGTGGGTGGAGAGCAGGTAGAAGCGGATCGCTTCCGGATCGAACTCGTTGCACAGGTTTTCCGCCAGATAGAAGTGCTTCGTCGACTTGGACATCTTCTCCCCGGAGAGGTTCACGAAGCCGTTGTGGACCCAGTGATTGACGAACTCCCTTCCGGTGGCCGACTCCGACTGGGCGATCTCGTTCTCGTGGTGCGGGAAGATCAGATCCTGTCCCCCGCAGTGGATGTCCAGAGTCCGGCCGATGTACTTCATTGACATGGCCGAGCACTCGATGTGCCAGCCCGGTCTGCCGGGCCCCCAAGGGCTGTCCCAGCTCGGCTCGCCCTCCTTGGCCCCCTTCCAGAGCACGAAGTCCAGGGCGTTTCTCTTGTCCTCACCGACCTCCACCCTGGCGCCGGCCCTGAGCTCCTCGAGCCTCCTGCCGGACAGCTTCCCGTAGCTCCGGCACTTCTCAACCTCGAAGTAGACATCCGAGCCGCTCTTGTAAGCGTAGCCCTTCTCCTGCAGCTTCTTGACCAAGTCGATGATCTCGCCGATGTGCTCCGTGGCCTTGGGATAGTGAGTAGCTGGGAGGATGTTGAGCTTGCGGGCGACCTCCAAATAGGCCTCCATGTTCTCGCGGGCGATCTCCCGCCAGTCCCTGTCCTCATCGTGAGACCTGGCGATTATCTTGTCATCCACGTCCGTAAAATTGTACACAAATGTGACCTCGTAGCCCTTGCGCTCGAGATGTCTCCTTATGGTGTCCGCAACTATGGAGGAGAACATATGCCCGACGTGGGGTTTGTCCTGAACGGTCATGCCGCAGCAGTATATACCGACTTTCCCCGGCTTTACCGGCTCGAAGGCGTTCTTCTTCCTGTTCATTGTGCTGTAGATTCTAAGGCTCACTCTCTTCCCCCCGCGGCGGCCCGTCGGCCGCGGCTAACTCGATAATCCTCCTCACAAGCTGGTCGAAAGATATGCCCACTGCGGCGGCGGCCATCGGGACAAGGCTGGTCTCCGTCATGCCCGGGATAGTATTGACCTCCAGGCACTGGATCTCTCCGTTCGGAGAAAGTCGCATGTCAACCCTGCCGAACCCCCTGCACCCCAGCGCGTCGTACGCCCTGAGGCCCAGCTCCTGGACGGCGGCCGTCGTCACCTCATCCAGGTCCGCGGGCGCCACATACCGGCTCTTGCCTTTCACATACTTCCTCGTATAGTCGTAGAGTCCTCCCTCCGGGACGATCTCTATGACCGGAAGCGCTTCCCGCCCCAGTATGGACACGGTCAACTCCCTGCCCGGAATGTACTTCTCCACTATAATCTCATCGGAATACCTCGCGGCTATCTCAATCGCGCCCGGCAGAGCCGACTCGTCCGCGACCACGCTGAGTCCGACAGTCGAGCCCTGGTCGTTGGGCTTCACCACGACCGGGAAACCGCCTACCGACTCCACGTCGGAGGCCGGCGGGCCGCCCGCCGATCCCTTTTCGGGGATGCCGGCGTGACTCTCGGCGAAGACCCGGTACTTGCGCCAACCGGGAGTAGGGATCCCTTCGTTCAGGAACATCCTCTTCGACATGTCCTTGTTCATCGCGAGGGCGGAGGCCAAAGCTCCGGAACCCGTGTAGGGAATCCCGGTCAGATCCAGAGCCGCCTGCATTCTGCCGTCCTCGCCCATGGGCCCGTGAAGCGCGATGAATATCGAATCACAAGAGAGGACTTCGGGAAGCACAAGGAAGGCGAGCAGGCCGGGAGGCGCGTTGAGCCCGGCCCCCGCGCCGGCCGGCCCTTCGAGCGCGGGATCCACGGGATGCACCTCGTGGCCCAGCCTGCCAAGAGCCCCGGAAACGGCTTTGCCGGTAAGGAGAGAGATCTCCCGCTCGGCTGACGTACCTCCCAACAGAACGGCCACATTCATGCTCTTCCAGCCTCCCTTTGACACTCCCGCCACGGCGGCGCGAACGCCGGGCCGACCGCGGGGAGATCGAACGCGTCCCGCACCCGGCGCGCGGGACCGCGCTCAACGGCGCTCGAGCGCCAGCTCTATTCTCCTGCGCAGCTCGGCCGCTCCCAGCAGGGCCGCGATGGACCCCAGCTCCGGACCCTCGAGTTTACCTGTAATCGCGGCACGCACCGACACAAAAACCTCCCTCCTGCCGAAACGACCGCTCTTGCTCATCTCGCCAAGAAGCGCCAAGAAATCGCGCGAGTCGAACCGGGTCCGTCCTTCAAGTGCGGTCAACAGCGCCCGTAGTATCTTCTCCGACCGCCCGTCCGTTAGGGCCTCCGCCGCGTCCTCGTCCATGTTGAGCTCGAAGACGGGCCTCATCTCATCCGCCAGCTCATACAGAGTCCTCACCCTGTTTCTGGCCAGTAGAGCGGCCTCCTTCAGCTTAGTGTCACCGAAGTCTCTTCTCCAACCCTCGGGGACCGATTCGCGGGCCAGGCGCCAGAACTCGGCGGCCGAGATTGACCTTATGTAGTGCGCGTTGATCCAGGACAGCTTCGTCGTATCGAACACGACCTCGTCGGACGAGACACGGTCAAGGCTGAACGACTCGGCCAGCGCATCCAGGTCGATGATCTCCCTGTTGTCCTCCGGCGACCAGCCGAGAAGGGCCAGGTAGTTCGAAAGCGCCTGAGGCAGATATCCGTGGTCACGAAACCATCTGACACCGGCCGTCCCGTGCCGGCCGGCGAGCTTGTCCCCTTGGGGGCTGGTCACAAGCGGGAGATGGCCGAACCAAGGCATCCGCGACCGCATGGCGCCGTGCAGCAGGGCCTGCCGAAGGGTATTTGGAAGGCGGTCTTCACCTCGCAGGACATGCGTGATTTCCATGGAGTCGTCATCGACGACCGCGGCGAAGTCATAAGTCGGACGCGAAGCCGGGTCGAGAACGACGAAGTCGCCCACGATTCCCGCCCCCAGAGTCACCCGGCCCCTCACAAGGTCGTCGATCACTATCTCCCCCGAGTCGGGGACCCTGAACCTCAGCGCGAACGGCGCCCCGGCGCGGGCCCGCCGATCGGACTCCTCTTCCGACAGTGAAGAGCAGCGCCCGCCGTAGACCGCGGGAAGGCCCGCGGCTCGCGCCCGGCGCTCGCCTTCGCGCAGGTCATCGGCCGTGCAGAAGCACCTGTAGGCGAGACGCTTTTCCAGGAGCTCCCGCGCCCTGTCGGCGTACATGCCCAGGCGCTCGGACTGCCTGTACGGTCCTTTCTCTCCACCGGCCGAGGGGCCCTCGTCCCAGGTCAGCCCAAGCCATGAGAGGTCGCCCAGCAGCCCTTTCTCCGCATCCGCATCGGGCCCTACCGGTCCCTGCTCCCCGGGCCCGATATCGTGGAGGCGCAGCACGAACGCTCCGCCGCGCCGCCTGGCCAACGTCCGGTTGAACAGTGCGGTCCTTGCCGCTTTGACGCTCAGAACCCCTCGGGGGGTGGGAGCGAACCTCGTTCTAACCGGACGGTTCTCGTTTGTCGGTGGATTGTCATCGAGCACGTGCATGATCCTGAAAGAGGAAGATCGTCTCGGAAGCCGCAGGCTATCCGTCGGGCTCCCCGGCCGGCGCCAGGGTGGACACGGCGAGGGCGGCTATTCCCTCTCCCCTGCCGCAGAAGCCCAGAGCATCGGTCGTGGTCGCCTTCACACTGACCATCTCATAAGGAATCGAAAGCGCGCGGGAGAGGTTGTTCCTCATCTCGCCCACGTAGGGAGACAGCGTCGGCTCCTGCGCGATAACGGTCACATCCACGTTGCCGGGGACGTAGCCCCGCTCGGCGACCATCCTGCAAACACGCGACAGCAAGTCGATGCTGGAGGCCCCGGACCACGCCGGATCGCTTGAGGGAAAGTGCATCCCGATGTCCCCGAGAGCCAGCGCGCCCAGCAAGGCATCCGCCAGGGCGTGGCACAGCACGTCGGCGTCCGAGTGGCCCTCCAGCCCTTTCGAATACGGGAGGGTCACGCCTCCGAGCACCAGAGGCCTTCCCTCCACGAACGGGTGCGCGTCGAATCCTATTCCGGCCTTCATTCGACTCAACATGGACCCCCGCCGCGCCCGCGGCTCATTATGGCCGCCGCCACGGCCATGTCCAAGGGGCGCGTGATCTTTATGTTCTCGGCGCTGCCCTCTATCACGGTCACGGGAACGCCCAACCTCTCCACCAGCGCCGCGTCGTCGGTCGCGTCCACTCCGTCCGCCGAAGCGGCGCCGTGCGCCTTCCTTATAATGGAGGCGCTGAACACCTGCGGGGTCTGTATCTCGCGCAGAGATCTTCTGTCCAGGGTGCACTTGACGAGCCCGCCCGGCCCGACGATCTTCATAGTGCTCGAGACGCGAACCCCGGGGACGCACGCCCCGGCGGCCGCGCCCCTCTTGATGCAGGCGGACAGCAATTCCAGACCGACCAGCGGCCTTGCGGCATCGTGTATGGCGACGGGGTCGAAGACCGCGTCCAGCGCCTCCAGCCCCTTCCTCACCGATTCCTGCCTGGTCGATCCACCATCGACCACCGAGACCACCTTGCCGAAGTTCCACGGCTCGACCAGCTCGCGCTCGAAGAGCTTGGAGCAGCCGGGCGGCGCCACGACGACTACCGCCTCCAGGTCCGGGCACTCCTGCATGACGGCGAGCGAGTGCGCGGCCATGGGACGCCCGCAGAGATCGAGCAAGGCCTTGAAACGGTCCGGCTCGAGCCCCATCCGCTCGCCCACGCCGGCGGCCGCGAGCACGGCGCCGGCGCCGGCAGGCGCCGCCGAGGAGCCCTTTCTCACGTGACCCTCGCCAGATTCTCGAATCTCATGTACTCTCGGATGAACGCCACATGGACGGTGTCGGTGGGCCCGTTCCTCTGCTTCGCGACTATCAGCTCGCCTTTGCCCTCGTTCTCCGGGGTGTGATTGTAGAACTCGGGCCTGTACACGAATATCACCGTGTCGGCGTCTTGCTCCAACGCCCCGGACTCGCGCAGATCTGACAGCAGGGGCCTTCGCTCGCCGCCGCGCTGCTCCACGGCCCTGGAAAGCTGGGAGACCGCGATAATCGGGACCCTGAGCTCCTTGGCCAGCTCCTTGAGCGACCGCGATATGATGGACATCTCTATCTGCCTGCTTTCGGGGTTCGGCAGCCCCCTCAGTAGTTGGATGTAGTCGACTATCAGCAGCCCCACGTCCCTCTCGGCCTTGAGACGCCTCGCCTTGGCCCTCATCTCCAGCACGCTCAGTCCGGGGCTGTCGTCAATGTATATAGGTGCCTCCGACAAGGCCCCGGCGGCGGTGGTCAGCTTGGGCCAGTCCGACTCGCCCAGGTACCCGGTCCTCAGCTTGTGGTTGTCCACCCTGGCCTCCGCGCACAGCATTCTCCTTACGACCTCGTCGGCGGACATCTCCAGGCTGAAGAACCCCGCGCCTATGTTGTGCTTCACCGCGACGTGCTGCGCGATGTTGAGGGCGAGCGCGGTCTTGCCCATGGACGGCCTTCCGGCCACTATCACGAGCTCAGAAGGTTGG
Source organism: uncultured bacterium (assembly GCA_964531335.1). Classification (GTDB taxonomy): domain Bacteria; phylum Eisenbacteria; class RBG-16-71-46; order CAZHEV01; family CAZHEV01; genus CAZHEV01. Next base: position 83,152 of record CAZHEV010000014.1, on the reverse strand, counting down.
AAGCCCGCGGTCAACTTGTCGAGATCGACGAAGCCGGATTCGACGCCGGTTATGTGAAGGCCCTGGTCGTATATCTGCTGGATCGTCTCGAAGCTGTCCTTCAACAGCTCCTTCATGGGAACGAAGCCGGGGCGCAGTCGCTGCCCGGAGATGGAAAAGATCTGGGCCTCGGCCTCGTCGAGCATGGTGGCGGGATCATCCTTGGCCTCGTAGCATTTCGATGCTATCTCGGTGGACACGGCGATGAGCTTCCTGAGGATCGCCTTGTCCCTGACTATCTTGCCGTGGTGTTCGACGTGAGCCGCCGTTCCCACGTAGTCGAACAGCGTGCTGAGATAAGCTTGACCGCCCACGCCCTCCAGCTCGCCTCTCTTTCTCAGCTCCTCGGTGAGCGTAATGAGATCGACCCCTTCGTTTCTCTCGTAGAGACCGACCACGGCCCTGAAGATCCTCCTGTGGGCGTCCTTGTAGAAGCGGCTCTCATCCAGGATCTCCAAGACCCTGGATATCGCATCTTGTTCGAGCAGCATGGATCCGAGAACGGACTTCTCGGCCTCCAGGGCCTGTGGCGGAATTCTCTCGAAAGCGTGGTCTGTCTTAGCAACGGCCATGGCGCCTCCCGGCCAACGCGGGTATGATAACCGTCCGTGCGCAGAGAAGTCTAAACGGATACTCTTCCATTCTCTCCAAGGCTCAAGACAAGTACTCCTCGCGCAACAGCTTGACGTCCTCCCAGACAGCCTCCTTCAGTCTCGGGTATCTGAGGCAGGCGGCCGGATGGTACGTCGGCACGACGGTCAACCCATCGACCTCATGGACCTGCCCCCTGAGCACGGTCAGCGGCGACTTGGTTCCCAGGAGACTCTGGGTGGCGAAAACGCCCAGCGTGCAGATGACCTTAGGCCTCAGCAGCTCGATCTGCTTCATGAGATAGGGGCGGCAGCGAGCGACCTCCTCCGGAAGAGGATTGCGGTTGTCGGGAGGCCTGCACTTGAGGACGTTCGCTATGTAAACGTCCTCTCTCTTGAACTTGATCGCCTCTATTATCCTGGTGAGAAGCTGCCCCGCGCGGCCCACGAAGGGCAGCCCTTGAAGGTCCTCGTCGCGACCCGGCGCCTCGCCCACGAACAAGATCCGCGTGGATCCTTTCCCGGAACCGAATACGGCGTTCCTGCGCGTCTTGTGAAGAGGGCACCGCTTGCAGTCGGCCACCTCGCGCTGCAATGATTGGAGCGAGGTCCGGGAACCCGCGGAAGTCCCGCCCTCGGCCGACCCGCCGGGGATCGGGGCCAGAGCTTCGCCCGCCGGGGCGCCTCTCGCCGGCTTGTCCGAGGGGGACGCCTCCGGCCTTACCTTCGCCCCGGAGACGACTTCCATAGCCGTTTCCGGGCGCCGCGGAGCGCCTTCACCGCCCAGCCTATCGCGCACGATGGCGGCAAGCGATCTCACAATCTCTGAAAGCTCGGTTCTGGTTTCGTGATGAGTTGACATTTACCGGCGGCCTTCGAGCAGCTTTTCGAGCCTGTCCATGATGCGTTCCGCCACGGCGGTCTTGGGCATGAGAGGAAGCTCCTCCGTTCCTCCGTCGCGGCCCAGAAACACCACCTTGTTCAAGTCCGAACCGAAACCGCAACCGGGCTCGGTGGGATTGTTCATTACGACAAGGTCCAGGCTCTTCTCTTTCATCTTCTTTCTTGCGCCCTCGAGCTCCCTCTCAACTTCGAGAGAGAATCCTATCGTGATCCGGCCGTCCGCGGAGCTCGCTATCTCTTCGAGAATGTCGCCCGTATACTCGATGGGAATGGCTGTGGGACGCCCGCCCGCGGACTTCTTCATCTTGGTGCGCGCCGGATCGGAGGGACGAAAGTCCGCCACCGCGGCCGCCATTACCACGGCGTCGCAGTCCCGCGCTCTGGACCTGACCGCCTCGGCCATCTTCTGCGCCGTCTCGGCTCCGACGAGCTCGACGCCCCCCGGCGGCTCCAGGCTTGTGACCCCCGCGACCAGGGTCACCTCGGCCCCCCTGTTCAGCGCCGCCTGCGCTACGGCAAATCCCATCTTCCCGCTTGATCTGTTGGAGATATACCTGACCGGGTCGATGGGCTCTTCAGTTCGACCGGCGGTAACCAGCACCTTGCGCCCGGATAGCCCCGAGGAAGTCCTAAGAGCGGCCCGAGCGGCGGACAGGATCGACTCCAGGTGCGCGAGGCGCCCCTTGCCCTCGACTCCACATGCCAGATCCCCCTCCTCCGGCTCCACCACGATCCAGCCCCTGCCCTTGAGCCTGGCGAGGTTCTCGATGACCGCCGGGCTTTCGAGCATGTCCTCGTTCATCGCCGGGGCCAGGACCACGGGGCACCTGGCGGCGAGAAGAAGCGAGCTCAACAGATCGTCGCCTATACCGCACGCGGACTTCCCTATGATGTTGGCGGTCGCCGGAGCCACGATGACGAGGTCGGCGCGGCGCGACTCCAGATGGGGGAACCCCCCCTCGGACGGCTCCAGGCGCATCAGGTCGCCCGAGGCGTCCTCCCAGAGGCTCGTGGCGGTCTTTTGGCCCGAAAGCACGTCGAACGTCAACCGTCCGACGAACTTCGTCGCGGCCTCCGTCGTGACCACCCTGACTCTGGCGCCTTCCTTTCGCAGAGCCCGGACGATCTCGACCGCCTTGTACGCGGCGATGGAGCCGGTGACCCCCAGTATTATTCGCCTGCCCTTCACGCTAAGCGCCTCCGGATCAGGGACCGCGGTCGAGCCACGCTGCGGAGCGGGCTCGGGCTGAGAGAGAGCCCCGGATCAATCGGGTTGACTGTCATCGACGAAGTAGTGGACCTCGCCCTTCTTGACCTTTTCCAGGGCCTTGTCCGTCACCCGTACCTTCTGCTCGCCCTCCAAGTCTTTCCAGTTCTCGTTCAGCCTGCGTGCTTCCTGCGCGGCCACAATGGCCAGCTCGTACTTGTTGTTCGGATAGTTCCTGGTCAAAGCTTCCCTCTCCTCGGGTTTCACTTCGCTTCTCGTTTCACCTTCACCTTCCTCGACCGACTTCTTCTCCTCCGGCACGACTTCCTTGTCTTTCTCCGCCAAAGGTCAGCCCTCCTTCTGAAGCAGGGACCGCAATTTACGTACCGCCGGCGCTCGTTTTATCGGCCCCCTTATCGCGCCGCCGCGATTGCCTACATCTCTCCGCGATTATGATAGATCTCAACCGATCCACCGCGTCATCGATATCGTCGTTGACGACACGATACGAGTATCTATCCACGTTGGCCTGGGCCAGCTCGTCACGTGCCGTGCGGAGACGACGGGATATCTCCGCCTCGTCCTCGGTTCCCCGCTTTCGAAGCCTCTGCTCGAGGATCTCGAAACGAGGGGGCAGCAGGAACACGAAGACGCCGTCCGGATAGACGTCCATGAGCTTCTCCCCTCCCTGGACATCCACCTCCATGAATACCGTCTTGCCCTCGGCCAGCGTCCGCTCCACGAACCCGGCCGGAGTCCCATAGCGAAAGCCGTGCACCTCGGCCCACTCGAGGAAAGCGCCGCTTCTCAGCAGGCGATCGAACTCCTCGTCGGACGCGAAGTTGTAGCTGACGCCTTCCTCCTCACCCTCTCTCTTTGGGCGCGTAGTAACGGAGATGGAGTAGACTATTTCCGGCATCCGCTTTCGCAGCTCGCGCCAGCATGAGCTTTTGCCGACCCCCGCCGGCCCGGAGAGTACGACAACGAAAGAAGGCTCGCGCATCAGCAGAATACCGCAAGAGGCGCCGGCACTGAACCGGCGCGGTCATGGACATACACGGGAGAGCGCGTCATTCGATGTTTTGCACCTGCTCCCTTATCTTCTCTATCTCTTCCTTGATTAGAATAACCTGCTCGGAAATGCTCAGATCGGAGGCCTTGGCGCCGAGGGTGTTGGCCTCCCTGTTCATTTCCTGCAGGAGAAAGTTCATCTTCCTTCCGGGAGATTCCTCCTCCAGAAGCGAGAGGAAGTGACGGCAGTGACCCTTCAGCCTCACGCACTCCTCGGTGCAATCGAGTCTCTCCGCTATCAAGGCCACCTCGGTCGCCAGCCTGTCGGGATCTGCGCCGCTCCCGTCGCCGACAAGCTGTGAGATCTTCTCCTGCAGCCTGTCTCTCGCCTCGACGACCCTGAACGGGCTCCGCTCCTCGACCGCCTCGACCATCGCCTCGATGGCCTTCGCCCTCACGGACAGATCGGCCGCGAGCGCCTCGCCTTCCTTGGCGCGCATCAGGTTCGCCCGTTCCAGCGCCTCGCGAACCACTTCCCGAACAAGCTCCCAGGCCTCGTCCTCTTCGAGCTTGGGCACCTCGGACACGAAGAGGTCGGGCAGGTCGACCATTGTCGCAAGCTCGATCTCGCCCTTTAGCTTGTATCGCTTCTTCAAAGCGCTGAGCAGTGAGTGGTAGCGGTCCGCCGTATCCTCGTCCAGCCTGACATGACCCTTGGGCGACCCGTTGCCGTTCCATGTCACGGACACCGAGATCCGCCCTCGAAGCATATGCTCCTGAACAAGTTTCCGCACCTTCTGCTCCATGGAGCCCAGGATGCGGGGAACCCGGACGGAAACCTCGCAGTAACGGCCGTTGACGGACCGGACCTCCGCGACGAGCCTGATGCCGTTCGAGGCCTTCTCGGCCGCGCCATAGCCGGTCATGCTCCGCGTCATGTGTGGTATCTCCCCTTGACTCGATTCTAGTCCGCCGAGGTCCCTCATGTCAACGTCCGCCGCCGGCCGCCGGACCGGCGGGCATCGCTGCGCCCCCTGCCCGCTTCGGGGAGCTAGGCTGCTTCGCGGCCGGATCTCCCCTCGCTCCTACAGACGGGGCGCTACGGGATGCCCGCCGACTCCATCAGCGCACGGCGCGCCCGTCTGAGGGGCCCATGCCGGACCCAGCGCAGAGCCCTTCCACAGGAGGGAGCGGAGATCCACCGGCGAAGCCGGTTAGCTCCGCGACCGGGTGGGGGCTCAAGCGGGTCCGGCATGGGCGCTCAACGCGGCGAACCGGCGCGGGGACATCCGCCGATCCATCCGGGTGGGCCTACTGTCTATAGAGGACCTTCACCGAGCCCCAGCTCCGCTCCTCGACCGGCGTGGCGCAGCCGTTGCTGCCCCCCGGCGTGGGCACGCAGCCGCTTCCCTGTGGCTCCTGAGACCCAGTGTACGGGTTCAGCCCGTCGAAAAGCGAGTGCGACGGGCCGCCGTCGGGCATAAGCCCGGTCGATCGGTCGTCCTCCGCCTCGTGGCTCGAGTAGGTGAACGAGTCGATCAGTATCATATCGGACACGTTCTCACCCGGATCGCCGGGGGCCAAGTCGGCCCGGCGCCCGGCCCCCAGCATCCAGAGCATCACGGTGTCCCCGGAGTTATTCAGTCTCAATCCGGCGGCGGTGACCCCGTTCGCCCGCTGCCACTCGACCACCTCCGAGCCACAGACCACCCTGTGCCCGCCGGGGTCCAGTATCCCGCAGAAGTTGAAGAGAAGCGTTGAATCGGAATCGCTCATCCAGTACGCGGCCAGATCGACCGGCTCGAGTCCCGCATTGTAGATCTCCACCCACTCGTCCTCTCTGTAAGAGTAGGTCGAGTCGCCGTTCCAGTCCGAGGCCGGATCCCCCATGATCTCGTTGACCACGAGCCGGCACTCCGACATCCGCGCTGTCCCCAGCATAGCGATGACGGCCATGATAGTTACGGCAGCTCTTAACATGACTATCCCCTTTCCGGCGGAGCCCTGAGCTCCGCCCGGCCGCGATCGAGGCTCTCGTCGCAGCTCCTTTGAACGCATGATTCGATCAGTTCTCGCCGGGGATATGGTGACGGGGATGGGCGGAGGAGCGCTTTCCGGGGAGATTACAGCGCCGCGCGCGGGGAAGCGGGGGGCGATGAGCGACGGGACGCGCCGGGAGGTCACGGCAGGTGAGGGCCCCTCGTCGCCGCGCGGGGGAGCGGGGGGCGGTGAGCGACGGGACGCGCCGGGAGAGGGCCTCGGCGAGACGCGCTCAGTCGGGGACTATGTGAGTGCCCTCGCCTTCCTTCAACGCGCGGGCCAGCAGATCGGGAGAGGTGACCACAACCTCTTTGCCGCCCGCCTCCAGGAACCGGACCGCCGCCTCGATCTTGGGCAGCATGCTGCCCGGAGGAAACTGCCCGTCCTTCATGTGCCCGCGGGCCTCGGATACAGTCATCCTCCTTATGGGCGCCGATTTCGCGGTGCCGAAGTCGAGGTAGACGTAGTCCACGGCGGTCACGGCGACCATCGCTTCCAGCCCCAGCTCGAGAGCGAGAAGAGCCGATGCGTGGTCCTTGTCGATCACCGCCTCTACGCCTTTGAGGGAGCCGCCGCGATCGCGCACTACTGGAATGCCGCCCCCTCCGACCGCTATGGGCACGACGCCGGCGTCCACAAGAGTCCTGATCACCCCGCCCTCCACGATCTCCAGCGGAACGGGCGACGGCACCGTCCTGCGGTACCCCCTTCCCTGCTCCTCGACCACGCTCCAGCCCTTTTGCTCGACAAGCATCTTGGCCTTGCTCTCGGGATATGAAGGGCCTATCGGCTTCGTGGGCGCGCCGAACGCGGGGTCGCCCGCGTCGACAACGACCTGGGTGACTATGGACACGACGGGCCTGTCGACTCCGCTCTCTCTAAGCTCGTTAGCCAGGACCTGCTGGATCATGTAGCCGATCCCCCCTTGGGAGTCGGCGCCGCAGACGTCCAAAGGCATGGGGGGAACCGTGTCGCCGGCGGCTTCGTTCCTTATGAGGATGTTGCCGACAATCGGGCCGTTGCCGTGAGTTATGACGAGCCTGAGCGGGGAGATACGGAGAAGCTCGGCCACCTGGCGCATGGTCGAGCGCGTAACCTCGAGCTGCTGCTCGAACGTCCCGCTCCCCGCGGAGGGGATTATGGCGTTCCCGCCGAATGAGAAGAGGATTGAGTTCCACATTGTCGCCGCCTGTCGACCGAAGGGGGGCCTCTCAGCCTCGATCGGTCCTATACCTCCCAAGCCTCCGAGCCGCATCCGGCACCGTCATTTGCGGGACGCAAGAGCGTTCTCGATTCTGGAAAGTGCCTCCTTGATGTTGGGGATCGAGTTCGCGTAGGAGAACCGCACGTATCCCTCTCCGTACTTGCCGAACGCGGTTCCGGAGAGCACGGCCACGCCCGCGGTCTCCATGCAGAACTCCTCGAGCTCCTTGGAGCTCATCCCCGTTCCCTTGATATTGGGAAATACGTAGAACGCGCCCTGCGGCTTCAAACACTTGAAGCCGTCTATCTTGTTGAGGCCTTCCACTATCACGTCTCTTCTCTCGTGGAAAGCCTCGACCATCTTCTCCGCCTCATCCTGCGGGCCCGACAACCCTTCGAGCCCGGCGCGCTGGATGAAGGAGCAGGTGCACGAGTTGGCGTTGTTCATCAGCTTCTCGATGTGAGCGGCCAACCGCGTGTTCATCACGCCGTAACCGAGACGCCACCCGGTCATCGCATAGGTCTTCGAGAAACCGTCCAGCATGATTATCCGGTCCAGAAGCTCCTTATGAGAGGCGATGGTGGAGTGCCCGCCCTCATATATTATCTTCGAGTATATCTCGTCGGAGAGGATGTATATGTCCTTGTCTTTCACCAGATCGGCTATCGCCGCAATGTCGTCGCGCGTCAACATGCCGCCGGTCGGATTCTGGGGGGAGTTGATAATGAGCATCTTCGTCTTCGGGGTCAGCAGCCGCTCCAGGTCGGCCACGTCGAGCCGGAACTCCCTCTCCTCCTTGAGCTGTATGGGAACGGGCACCGCGCCGACGAAGTTGATCATCGACTCGTAGATGGGGAAGCCGGGATTGGGATAGATCACCTCTTCTCCCTCGTTGACGCAAGCGAGAATGGAGAAGAACATGATGGGCTTACCTCCCGGGGTCACCACCACGTTCTTGGGTCCCACGTCTATTCCCCTGTCCCGGGATATGTGATCGGCTATGCACTCCCTGAACTCCGGAAGCCCGGCCGACGGCCCGTAGTGGGTGTATCCCTCCCTCAGAGCTTTGATGGCCGCCTCGACTATGTTGGAGGGCGTGTCGAAGTCCGGCTCTCCTATTTCAAGGTGAACCATGGAACGACCCTGTGCCTCGAGCGCCTTGGCCCTTGCCAGCACCATGAAGGCCGTCTCCTGCCCCAGCTTCTTCATTCTCTCAGCATATTCCATATCGCCCACTCCCCTTCCATCGCCCGAACAGGATTTCACCGCCGGCCGAGTTGTACTCCCAGGAAGGTCCCTCCGCCCGAGACTTCGGCTCCCAGGACCGACCTTATCTTGATCTCGACAGGGCCCAATAAAGACAGAGGCCTGGAACCTGCGGGTGGGTCCAGACGAACACAAACATACCATCCCATCCCCCCGCCTTTCAAGGACTTGATAGAGGACCGTCCCAGTATCTCTCGCTCATACAGGTACAGCGACTTGGGCCCTTGAAACGAGAATCCGCCCGATTCCAGGCTCCACGGCGCCCGATCGCAACAGACCCTCCAGCCCCTCAGGGAGGAGGACTCGTCGTCTCGCCTCAGCTTGTAGAAGAGCTCGGCGGTGGAGTGTCTTGCGACTTTCCACATGAGCTTGAGCCCGCACTTGACGTGGGGCGGGACGGCGATCTCACCGCCTCCGCCCGCATCGATCTCGGCCCACAGGTCCCCGCCCAATCTCTTCCTATATCTTACACGGCGCTCCAGGCTCGTGACCCGGTCATTGGAGTCGATGACCTCCTCGTAGTGGATCGAGCCGATCCGGCGCATGGACAGCGACAACGACGCTCTCGACGCGATCGCCGCACCGGCGGGCCGCCTGAACGCCGCCGTCCCCATCGGGTAGCTGTAGCCGCCCCACCTTCCCGCCGCCATGAGAGCGATCCGCCTGCCCCGTCCCGGCGCCGCGCACAGGGTCGCAAGCCAGGCCCCGCCCGAACGGCGCGCCGCCAGGCACATAGAGTAGCGGGACGATCCGCCGCTGAAAGAGACCGAGGCGAAGGCGGCTCCGGACGTCGGCCGTCCCCATCCCGATGCCCCGGCCCATATCCCCAGCCCGCCGCGGCGAACCAGGCGGGCGCGGACCATCCAGGCGCGATCGATACTCCCTCCCCAGGGCTTTAAGAAGGACCCGGCGGTTGCCGAGATATAATGCTTGCCGTATAGCTCGACGCCCACGCCCCTGATACGCTCCACGGCCCCGGTCGTAGCCGTAAGCCCAGGCCCGGGCGCCTCCGGCTCCCGCGAGCAAGGCAGCGGGCCGTTCCGGGAAAGCAGGCCGCGGTCCAGCAGCAAGGACAGAGACCCGGTCCGTCGCCCCCGTATGTCGCCCAGGATCACGGCCGCCCCGCCGAACCGCAGAACGCAGCCGCCCTGCGGGGCGACCTTCCCGCGCCGCGCTTTGAGCCGCGTTCTCAGACGCTCCGCGTCGAGATACAGATCGGCGGCCCACCCGAGCTTCGGCGCGGCCTCTCCCGAGCGGAGCAGCCAGCCGGCCGCGGCCGCCCTGAGGCTCGTGCTCTTCTTCCCCGGACATCCCCCCGCCAGCGTCACGTACGGCCTAATCTCGGCCAGGTGGAGCTCGGTCAGCCCTCCCGCCCCCAGTAGATCATCGAGCGAGCGCAGGCAGCCCAGAGCTTTCCTGCGCTCCACCATCGCGGCCGCTGTTGAGGCGGACACCCGCGGCAACGAGATCAGCTCTGCCGCCTCGGCGCGGTTGAGGTCGATCGGCGCCCTGGATAGCTCGAGCAACTCGGCCGATTCCTCCTGTGCCGAGGCCCCCGTCCAGGCCGCCGCGGCCGGGCCCAAGGCGAGCGCCGCCGCGCGCAACGCGAGTGCCAGGGCGGCGCCCCTTATCACCGGGCCGACTCCGCCGCGCCTTCGCCTGCGGGCTCAGCCCCGCGTCCCGGCGCGGACCCGCCGGCGAAGCGATAGGCGGCGGTGACATAGGGTGTCGCCCCGAGTGCTTCATGCCTGCTTACCGCGAGGTCCAGCGTCCCGGGCCCGGCGCAAAGGCCGACGCCCAGGCTGACCATGTACGGCTCGTACGCCAGCCCGGCCCTCAATGCCATCCCGCCGGCGAGGGGCAGCTCGCCTCCCATTCTACGGGTGACCGTTTCAACGCCTCTTTCCTCTTCGAGGAGGAAAAGCAGGTGCGTCGAGACGGGCACCGCCACACCCCACAGGAAGCGCCCCCGCCCGCCACGCTCAAGCGCCGATGGACTATCGCGCCCCGAGCCGGCGGGAGTCACCGCCACGGCCCCGATCTCCCAGCTCCCCGGCGCACCAAGCCCAAGGCCCACGGAGACCGACAGGCCGCTCGAAAACGTCTCGCCGCAGTGACGGAGCGACCCATGGTCCACGGCGGCCCCCAAGCTGACCCCTCCCGGAGCCGCGAGGGAGGCGCCCGCCACGAGATGGATCTCGTTGAAGGAGGGACCGGCGTTCAAAAAATGAACGCCTAGAGTCGAGCCGAGCTTTTCCGTAGAGCCTCTAAAGGTAACAGCGCCCGCCTCCAGTCCTTCGACGCGGTACAAGTTCGCCCAGGAGAGGCTCAGCTCTAGGCCCGGGGAAGGTCGCGCGGCCACCCGAGTATGCGATACGGCCCTGCCGACTATCGAGACCCCGCCCGTCCCCGAGGGACCCGCGCCCGGCAGACGGAAGCCACCGGCGGCCGAGCAAGCGTCCGCGATGACGGCGGCGAGGGAAACGGCGATGATCCCTGCAAGATGCGATCGCGATCCCGAAGCCGCAAAAGGACGCCGGCCCCATTCGATTGTTCCGAAGATCACTGAGCCCCCATCCATTCCAAAGAGCCGACGCAAAGGCGGCTACTTCCGGCGGCGCCCGGCGCCGCGGCGCACGCCTTGCTATCGCTTGACCACCACGACCGCCTTGGCCCGCACTCGCTCGCCCGCGGGTCCATCGCCCGCCAGCAGCACAATGTACGCGCCGGGGGCCAGCGCTCGCCCCTCGTCGCCGGTTCCGTCCCACAAAAGGCCGCCCCTCGCCGGAGCGTTATTCCTGTCGACCAGCGCGGCGACCCGCCCTCCGCCCATGCTGTATACTGAAATACGAAGCGCCGAAGGCCGAAACGGCAGGTTGTAGCTTATGCCCGCCGGGACGCGCGGGCCGCCCACGGAGGCGAAGGCGGGATCGACGGTCAAAGGGGAGCCGCCCTGCGCTCCCCCTAGATCCGAGCTGTTGGCGCGGCCCGGGGTCGCTCCCTCGGGAGCCACGCTGGAGTGCCAGTTGTCAAGGCGGCGGCCCGTCAGATCCCGTCTAAGCCGCTCCAGCGACACCCCGCGTCGTCCGCCCATCCGCCCGCTGTAGCTTGCGATATCGCTCGGAGCTCCGGCGGAGTCGGCAACGGATATGCAATCCGCGACGCCGTCCGGCCCATCGGAGTTGTTCAGCGCCGGCCACCGTCCCACGTACGACCCCACGATCTCGGATCCGCCAAGGGAGTCAAATCGCCTCACCAGGGCCGCGCTGTCCTCGGCGACCACTACGTATGCGCCCGGATCGACCGGTAACCCACCGGTCATCTCGATCCTCGCGCCCGCCTTGTCCTCGAGTGTCCATCCTCGAAGCGCGATCGGTCCGCCGCCGGCGTTGGACAGCTCGATCCACTCTCCGCCGTCCTCCGGGTCGTACATCATCTCGCTGACGATCAAAGGGCCCGGGCCGGCCCTGATCTTCGAGGCCGCGGTGTCCGCCCCGCCGGAAGCTTCCCCCGACGACATCACCGAGCAACATATCTCGAAGAGGCCCCGGTGGGGCGCGGCCCAGGTCCCGTCGAGCGATACGGTGTCTTCAAAAGATATAGTGCATACGCCGCGCCGCAGCGTCTCCCGGAGCCCCGAGCCCTCCTCGGTGACGTCCATCTCGAACTCGAAGCTCTCGCCGGCGCCGGCTTCAATGCCCGGGCTCACCACCGCGGCCCGAACGCGAACCGCCTCGCCGACCTCGGGGTTGGCGGGGAAAACCTCCAGGCGGCCCCCTACCAGCGAAAGGCCCCGGGACGGAAAGTTCGCCGAGCCCGGCGTGGGAGGCGAACCCTGCGCGAAATCCGAGCGATTGTCGTCGGTGTCCGTCCCATCGGGCTTTCTGGCCAGGGAAGCGCCCGATGGCACATCGGGCGCGGGCGCGCCCTCGTAGTACTCAGGGTACTGGTGCTCGCCCCAGCCGACCAGGTCGGCGGTCCGCCCGTCGAAGGCGAGAGCGCAACCGTCGGGACCGTTCTGCAGCTCGAGTTCCGCCTGCGAGTCGGCCCCCGGGCAGCCCGCCCCGGAGATCAGGAAGTAGTCGCCTGGGTGAATAGTGTCCGCCGCGGCACCCCGCCAGAGCACGCTCCAGCGGCTCCTCCGCGCCCCGTCACCGGCCAGCAGTGACCAGCCCTCGAGAGATACGGGCACGGATCCCGCGTTGATGAGCTCCACGAACTCGGAGCCCGAGTCCGCCCCCTCCGGGTCGTAGAGAACCTCGTTTATCAGCAGCGCGCCGGCCGCCTGTCTCCCCGCAACGTCGTCGCAAAAAGAGCACATAATGAGTGAAGCGCAGATAGATAATACGGCGCTCCTTATCATGAGCGTTCCCCCTGGCGGCGCGCGGGGGAGCAGGCTGTGTTCTAGCTATATTGCAAGAGACGGACCAACGGCGGGATAGCGGTCGGTGACCCGGCGCCCGGCGAGGGCGCGATGCGACACCCCGAAAGGCTCATGCCATGCCGAGGCGCCTGCGCCACGTCCACTCTATGCCGAGGGTCGCGAGCAGCAAGAAGAATACTGCCGGGTGGTTCCAGATATCGATGTCAACGGTTCTGGTGAACTCGAGCCTCGCCTCGCCCATCTCCTCGGCGAGACGCTCGTAGTTGTCCATGGTGTAGCTTCGACCTCCGCTCTCGGAGGCGATGGCCCTCATTACATCCGCCCTGGCGGTCAGATCCAGGTACTCCAAGCCGGCCGTATCCACGCGGAACCTGCCGGTGGAGCTTCCCAGCGCGGCCTCGCCCAGCGCGGCCTCACCGCTCAGGTCGTAGGCGCCGGGGGCCAGCGCCTCCAGCCTTCCCTCGTAGTGGCCGGGCACATCCGAGTCCACCAGCGTCATGCTCCTTGAGACCCCGCGTCCTTCCCGGTCCTCCACGCGCGCCGACACCGTGGCGCCGGCTATGGGCCTGTAGCCCTGCCCGGTCACGGAGGCGCCGAGACGCACGGGCTCCCCGCTCTGGTATACGCCGGACTCGGAGTAGATGCTCACCCCCTTGTCTTCGACCCTGGTGAGCCATCGCACCGCGTTCGTCCAGAGCCTGTCGTAGAGGGTGCGGCTTCCCAGAAGCCCCTCGGAGAGAAAGCCCCAGCGCCACAGGGAGCTCGAGTTGACGGCCATTACCTTTCCCTCTTCGAAGCGTCCCACGGCTATCACCGGGAGGTTGCGGCCGCCGGCCTTCGCCGACGCCAGGACCTGGCCCCTCGAGCGCGGATGTCCGATCAGGAAGACCTCCAGGAGCGGCGGAAGCTCCGCCCACAGCGAATCTGTGACGGCGGCGTCGACGTCCACCTTCGTAACGGGGTGCTCCCTTCCCGCCGCCGTGAGGAATACGTCGAAGCTACCCGACCTGCGGGCGGCGATCTCGGGGGCCGGCGCGAGCGGTATTATCCCGCCGACCGGGGTTCCGGCGAACCTGCTGAGGCCGGCGTCGGATCGTCCGGCCAGGAGAACGGCCCCACCTCCGCGGCGGACGTACTCGACCAGCGCCGACCATTGCGCCTCGTTCAGGAGCGAAGGATCGCAATCTCCTATGATGACCGCGGCGTAGCCCGCCAGACGCTCGGCCGTGCCGGGAAAGGACGCCGGCCCGTCCCCCAGGGGCTGAAGGCGGGCGCCGTCGAGCGCGATCAGATATCGCACGTTGAGATTTCCCGCTGAGTCGAGGGCCCTCTTCAAGAAGGTGAACTCCCAGGAAGGTCGCCCCTCCACGTAGAGGATCTCAAGCTTCTCCTGGAGAACCTTGATCGCCACGGTCCCGGCGTTGTTCTCGGGCGCCCGCTCGCCCTCGATGGGATCGAGGGAAAAAGTGTAGAACCGCTCGCCCGGGGATCGAGGGACGAAGGTCATGTCCACCTCTTGCTCGAAACCCGCTCCGGCCAGGACTATCTCCTTCGAGGCGAGCACCTCCTCGCCCTCCTTCAGACGAAGCTCCGCCGGCGCGCCCTCGAAGCCCTGGCTCTTGACGATGACCCTGACGGGGACCTCGGTTCCGGCGTAAGCCGTGGGGTTGGCCCGCACCTCGAAGACCTGGACATCCGGGACACCGTGCGTTTCGCCGACCGCGACCGTATAGACGGGAACGGCTATGCTCCTGAGCGAGCGCACAGGGTCCTCGCCGCGGTTCGTGGCCCCGTCGGATATGACGACGACCCCCACGACGGACTCCGCCTCCCTCCGCAGGACCGTCTCCTCCAGCGCTTCTCCCATGGCGGTGGCGTACTTGGCCCCCGAGGTGTCAGGCAGCGCGACCCCTTCATCCCCGGGCGGGATCTCGTCCAGCGGGCCCTCCAGGCCGTAGGCGAAAGGATATATCGGGACCCTGTATTTGTCCTTCAGCGCGCCGGCTATGAATCGCGCCGCGCGAGCCGCGGACTCGAGCCTGGTGCCCGTGGTGTCGCCCGTGCCGCCGCCGATCGGGATCTCCATGCTGGCCGATACGTCCAGCAGAACGGGAACGGACGGGCGCGCCGCGTGCGGCGCCACCACGGAGGCCACCGGCTGGAAGAGAATCAACGCGAGCAGCGTGAAGGAGACGCACCTCAATGCCAGTAGAACGGCCCTGGAACGGGGACCGACGGCCGGCAGTGTGGTCCTGTAGGCCCATACGGAAAAAAGGACGGCCGCCGCGAGAACGAGAACGCCCCACACATAGCTGCCGCCGACCGGATTGAAGCTGAGGGACTCTATCACTTGAATGCCGCCTCAATCAGGCGGGGCAGCGCGGTGCCCGATGGCTCGAATATGCTCAGGTTGACGAAGCTCGAAATGGCCGTGCTCTCCGGATTGATCTCTATCACGGCCGCGCCGCTCTGCCGGGCCTCCAGCGGGAGCAGCCCGGCCGGCTGCACGACAGCCGACGTGCCCACGACCAGCATGAGGTCGCACTCCCTGGCCTTGGTGAAGGACCTTCGGATGGCGTCCTCGGGAAGGGACTCCCCGAACCAGACGATGTCGGGTCTAAGGAGCGCGCCGCACCCGCATTTGGGGGGAAGCCCCGATCCCCGCTCGGGCCACGTTTCGAACACGGTGCCCTCGTCCAAACATCTGGTCCGCCTGATGCTGCCGTGGAGCTCCACCACGTTGACGCTGCCCGCGGCCTGGTGCAGCCCATCTATGTTCTGCGTCACCAGGGTGAACGAGGGAGACCTTTTCTCCAGCTCTGCCAGGGCGAAGTGACCGGGATTCGGCCTGGCCTTGGTAACGGAGTCGTGCCTGTCCATGTACCAGCTCCAGACTTTGACCGGGTCGTCCAGGAACCCCGGAAGGCTGGCCATCTTCTCCACGTCCACCTTCTCCCAGAGCCCGCCCTTTTCCCGGAACGTATCGATGCCGCTCTCCTTGGAAACTCCCGCGCCCGTCAACGCGACGATGTCCTTGGCCCCGGCCAGCATTTCGGCCGCTTCCGCGTATACGTCTTTGCCCTTCAACGGACCTCCTCCCCCGCCTCATCCGCACGCCTTACAAGATCGAGGATGAGGCTCTCAAGATTGACTTCGGAGTCCACCAGGTTCTCCGGAGCCAGGCCGCGCGCAAGGAAGGTGAACTCACCCTCGCTCCAAGGGAGCACCCTTCCTATGACCTCCCTGACTCTCCGCTTGAGGGCGTCGGCCAGCGCGCCCTTGTCCACCTTGCCGTCCCTCACCGTCCTCACGACCCTGTCCCAGATCTCCTCGCCCTGCCATCCCGCGAGCAGAAAGCCATCGAGCGGAGAAGGAACGCTCCGCGAGTAGGCGTACACGGGGCGCCCCTTTACGAAGCACACCATCGCCTCCTCGTCGTCGGCCCTTCGAACCGTCAGTATTCCCGTGGATCTCGCCAGACCCAGGACCTGCAAGACAACCGTCATGTCGAAGACACCGAGGTCCCCCTGCAGGTCCCATCTCCCAGCGGCCATCGTTGCCTCCCACCGAGCACGGCGCGCCCGGCTCAAAAGACGAGCCCGACCCCAGACGCCGGGGCGGGCTCGTCGAACAGTAAGCGCGGATCAGGCCGCAACAGCGCCTGCGGACGGCGACCGCCGCCTTGTCATCAGTCTCCCCTGGCCTCCATGCCCAGCGCGGCCTGGGCGGCCGCCAACCTGGCTATGGGAACGCGGTAGGGGGAGCAGCTCACGTAGTTCATGCCCGCGGAGAAGCAGAAGTGAACCGAAGTGGGATCACCGCCGTGCTCCCCGCATATGCCGATCTTGAGATCGGACCTCATGCTCCTGCCTTTCTCGATCCCCATGGACACGAGCTGGCCCACGCCCTCGACGTCCAAGACCTGGAACGGGTCTTCCTTGAGTATTCCCTTCTCGACGTAGCCGGGCAGAAACGTGCCGGCGTCGTCCCTGCTGTACCCGAAGGTCATCTGAGTGAGGTCGTTGGTCCCGAAGGAGAAGAACTCGGCCTGCCGCGCGACGTCGTCGGCGATCAGGCACGCACGGGGTATCTCGATCATGGTACCGACGAGGTACTTTAGCTTCACACCGGCGCTCTCCATCACCTCGGCTCCGACCTTGTCGCACATCTCTCTCAGCCTGTTGAACTCCGCCGCGGTGCCTATCAGAGGGATCATGATCTCGGGCAGAACCGAGACCTCCTCCTTCGTGAGATGGCATGCCGCCTCGAATATGGCTCGCATTTGCATCTCGTACACCTCGGGATAGGTTATGCCCAGGCGGCAGCCTCTATGGCCCAGCATGGGATTGGCCTCTCTCAGGCTCTCGACCTTCGACTGCACCTCTTTGGAAGTGCGGCCGGTCTTGTCCGCCAGCTTCTCGATCGCCGAGGCGGAGGAGGGGAGGAACTCATGAAGCGGCGGATCGAGAAGTCTCACCGTTACGGGCAGCCCCTCCATCGCCTTGAAGATCCCCACGAAGTCGTCCCTCTGGAAGGGCAGAAGTCGATCCAGCGCCTTCTTGCGGCCCTCCACGTCGTCGGCAAGGATCATCTCCTGGACCACGGGCAGGCGCTCTTCGCCGAAGAACATGTGCTCGGTGCGGCACAGGCCTATTCCCTCGGCCCCGAACCGCCTGGCGACCGCCGAGTCCTCCGGCGTGTCGCTGTTGGCCCTGACCCCCATGGTCCTTACCTCGTCGGTCCACTCCATGAACCTGCTGAAGTCTCCCGTCAGCTCCGGCTCTATGGTCTCCACCTTGCCCAGGTACAAGTTGCCGGTCGTTCCGTCCACGGTCACGAAGTCGTCCTCGCGGATGGTCTGGTCTTTCACCTTTATGATCTTCGCGTCCACGTCGATGGAAAGAGCACCGCAGCCCGCGACGCAGCTCTTGCCCATGCCTCTCGCCACGACCGCCGCGTGCGAGGTCATCCCGCCCCTTGCGGTGACGACGGCCTGGGCGCTGTGCATGCCGTCTATGTCGTCCGGAGAGGTCTCGTTTCTTATGAGCACCACCTTCTCGCCCTTCGCGGCCATGGCCACGGCGTCCGGGGCGGTGAAGACGACCTTACCCGATGCGGCTCCCGGCGAGGCGGGCAGGCCCTTCGCCACCGAAGACGCTCCGGACTTGGGATCTATCTGAGGGTGCAGAAGCTGGTCGAGGTGACCCGGCTCAACCCGCCGCACCGCCGTCTTCGTGTCTATGAGACCTTCGTCCACCATGTCCACCGCGAACTTCACCGCGGCGGCGCCGGTCCTCTTGCCGGCGCGCGTCTGGAGGATGTAGAGGGTGCCCTTCTGAATGGTGAACTCGAGGTCCTGAACGTCCTTGTAATGCCTCTCCAGCTTGTCCCTTACGTCGCAGAGCTGCTTGTAGAGCTCGGGCATGTACTCCTCCAACGACGTAAGCTCCGATGTTCCCTTGGCCAGAGGCCTGGGGGTGCGTATCCCCGCCACCACGTCCTCGCCCTGGGCGTTGGGAAGGTACTCGCCGTAGAATATGTTCTGCCCGGTGGCGGGATCGCGGGTGAAGGCGACCCCGGTCGCGCTGTCGGGCCCCATGTTTCCGAAAACCATGGCCTGGACCGTGACCGCGGTTCCCCACTCGTCCGGTATCCTGTGAAGTCGCCTGTAGGATACCGCGCGGTTGTTGTTCCATGACTTGAAGACCGCCTTGACCGCCCACTCGAGCTGGACCCACGGATCTTCGGGGAAGTCCGAGCCGGTCTCTCTCTTGACGATCTCCTTGTACGATTTCACAAGCTCCTCGAGCGCCGCCGGATCGAGCTGAGACTCCTCTTCCACGCCGGCCGCTTTGACCGTCGATGTGAGCTTCTCTTCGAACAGGTCATGAGAAAGCCCGAGCACCACGTTGCCGTACATCTGGATGAACCGCCGGTAGCTGTCGTAGACGAAACGTTCGTCTCCCGTCCGCTTGACCATCCCCTCGGCGGTCTTCGCGTTGAGTCCCAGGTTGAGGACCGTGTCCATCATGCCGGGCATGGACGCCCTGGCCCCCGACCGGACCGATACCAGAAGAGGCTCAGCCGGGTCGCCGAAACGCGCGCCGACCAGCTCCTCCATCCTTTTGAGCGCCTCCTTCATCTGAGGCTCGAGCTCCGCGGGCAGTTCCCCTCCCACTTCGTAGAACCGCGTACAGACCTCCGTCGAAATGGTGAAGCCCGGAGGAACGGGCAGGCCTATGTTCGTCATCTCCGCGAGATTCGCGCCTTTCCCGCCCAGAAGGGCCTTCATTGCGGTCTCGCCGTCGGCCTTGCCGGCGCCGAAGAAATACACGAGCTTTGTAGATGTTCCTACTTCTGCTGACATTAATAGATCCTCCTCACAACCCTACCCTGATGAAGTGTCAAGTGGCTTATGGCGGGATGTTATCAGGAATACCCGGCGATCTCAAGACATATGGGCCGGCCGGGGTGGAAGGGCCCCGCGGGGTGGGCGCATTCAGCGCCGTGCCGATCAGGGATCGCGGTAGAGGGACTTGATGAGGCCCCAGCTGCCCCTCACGTAGCCGCAAGGGCCGGGGTCGCATCGATCTTCCTCTGCGCCGGCGACCCCGCATTCGGTCAGAAGATACGGCGCGTCGCATGGACGGAAGTCGCCGGCCTCGGGCCCACAAAGCGCGACCTCGCGTATGAGGTTGCCCGCCTCGAAGAACCCCGTAGCGGAGACGAAGCAGGCCTCGCTGTAGCCGGCCTCGCCGGCTCCCCATATCACGTTACACGTTATGGTGGCCCCCGTTTCGGGATCGCAGTGGATGCCTCGGCCCGAGGCGACTCCGATCAGGTTCGTCTCTATCACCGGTCTGCACGGGCCCTCGCAATGTACGCCTCCCGCGCCGCCGGCCGCCGAGTTCATGTAGAGTGTGTTCCGGCGCAATGTCGCGTCGGCTTCGAGGCCCTTGATGCAGACGCCCCCTCCCGAGCCGGCGGCTCCGGAGATCAAGCCCGCCTCGTTCCAGGCTATTATGTTCCTCTCCAGGGCCGGCATCGCGTTACAGCCTATGAACACGCCTCCGCCGTTTCGCCCGGCCTTGTTGCGGTATATCCTGTTCCCTTCGCAGACCGCGTCCGCGTGATCCCAGAAGGCGATGCCTCCCCCGCTTCCCCTGGCCTCGTTGTCGGCTATGACGTTGCCCACGATGGCCGGCGCGCAATTGAAGTAAACGTACATCCCCCCTCCGTCGCCCGGCACCGGATCGCACAGCAGGGGCGCCGCCCGAAAAGGGGGAGTCCGGAAGGACGAGTGGGCAAGCCCCGACGCGACGGACCTGTTCCCGGTCACTATGTTGCCTCTTATGAGGGGCGAGGCCTCGAAGGCAACGTATATCCCCCCGCCCGCCACGGGGGCCCTCGCCACCCCGCCCGTCACGGTGAAGCCCTGTATCGACGAGTTCGGGGACAGGCCCAAGCAACTGATCACGGGCCCGGCGCCCGCGCCGTCGATTATGGTATGCGCCGGGCCCGCCGCGCTTATGAGATGGATATCGAAACTCATCTCCACCGTCTCGACGTATCGCCCCGGGAGGACCGACACGGTGTCGCCGGTGACGGCCGCGTCGACGGCATCCTGTATCCGCGTATGATCCCCGTCCCCGGCGGCGTCGACGGTCAGCACGCGGGCCTGCGCTCGAAAGGCCGGGATCAACAAGGGGGCTTGGGCTTCCAGGATCAAGGCAGCCACAAGCAGCGCCGGCAGGAGAGTCCTCGCCTTCATCTTGGGTCGCCGCGTGGCACGGACCGGCTGAGCTTCCACGGGGGGACCGCCGTTCGGTGTTGAGCCAACAGCCAATCGAGACTCCAATGTGCGGGTCACCGCCCCGCGCCCGGCGGGCCGGTTGACGGCGCCGGTCCCGGCGCTGCGCCATGCCGGGCGTACCAAGAGGACACGGCATCCCGGGTCCGGGATGCCGTGAGATAACCTGGTCTTCTATGCCGCGGAAGCGTCACCTTATGATGACGAAGCGGCCCATGGCATCCCGGCCGTCGGGGCTCTCCACTCTGTAGATGTAGATCCCGGCCGTGACTTCCTCTCCGGCTCCGGAGCGAAGGTCCCAGTCGAGCGTGTTCACTTCACCCGTTCCCCGGGTGCCGGCGTCCAGTCTCAGGCTTTTGACAAAATCGCCGGCCGCCGTGTAGATGTCGACCTTGGACCTGTCCGGGAGGTTGACGAACTGGATCTTCCTTCGCCCGAAGAACTCCCAGGCGGCGTAATCGGAGTAAGGGCTCGGGATCACCATCACCTCGCCGAGGTTCTCCTTGGGAGGTCCGCCCGGAAACACGGGGAAGGTGAAGCCGGTCAGAGGGTCCGGCGTCTTGGCGCTCAGTCCGGCGGTGATGTAGGCTGTGTCGCCAGGCGTAGTGAACACCGTGTCCACGATCTGGCCGAAGTAGGTCACCGCATAGTAGTAAGGGAAGCCGTTGATGGGCCCCGCCTCCTCGCGAGGAACCGTGGTGAAGAAGAAGACCGAGTCCTGGACGCCGCCGGGCCCGATGAACAGTGAACCGGTCTTCTCGAATGTGAACAGGTCGCCGGGGTCGCTGAACTCCCAGCCGTCCCCCCGCTCCTCGAACGAGAACGGAAAGAACTGTGCCGTCGTATCCCTCCTGGCCAAGACCTGAATCAGGGCATAGGAACTCGTATCGGGCAACAGGACGTTCGGGTCGACGGGGTCGCGCTGGTTGTAGCCTTGCGGTACACGCCACCGCCAGATCCTGTAGCCCCCGAAATCACTTCCGAGGATGCTCTCCACCTGGGCGGCGTTCCATCTCAGAGTCACTCGCCCGTCGCCGACCTCTACCTCTACGGGGATGGTGCAGGGCAACCTCGGGTCCAGCCCGATTGTACTGGGCGATTCGCACGCAGGCGGAACGCCCGCGAACGAGGAATGCCCGGGGCGAACCGAAAGGGTCAAGATAAACGCGAACGCTAGGAGGACGACGTTCCTTGTTCTCATCCAGCTACTCCCTCGACCTCTCCAACCATCATCCCAACTGTTCTGATCTCACCGGCAACAAGCCGATCGGGCGGCGGGCAGAGGCCCCGGACCCGCCGCCGTCATGTGTCCGTTCTCTATCTCGGCGAGCTCCCGGCCGCGCTTCCTACGGCGTCCGGGTCAGGAAGCCCGAACATATCCGTCAGGACCGCCTTTGCAGTCTGCCGGGAATCGTCGTTGTCCATAGGATACATCGGGAAGAAGAAATACACAATCTCGCCGTGATCCGTCGGCCCCCTGGTTATGTACCTGAACCCGCAGTAAAGGCCGTCCGCCTTGCTGGCCGATCTTAAAGCCTTGAACTTGTACAGAGGCACCAAGCCCGTCTCGCGCTGGAACCAGGGATCGAAGAACAGAACCTGGCTGGGCGCGTCGGGCTTCGGGTGCTCCAGCACCTCGAAGTTGAGCATCGTGCGCCCGAAAGGCTTCCTGAGGTCCGCGTTTATCCTCTGCGGCAGGTTGCGATACGGAGTGGGATCTACCGCCGGATGCCAATGGTAAGAGGTATCCGCTATGGCCGGACCATTGTCGTCCAGGTATGCGTATGCCAACCTGTCCGAGATAGGATCCGTGTACAGGTCCACTCTCGCTCCGGAGGGCTGGTCTTCGTTCTTGTCGAACTGCCCCCTTATGTGAAGGAAGTCGTAGGCGAAATCACGGGGACGTATGGCGCAGCCGTCGAGCCGGGCGTCCACGTTCACCGCGAAAGGATACTCGCACGCCGTACCGCTGTGCGGCAGCACCGAGCTCTCCACCATGCCCCTTCCGAACGCCCACACCTTGCCCTTTTGCCCGGTCGCAGCCTCGCTGCCCAGATAAACGGCCAGCACGTTCATGGTGTTGAGCCGGCTCATTATGTACCACGCCGACTTCTGAGACGACCCAAGCGACCGGTTGTCGTTTATCGACCACACCAGCGTCTCGAACTGCGACAGGAATTGAAGCGGCGGCATCTCCTCGCCCCACGGGGCGTCCCACTCGTCCCAGACCAGATCGTCCCAGCCCCTTCCGTAGTCGTAACCGCGCAGCATCAACTGCCAGTTCGGATCGTCGAAGAAGTCCTTGGGATACTGCTGGGGAAGGTACATGCGCCAGTCGTCGATATAGCCGAGCTCCTTGTCCGGATCGAGAGTAACCACGTTGAACTTGATGGTGGCCAGGGTCATGCCGCTGCCGTCGTCCTTGCACCTTACATATAGGAATTGGTCCTGCGCCTCGTCGAATTTCGCCTGTATCGTCGTGGTCGACGTGCTCCACGGCGTCCATGCGCCGTCGCCCGACGGGTCCGTGGCCGTGGTGTTCGGGTCCGTTAGGTTCCAGCCGTACGAGTAGCCGGTTATAAGGCCTCCGTACCAGTCCGCGTTGGCCGAAATGGAGAACTCGAACATGCTCCCCAGAGGGACCTCGTACTCCTCGATGTCTATGTACCAGCCCCTCCACTCGTTCGCGCCGAAGGCCGACGACGAGACGGTGAGCGCCGGGAACGAGGCCTTGTCCCTCGCGACCAGCCACAGCAGGTTCCTGTTCAACACGAGCAGCGGCTCCACGGCTCCGGCCTCGTCGACCCCCCTTACGGCGAACCCGAAGTTGTGGCCGTTATCCAGCTCGAGCGTCACCTGCGTCACGCCGGGATCGAGGGTGACCCACGACGTGGTGGTATCCGCGAGCACCCGGTCGTCTATCTCGCGCCACAGGTCTCCTGGATTCCCCACGTCCGACAGCTTGTACATATAATATACGGGCCTGTCGCTGAGGATCCCGTCGGGGTCGGAGCCCTCCCACCGGAAAGTCACGCGGAGGCCGGCCTCCTGGCCCACGCTGTAGCTGCCCTCGGCGGCGACCGGCGGCGGCGACTTCATCCTGGTCTTGGGACATAGTGTGGCCGCCGTGAACGCGACCCACGAGCTGTCGTTGATGACCGACCGGGCGCCCATGTCGTCGACGGCCCTTATCGCAAAAATATGGTATCCGAGGCCGATCTGCGGGTTCCTGAAGTCCCTGTCCGGCTCGTCTATGGTGGTCGTGTCGTAATCCGGAGCGAAGAACGTGAACTTGCCGGAGTACCCATCGGTGGTCTCCCAGGTAAGCGTGTCGACGAAACCGGTGGGATCCAGGATGACCTCCAGCGGCGGGTCGATTATGTACTCGAAGTAGTCCACCTCCCCGTCGTCGTCCCATCCGGTCCAATGAAACTCTATGTCGTAGCTCGTGGTGTCGCCGGCCGGCGGCGTGGCCGTAAGCTCGACGCCGGGGAGCAGGTTCGGCATCAAGGAGCCTTTGTCCTCGCCGCATCCGGTAAGGCCGCCCACTGAGAGCGCTCCCACGGCGGCGGCTGTCATGCCCAGCAGAGCTAGTCTTCTCATCTCGTCACACCTCCATGCCGGCGGGCCCTTACTCCCACCAAACAGATTGCCAACAGGCCTCGCGCTGGGGGTTCGCGATCAAAGTATCACCTCGATGGTCTTCCGTATTGTCAATACCCGGCAACCCTCGTCTCTTATCTGCACCTGTATGGTGTAGCTGCCGGATCCGCCGATTCCCGAAAGCACAAGCGTCGCCGGCAGAACCTCCCACTCCGTCGCGACGGCGAAGCCCGCCCTGGTCAACGACACCTTCGCTTCCAGCTCGCCCGTGCCGTTGCCGGCGTCGGGGTCCCGGGCCCCCTCGATCACCACGGATATCGCGCCCCCGGGCGCGACGACCGAAGGCGAAAGCATGGTGACGTCGTTCAGATGTATGTCACCGAGAGATACGGTGGGCGGAAGGTTGGAGTAGAACAGGAACTCGGCGGCGTTGCCGTTTATCCTGTCGTGCTCGTCCTTGGTCCGTGCCCTGGCCCTGAGGCGGCCGCTCTCTGTCGGGTCCTTGGAAAGAGTGATCTGGTAGTTGTAAACCGGACCCGTATTCCGTTCATCGAAGAAGGAGAAGGGCGGAACGCTCCCCCCCCCGCAGGCCTTCCTCGAAACGAGGTTGTAGGAGTACTGGATCTTGCTGTCGTCGCCGTCCCGATCCGAACCGAAGACCGTGAACTCGAGCGTGGAGCCTATCGCGACGGTGTCGCCCCTGCCTTGCACAATCCTAAGTGTGCCCTCGCCGGTAGGCCTCCTCTCGATGAACGTATCGGCGAAACGGGTCGTGGGGTCGAAATTGCTCACGAACACCCTGACGCTGTCGGGATCGGTCTGGGCCCCGGCGTCGTCGAGGGCCGCCACGGCAAATGCCTGGGGCCCGCTGGGCAGATTCTTGTAGCTCGCGCTCATCGTGTCCACGCCCATGACGTCTGTGTACCCCGGATCGCCCGAGATCCGGTACCTGTAACCCGTCACCGAGCCGAACCTATCCCGGTCGATACCCGTCCAGCGGAAGTAGACGACCACTGAGTCGGACCCGAGCGGATCGACGATGGGTATGGTATCCCTGATCCCATCTTGGGAGTTCTCGTCCGACATGGCGAACAGATTGACGGTCCCGTCCTTCCTGTACTCCGTGGCGAAGGCCTCGACGAAAACGGGCTCGGGGAAGAAGCGGTCGAAGGCCTCGAAGAAGACCCAGGCGGGGGTAGGATCCTCCCTCCCTTCGTTGTCCACGGCCGTCACGTAGAAGCGGTGCGACAGTGTCTGTGTCGTGCCGGCGACCTTGAAGGCGATGTTGGTGTCGGTGCGCGTGGTCCAGGTCAGGCTGTCCGGGTGAGGCTCTATGTTCGAGTCGGTCACCGCTATGTAGAACCCGACGACCTCGCCGTCCGGATCGGTGCCGTTCCAGAACATATGATATAGGTAACTGGCGGACGTGCTCTCCACCGGAGCGGACGTCAGATAGGTGTCGGGGGCCCTGTTCGGGTTGAACGTCCTGGCCGTCTCTTCCCGGCATCCCTTGACCCCGGTCGTGGCGAGCAGCAAAAGCAAAAGGCCGGAAGCGGAAACAAGTGCCCTGATCTTCATATGGCGCTGCACCTCTCTGAAGTATGCCGTGGTCCCCGAACCCCCGCCATGGGCCTCAATATCGGGGGCCGGCGAGGCCTACGGAAAAGCCTCGATCGTTCTGGCTCCGTCGGGAGAATCTCCTGGAAGCTGTCGCGCCCCCTGCGCGGCCCGCCACACCTTAGCCGGCCCGCGTAGCGGCGACGTGCCACAGGGCGGATTGTGGCGCGGTCTGAGGCGCGGCAGGCAAGCTGGCCACGCCCATATTCAAGTTAGCAGATGCGGAGAAGGACTGTCAACCCATTTCCCCGGCGGGCTGGGGCGGAAAGCAGAGGGGCCGGAGCTTCTAAGCTCCGACCCCTCAAGCTCTTGGGCGATTACTTCGCCCGGATCAAGCAGGCTGTCCTAGTTCACGAGAAGCATCTTCTTGTGAGCCTTGAACTCGCCGGTGTTGATCTGGTAGAAGTAGACGCCGCTCGGCACGCTACGACCGCTCTTACCCTTGCCGTCCCAGACGACGAAGTTGTCGCCGAGGTCCGCCTGGTCCACGATCGTGTTCACCAAACGACCAGCAACGTCGAATATCCTGACCTCGACCTTGCCGGTCTTGGCGACCGAGTAGTGGATGGTGGTTCCGGCGCCGCCGCGGAACGGGTTCGGATAGTTCTGGAACAGAGCGTTGCTGTAGGTCCTGCCGCCGCGAGGCAGCCCGATCGTCGGATCCTCGGGGCCAAACGGCGGGCAGTACTGCAGCTGGTTCGCGGTGTCGTAGAAGTAACCGTTGACGTCGTTGCCACCCAGAACGTCGCGGACCCACAGGGCGATACCCGTGTTGCTGGTACCGCCGTCGCAGTCCGGACAGTCGTTCAGCGCGTGCAGGCTGAAGCCGTCGATCTTGGTCCGCACGGTGTCGAACGGTGCGTTCGGAGCCGTGAAGATGTGGTCGACGCTGGCGTAGCCGCCGCTCAGGTCGTACATCGCGGACACGAACTCGTTGCCGGTCGCGCCGTCGACTTCCTCGATCACGTCGAAGTCATACCTGTCGGGGCAGCCGCTGCCGCGCAGGCAGATGGAGTCGAGCACCGAGTAGGTGTTGACGACCTTCATCTCGCCGTCGCGCAGCTTGATGCCCGTGCATTCCTCGTCGATCGGGTGACCCGACCAGATGCGGTAGCTCGAGGCGACAAGCTGCGTCGCCAGCTCGTTGGCCAGGAACGCCGGCTTCACAGTACCGGCCGCCGTGCCGAAGTCGCTGGCAATGCCGTCGCCGCTGAGCCACAGACCCTTGGCCGGGCCCTCGGAGATCCAGTTGTCCATGAACGTCACGTCGTTCGTCGGATCGTCCGGCGTGCCCTTGCCACCGTCGCTGAAGCACGTGCCGGCTGAGAAGTGGCCGCTGTTGACCATCATCACGCCGTACTGGGCGAGGTGGGCAAGCGACGGGCCGATCGGTGCTCTGTCGAGCAGATACCTGCCGGGACCGAGCAGCCTGTTGCCGATTCCGTTCCCCTGGTGGCTGGACTCCGCCCTGAGGTCGAACCTATCCCAGGTGCGGCCCAGGCGCGTCAGGGCGTCCTCGATCGGAACCTGCGCGCCCCTGTTGTAGTAGTCGACGTACAGCAGGCAGGCGACAGGGTCCTTGCACAGGTCGGGAAGGACCTCAACCTCGAACGCCGTGGTGACGTCGTTGCCGAGATCGGCCGCGAACGGCAGCCAAGACTCATTGGGGTCGCCCACGAACTTCGTCCTGATGGCGTAGTAGATCTTCGTGCCCGGAGTGAAGAGGCTGTCCGGGAAGATCTCCTCGCCCTCGCCCGCGTACAGAGGATCCGCCTCGTGGATCAAGGAGGCGTAATACCCCTTGAAGACGGTCTGGAACTCGTAGGAGCTGGCCGTGTCGCCGTCACCGGCGGCAAGCGCCGTGTCCATACGGGTGCAGAAGAAGCCCTCAGTCTCGTCGCCCGTCGAAAGCTCGCAAGCCGTCCATCCGCCCGGGTTGACGTAGTCCGAAGCGAAGAACGGATCGCCCAGGTTGGTGCCGGGGCCGGGCTCGATCCTGAAGCACAGCTCGGCCTGCGCGTTCGGCGCCGTGAGCGAGATGACCAGGGAGTCGGCCAGGCGGAGGAAGTAGCCCTCCTGGCTCTTGTTGTTAGCCGCGTCTATCAACGCCGTGTTGCCGGGGGCCAGCGCGTCATCGTACGGGAAGGCGTCGCAGTAGTTGTCGACGGCCCTGAGCGATGCCTGAGGCGCTGTAAGGTCGAAGATACCCAGCTTGACGTCGTCGAATATCGGCGACTCGTTACCGTTCGTACAAGGCTGACCCCAGACTTCGCAGCCGGCCCACGCTGCCAGGGCAATCTGCACGCTGTCGGCGTCGGTGGGAACGAACTGGCTGAAGCCCCAGGTGCGCTGGTCGCACGCGGGCGGGTCCGCATAGTACACGTAGTTGTCACTGGTGGCGGGCGAAACCTGGCCCGCCAGGCAGTCCGGATCCTGCCAGTACCGTGCATAGTACCTGTAGAAGATCCAGTTCGAGATCGGCAGGTCCACGTACCTCTCCGACGTGATCATGTAACCCCTGGTAGGATAAGAGGTCATGTCGATGGGCGGAGACCAGGCCCTCTTGAAGAACGAACCCGCGTAGTGACCGCCGTTTCCGTACTGGCCCGGGATCAGCGAGTTGTAGAACGCCAGCACGCAGCCGGACATGGTGCAGTTGTCGAAGCCGCAGGGATCGTTGTTGATGAAGTCGCTGCGATCCCTTACAGCCGCCCAGTCGCCGGGCGACCAGCCGCCGCATGTCTCCCAGCCCTCGAGCGTACCTGTCTCGAAGTCGGTGGTGTTGCCGTCCAGAACGATGTCGTCCACGACGAACGCGCCGTCGGCGGTGTTATACGATCCGTCCTGATCGTCCCAACCGCCGTCGCTGAGGACCATGAAGCAGACCTTGACCGAATCGTTGGAGTAGTCTGCGGCGAACGGGGTCTCGTCGCACTCGCTTCCGTCTGCCCAAGCCGCCAGGTCGATGGCCTCGGCGCCGCTGGAAGTGCCGTCGTAGCACCTCAGCGTGTCGGCGTTGTCGCCGACCCAGCCGCAGCTATCCGGGAACTCGGAATCGATGAACAGGTAGGTGTAATCGAATCCGGGCTCGGTATCGTTCCTGTAGTTGTAGCTCAGGCCCGGCGCCGCGGACAGCGTCAGGCTCTTGCACAGCCACTGGTTCCAGTTGTGGCCGTAGCCGGGAGCGTCCGTGAAGCACTGTATGCCGGGGCCGGTTATGACGCCGCACCACGCGGAGTAGGTGCCCGTGATGGGGCCGGCGCCGGGCACGCTCGTGAAGTCGTCGGCGTGCCAGTAGATGCCGGTCTGGGCGAACACGTCTTCGGACGTCCAATACTGGGCGTACGCGCCGTTCTTGATGTAGACCGGGCTCGTCTCGGTGAAATCATCGACGGGGCATGGGAGCGTGCCGCGATCATCGAAGTCCCAGTAACCGGGAGCACCGATGCTGTAAGGCCCTGCGCCCGTCGGTGACCAGCCGATCCACGTCGTCCCGGCCTGCGCGACGCCGAACAATCCCTTATTCGAGATGTCGCCGAACAAGCCCTGGCTGTCCTCGATCATCATCACCTGGTGCTCGTGACCGACCTTCGCGGTTACCGGACCGGCGATAATGCAGAGGCCAACCATTAGAAACAACAATTTCTTCATCTTGTCTTACCTCCATCGTCGCAAAAATGCTGAAGCTGCATGAACTGCGGAGACGCGCGGAGGACTGCGCCTCCAAAGCAACCGGACTACTTGAGATATACCTCGTGACCGTCCGGGGCTGGTCACATGAAAAGCACTCGTCTAGCGGCATCCCTCCTTTCCATGCTTTAATCGGTCTTCGTACCTATCCCGTCACCTCCTTCCGGGCATACGTCGCTAACCTGTCGCGCGGATCCGAAGTCTGAAGTGGGGGCTGAAGACCGCCAGGACGAAGAGACACCTGTACAAGCTTCACTTCGTTCGGGGTACGTGCCCACACCGACCCGATCCGCTAACATTCTAGCACGGCGAGGGTTGAACTGTCAAGCGCATTTTCCAGCGTTGGAGCGGCTTCTGAGGCCGATAGGCGCCGTATTCGAACCGCCTCCGGAGGGGCCGGAAGAAGGGCCAAATGACCCCGTCAGACGCCGCGCGTACCATTCGATCACGGCGGCGGACGATCTGAGATCGTCCCTTGGAGGAGCGGCACGGCTCCATCGGGCAAGCTGAGGAAGCTGGCCCTCCGGCAACTCTTCGTACGTCTCGATTCGCGTCAGGACATCGAGCCACCTCATGGGCCCACGGTAGCGCCCTCCGCGCAAAAGCGCAAGGCTCGAGGCCGTCCGGAAGAGAAAATCTCCGCTGTGGGAGGCGATCAGGGCCGCGCCGCCTCTCTCGATGTGGCCTATGACGGCTTCGAGGGCCTTCTCAGTCGAAGGGCCGTCCAGCCCAAGTGTCGGCTCGTCCAGCACAAGGACCGAGCCCTCGGCGGCGAGGGCCGAGGCCAGGGCGACCTTTCTCTTCTCCCCTTCGCTCAAGCCGAGCGGCGAGCGGGATCCCATATCTTCCGGGTCGAGCCCCAAGGCCGCCAGGCACTCGTAAGCCCGCAGCCGGGCCTTGGCTGGGCCCCAACCCCGGCCGCGCAGCCCAAGCGCGGTCTCGCCTTCGACGGTCGTAACGCAGAACTGCTCCTCCGGAAACTGCGACGCAAGACCGAATCCCCGCTCCGGAGACGGGGGCTCAACGGACCCGGACGAGGGCTCCAGAGCCCCGCACGCCAGAAAGGCGACCGTGCTCTTGCCGGACCCCGACGGCCCCACAAGGCCCATACCCTCCCCCGGCCTCAAGCTCAAGGAGATGCCCTCCACACCGGCCTCGTCCTCCCCGTACCTGAAACCCACATCCTCGAGGCAAAGAATCGGTGGGGAGTGCCGGCGCGCGGCATCCTCCTCGTGCGCCGGTCGCGGCGGCCGGACACCGAGGGAATCGAGATCTTCGATCAGCTCCTTCATTCCGACGTGGGTCCGTCCCACGGGCACTCCGAGCTCCATCAGCTTTCGTGAGAGACAGGCCGCGGGCGGGACAGTCAGCCCCCAGGCGGCGAGGGGGGCGGCTCGGACGAGCAGCTCCCCGGGATCGCCGTCCGCGACGATCCGGCCGCCGCTCATGATTACCAGCCTGTCGAACCACGCCGCCTCCTCGGGAAACTGCGTGACCCAGAGAACGCCCACCTCGCCGGATGTGCGCACATGATCTATAGCCCGGCGAAGCCCCAGCCGCCCCGGCCGGTCGAGCATGGAGCTGGGCTCGTCCACGACAAGGTAGCTGGGGTTCATGGCGAGGACCGAGGCAACCGCAAGGGCCGCCATCTGCCCGCCCGAAAGGCTCTGAGGGTGTCTTGCCCGCAGCTCATGCAGCGCCCATTCCCGAAGTGCGGCCTCGACCGCGGCCCCGACCTCCCGGGGCCCTCTCCCCAGGTTCGCCGGCCCGAAAGCGATCTCCTCCTCGACCGACCAGGTTACAAGCTGCTGGGAAGGGTCCTGGAAGATCATCCCCACCCGCCGTCTTATCTCCGGGGCCGCGCCGGCGGAGTCGGTGGGCAGCCCATCCACGGAGACCGTGCCCCGAGCCGGAAGGAGCAACCCGTTCAAGCAGCGGCAGAGGGTGCTCTTGCCCGAGCCGTTCGCCCCCATCAGGGCGACGGACTCGCCTCTCTCGAGCGTCAGATCGACATCTTCCAGAACCACACGTTCTCCGGAGGGCCCGGCGAACTTGTGGCTCACGCCTTTTAGCTCTATCATCTCAGCTTTGTCATCGCGCCTGAGACCTCTCCCACGCCGATCGCGCTTCTTCCCAGACCTCGCCCAGCGGAACCCCTTGCTCCGACGCAATCATGGCGCACGCCTCGTACTCGGGTGCGCCTCGTGAGCGCCCATGGGCATCCACGGATACTTTGACCGGGACCTGGCCGAACCGGGTGGAGACCTTCTCGAATCTCCTCTCCAGCTCATATCTGACCTGCTTGGAAACGCGCACGCCGAGCGTGGGGGTCTCGCTGAACACAAGCTCGACCAGGCGCTCCGAGTCCCCCGGGGCCGCGAGGACGGTAAGGAGCACGCCGGGCCGGCTCTTCTTCATTATCACCGGCGTCAGGAACGCGTCGTACGCGCCGGCGTGCAGCAGCTTTCCCACCAAGTAGCCCATGACCTGCGGGCTCGCGTCGTCAACCGTGGTCTCGATGACGTCCACCGGCCTCATCGCCCCCGCCTCGTCGCGGGCCTCGCCGAGGAATATGCGCGCGATATTGGGAGTGCCCTCGTAGTCCCGCGCGCCGGCGCCGTTTCCCACCGCATCGAGCCTCATCGCCGGGGCCCGGCCTCTGTGGGGAACGCCGTGCGCCTTGGCGATCGCGGCGCCCGTGGGAGTGACGAGCTCTCCTTCCATGTCCGCAATGATCAAATCGAAGCCTTTCAGGAGCTTCGCCGTCGCGGGAGCTGGAACTGGAAGGCGTCCGTGCGCGGTGCCCACCGATCCGTGGCCCGCGGGCAGCGGGCCGACCAGAAGCGAATCGACGCGCATCTCGTCCATGGCTATCGCAGCCGCCACTATGTCCACTATCGAATCGACGGCTCCGACCTCGTGAAAGGTCACCCTGTCCGGGGCGATGCCGTGCACCTCCCCTTCGGCCTGCGCGAGCACCTTGAAAGTCTTGACGGCGGAGTCCTTCACCGCGCGCGGGAGGCCGCTCCGCTCTATCATCTCGACGATCACGCGCAGGTTCCTGTGCTCGCGCTGGGGGTCCTGCACGTCCACCGAGAACCTCGTGGCCGCTATCGAGCTCTTCTTCACTTTCGTGCTCGATATCTCATAACCCGCGAGGCCCAGCCGGGTGAGACCCTCCCGCAAAACCTCTATGTCCAGGCCCGCGTCGAGAAAGCAGGCGACGAACATGTCCCCGCTTATTCCGCACACGGGATCGAGGTAGGCCACACGTCCCGGAGTCCGTCCCATGTCTACACCCCACCGCCTGTCTCGGAGAGACCGGCCCTGTTTATCAGGCCGGCCGCGTAGCCCGCCCCGAAACCGTTGTCTATGTTGACCACCACCACGCCCGCCGCGCAGCTATTCAGCATGCCCAGGAGAGGCGCGAGCCCACCGAAACTCGACCCGTAGCCGACGCTTGTCGGCACCGCGACGACGGGCTTGTCGACGAGCCCGCCGACCACGCTCGCCAGCGCCCCTTCCATTCCCGCCACGACCACGATAGCTCTCGCCTCGCGGAGCTTTTCCGCATGGTCCAGTACCCTGTGGATTCCCGCGACCCCCACGTCATAGACCCTCTCGGCCCTGCTGCCCGTGGCCTCGGCGGTCACCACGGCCTCCTCGGCCACCGGCAGATCCGAGGTCCCGGCGCTTATCACCAGCACGCAGCCCACGCGCTCAGGAGCGCGCGCCCCCGGATGATACACGGTCCTGCCCGTGGCGTTGTGCTCCGCGCCCGAAAGCCCGTCCATGAGAAGCGCCGCGGCCTCCGGCCCCACCCGCGTCGCAAGCAAGCTGCTTCCGGAAGCGAGAATCGACTCCGCTATCTTGAGAATGTGCCCGGGGTCCTTGCCCTCGCAGAAGATGACCTCCGGAAAACCACACCTGAGCGCCCTGTGATGGTCCACCGCCGCGAAACCCATGTTCTCGTAGGGAAGGACCTTGAGCCTCTCGTAAGCATCCTCGACCGAAATCGCTCCCCTGCGAACGGCGTCGAGGAGCTCCTTAAGCACTTCCGAATTCACCCGCGATATCTCCCATCCGGCTCTCCGGCGCCTCCCTCAACGCGGTGAACACGGCGTCGCGCAGCCCCGCCAAGGTGGTGCATTCATTGACCTCTCTTCTGAAAGGCGCGCTTCCGGAAAGCCCCTTGCTGTACCACGCGGCCTGCTTCCTCATCTGCTTCACCGCGCGCCTCTCGCCGGCGACCCCGGCGAGCTCCCCGGCGTGGCGCAGGAATGCCTCCAGCCTCTCCGAAGGC
This sequence comes from uncultured bacterium, assembly GCA_964531335.1. Classification (GTDB taxonomy): domain Bacteria; phylum Eisenbacteria; class RBG-16-71-46; order CAZHEV01; family CAZHEV01; genus CAZHEV01. The sequence continues at coordinate 49,485 of CAZHEV010000014.1, read as the reverse complement.
CCCGGCTGAGGTCTCCTCCGCCCCTCGGAGAGGATCGCCGCCGCCCTCGAGAATATCCACGGATTGCCCATTGCCGCGCGCCCGATCATGACGGCGTCGCACCCGGTCTCCTTCATCATGGCCGCCGCATCCTCCGGCCTGTCCGCGCCGCCGTTGCCTATCACGGGCACCGCCAGGGTCTCCTTGAGATATCTGATAAGGCGCCAGTCGGGCGCGGCCGAGAACCCGCCCGAGCGGGGCCTCGCGTGAATCGTCACCGCGCACGCGCCCGCCTCCTGCGCAGCCAGCGCCGCCGCCGGCGCGAGGTCCTCCCCGGGTCTCCATCCGCTTCTCATCTTCACCGTAACCGGAACACGGGAAGCGCTCACCATGGCCCCGACCATCCGCTTCAACAGGGGAATGTCGAGGAGCAGGGCCGACCCCGCCTTTCTCTTCACCACCTTGGGCACGGGGCAGCCGCAATTGAGGTCCAGGAGCTCGGGCCTGCATCCCTCCGAAACGATGGAGGCCGCGTCGGCGAGGACCGCCGGGTCGTGGCCGAAAAGCTGCACCCCGACGGGGCGCTCTTCGGGGGATATCTCCAGGTACTCGAGAGTCCTCTTGTTGCCCCGGACGAGACCGTCGGCGCTGATCATCTCGGTGAAGACCAGGCCCGCGCCCTCGCGGCGGCACATTCTCCTGAACGGACCGTCCGTGACGCCCGCCATGGGGGCCAGGACGAGTGGGCTCTCCAAGACGAGCCCGCCTATGACGGTCGATGTGAACATGACGCGACGCTATCCTCTCCTGTGCGTTCGGTGGGGGATCGCTACTGGTCTTCGCCGCCCTCGAGCGGCTGCTCGAAGAGGTCGCCGGGCGCCCGCGCCCTCTTGAGATAGCTTGCGGCCGCCCGCGCCTGGGCGTCACCCTCCATCGCGACAAGGGTCGCGGCCTCGTCACCCTCAAGCCGCCGTGCCAGCTCCCGGCGCAGTCCCAGTGAGAGGAGCTCCCTCTCCGACTCGAACTCTCCGTCGTCGAGCGAAATCCCCTCGTCGAGTATGAACTCCTTGAACTGGTTGAGGACCCGGTCGGTTATCTCCATGCCGGTCGTCGAGGGATCATGTCCGACATAATGGACGGCGAAGCTGAAGAAGAGCCTCCTTCTTTCGATCTCCTGCACAAGCTCCGGAGGCACCGGGTCCGCGGCGACGACGTCCGGCATGATGCCGCCTCCACCCAGCACCACCCTGCCGGCCGCCGTGACGAACTCCTCCCCGGGACCGCCGCCGTCCTCGCCGGTCCTCCTGTGAATGCACCTTCCGCTGGGCGTGTAATAGTACGAGGTGGTCAGCTTCAGCGCGTCGTTGTTCCCCAGCTCCACAACCCTCTGAACCGATCCTTTGCCGAAGGTCGTCGATCCCACGACCAGCCCGAGGTCCCAGTCCTGAATTGCGCCCGCCACGATCTCGGCCGCGCTGGCCGTGCCGCCGTCAACCAGGACCGCCAGGGGAAGCTCCGCCCGGCTTCTGGCCGAGCGCGACACGTACTCCACGCTGTCGCCCGCCCTCCTTCCCCGGGTAAAGACGATCATCTTCCCCTCGGGCAGGAACTGCTCGCAGATCTTGACGGCCTCGAGAAGCAGACCTCCGGGGTTTCTCCTCAGGTCGATTATGAGCCCGCTTATTCCCTCCGACTCCAGCTCGTCCAGGCAGGAGTCGAGCTCCGCCGCCGTCCCGGCCGCGCACCTGGCGACGCGCACGTAGCCTATGTCGTCCGCTATCTTTCCGCAGGCCGAAATGCTGGGGATATGTATAAGCTCCCTCGTAACCTCGAAGACCAGCGGGTCCGGCTCTCCCTCACGCCTCATCGTGAGCGTGACCGAGGTTCCGGCCGGCCCCTTCAGCGCGCTGGAGGCCTCCTCGAGAAGAATGCCGTAGGCGTCCTTTCCATCGATCTTCGTTATGAGGTCCCCGGCCCGCACCCCCGCCCTGCTCGCGGGCGTCCCCTCCATGGGTGAGATCACTATCGGGTAGCCCCGGCGCGTGGATATCTCGATGCCCACACCTGTGTACTTCCCGGTCGTTCCCACCTGAAGGTCCCGGAGCCTGGCGCTGTCCAGGTAGAGTGTGTTGGGGTCCAGGTCAGCCAGCATCCGTTTCAAGGCCGCCTTCATGAGGCCCTCGTCGTCGGTTTCGTCCACGTAATAGTTTCTTATCTGCTGGAGAACTCCGACGAATCTGTCTATCTGCCTGTATACGTCGCCCGAAGCGCCGGTACTGTCGGACCGGCTGGAAGCCCCCACAGCAACACCCGCCGCCGCGGCGATCGCGACCGGAAGGACGTAACGCATCAATCTACGCGGGGGACTCATGACCGCCTCCCCGCGGTCTCCTCTATCATGGACACCACTTCCTCCGTTATCCTGTCCTCCGAGAGCGTCGCGTCCACGACCTTGACCCTTCGCGGCTCGCGCCGCGCTATCTCCAGGTAGGCCTCCCTTACGGACTTGTGGAAAGACCCCGACTCTCTCTCCATGCGATCGGGCCCTCCGCCGCGGCCCTCCAGGCGGCCTATGCCCTCCTCCTCCGGCAGATCGAGAAGCACCGTGAGATCGGGCTCCAGACCTCCGGTCGCGACGGCGTTGACCGCGCGCACCGTCTCCTCAGGCACTCCGCGCCCACCCGCTTGGTAGGCTACGGTGGCATCCGAGAACCTGTCGCACAGGACGAGCCGCCCCGATTCGAGGGCCGGCCATATTACGTCTTCGACGTGCTGCGATCTCGCCGCCATGTACAGCATGAGCTCCGTCTCCCGGCCGACCGAGCCGTCCTCGGAGTCCAGTAGCAGCTTCCTGATGGCTTCTCCCGTTTCCGTGCCGCCCGGCTCCCGGGTCGTCACTACGTCGCGCCCCCTCGCCGCCAGCGCCTCGGCGACCCTGGACGCCTGGGTCGTCTTTCCGGACCCTTCGACCCCTTCCAGGGTGACGAAGAGCCCCTTGTGCTCGACCTGCCTCGCCGGCGGCCTACCGCCCGGCGCAAAACCGGGGCTGTAGGATGGGCCGGACTTCGGGGACCCGGCCCCGGGTTCTTTGCTCTCAGCCCCGGAAGCCTCACCGCGTCCCTTCACCTGGCGTCTTACGGCGACCAGGCGATGGAGCGCCGTCGCGTTTGCCAGGATCGCGAGCGGCCATAGAAGCACTGTCATCACGGTTGGGCCCAGCAAGGCTCCAACGACTAGCACAGTCAGGCGCTCGGGGCGCTCCATGAGACCCACGTCGCACGTGAGGCCCGCGCCCTCCGCACGCGCGCGGACGTAGCTGACCATGTACGAGCCGACCAGCGCGGCGAAAACGAGATAGGCCGACAGCGCAGGCCCGGAGACCCCGGCCCCTTCTCCCGCTCCGTAGTAATAGAGCAGGCCTCCCAGCACAAGGGACTCGGCGTACCTGTCGGCACAGGAGTCCGCCACGGCGCCGAACCTGTCGCCCTTCCCGGAGACCCTGGCGACCATGCCGTCCAGCACGTCGCAGAGACCGGCCGGCAAGAGGATTATTCCACCCGCCAGGAAGGATCCGGCCGCGAGGACCAGGCCCGCAACCGCGCTCAAGACAAGCCCCGCGACCGTTATCGACCCGGGCGTCACCCCCAGGGCGGCGAGCACGTCCACCAGCGGATTCAGAACGCTCCTCATGCCTGTCTTGAATGCCTTCCCGCTCAAGTTACCTCCGATCCCGGCGCGATCAGCCGCTCCCGGTTCCGCCCGCCGAGCGCGCCCTGCGTCCGAGACCCTCGACCACCACCACGAACTCTCCCTTCAGGCTCTTCCTGGCCTCTAGGGTCTCCAGCACCTCCGTAGCGCCGCCCCTCAGCACTTCCTCGTAGATCTTCGTAAGCTCTCTCGCCACCGCGACCTTTCTGTCCCCCCAGAGATCTCGTATCTCGCCGAGAAGTCTCACCACCCTGTGAGGCGACTCGAAGAACACGGTGGTCCTGGCCTCGGAGGAAAGGTCCCGCAGCCTGGCCGTCCTGGGGCCCTTCTTCATGGGAAGGAAGCCCTCGAATACGAATCTGTCCGTCGGCAGCCCCGAGGCCGTAAGCGCCGCGAGCACGGAGCTCGCGCCCGGCAGGGGCACCACGTCCAGCCCCTCCGAGATAGCCAGGGAGACCAGGCGATAGGCCGGGTCGGAGATGCCCGGAGTGCCGGCGTCGCTTACGATGGCCACGGATCTTCCACTTTTCAGGGCGCCCACCAAGGTGGCCGCCTTCGACCTCTCGTTGTGCTCGTGGTAGGAGGTGAGCTCTTTTTCGACGCCGTGCCTGGACAGCAGCTTCCGGGTGCGCCTGGTGTCCTCGGCGGCGATAACGTCCACCTCGCCGAGCACGCGGATCGCCCTCAGTGTGATGTCCTCCATGTTTCCTATGGGCGTGGCCACAAGGTACAGGACGCCGGGCTCCACGATTCCATCACCTCTCATCGGGCCCCCGTTTCGAAGCCGCGGCCCGCGCGGTCCAAGAGACCCAGGGCCCGCCGCCGAGGCGGCGCTCCCGGCGGCTCCGGGTGTATCGCCCGCCATTTTTCGGGAAAGGCCCGCGCGGCTCACACATAACACGATACCACCCGCGAACGCGGCGGGCAACGAGCGCGGGCCGATCCGCGGAGCGGCGCGGTCCCGAGCGACCGCGGAGGAGACCGGCGCCGACTGCGCCGCGGGGCTCGTCGGGCCCGGGCATCTACCCGCCTATCTCCTTTTCCAGCGTGTCTATCACGGCCCCCCAGTGCCGGCATGCGGTCTCCGTCCGCGCCACGGCGTCCCCCAGGTAGGAGGCCGGGTCCTCCAGCACCCGCTTCTGGCTGTCCGTGAGCTTTCCGAGGAAGATCCCCGCGGCCGGGTCCTGTCGCAGGAGCTCGAGCACGGGGACGCCCTCCGATCTGAACCGCTTGACCAGGGACCTGCTGTAATCGTATGCGGCAGGGTGGCCGTGGCAGGCGAGGACGACGTACAGCGGCTCGGCCACGATCTCGGCCCGGCTGCGCGCCAGATTGGCTCTCATCGCTTCGGGATCCACCTCCAGCCCTTCGACCGCCGAGGTCAACCGCCGGACGGAGTAAGAGAATCCCGTGAGGAGCTCGAAGACGAACCTGCCGGAGGCGGAGTTCGTCAGGTCCCGCTGGTGCTCGGATATCTGGTCCATGAACACGGTGACCATCCTGGGCATGAACTCTTTCCACATGCTCTTCACGTTTTCGAATGTCTTGGGGTTTACCTTATGAGGCATAGTGGAGGAACCCACCTGGTCCGCCCCGTAGCCCTCCCTGACCTCGGCGATCTCGCTTCGATGCAGCCCACGGACGTCGTCCGCGAGATTGGCCATCACCGAGAAGCACGAAACCGCGGCATAGGCCAGATCCGTCACGGGCTCGGGCTGCGCTATCTGCGAGGACACGCCCGTCCCGCCCGGCTCCAGGCCCAGCTTGCCGAGCAGGGACTGCTCGAAGGCCTGGGGGTCGTCCACGACGAGCGATAGGGCGTTGTGGGCGCCCACCGCCCCGGAGAACATCCCGGGCAGCTCCGCGGCCGCCTCCTTCAGGCGGACTATCCTCCCTCCCAGCCGCTCGACGTACAGCGAGAGCGCGAAGCCGAAGGTGACCGGCTCGGCGAACATTCCGTGCGTCCGCCCTATCTGGACGGTGGCCGCGTGCTCTCTCGCCAGGCGCGACACCGCCCTGTGCAGGGAGAACAGGTCCGGCAGCAGAACTTGGTTCGCCAGGGCTTTAAGCCTCAGGGCGTTCGCGGTGTCCAGCACGTCGGCCGAGGTCGCGAACAGATGCACCCAGCCCGCCGCCTCTTCGCTCAACCTGCGCCTGATGCAGTTCACCAGGGCCCTAATGTTGTGACCGACCCTGGCCTCCTCCTCGTAGACCTCACGCGCGGTTACGTCGTCTATCGCCCCGCGGACCTCCTCGGGCACCCCGGGGGGGCAGATCTTCCACTCGGCGAGCGTCTCGACGAGCGCGAGCTCCACCATCGCCATGTACCGGACGGAGGACTCCTCGGAGACGTAAGGCTTGAGCCTCTCGAAGAACCTCGTGTCGGCGCCGTAGTACCTCGAGTCTATGGGGCACGCGAATTCGTAAGGTTCCATTACTATTACCCCCTGTCCTGGTGCACGCGGTCTCGACACGCTCACCCGACTACTTCGCGGATTCTCCGCGCGGCCTCGACTATCTCCTCGCGCGAGACGTCCTGATGCGTGACCGCCCGCAGGTTGCGGGGCCCAAGGGCCAGCACGAGGATCCCTCTGTCCGCCAACGGCCTCTCGTAGGAGGCGGCGTCGCCCTGCCCCTTGGTTCCCATCATCACTATGTTGGTCTCAACCGTACCCGGATCGACCTCCAGCGCGGGCGATGGCGCCAGCTCCTGCGCCAGCAGCTTCGCCTTCTCGTGGTCCTCACGCAGTCTGGGCAGATTGTGCTCCAGCGCATAGAGACATGCGGCGGCCAGAATACCCACCTGCCTCATTCCGCCCCCGTACATCTTCCTGTACCTTCTCGCCCTCTCGATGAAACCCGCGCTTCCAGTGAGCACCGAGCCTATGGGCGCGCCCAGGGCCTTCGACATGCACGTCATCACCGAGTCCGCGCACGCGGCGTATCGCTCGGCCGGAACGCCCGACGCGGCGCTGGCGTTGAACAATCTGGCCCCGTCCAGGTGGACGGCGATCCCCATCTCCCGGGCGTAGGCCGATACGGCCTCCATGTCCTCGATGGGATAAACCGTCCCTCCGGCCATGTTGTGGGTGTTCTCCATGATGACGAGCGAGGTGCGAGGCAGGTGTATCTCGGCGGGCCGGACCAGCTCCGCGACCTGTTCCACCTTCATGTGCCCGCGACGGGTCTTCACCGGCCTGAACTGCACGCCGGCCAGCGCGGAGGGACCGCCCGTCTCATTGTTGACGGCGTGAGAGCTCCACTCCGCGATCACCTCGTCGCCCGGGCTGGTATGGACCCTGATCGCGACCTCGTTGCCCATCGTCCCGCTGGGCACGAAAAGGCCCGCCTCCTTGCCGAGCAAGGACGCGACCCTCTCCTCCAGGACTACGACGGTCGGATCGTCCCGGAAGACGTCGTCCCCCACGGCCGCCGCCGCTATGGCGGCCCGCATCTCCTTGGACGGCCTGGTGACGGTATCGCTCCTCAGATCTATGGTCTTCACGTCGCTCATTCTCGCTCTCCCCCGGGAACCGGAAGTCACCCGATCTCGTCAAAAGGATGGTAGCCCCTGGGCCCGCCGCGTAATGACCGATCTCGCCGGCCGGCCCGGCGACCCCGCCGCCAGCTTATATTGACACAGGGGCGACGAATACTTAACGTTTGGTTGCGAAGAGAATACACCGTAGCACGCGGCAACGGTACCATGGAGGTAGCCCCGCAATGTTCATCTATCCGTTCGATTGGACCTTTTTCTTGCTCATCCCCGCCCTGGTGCTCGGGATCTACGCGCAACACAGGGTGAAGTCCGCGTTCGCTAAGTACTCCAAGGTTCAGGCCTCGGGCCGAATGACCGGGCGCGAGGTGGCTTCACTGCTGCTCAGCCGGAATCAGCTCGGCGACATCAAGGTGACGCCCGTGGAGCGGGACCTTGCGGACCACTTCGATCCCCGGAACAAAGTGATAGCCCTCTCGCCTCAGGTGTACGGGGGCAGATCCGTCGCCGCGCTGGGAATCGCGGCCCACGAAGTAGGACACGCCGTCCAGCACGGAACGGGTTACAAGGCGATAGTCATAAGGGACAAGCTCGTCCCTTTCGCCAACCTGGGCAGCACCATGCTCTTCCCGCTGTTCATCGGCGGTCTGCTTTTCCAGATACCCCCGCTTCTGGACATAGGGATAATACTTTTCTCTTTCGCGGTTCTGTTTCAGCTGGTGACTTTGCCCGTGGAGCTTGACGCGAGCAAGCGGGCCAGGCAGATGCTCAGAGGCAGCGGCGCCCTCGCGGAGGCGGAGATGGCTCCGGCGTCGAAAGTCTTGAACGCCGCGGCACTGACCTACGTTGCCTCCGCCGCGATGGCGGTAATGACCCTCATCAGGTTGCTCTTGCTCAGGGGCAGGGATTAGAGCGCAGGGCGCCTCCCATCAAGGCGTGCCGGCCCGGCGCCTGCCGGCTCGCTGGAAGTGGGCTCAGCGCCAAGTCGGCCTGTCGGGCCCCGAGCGAGCATTGCTCTCTCACGAGACGACGGCGCCCGCGTCCGACCTTCCCGGCGCTAAAGGCCCGTCGTCTCACAAGGACTGTGTAACCAGCTCCTTGAGTTCTTTGGAGACTTTGAAGACCGGGACCTTCCTGGCGGGGACGGGCACCGTCTCCCCAGTGCGGGGATTTCTGGCCGTGCGCGGTTTACGCTCCTTGACCCTGAAGGTGCCGAATCCTCTTATCTCAATGTGATGGCCGTTCTTCAGAGCCCCGATAACAGCACGAATGAACTCGTCCACCGTGTCCGCCACGTCCTTCTTGGTCAGGCCTGTGCGGTCCGAAATCTCGTCAACAAGATCGGCTTTGGTCATACGGACGCTCCTTTCCGCTTGCCGGCGCGCGTACGCAAGGCCGCCGGCGCGGGTGCCTTGCTGGAGCCCCAAGGGGATCCCACTCCGTTGAAAGCCTCGATAGCACAAGCCCGAAAAACCGTCAAGGCTTTTTTTCCCATAAGGTTCCGGCGGCAAGTCTGGTGAACTGCAACGCCCGGCAGTGCAGCTCGCACGAAAACGGGCCGCCGCCCCCAAAAGGGCCGCGTCCGCCTTCCCGCCGCAAGTGCCGCAAAGAGCGCGTTTTCAACGCAACGGCGCCAAGAGCGCTCAGAAGCGCATAAAGGCACGTGCCTTGCATTGCGACACAGTGGGGGAGGGAAAGCAGCCGGAACAACGTCGCGGGCGGAGACTTGGGAGCCTTCGTCCGCGGCCCGGCTGGACCGCAAGACAGAGGGAGGCGCGATCGCCCCATCGCAGCCGCCCTTCGACCTTCTCCGGGAAACCGGCTGCGTTTCCCATAAGAGAAAAAAGCGCATCACGGGGCATAAGAGAATCCGGGTGGCGCCGGCAGCAGCCAACTAAGGAGCTCACCGGCCACACTAAGAAGCTGAGACCAGTCGCCGGCGCCGCCCGTACCCTGGGGTCGGGGCCGTTCCTCGACATCGCCTAGCCGCCGTCGAGGGACGAGCCCCCTAAGTCTTCGTCTCCGCGCCGCCTCTGTTCCGCCTTCTCCAGCACAAAGGTCACCCGGACGCTCGAGGGCTCGAGAGCCAGGTTAAGGGCGCCGGGGTCGAGTTCCGCCTCGACGGTGCTCTTGTCGGTCATCCCCCCGATGTCGATGGGCTCGGTGTTGATGTAATCGAGCTGGGCGATCACCTTCCGGGCGCCGCTGACCTTTATCTGCTCGGGCTCGACCTCCGGAGGACCGCTCAAGGACAAGCCGGAAGCCAGAGCGCCCGAGTAGACCGGCACCACCCTGACCGACTTCTCCACTCTGGAGTCCAGCTCGAGGCTCAGCACGTTCGGTTCGAGGACGTCCGCCACGGTCACGTTCAAGTCCGGCGGAATCACGACGTCCGACCCGGACAGCACCCTTCTCACCGTTCCCTGTCCGACATTGCTGAGGTCGACCATCGCGCGGGCCTCCTTGAACTTGAGCTTTATGAGGTTCTTGCCCTTTCCCCTTACCTGGGCGACGACTTTGGCCGGCGGGGAAGAGACGTAGCAGAGATCTTCCGAGAGGCCGGTTATCTCCAGAGGGACGTCGAGTATCCATTCCCTCTCCTGCTCGGTATAGACGTGCGTGAATACGACCAGGGACAACAAGATCGACGCGAGCTTGAGGCCGAGCCGCTGCGTAAAGATGTTCTTCAAGTTGAGAGACATGGCTCAAGTCGCATGTGGGATAGTTGAGTGCGCGAACTACGGTCATCGTAACTACTTCGCCCGCCCGCGGTCAACGTCAAAAGAGGCCTTTGCGGGCGCGGCTTCAACTTTTCGCCCGCCCGCGCCCGCCGGAGCGCCGGCCGCCCACGAAAAGTCTCATGGAGTTGGCTATGACCCCCAGAGAGCTGGCCTGGTGAACCAGGGCCCCCTCGATCATGTCCAGGGCTCCCCATGCGGCCAGCGCGACCATCGCGAGATTGAACCCGAGCGCGAAGACCGCGTTCTGTCCTATCACCCGGATCGCTCTCTTTCCCAGAGAGATCGCCTCGGGCACGCGGGAAAGATCGTCGGACATGAGAGCGATATCCGCCGTCTCCATCGCCACGTCGGTCCCCTTCGCCCCCATGGCCACTCCCACGTCAGCCGCCGCCAGGGCCGGAGCGTCGTTGACGCCGTCTCCGACGACGGCCACGCGATAGCCCTCGCCCTTGAGACTTCTGACCCAGTCGAGCTTCTCCTCCGGCAGCATCTCGGCGTGCACCTCGTCTATCCCCACAAGCTCCGCCGCCCTCTTCGCGGAATGACGGCCGTCGCCCGTGAGCATGACCACCCGTGAGACCCCGGCGCTTCGCAGATCCGAGACAGCCTCGGCCGCCCCCTCGCGCGGCGGATCCCAAACAGATATCGCGCCGCAGAGCTCCCCGTCGTGGCTTACGAGTATCGATCCTCTGCCGTGCCCCCCGCCGTCGCCGGCGGCGCCGGCGAGCCGCTCGGGCACGAACACGCCCAGCCGCTCCATGTACCTCGGGCTGCCGACATGGACGGACCTCTCGCCCACGGAAGCGGCGACCCCCATACCCTTCTCGATGACGAAGTCGCGGCCCTGTTCGAGCGCGAGGCCGCGACGGGAGGCCTCTTCGAGCACCGCGGCGCCGAGCGGATGGCCCGACATCTTCTCCACGGAGGCCGCCAGCTTCAGGATCTCTTCCTCGCTGTGATGGTCCATGCGCACTATATCGACGACCTTCGGGGCTCCCTCCGTGACGGTCCCGGTCTTGTCGAGCAGCACGGCGTCGACCCGGCCCGCCGTCTCCAGGAAGGCCCCTCCTTTGATGAGAATGCCGTCTCTGGCGGCCCGGCCCAGCCCCGCCACTACGGCGGTGGGCGTTCCCAGCACAAGGGCGCACGGGCACGCGACTATCAAGACCGTTATCGCCCGCTCCATGACATTTGTCACCGCAAAGGTGATCGCCGCCGCCATGAAGACCGCCGGCACGAAGTAGCGGGCCAGCGAGTCCATGGTCCTTTGGACCGGCGCCTTTTCCCTCTGCGCCTCCACCACCAGCCTCTTGATCCTGGCCAGTGTCGAGTCGGCGCTCACCTTGCCGGCGCTGAGCTCCACATATCCGGTGGTCAGGACCGTGCCGCTGTAGACCTCCGAGCCCGGGCCGGCCTCGACCGGGACCGGCTCGCCGGTGATCGTGGATTCGTCCACGTGGCCCTTGCCCGAGGTGACCTCGCCGTCGACCGGAACTCGGTCGCCGGGCCTGACAAGGACTATGTCGCCGACCCGGACCGAGTCGGCGGGAACCTCTATCTCCTTGCCGTCCCTGCGCACGGTCGCGGCCTTCGGCGTCAGCTTGATCAAGCCCGATATCGCTCTCTTGGTCTTGCGGACGGCGAAGTCCTCGAGCATTTCTCCAAGGACGAGTATGAACACCACGGTGGCGGCCTCGGTGTAGTCCCCTATCGCTATGGCGGCGGCGGCCGCCGCCGTCACCAGCACGTTGACGTTTGCGTTCAACGACAAGAGGGTCCTCACGGCGTTTATGAAGATCGCCAGGCCCCCCACCGCGACGGCGGCGAGCGCGAGCGCTACGCCGGGCGACCAGATCCCGCCGTATCCTTCGGGATAGAGCGCCCTGATGCCCCAGGCCGCCGCCAGGCACGCCCCGGAGGCCGCCACGGAAAGCCTGAGCCTGTTCCGACCCAGCCATGAAGAGGCCTGCGTCATCACGGAGTCGCCGACTTTATAGCCGGGCCTTTCGATGGCCCGCCTTATTCGCTCCGGACTGACCCTGTAAGGGTCGTACCAGACCACTGCGGACCCGGACACATAGTTGACGTCGGCGCCGAGGACGCCCGAGATGTGCTTGACGGACCTCTCTATATTGAGGGCGCATTCCGCGCAGTGCATTCCGGCCACGGAGAAACTCAGCCTGGTGCCCGGACGCTTCTTGTCGCAGCCCCACGCGTCCTTCGCTGTTATCTCAAGGACCGCTTTCTTCATCCTCATCTCCCCGGACGGCTTCCCTTTTCCGTCTCCACCATCTTCTGAGAGCCGCCCCCGCCAGTGCGCTCACGCCCAACCCTGTTCCCGCGCCCAAGACCGCCCCGGCTATGACGTCGAAGGGGTAATGCACCCCCACGTAGACCCTGGAGTAGGCGACCGCCGCCGCTATTATCAGAAAACCGGCGGTCAGGCGCCCGTAGGCCAGAGAGAGCACTGTCGCCGCTCCGAATATGTTCGCCGCGTGCGAGGACGTAAAGGAGAGCGTGTTCTTGAAACCCACCAGCAGCCTCACCTCCTCCAGCGCCACGCACGGGCGCTCCCTCTGAGCCAGGGGCTTGACGACGTGACTCGATACCTGATCGGTCAGAAGAAGAGTGATTGCCACCGCCAGGGCGGTCACCCTGCCCCGCCTGCCGCCGAAAACCAGCAGGAGCACCCAGACTATCGCCAGCGGTATCTCGAAGTTCGAGAAGTCGGTCAGAAAAGGCATGACCGCGTCGAACAACGGGTTCGCGCCCTCTTGGTTGATCGTACGAAAGAGCCATCTGTCGAATTCCATCAAAGGTTCGAGCATGGGTTGGCGGGCATACCTCCTGCGCCGGACCGAGGCCGGCCTTCTCCATCGAGCCGGCTATTGATGCCGGACATGGTCCAACGCCTGTGAAAGCAAGACGGTCACGTGGGAGTCCTTTGAGCTATAATACACCTTCTTGCCCTCTCTTCTGCGCTTGACGAGCTTCAGGTTCCGCAGCGTGCGCAGGTGATGCGAGACCGCCGAGGGGCTCATGCCGAGCACCGCGGATATGTCGCACACGCAGAGCTCTTCGCGCGAGACCGCGTCCAGGATCCGCACCCTGGTTCCATCACCCAGGACCCGGAAGACCTCCGATACGTCCCGGTAGGTCGCTTCCGCCAACATCTGCGACGCCGCCCGGGCCGCCCTTGCCTCATCGACCCCGCAGCTCTCAGCCGCTCGCTCCGCCATCGCATTCCACCTCGAGAAACGCTTCTAAGCCATCAATTCAAACTATGCTCATATGTTACAATTAAGATCGCGCCCTGCCCGGAAGGAGTCAAGGGGAAACGATTGGCATTTCGATAAAGATGATGGGCGCTCCGGAACCCCATGCCCTGTAAGCTCTTTCGCCCGGGTACCGATTCCCGACGGGAGAGCCCGGGAGGGGCTCCTCGTTTTTTCCCTTGACACACAACATCTTGTGTTCTACTTGTCCGAATGCTACAATATATAAGCTGGGAATTGTAGTCGCGGAGGGCACCAGGCGACCTTCTACGCCCAAATCTCAAACTATCTAAATCTATCCAAATTAAAGGGGATACCTTCCCTCAAAGAGGTTCAGACCCATGAACGACAACGGAGTCGACAAGGACAGGGACGCCGAGGCCATGGAGGCCTCATCCCCCGGGGTGGAAGAGGCCATCGCCGGTCCCAGGCCCCGCGAAACCGGTGCGCGCGGCAGGCAGGGCCGGGGTCACGGGACGACGGCCGACGAGCAGCAGCAGGAGACGGCGAAGGTGGAGCTGACGGCGAACGCGATGCGCGTGCTTCAAAGGAGATATCTCAAGCGAGACGCCGAAGGACGTCCCCTGGAGACTCCCGAGGAGATGTTCAGGCGCGTGGCCGCCGCCGTCGCGTCGGCCGAGCTGCAGTACGATCCGGAGGCGGACGTCAAGGGCCTGGAGGACGAGTTCTACGATATGATGGCGGGCCTCGAGTTTCTCCCCAACTCTCCGACCCTCATGAACGCCGGCAGGGAGCTGGGCCAGCTCTCCGCTTGCTTCGTGCTCCCCGTGGACGACTCCATGGAGAGCATATTCGAGGCGATAAAGAACACGGCCCTTATCCACAAGAGCGGCGGCGGCACGGGCTTCTCTTTTTCGAGGATAAGGCCCAAGAACGACGTGGTCAAGTCGACCAGGGGGGTGTCGAGCGGTCCCATATCCTTCATGACCGTTTTCGACGCAGCCACCGAGACCATCAAGCAGGGGGGCACCCGAAGGGGCGCCAACATGGCCATCCTCAGAGTGGACCATCCCGACATACTGGATTTCATAGTCGCAAAGGAGAGGGAGGACCGTCTCAACAACTTCAATCTCTCCGTCGGCATCACGGACTCCTTCATGGAGGCGGTGCTCAAGGACAGGGATTACCCCCTGATCAATCCGCACAACAAGCAGGTGGTGAAAAGGGAGCGGGCGCGCAAGGTCTTCGACACAGTGATCAACATGGCGTGGAAGAACGGCGACCCGGGTATCGTGTTTCTCGATCGCGTCAACCGCGACAACCCCACTCCGGCCCTGGGGGAGATCGAGAGCACCAATCCCTGCGGAGAACAGCCGCTTCTGCCTTACGAGTCCTGCAACCTCGGCTCGATAAATCTCTCCAGGATGGTCCGAACGAACGGCAGCGCGTCGATAGATTTCGAAAAGCTGCGAAAGACCATCAGGACCGCGGTCAGGTTCCTGGACAACGTAATCGACGTCAACAAGTATCCGTTGGAGATAATAAAGACCAACACCCTGGGCAACAGGAAGATCGGACTCGGCGTCATGGGCTTCGCCGACATGCTCATAAAGTTGGGGGTTCCCTACAACTCCGAGCAGGGCGCCCACATGGCCGATTCCGTCATGAGCTTTATCTCAAGGGAAGCCTGCAAGGTCTCCGAGGATATCGCCGAGGAGAAGGGCCCCTTCCCCAACTACGCCATGAGCGTCTACGCGGAGCGGGGCGGGCCCAAGCTCAGAAACGCCACCGTGACCACCACGGCGCCAACGGGAACCCTGAGCATTATCGCGGGCTGCTCCGGCGGCGTGGAGCCGATATTCGCGGTCAGCTTCGTCCGCAAGAACATCCTGGACAACGACGAGTTCATCGAGGTCAACCCTCTCTTCGACGAGGTCGCCAGGATGGAAGGCTTCTACAGCCAGGAGCTCATGCGAGACATAGCGGAAAAGGGAAGTCTCAAGGACGTGGAAGGCGTGCCGGACCAGGTAAAGAAGGTGTTCGTGACCGCTCACGATATATCGCCGGAGTGGCACGTGCGCATGCAGGCCGCTTTCCAGAAACATACCCATAACGCGGTATCCAAGACCGTCAACTTCCCCCACGACGCCGCTCCCAAGGACGTAGAAAAGGTCTACCTGCTGGCCCACAAGCTGGGGTGCAAGGGCGTCACCATATACAGGGACGGCAGCCGCACGGAGCAGGTCTTGAACAGGGGAAGCGGCGCGCCCCAGGAAAAGGCGGTGAGGTCCGGCACCAGATCGCCCCGGGGGCGGCCTCCGGTGATACATGGGACCACCAGGAAGATTAGCACCGGATGCGGAAGCCTGTACGTAACCGTCAACCAGGACGAGCACGGGCCCTTCGAGATCTTCTCGCAGATGGGAAAGGCCGGCGGCTGCTCCGCCTCCCAGTCGGAGGCCATAAGCCGCCTGGTCTCGCTGGCTCTGAGAAGCGGCATAAGCCCGGAGGCGGTGGTCAAACAGCTGAAAGGCATAAGCTGCCACCTGCACGCCTGGCAAAACGGCAGCAAGACCCTATCGTGTTCGGACGCGATCGCGAAGGCCATAGAAATGTACGTCAAGGGCACCGACACCATAGTGAAAAGCTCGCCGGATGACGCGGCCGGCGTTCTGCCGTTGATGTGCCCCGAATGCGGCAATGTGACAAAACACACGGAAGGATGCGTGGTTTGCGTTTCCTGCGGATATTCGAAGTGTTATTGATGCGTACCGCGTTGCGGCGCGAAAGCTCGGGGGGCACGTCCTCGCCGCCGCGTCAGTTCTCCTGACGAGGCCGGCGGTGCCTGAACCCGGACCCGGGGGCGTTCGCGCCCCCGGGTTTTGCATGAAGGACCTGGAAGATCAATGAGATATACTCTATGGATCGCGGCGCTGGCCGCCGCGATCGGCGCGGCCGCGACGACGCCCCGGGCCGCGTACGAGAGCAAGGCTCTGACCATCCTCTACTCCGGCGACACTTACGGGGAGCTGGAGTCCTGCGGCTGACCCGAGCTCGACTACGGGGGACTGGCCCGGCGGGCCGGCTACATAGATTCGCTCAGGTCGAGGCTGGACGGCGTGTTGCTCGTGGACACCGGTGATCTGCTTCCGCCCGTCCTGGACCGGCAGGGAGAGCTGAAGGGAGAGGTGCTGGTACGGGCCTACCAGATCATGGACTACGACGCCGTGACGCTTGGAGAGACGGACCTCTTCTTCGGCGCCGCCTATCTCGGCTCGCTCATCGCGAAGTTCGATCTCCCCGTGGTGTCCGCAAACGTGGACCTGGGCGGCACGCCCTCATATGAGATAGTTGAAGCCGCCGGCGTGAAGGTCGCGGTGGTGGGCCTGCTCAACCACAGGGTCTTCCTGCCCAAGGCGATCAGGGACAGCATCCGGATCGACCGGATGGAGCGGCGACTGGAAGAGGCGCTGCCGAGGGTCTCGGAGCTTTCGGATATCGTGGTGGCCCTGGCGCACGTGGGATCGATTCCCAGGGCGCGGGCGCTCGCCGACTCCTTTCCCGGCCTCGATCTCATAATCGCCTCGCACGTGGAGCCCGTCCCCGAGCCCTACTACGAGGAGGTGAACGGAGTGCTTATCGCGTACGTCCGAGGACACGGGCGGTTCCTGGGCAGGGTCAATCTGCTGCTCGACGAGGAAAACATGATAATAGGCTTCGGTCACGAGATGATCCCCATGGCTCCCTCCCTGGAGGAGGACCCCCGGGTGCGAGGGCTGCTGTCCGAGTACATAGAGAGGTTGAAGGTCCTGGTGACAAGCTCGGCGTTCAGGCCGACGCTCAAGGACCTTTACGTTCCTCCCGCCAACTACGTCACGGCGGGAGCGTGCCTGGACTGCCACCAGGAGGAGTACGCGCAGTGGAGCGAGACCTCGCACGCTCACGCTTTCGATACGCTGGAGCAACGGGACAGGGGATTCGACCCCGACTGCCAGAGATGCCATACCACCGGGTTTCGATATAGGAGCGGCTTCATAACGCCCAGAGGAACGCCTCAGTTCAAACACGTACAGTGCGAGGCCTGCCACGGGCCCGCCGGCGACCACGTATCAGCGTACGGCGAAGGCGCGGGCGACACGGGGGAGCCCTACGGGCGGATCGCGGAGGACGTCTGCGTCCGCTGTCACACGCTGCACAACAGCCCCGAGTTCGACTACGGCAAGTACCTGAAGCCCGTCAGACACTGACCGCGCCGCACAAGGTCGCTTCGGCCCTTCGCCGGAGCGGCCTCAAGGGCCGGCGCGGCAACACCCCGCGGCACGGCAGGCCCTTGGGCCGCCGCGCTCCATGCATGCGGGAAAAGGGCAAGAATCAGGCTCGAGCGCCAAGGTCGCCGGCGCGGCGATAGCGGAGGCGATGGCCGAAGGGACCTCCCACGTCAAGCGCTCAGGGTGAGGCGCTCGATGCGCTGTAGGCCTTGAAGTAGTCGACCACGGCGTCCCTCAGGAGAGAGGCCGCGTCTTCCTGGAAGCTCGAGGACTTTATCAGCTTCGCCTCCCCGGCGTTGCTCAGAAAGCCCACCTCAACCAGGACGGAGGGGATCCCGGCGTTTTTGAGAACGGCGAAGCCGGCCTGCTTCACCCCCCTGCTGTGGAGCTTGTGGCATCTCAGTAGATTGTCGTGCACGGCCTCCGCCAGGTAGGAGCTTCTAACCATCGACTCCTTCTGGACCATGTCGAAGATGATGTGGGTCAGATCGTCCGAATCGGGCGGCACGCCCGCGACCATGTCGGCGGCGTTCTCCTTCTCGGCCAATTTCCGCGCCGCCTCGTCCGTTGCGCCGGACAGTGACAGGAAAAAGACCTCGGTGCCGCTGGCCGACCTGTTGGGAGCGTCGTTGGCGTGGATGCTCATGAAAAGGTCCGCCTTCAGCTCGCGCGCGATCCTGACCCGCCGGCCGAGCGAGACGAAGTAGTCCCCTTTCCTGGTCAGGAAAGCCTTGAAGCCCGGAGTCGCGTTGATGCGATCGGCCGCGAGCTTGGCTATCTTCAAGCACACGTCCTTTTCCCTCAACCCCCGCCGGCCCACCGCCCCGGGGTCGTTCCCGCCGTGTCCGGGATCGATTACGACTATGCGGGTCCGGGACTCCTTCAAGTCCTCTATGCGCCGCGCGCGCTCCTGGATCTCTCCCTCGGAGACGGCCCTTTGCACGTCTATCACGATCCTCTCCGGATATCCCTTCATGGCGCTCAGCGGGAACACCTCGAACTCGCTCTCGTGGTAGAGATCCAGGACGACCTGCGCGGTCCCGCTTCTGAGCTTGTTTATTCGGATTCGCCTGATGAGACCGTCCTCGACGGCGATGGGCGCGGACACGCCGGAAGAGAACGAGGTGGCGGGTATGTCGATGGCTATCCTGTCCGGACTGGTGAGCGTTCTGAACCTGAACTGCGCTCGGGAGCTCAGGTCGATGACAACACGGGTGTGGTCCGGCGCGGTCCAATATCGAACGCGCTGGACGCTTCCGGCGGCGGCTATCGACGCCGCCAGGACGGCGATCAAAGCCAGTCGCGGCAATGCGGACGCCCCAAAGAAACGCATGGTCTCCCTGTCTGTCGGGTAGGTTTAGGCTGCGGAGGGAGCTGTCCACAAAAAGGCCGAGCGTGGCGCCCCGGCACGACGCTCCAGGGCGTTCACGGTCGCTTCCAAGCTAGTTTACAACAAGGTCCGTGTTCAAGATGTATTTCCAGGGATTGACGGGAACCCCGTCAATGCGCACCTCATAGTGTACGTGCGGGGCGGTCGCACGGCCCGATCTTCCTACGGTGGCGATTATCTGGCCCCTGGACACCATCTGTCCTCTCTTGACGGTCAGCTTGTCGTTGTGGGCGTACCTGGTGACTATACCGTTTCCGTGGTCTATCTCGACCGTCCTGCCGAACTCCTTGTGCCAGCCGGCGGAGATCACCCTCCCGTCCGCGGTCGCGTAGATGGGACTGCCCCTGGGGGCGGAGAAATCAAGCCCCAGGTGCATGGCCGGGACGTCGGTGAAAGGGTCCTTCCTCCTGCCGAAGCCGCTCGAAGGCCACCCGTCCCTGACCGGGCAGATCGACGGCGTGCATGCCCAGAGCTCGTTCTGGTCATCAAGGCGCTGCAGGATCTCGTCGAAGTTCTCCTCCTGGAACCTGCACTGCTCCTTCAACTCGTCCAGCCTGCTCTCGAGATCCACCACCAAGGTGGCGGTACTGGGATCGTAGTCGGTCAGAGGCTCGTTGCCGGTCAGGACCGGGCCTCCGATTCCCATCTGCCTGAACTCGGCGACGAACTCGTCCATGTTCGCCAGCACGCTCGCGCGGCGCTGGAACTCGGCGCTTCTCTCCACGCTCGCCATAAGCCCGTCCACGGACCCTTCCAGGTCGCGGAGTCTCTCCTTCAGAAGTCGATTCTCCTCGGCCAGGTTCGCGCACTCGAGGCTCTTCTCCGCAGAGTGCAGCAAGACGACGCTGCCGGCCACGAAGAGCGTGACAGTCGCCACAACCGCGGCCAGGCAGCCTGCGATAAGGGACCTGGAGAGCTTGATGCTCCAGGCCTGCCCGCCCCCGGACGGAAGCAGCAACAGAGTTGGATCTTTCTTAGCCAAAATTGACCTCCCGGCCCCCAACGGCGAGCCTCAGGCCGGCCTTGACAATAGGGGCCGCCCCCATTGCCGGTAAGACAGCCCCTTTAGCTCAATCATCGGCAGGCTAGCAAAGCGGTAAAGCCCTGTCAAGGGGCAAGGCCGCGCCGGGCGGGGGCGACCACGGCCGCCCAGGCCCCCGTGCGGCCCGTAAGAGGTTGAATTAAATACGATTGCAGCGCCCATCTACGGCCGGAGCCGCCTACTCCTTGGGCGGTCTTATGGGGACGAACATGGTGGTGCCCTGTCTCTTGACCAGGAACACGATAGGCTTGGCCCTGCGCCTGCCCTCGCTCTCCTCCATGCTCTCCTTGTAGGTCTCGCTCAGGGCGTTGTTGAACTCTCTGACTGTGGACACTTCCCTGTCTCCGACCGAGACTATGACGTCGCCCCTGGCGAGGCCCGCGTCATCGGCCGGGCTTCCCGTCCTTACTCCCACGATGATCACGCCCTCGTTCTCCTGAACGCCGAGCTCTCTGGCTATCTCATCGGTGATCCTGTGGACCTCGCAGCCCAACCAGTCCTCTTCGCCCTGTTCCACGGACTCCTCGGCCGCGACCTCATCGGGCCGCCTGGCCAAGGTGGCGGACAGGGTCTTCTTCTTTCCGTTTCTCAGGATCTCCATGTCCACTTCGCTTCCAACGGGAAAGTCGGCGACCAGCATGCGGAACTCATCTACGTCGGTGACCTCGACACCGCCGAACTCCACTATCACGTCGCCCTCTTCGAGCCCCGCCTCATCCGCCGGCGTATCACGCTCGACGCTTCCCACCAGAATGCCGTCCTGGCCTTCTATCCCCAGGCCTTCGGCCAGATCGTCCGTCAACCGCTGCGGGAGGATGCCTAGATATCCCCGCACCACCTCGCCTTTGTCGATGAGCTGCTCGGCGATCTTCCTCGCCAGGTTCACGGGGATCGCGAACCCAATGCCCTGGCCGGATGGATTGATGGCCGTGTTGATCCCGATGACCTCCCCGCGGAGATTGCACAGGGGCCCGCCGCTGTTTCCGAAGTTAATCGAGGCGTCGGTCTGTATGAACCTCTGGTAGATGGGCGCTCCACCGGCTATCCTCAGATCGGATCTGCCCATTGCGCTCACAACGCCCACGGTGAGGGTGCCCTCGAGCTCGTGGAACGGGTTGCCGACTGCGACCACCCAGTCGCCCACCCTCATGTGCTCGGAGTCGCCGAGAAAGAGGGAGGGCAGAGCGCCTTTGGGCTGTATCTTTACGACCGCCACGTCTGTGGCGGCATCGGCCCCGACGAGCTCGGCCACGTACTCACTCCCGTCGCTCAGGGTCACCATTATTTCCTCGGCGTCCCTGACCACGTGGTTGTTGGTCATGATGTGCCCGTCGTTGTCGAAGATGAACCCGGACCCGTAGGTCGGCACCTCGACCTCCCTGTCGGGCACCTCGGGAAAAAGCCGGCGAAAGAAATCACCGTACGGGCTCTGATCGAAGCGGAACCCCCCGTAGGTCACAACTCGCTTGGTGTCTATATTGACCACCGCGGGCAGCACCTTCTGGGCCACGGAGACGAACGGGCTTTCCAGTGGGTCGTCCCCGACCGGGGCCGCTGGAATCGTGGCGACGGAGCCGGGCGATGAGGCCTCGCCCGCCGGATTGACGGCGGAGGCGTTGGAATCTCCGGAATCTCCGTAGAAGCTCGTGCCGAGCATGAGGCCGGCTACGACGCCGATGCTCATTATGAGTACTACCGCAAGAAAGAACTTGGCCGAGGCGAGTGCCCTGACTATCGCTGACATGCGTCTTCAACCCCTTTCGATCTCTACAAAGATAATTACGGCGCCTGGCGAGATAAGCGCCCCGATTTCAGAAGACGCGGCCTATCCGCCCAGTCTATTGCACCTCTCCGGGCGGGGCCGCCTTCTCTTCCTTGTCTGACGCGTCCGAGGCAGAAACGGTTTCGGTATGTTCCACCCCCTCGCCGCTCGCCCTTATCTCTTCGATCTCCATCTCCTTGGCCTTCAGATCGTCCTCGAGCCTGTGGATCGTCGAGACGAGCGACTCCACCTCGGGATCGGCGCCGATAGATGCCGCCTCTCCCTGCCGTATCAGGTGATAGACCCGTCCGCCCAGCTCCGCGTACTGCGCGGTGATGTTGCGCTTGATCTCGGCGATAGAGAGCCTGCGCTTGCCCACCTTTATGAACTCGTCTGTCTTTTCCGCAGCGGCGGAGAAGAACTCGTGAATCGAACCGCGTACTTCCTCCCAGCTCGTGCTCATCGAGGGTGCCACCTCCTCGCAGTGCGCCCCGCGAACGGGAATGAGTTGTTAACTCCATAAAGAATAAACGGTTATAGCGCCAGCCATCCAGCCTGCGCGTACAATCGATCATAGAGGCCTCGCCAAGGGCTGTCAACTGCCGCCGGACCGGCCGGAGCGAGATCTCCAGCCCGGGGTGGGGCGCCCGGTCGCCGGCGGACGCCGCCCTGTAGTTACTACCTATTTGACGAACGCTGGGTTCCACGTGTTTAACGAGCCCAGACCCGCCCGGGGCCCGTACCGGGGCAGGCGAATTGAGCCCGGCCCCGGGAGGGGCCCGCCGGCAGCGGGGGTCCTCCCCCGCTCGGCCGCCCCGCTCGCCTGTCCGCCCCGCGGGCCTCCCACCCCTTCGGCGCTCTTGCACCGCTTTCCGGCCGCGGGGCCCGGCTCATGCCTTTCCCCGCGGGCCCGCTCGGCCGACCCCGTCCGTCAAAAACCGGTTGCCCGCGCGGCCTTGGGATTGCTAGCTTCGTCTCTATGGTTCAACTGACGTGCGAAAAGTCGCCTGCATTCTTCATGGCGGACGCCCATCTGGGTCTGGATCCGCGGGGAGACCCGAGAAGGATCCTCGCCTTGTCCAGCTTCTTCGCCCATGTGGAGGCCAGAAAGGGAGATCTCTTCATTCTGGGGGACTTCTTCGACTTCTGGTTCGAGTACGCGAGCGTCATCCCAAAACACCACTTCGAGATCCTGACCTCGTTGAAGGAGCTTACCTCCTCGGGGACCGCGGTGACGTACATCGGCGGCAATCACGACTTCTGGATCGGCGAGTTCCTTCGTGAGAAAGTGGGCCTCAAGGTCCTCACCGGGGCGGCCGACCTGAGGGCCCAGGGCAGGAGACTTTTCTTGGCGCACGGAGACGACCTCGCTCAGAGGGACAGGCTGTATCCGCTCCTGCGCGGGTTCCTGCACAGCAGGCCCGTCACGGCGCTGTACAGGCTGCTGCACCCCGACCTGGGGCTGCCCCTCGCGCGCCTGGTATCGCGCATAAGCAGAGGCTACAACCCGGACTGGACGCCCGATAAGGAAAAGATCTGGAATGAGGTTGCGGCGCCGCGCTTCGACCAGGGCTTCGACGCGGTTGTGCTCGGTCACATTCACGACCCGATTGGGGTGACCAGGGGGGGTAGATCGCTGTTCGTGCTGGGCGACTGGATAAGCAGGTTCGGTTATCTCGTTCTCTCGGACGGGAAGTTCGAGCAGCTTCGCTGGAGGATGGAGAGCCGAGGCAGCTAGAAGGATATGTCAACGGACAGCCTGTGCGTGTCCCCCACCTCGACCAGATCGGAGTAGGGCACGAAGGCGTATGAGAACGAGTACCTGTCTCGTGAGATCAACGCGCCGAAAGAGATGTCGGCGCTGTCCATTCCCGACCTGTAGCCGGCCTGTAACGACGCGCCGTACGGCGTGATGTAGTCGAACCCGTACAGGAGGTTCGCGTCATCCTCCCGGCTCTTTCTCGCCTCCACGGACACGAGTATCGCGCCTCCCGAGGCCATCACCCGGCGCCGGAACGACAGGCCTCCCTGAAACACCGTGGGCAGCTCGGTCTCCTCGGAGTTGACCGTGATGCCGGGACCGAGGTGCCTTAGCGCTGCCCCGGCGGTTACTCCTTCCCAGGGAAGGGCCCACTGGCCGCCCAGGTCGAACGCGAATCCGTTTCCGGAATGCCTGTCGATGCCTTCGCGGAGAAACTTGAAAGTCCCACCGACCCACAGGTCGGCTCTCGCCTCGTAAGCGTACGAGAAGGCAGCGGCCAGATCGTAGTAACCGTAGGTGCCGATCTGCCGGCCCTTGTCGTCCCGCCTGTCCATGCTGCCCGTGAAGATCCCGGAGACCGCGCCTCCGACGGCGTGCCTTCCGATCCGCATGCCCGCCCCTATGTACTCATGCCTTACGTCCTCGAACCACTCCGAATGCGTGAGGTGAAGCTTGATCCCCTCCATTCGGGCAAGCCCCGCGGGGTTCCAGTAGACCGCGGTCGCGTCGGTGGCAAGCGAGGTGTATGCCTCGCCCATCGCCGCGGGCCTACTCCCTACCGCCAGCTCGAGGAAACGAAATCCGGTCTGGGCATGGCCGGGCGACGGGGGCAAAAGGAGAGCTACCGTCAGGACTATCAGAGGGAGAGTCGAGCACAACGAGCGGGATGTCCGAAGAGGCATATGCTTTTTTTCTCCTGAGCCCGTTGGTGAATACGAAGGGCCCCGGCCGGTCGGCCGGATTCGGGGGGAGGTTTCAAGGGACGCGACGCCATCCTTACTATAATGATCGCACCCGGACGCCCCCCGGGTCAACTCGATTGTGGGCGTCCGCGCGGCCTTTGCCACACCCCCGCGCGGGACGCCGCCCGCAACGGGCGGGCTTGCGGGCCGGGGACAGGCGGCATATAATCGTCCTGAGGGTGGAACGCGCCGACCTGAACCGCGTGCTTCCGCGGGTTTCCATAGATCTACTAACACTCAAGAGGAGGATTGATTCCATGGCTGACAAGGCTATGTTCAGCAAGATCGGCGAGAAAGAGGTGACCGCAGCGATAGTCAGCGAGTTCGCGAGCCAGTTCCAGCAGTACGTGGAGAGCGACGTTATAATAGTCGGCGCAGGGCCCAGCGGCCTGCTCGCGGGCCGCGACCTCGCCGCCGCCGGCCGCAAGGTACTGATACTGGAGAGGAACAACTACCTGGGGGGCGGCTTCTGGATAGGGGGCTACCTCTTCAACAAGGTCACCATCAGAACCCCGGCCCATGAGGTGCTCGAGGAGCTAGGCATACCCTACACGCAGAAAACCCCCGGGCTGTGCGTCGCCGACGGCCCGCACGCGTGCTCCAAGCTGATCGCCGCGGCCTGCGACGCGGGAGTGAAGATAGCCAACATGACCGTGTTCGAGGACGTCGTGCTCAGGGAGGGCAATAGAGTGTCCGGCTGCGTCATAAACTGGACCCCCGTTCAGAGCCTTCCCAGACAGATAACCTGCGTCGACCCGGTGGCCCTGGAGAGCAAGCTGGTGATAGACGCCACAGGCCACGACGCGGTCGTGGTCAAGTGCCTGGAGCAACGCGGCATGATCGAGACGAAGGGCTTCGGCGCCATGTGGGTCGAGCGCTCCGAGGATCTCATAGTCGAGCACACCGGCGAGGCCCACCCGGGCCTTCTCGTGACGGGCATGGCTGTCTCCACGACTTACGGCCTCCCGCGCATGGGCCCCACCTTCGGCGGCATGCTGCTCTCCGGAAGGCGGGTGGCCGAGGTGGCACAGGAGTCTCTCGAAGTGGCCGCGACCGCCTGACTTTCGGGAACGGCCGGACTGGGGACGCACTCATGGCCGAGGTCTATCTATACGACTCGGGGGGCGCCGCCGAGGCGGACCTCGAAGCAATAGCCTCCTATCTATCGCGATTGACTGATGTGGAGGCGATCCCCGCCGGCGATCTCGCCGGAGCGCTGGAGGGGGACTCGATCGGCGAGCTGGCCCTTGGGTTGGCGCGGGCGCGCGTTCACGACCTCGGCCGCCGCGACAGCTTCAGCGATCCTCTTCCCGCTGAGACGGATTTCCTGGAGAGACAGCTCAAGGGAAAAGGGCGCCGGGCCTTCGGCAACATCTACGACGGCATGGCGGCCATGAGCGCGTACAGGCCCTTCATGCCGCACAAGGACGCGCTCTCCCTCATCTTCACGTACCAGCTGGTTGGCACCTGGGACGAGGGCGATCTGAGATATCACGCGAGGGTCCTGGTCGCCGGCTCGCCCTCCATCGTGTCCGTAACCGGCGTGACGGCCGCGCCGGCGAGGCCGCGCGAGTACTACATGTACCAGCAAGCGGCCAGGGCTTCCGGAGCTTCGGACGATGAGATCGAGCTCAAGATGCGCGAGATGCTCGGCGACCGGTACGTGGAGCCGGGCGACCACAGGATACCTGAGATCCTGAAGGGTTACGCCCTGCAGGCGGTGGCTTATTGGATATTCGGCGAGGAGTTCTGCGAGGATCGAGACTGCAGGCTCTTCAACGCGCACTGGCAGGAGGAGATGATAGCCGCCCAGCTCGGCGGGCGCAGAGAGCTGTGCGAGAGGCATTCGCGCTTGTTGGGGCTCGGCGCTTGACCTGATAAAGCGGCGTGTCCATGTCTCGCCCGCGCGCGCGTCGCGCTGGATATCGAAAACGCAGAGGCCCCGCCCTTGCGCTGGGGATCGCGGTGCGGGGCCTCAGGCGGCGCCCAGTGCTCGTCCTCGGAAAGGAGACTGGCACGGGACCTCGTTTGTCTCATTTCGGCACCGGGCGCCTTTTCGATTTCAGCGCTATCTCGATCCGGACCTCTCTTTCGACTTCGACCTCTCCTTCGACTTCGATCTCTCTTTCGACGCGGATCTATTCTTGGGCTTCGGGCTCTCCGACTTGTCCGACTTCTTGTCGCTCTTTCCCGAGCGGGCCGAGCTCTTTGCGGGGCGCGATCCTCCGTTTCTCTCATCTTTTGACTTGGAGACCTTCGCCTTTGGCTTGGCCCGGCCGTCCCCGCTCTTGCCCCTTTCCGCCTCGGCCTTTGAGCGGCCGTCACTTTTCCTGACTATCTTGATTCTGGCCTCGGTCGCCCTCTCCTCCCTCTTTCGCGAATCGGCGGCCTTGGCCTTTCTCTCCTCCCTGGATCCCCCGTAGGCGCCGGAGCCGTCTGGCCCGCCGATCTCGCGCACGGTCCTCTTCACGGCGCCCTTGGAGACACGGCCGCCCGATCTCCTCTCAACCGGGGTCGCGACCTCCCGGTCCCGCTCGCCGCGGTAGCCCGGACGGTCTCTCGAATCGAGGCGGACGTCCTCCAGTTTCGCCAGGCGCTCGGGCCTTCCCAGGTCCCCCGTTCTCACGGGGGCGCCTCTGCTCCCGTACTTGCGGGCGGTTCGCTCAGCCAGTCTCTTGTCCGCGCGCTTTGCGCCCGGGGAGCCCCCTTTTTCGTAGTAGCGGGGAGGAGGCGCCTTGTACGGGCCGCGCCCCCAATGGCCCGGCTTACCCCCGTACCTTGGAGGGATGTACAAGGGGCCCTTGCCCTGGTACTTGTAGCCGACCCTGTGCAGGCCGTCCCAGTAGTAGTCCCTGTACAGGTATCTGGGGTAGAGAGAGCACCAGACCTCCGGTAATCCCACGTACAGATGTCTCGTGTCATACCTGCGCCAGTACCAGAAGCGAGGGCCGACGACGTAGTAGGTCGGACGCGAGACGAACGCCCAGTCCAGGTCGATCCGCACCTCGACGGCCGCGCACGAGTCGTGGTAGGGGTCCACCCAAGACGCGTGACCGTGGCAGTCGTAGCAGAGGTACCGGGGATGCCGGTGAGCCCTTCCCACGTGGAAGTAGGTGTAGGCGGTGCCGTAGTCGTGCTCGCGGATGGTCTCCGGCAAGATATCGTATGCGATATCGCTCATGGCGACGTAGGGATCCCCCCTCACGGCTCCGACGTCGTAGATGGTGGCCTCGAGATCTTCGTAGCCCCTGTATCCCGCCGACTCGTAGCTTTCGGCCAGGTACCAGGGCAGCCTGTGCGCCAGCGGAACGGCGGCCGCCACGGCGGCCACGTACTCGACGCCCTGCGGCCCTTCAGCCACGAGGGCGTAGCGCGCTCCGCGGTGAGGCAGCCTGTGGACGCGGCCCCCCTCGACGAAGCCGTCGCCGGCGGGGTGATCCGGGTAGAGCAGGGTCAGGAACCCCTCGGTGTCTATGTCGTAGATCACGACGTAGCAGTCCCTGCTCGCCCTGAAGCGCAGCCGCACCTCCTCTCCTTCGCCGTAGGCGGCTCCTTCGCCCCTGTCCGGCCAGATCTCTATCTCCACCGGGTAGCCCGCTACGCGGACCTTCACCAGCTCATCGACTGCCCTGGAGGCACACTGCGCCGGGACGGGGCTCAGCGAAGCGAGCCCTACCGCCAGAGCGGCGACTATCAGCCATGAGGCCTTCGTCTTTTTCATCGTCCTCATCTCCTTTCGCCCCCGGGGACCTTCCCAGGGCGGCCGGCCAGTGCGCTTTTCAGTGCCCCACCACACCGGTATCCTCTCGGCCGCCCCGGGCGGGTCTTGTCGCACGGGAGGTGCTGTTGGGCCGCATCAGCTCCGGCAACCCCGCCACTTCCTGATAGGCCCAGTTGATGGTCACGTACTCGCCCGCCTGCGGCTCGTCGCCGGCGGGCATGTCCACCACCTCGAACTTGGCGAAGTTGTCGGTCCTGGTCCAGACGATATAGGAGTGGCCCACTATGAGCTCCACGGTGCCGGTGCCGGACCAGCCGTCCTCCGGCGCCCAGTCGACCGCGTCGAGGGGCACGAAGCCCGCGTCCTGGATGTCCGTGTAGATGTCGCCGGCCTCCATGAGAAAGAGCCCCTCGTTGTGGCTGAAGAGTATGTCGGCCTCCTCGTCGGTCACCCAGTCCGTGCGGCTGAACTCGCTGAAGTCGTAAGCGTTGTATCGTTGAAAGCTCCCGCCTCTGTCGCGCAGCTCTATGTTGTACAACGTCAAGTTGAACCCGTCCGGCCTGGGAGTGTCGAAGACTATGTAGGTCGCCTCGCTCTCGTTGCCCGCCCTGTCGACGGCCGTAATTATGTACTCGTACGTGGTTCCGTTCTCGAGGCCCTTATCCACGTAATAGAGCTCGTCGTAGGTCGGGTCGCCCGTCGCGGTGCCGCTTGTCTCCTCGAGAAACTCGAAGCCGCTCTCCCCCTCGAATCGCCAGTAGATCACGTAGAAGGCGAAGTCGGGCTCGCGGTTGGGGAGCCACACCAGGGTCACGCTCTCGTCCCCGGTGACAGGACGCAGGCAGCAGGGCGGGGCGGGAGCCGCGCGGTCTATCACGGCGAGGCCGCAGTCATCGTCCGTGCAGCCCGTGGAGATAAGCGCCGGCGCGGCGAGAGATACCATGGCAATCTTCATCATCATCTTCGCCGCTCTCTCGGTCCCCATGATTAACCTCCTGTTCCTGAACTCAATCGGTTCGCTCATGATGAAAGGCAAGCGCCGTGCCACGCATGCCCGCCCGGCGGACGGCGCCGACCGTCGGCCCGTTGGAAACGCAATGCGTTGAAACACAATGAAGTGCGCCGGCGGACCCACCGCCGTCCCGTCCATTGTAGACGGAGCCTATGCGATGCGCACGAAAAAGTGCGCCCGGCGTGTGGCAGCCGCGCAACAGGTGAGGAACCGCCGCGCAGTGGGCGGCCCGCCGGCCGGGGC
>CAZHEV010000014.1:0-20063 GCA_964531335.1 uncultured bacterium | reverse complement strand
GCGCGTCGCGCAGGCGGCCCGGTCCCGCGCGCCGCGCAGGCGTGAGCGCAGGTACGACTGCGAGGCCGACCCGGCGCACCGGGCGATTGTGGGGACGTGCGTCCTCACCTTTGCGGCGGGCGCGAGCCGACCAGCTCGTGAGTGGAGAACGACTCGGGTGAGAAACAGACGGCGTCGACAGCGGCAAGACTAAGGGCGCCGCTCCACAAACGGTCAGCCTGGACACATCCCCCATTCTGCGGTCGTGGCCGTTAGAGCCGACGCCCAAAGGCGTGAAGTTCCATGTCTGCAACCCCCACCCCCGGCGGCCGCCGGTCGTATGCCCTCTCACGCTATCTTGTCCCGGGGCCGCTTGTCGGGGGTAGGGTGTTGGAAGAAGCTGACGCCCGCCCCTTCCCGTGATCGTGGGGCGCCTCCCGGCGTACTCAGCTATGGAATAAGGACAACAGTCATGCACAGCCGAGAGCTGGGTAGAGTGCTGAGCGGCCAGGAGGGTCGCCCACGTCCAAACCGACATCCATCAAGTCAGCGCCTATGCCGATGTGGCCACCAGGGGCCACGATGATCGCAGCAATACTTTGTTCTTTGGTCTTTCGCGGAGTCTTCTATAAGAAAGGTTCTCATGGGGCTATCGCTCCCATGTCTCAAGGTCGTGGCGTTTGAAACCGGCTTGGGTCCGGTTTGCGTCGGGCTGGCCTGGGGGTCGAGACGACCAACTGCTCTCTCGAGGCCGGGGTTAGTCAACTTAACAGCGGGCTGCTCGACCCTTCCGGCCAGCCCATACGTCTCAGGAGGTCCCCCCTCCTGGGAAGATTGAGTAGCACAGGCCGTACCATTGGGCAGCCGAAAGGGCGGGAAAATCGAAACCCGTAAGGTCTTTGATTGCAACAAACTATCCTTTTCGACGCGGTGGGGGGCGCCGGGACGGAAGTGCCCATTTTGGCCCAATTATTAATTTTGTTGACAGGTGCTTGGGGGGTGGATGTAAGGCTATGGAAGGGACGGGGATGTGTTGGAAAGATCTTTTATAGATTTAGTTGCCGGAATTGGAGGTTTTTCTTCTATCTATGCCCAGGACTTTTATCTTCTTGAGCAAGCTGGGGTAGCTGATGCCCAACCGGCGCGAGACCTCTGACTTGTTCCAGCCACAGGCCTCCAGCGCTTCGGAGATCGCCCTTCGCTCCGTCCGCGCCACCTCGTCCTTGAGCTTCGTGCTCTTTCTTTCATGCGCCGCGGCCGACGCGCCGCCTCTGGGACGCATCTCAGGCGGTAGCAGATCGACATCCAGCACCTGATCCTCTTCGGCCAACATTATCATCCGCTTGACCGTCTTCTCCAACTCGCGGACGTTGCCCCTCCACTCGTGGCGCAAGAGCTGGTCCATCGTTTCCGGCGCGATGCCCGCCACTTTCTTGTCGAGCTCCTCGGAGTGAAGGTGCACGAAATGCGCCGCCAGCACCGGAACGTCGTCCATCCGCTCTCTGAGCGGCGGCACTCTTATGTCGATATCGTTCATTCTATAGTACAGGTCGTCGAGGAAGGTGCCGTTGGACATCCTCTCCTTGAGGTCCGCGTTGGTGGCGCATATCACCCGCACGTCCACCTTGCGCCACTTGTTCGCGCCGACCGGCCTCACCTCCTGGCGATCGAGAACGTGAAGGAGCTTGCTCTGGACCGAAGCGCTCGTCTTGTCCACCTCATCCAGAAACACGGTCCCGCCGCCGGCCTCCTCGAAGAGCCCCACCTTGGCCGAAACCGCGCCGGTGAACGCCCCCTTCTCGTGCCCGAAGAGCTCGCTCTCGAGAAGAGGCTCCGGCAACGCCGCGCAGTTGATCTGGAAAAACGGGCGGGACCTGCGGCCGCTCGCCCTATGGATGGCCCTCGCGAGAAGTCCTTTGCCCGTCCCGGTCTCCCCCTCAAGCAAGACGGTGGCGTTCGTGTCGCCTATCTTTTCTATGAGCCTCAGGATCTCCACCATCTCGCTGTTGCGGGTGAGTATCCCGTCCGGCAGGAATCTGGATTCCAGCTCGCCTTTGAGCTTCACGTTCTCTTTGAGGAGCCGCCTTCGTTCGATCCCGAACAGAGCCATGGCCGCGAAGTTGACCAAAACGGCGAGCTTATTGAGATCGCTCTGGCTGAAGGAGCCCAGTGGGTTGCCGGCATCGCGCGCCACGAAGATGGCGCTGTCGTTGTCCCAGGGAAGGCTCAGAGGCATGAAGACGAGCGACGAGACCCCGTCCAGGGCCCCGGAGCAGCCACGCAGCCTCGAATCCCTGGCCACATTCGTGACGACCAGCGGGCCGCCCTCAATGGACAGACCGCCGGAATCGGAGCACAGAACGGACATGATGCGGCACGCTTCCGACCCTCCCATTCCGACAGCAGAGGCCACCGAGCCGGACCCGCCGTTCGAGCAGGTGGAGACGAAGCCCTTGTCGCTGCCCGTCCTCGAGATGACCCTCCGCAGAACCGCGGCCAGCGCCTCCTCGATTCCCGCTCCGTCTCTGGCCAGGCGATCGAGCTCGAAGAACGTCCTCATCTCGCTCGATGACAGCTCGGAGTCGGGGGCGAACAGTCTCTCGATATCGCGGCGAAGGGACTCCAGCCTTTCCGTTAGCACCGGCTCATCCATGCCCTCGACCAGCGCCAGTCCCCTGTCCACGGCGTCGAGCGCCCTGTCCATGCTCCCGTCCGCCTGTTCCGCGAGAGCCGTCTCCAGTTGGACCTCCGCCTGAAGGCCGCGAAGCCCGAGCGCGGCGAATATCTCGGAGGCCTCCCTCAGGAGCCCGGAGACCGCGGGGCCCGAGTCGCCGGGTATCTCCTGCGACTCCGGCGTCCCCGAGAGCGAGGAAGCAAGGTAGACGCAAGTCCTGGCGAGATGATATCTCTCGCCGAGCTCTCTCAGATGGCCCAAAACCTTCTGTATCTCGAGCAGCCCCTCCCTCCTGCGGCCGGCCGAGACCATTGCCCTGCCCCGGGCGCGCCTGGCGATCAGCTCTTCATACCTGTCGCCGCCCCTGAGGCACGCGCTCATAGAGCGCTCAGCGTAGCTCAGCGCCTCTCTGGGTTCCCCCGACGCGAGGCTGGTTTCCGCGAGCCTTCTTGTGATCTCGCCTTCGAGATCGGCCGGGTCGCCCAACTCCTCGCACGCCCGCAGAGCGTCCCGCAAGGTGGAGGCGGCGGCGTCCAGCCTGCCGAGCTCCAGCTCCAGCTCCCCGATAAACTCGCGGGCCAGCACCGACTCCCTTCCGAAGGAGTGCTTGGAGGCCAGAGCCAGGCCCTCGTCGAGCTGGGCTCTACAGCTCTCCCACTCGCGGCGCTTTAGGTGAAGCTGCCCGAGAGCGATACGCGCCTTCGCCATGCCGGCCTGGTTTCCTATCTCCGAGAACTTGCGCAGGGCCTGATCGAGGTAGTGTCCGGCCAGCTCCCACTCGGACAGCTTCGTCTTGACGATGCCGAGATTGAGACAGCGCGACGCGACACCGTACGTATGGCCGAGCCTTTCCGCGATGAGCCGGGCTTTCTCGAGATACTTGGTCGCGTCCTTCCACTGGCACGCGCTCTTGCAGATCAGCCCGAGGTTGTTGTAGGCGTTCGCGAGGTCCTCCTCAGCGCGCTCCCTTTCGAAGCTCGCGAGGGCCCTCCGGCAGAAGTCCTTGGCCTTTTCCATGTCGCCGGACCGGAACCAGGCGCCGCCGAGCGTGAGCTCCACTCTTCCTATTTCGGAGTTCAGGTTCGTGGTGCGAAGGATCTCGTAGGAGGACATCCCGTAGCGCTTGCTGTCCTCGTACCTGCCGAGGTCGTACAGCGCCTTCGCGGTCCTTGCGTCGACGACCGCCCTGCTCCTTCGTGCCGATTCGTCGCCGGCAAAGGAATCATCTTCAAGGATCGAGCGCGCCTGTTCCAGGAACTCGAGAGCTTTATTGGCTTCGCTCCTGCCTATGTGGCATTCCCCGAGGCGCGTGTAGAGTGAGGCTATCTTGACGGGGGACTCCCCTTGCGCCTTGGCATCCGCCAAGGCCTCTTCGAAGGCACCTATGGCGTCGGAAAAGTTCTCGAAACGAAGGTTGAGCTCGGCGAGCTGCTCTTCTCTGCCGACTCCAGCGAATCCTTCCGATGTCCTTTCGGGATCTCCCCCGGCCTTTTCTTGGGGCGCCCGGCGTTCTCTTTTTAGGCCATCCGTCATGCGACTAACCCCGTCCGGTTTAGTTAGGGCAGACGTCGCCGTCCCATGTTTATAAGATCCCACCTAGAGCAATCTTGATGCGCAGAATCAATCCTCTAATTGCGTGTTTGTAGTTGTCCCACTCAGCGCCGGATCCTCCCAGTTGCTCGTTCTGGCCACCGCCTGAGCTCTCGTCGTCTGAACGGCTGGCCCAGTCATCGGGATCTCCGTCATCCTGAACCATCGGCGGCCCTGACGAGACTGACCCGGTGTAGTCACCAGGCTGGATCGCGATATCTGGGGGGCGTTCCAGAGCATGAATAAAGGGTGGGGCTCCGGTGGAGAGGGCCAAGGCTACCAGCACACATAGAGCTGGAATGAGCTTTGGACTAAGCATGGTCATCTCTCCTTGACCCAGTTGGAAAACCGAGGGAGTTTCCCTTGGCGAGGCTGAGGTTGTTCCGGCAGAAAACCTCATGTCCTCCACTATTACCCATCTCGTCGGCTATTCCCATCATCAGTATACAGGTGCTAATGTATGTGTGTCAATCGTTAATAGTGCGGAATGCACTTTCTTATGTAGCTTCGGAAGTTATATTACCGAAGGGGAAGCCAGGCCGCCCCCGGGGGACCCCCGGGGGACCCCGGGCCGCAACAGGGAATCGAATGCGCGACAGGGACATCCTAGGCCTCACGCTCGGAGAGCTCGAGAGAGCACTCTCCTCGGAGGGATTTCCGGCATACAGGGCAAGGCAGCTTTTCTCTTGGATCCATCGTCGGGGGGTCGATGACGTCGCCTCGATGACGAACCTGCCGAGCTCCTTGAGGGCCCATCTCACCGAGCGATACGACCTGCCGCCGTGCGAGATCGCTTCGGCAAGGGCATCGAGGCTCGACTTCACGGAGAAGTATGTCATGAGGCTCAGAGACGGCCTGGCCGTCGAGACGGTGCTCATGAGGGACGGGGACAAGTCCACGGTCTGCGTTTCGACACAAGTGGGATGCGCCCTGGGATGCGCTTTCTGCGCCACGGCAAGGATGGGCTTTGCCAGGAACCTAAGCGCGGGCGAGATAGTCGGGCAGGTCCTGGCCGCGAGGCCGTCCGCCCAGGCGCCCCTTTCCGGCCGGCGGATCAACATAGTGTTCATGGGAATGGGAGAGCCGCTCGCGAACTGCCCGTCGCTTTTCAAGGCGATAAGGATCCTCAACGATCCCAACGGCGCCGCGGTGGGGGCAAGGCGCATGACTGTGAGCACCGCCGGATTGCCGAGAGGTATACGAAGGCTGAGATCGCTCGGCCTCCAGGTCGGGCTGGCCATATCGCTGAACGCGCCGACGGATGAGCTGCGCGCAAAGCTCATGCCCATAGCCGCGAGATACCCGATAAAGCAGGTCATAAGCGCGGCCGCGGGCTACGCCTCGGCCGTGGGGCGCAGGGTGACACTCGAATACGTCATGCTGGGAGGGGTAAACGACAGCCTCAAGGAGGCGGCCGCTCTCGCCGAGATAGCGTCGCGACTGCCTTGTAAGATAAATATCATTCAATACAACGCGTGTCCCCGGGCGCGCTTTCGCCCGTCCACCGAGGGAGCTTTCGCGCGCTTTGTGGAATACCTTTACGCCCACGCGCCCGCCGTTACAATACGCGCGAGCAAGGGCGCGGACATAGACGCCGCCTGCGGCCAGTTGGCGACAAAGACCAGGTGAGGGGGTAAAGATAATGGACGGAGGCAGGCAGAGGGGCTCATCGATAAGGGCGAGGCTTGCGCTCATGTTGGCCCTGTTCGCCATAGTGCCCTCCCTGCTGGTGACCTTCCTCGCCTCGCAGCGCATCGCCCGAAGTCTTGAGCTGATGAAGAGCCCGGGCGTGACAAGGACGCTCGACAGCGCCTTCGAGGTGAGCAAGGCCTCGCTTGCGACCTTGGAGGAGTCGCTGCACGCGGCGGCCGTGGCGGCCGCCGCCGGCCCCGAGGCCCGGAGCTTTCTGGGGGCGGGCGCCGCCCCAGAGGCGGAGGCGGCGCTGCCGCCCCTCCTCGAAAGGCACCCGGTGGACTACGCGTGCCTCTACACGAAAAGCGGAGGCGGAGGGTGGCGCATCGCGGCGGAGGTGACAGGGCCGGCGGCGGCCGGAGGCGCCGAGGTCCCGGCGGCCGAAGGCCCGAGCACCGAGGGCGCCGGCGAAGAAAGCGCGACGCATGCGGATTCCCCGGCCGAGAGCCCGGCGGGGCGGCACCCGGAAGCGGCGGAAGACCCGCCTCCCGCCGCGGTCCCAAGGCCCGAGCTGCCGCGGCCGCTGGGGCCGGGGCTTTACTACGACAAGGCGGGCTGGCTCGTTGACGCGGTCGAGGTGCCGCGGCCCGCGAGCGCGGGCGGCCGGCGAGGGACGGCCGCGGAGCCCGGGGCGGGCTCGGCCGCCGAGGGGGCCGCCGGCACGGCCTTAGATGCCGCGACGGCCGACGATGGTGAAAGCGCGCCCGGATCGGAACGCGAGCCGGGGGCGGCCGGTGCCGCCGAGGGGGCGGGGACCGAGGCGCTCATGGTCATGGCGCTCTACCTGGGCCCCGGGTTCTTCGATCACGTGAGCCATGTAGGCAGGGGGATAGCCTTCTACAGGCAGCTCGATATTCTGAAGGGGCTCTACGTCGGCACGATCTGGATATGGGCCGCGGCCCTTCTGCTTGTCCTGACGGTGGCAAGCCTTCTCACCGCCCGCTGGGCCGCGCGCAGCCTCAGCCGTCCCTTGGTCAGGCTGGCCGACGGTATGAGCAAGGTGGCGCGGGGGGACGAAGGGGTCGTGGTCGAGCCGTCGGGAAGCAGGGAGACCAGGTTTCTCGCCGAGAGGTTCAACTCGATGGTGGATGAGCTGGCCGCTTACAAGCGCGATCTGGCGATGGCCGAGAGGGCGGCCGCCTGGCAGGACATAGCCAGGGTAGCCGCTCACGAGATACGAAATCCCTTAACTCCGATACAGTTCGCCATACGCAGGATAAGAGATCGTGTAAAGTCCATGCCCGAGGACGAGCAGAAGGCGCTGAGCGAGGGGCTCGATTCGATCCTCGGCGAGGTGGACACCTTGAAATCGCTTGCCTCGAGCTTCTCGCAGTTCGCGAAGCTGCCCGAGCCCTCGCCCGCGCGCAGAAACCTGAACACGCCGGCCTCCGAGGCCGTGGAGCTTTTCAGGCATGAGAAGTCGGCGGACTTCGCATTGGAGCTCGATGAGGACCTGCCGGACGCCCACCTGGACTCAGGCCAGATAAGAATGGTGCTCAACAACCTGTTGAAGAACTCCGTTGAAGCCATGCCGGACGGTGGTAGGGTCACTGTGCGCACCCGGAGCGAGCGCGGCGGAGGGCGCTCGTGGGTCGTTCTTGAGGTTGAAGATACCGGGCCCGGCATGGATCGCGAGACGCTCGCCAGGGCCACCGACGCGTACTTCACCACCAAGGCCAAGGGCAGCGGGCTGGGGCTCGCCGTTGTGCACAAGATAGTGCTCCAGCACGGCGGTCGACTGGAGATAGAGAGCAGCCCGGGGGCCGGCGCGAAGATCACCCTGATGTTTCCCGCGGCAGGCGGCGAGGCGTGAGCATCAGCCGGCGAGGCGGGTCCATCGGCAGGCGGCGAGGCGTGAGCATCAGCCGGCGACTTGGGACCCTCGCCGGGCCGCGAGGCGTGTCCTCGCCCGCCGGCGACGCGCGTAACTGACCCGGCCGGGCCGCCGGAAGAGCGAGGAGCGAGAAGCCAGGAGACGACTATAAGATGGAAGCAGCCGCGCATGAGAAAGAGACCGTCTTGGTGGTTGACGACGAGTCCGGTGTCCGCGCCTCCCTGTCGGGGTTTTTGGAGGACAACGGGTACAAGCAGGTCGCGGTGCCGTCGGCGGCTGAAGCGCTGAAGGAGCTCGAGGGCAGGCATATCAACCTGGCCCTCGTAGACGTCTGGCTACCGGGCGAGGACGGAATAGCCCTCCTCGAGCAGATAAAGGCCCGCTGGCCCGACACCGCGGTGATCGTCATGTCCGGAAACGCGACGATCGATCTCGCGGTAAAGGCCACCAAGCTGGGCGCATACGATTTCCTGGAAAAGCCCATCGACCCGGAGAAGCTCCTGATCACGATGCAGAGAGCGCTGGAGATGGAGAGGTTGAAGGACGAGACCTCCATGCTCCGCGCCGAGGGGCTGACCCCCATACTGGGCGAGAGCGGCGCGATGAAAAAGCTCATGGACGAGGTCGCCCGAGTGGCGCCCTCATCCGCCAAGGTATTGCTCATGGGAGAGAACGGGACCGGGAAGGAGCTTCTCGCCAGGGCCATCCACGAGTCGAGTCCCAGAAGAGACGGGCCCTACGTGAAGCTGAACTGCGCGGCCATCCCCGGCGACCTTGTCGAGAGCGAGCTCTTCGGCCACGAGAAGGGGGCCTTCACAGGCGCGCAGTCGCTGAAGAAGGGCAAGCTGGAGCTGGCCCACGGCGGGACGCTGTTTCTGGATGAGATAGGCGACATGAGCCTCGACACCCAGGCCAAGTTCCTGCGAGCGATCGAGACCGGAGAGCTCGAGAGGGTCGGAGGCACAAAGACGATATCCTTCGACACCAGAATAGTGGCCGCGACCAACAAGGACCTGCAAAAGCAGATAGAAAAGGGCGAGTTCAGGGAGGACCTCTACTACAGGCTCAACGTCGTGCCTCTGCGCGTTCCCCCTCTGAGGGAGCGCCGGGGCGATATCGAGCTCCTCGCCTCCCATTTCCTAAGGGCCCTGTGCGTGGAAAACGGCCGTCCCCCAAAGAGCCTGAGCCAGGGTGCCATGGACCTTCTCGCATCCTACAAGTGGCCCGGAAACGTGCGCGAGCTGAGAAACTTCATCGAGCGCCTGGTGATAATGATCGACAAGGAGCGGATCGACGAGAACGACCTCCTTGCCCTCGAGCCCGGGCTGGCCGCCGCCGGCGCGGGCGACGACCCATCGAAGGGCGCCCTGCGTTCCCGGCTGGAGGACGAGGAGGAGCGCTCCCTGCGCGAGTCGCTGGAGGCGGCGGGCTGGAACGTAAGCGAAGCCGCCAGGCAGCTCGGGATCGACCGGGCCAGCCTGCACAGGAAGATGAACAAGTACGGCATCGCAAGACGAAGCGGCTGAGACGGAGCCCGTTTTCGTGTGGTAGCTCCACACCAGTTGCGGCCATGCCACACCCGCTCTCCCGCGCCGTACGCCCCGAGCGGCAACTTGATCTTGAGATAACACCGCTCCCCCCTGTAGCTTTGAGGCCGGAAGCCGGGACCGGGAACGGCTCGCCGGCGAGGTCCTCGAGATGGTACGGCTCTTGCCACTAGATCGTGCGGGTCAGGGCAGTACAGCCCGCTTTCCAAGGAGATTCGGCCGGGCCATCGGGGAGGAAACCAAGATGCACGCAGTCAAGGACAGACGCGCGATGGGGCGAACCGCGCTTGCGGCCTGCGCGGCGGCGGCGGTCGCGCTCGCGGCGGGGCCGCAGCTCGATCCGCAATCGACCGCTTCGGCGGTGGTGGTGATCAAGAAGGCGGACCCGGACAGCTCGGCCGCGGACTCACCGGCCGCGGCGCCGGCGGACTCTGTGGCGGCGGCGCGTCCGGACACTCTGGCGGCGCCCGATCGGGAAGCGTACTATCTCGACTTCGGAGGCTCCGCGGCCGCCGACAGCACGGGGGCGGACTCCCTCGAGTACTACCTGGATTTCGAGCCGCAGGGGGCGGGCGGCTCTCCGGGAAGGGACCGCCGAGTTTACGAGATCCTAATCGACGACGACGAGGTGCGCATTGAGAGCCCCTCCTCGGGCTACCGGGAAGGGCGGCCGCTCCCGCGCTGGGACGAGCCTTATGAGGATGTGCCGCCGGCCGAATGCTGCGACGCCGACGACGAGCTGGACTTCGGGCTCGACCTCGGATACCAGCGCGTGGACGGCCTGTCGGTAGGCCTCACCCAGGACCTGGACCACACCGACTGGCGCGTGCCCAGGATACGCTTGCGTGAGATATACAGTGCCAAGCAGGACAAGTGGTTCTACGACGTCGGCATAGAGCAGAGGCTCCTGTCGTTTATCCCGCTGTACGCCGGGGCGTCGGTCTACAAGATCACCGACTCCAATCCCCTGGACAAAGTGATAATAGGCGACACCGAAAACACCCTGGCCGCGTTCTTCCTCAAGGAGGACTACAGGGACTATTTCACCAGGGAAGGAGTCGCCCTGCACGCCCGTTTCGATCTCCTTTCGCACAGCTCATTCAAGGTGGAGTACCGCGACGACGGCTACAGCTCGTTGAGGCGCAGGGCCGACTGGAGCCTCCTCCGCGGCTCCACCATGTTTCGCCCGAACGAGGACATAGACGACGGAGACATGACGAGCATAATCGCGTCCTATACCCTGGACACCGTGGACGGGGACAAGTGCGTGCCCAACGGGGCCTTTGCCGGCGTCTCCGTGGAAAAGGCCGGGGGCGGCCTCGGGGGTCGCTTCGACTTCACCACCGTTAGGCTCGACGCGAGAAACTACGTCAAGCTCAATCCCTCTCAGTTCCTGCGCTACCGCTTCATGCTGGGGTCCAGGACTCAGGGCACGCTGCCCCTCCAAAAGGAGTTCTACGTGGGGGGTATCGGCACGCTGAGGGGGCATGACTTCAAGGAGCTCACCGGGGACCAGATGGTCCTGGGAAACATCGAGTACGGCGTCCGGGCCGGAAAGGACATCGGCGTCTTCCTGTTCGTGGACTCCGGAAAGGCGTGGTACGGGGACGGCGGTTTCGGCGATCAAAGGCTGGAGCTGGACGCCGGCGTCGGCCTGGAGATCCTCTGCAACCAGACGCAGATATACGCCGCGACGGACGTCAAGGAATCGGGCTCTCCGGTTCTGGTGGGACTGCGACTGAACAGGACTTTCTAGCACCGCCTCGGACCGAGGATCTCCGCCCGAGGCGTGGCGAGAGAGGTACGGTGTGACAGACAATCTGGGGACCACGCGATGGCGCGCCATCCTTCTGCTCGTTTGCGTAGGTTGTCTATCCCTGCCCCGTGCGTCTACAGCCCAGGAAGAAGACGGCGGCCTTCGAATCGGCGTAAGCGATCTCAAAATCAACTCCGAAGTCCT
The DNA here is from genome assembly GCA_964531335.1 of uncultured bacterium. Taxonomy (GTDB): domain Bacteria; phylum Eisenbacteria; class RBG-16-71-46; order CAZHEV01; family CAZHEV01; genus CAZHEV01. Next base: position 8,787 of record CAZHEV010000014.1, on the reverse strand, counting down.
CACCTTCGATCTGCTGCTGGAGGGCGCGTTTGACGAAGGGCGGCAGGATGCCCTGCTCAAAGGCTTCGCGACCAACATCACGTACACGGCCGAGCTCTGGAGATCCAGAAGCCTTTGGTTCGACAAGCTCGAGCTGACCAGGACCCTGACCTTGAAGGTGACCTACGACCTCTGGGCCGAGCAGTACATCGTGCGCTTCAGAAGGGACACACCCGAGAGATACGATACGCCGGCCGAGGTTGAAGAGGTAACCACCCGCCTGGACGACCTGAACCTGATAAGCGCGGATGAGCTGGAGCCCGGCGAGGAGTACTACATCGCGGTGCGCGCCCATCTCAGGCCGATGACCGTGGAGGAGCTGGGCGAGCTGGAGGACTGGCTGAGCGGCGACGTCCCCTCAAGAGGCGGGGGAGGGATATTCTCGATCCCCTCCTATCTCGCGAGGATGTTGCTGGGCACGACCGGCGTGACCGATAGAAGCACCACGGCCAAAAGCGATGTGTTCACGATAGAGCCGGTGGGCGCCGAAGGCGGCGGACGAAAACCTATCTCTTGAGGAGCATCTTATGGACCGTGCCGCCCATGCCACGGTCCAGGTTGATTCTGAGGAAGTACACTCCGGAGGCGAGCTGCCTGCCGGAGTTGTCCGTTCCGTCCCAGTTGAACTGTAGGTGGAGGTTGCCCCCCAGGTAATGCGAGCCGAAGTCCTTCACCGTCCGTCCCTTCACGTCGAAGACCATGGCGCGAGCCGTCGTCGAGCCTATGGACAACCCCGAGGCGCTCAAGGAGTGGTCCATCCTGACGCTGACGGTCGTGGTCCTGCTGAACGGGTTGGGGTAGTTGTATACCTCGAGCTCGACGGGCGTGCTCGGTCCGCCCCGGGCGAGCCGCGTCTCCGCCAGGGAGAGCATGAAGTCCGCGAGCCCGGCGACGAAATCCGGAAGCGAAAGGTCCCTGTTTTCGATGGTGCCGCTGTAGTTGCTGAGCGCGTCCCCGAAGAGCCAACGGAAGTCCTCGGCGAATATTTCGTGAGGCCTCATGCAGTGAGCGGCGGCCGCGTGATAGACGGAGTAGTCGGCGATCCCCCGCATCGACCTGTAGCGCGCCCACAGATCTCTCGACCTGTCGGGCATGAGCTCCTGCTGCACGCAGTGGCCCAGCTCATGGGCGACGATCATATGCGCGTGCGCCCTGTGGACTTCGTACATTCCGGGCGACAGGTAGATGGCCCCGTGGTCCGCGCTGCAATCCAGCAGGTCGCTCCTGGGGAAAGGCAGCACGAAGATCTCGACGTCGAGCCGGTCCAGCGGAAAGGACACGGCCTCACACGCGGCGCCGACGTCGAAAGGGTCGAACGGGTGAAACGCGCCGTCTCCCTTGTTCGATATCACGGGGGAGGACGGGTCCTCGACGAGAAGCCATTCGTGGCCTTCCCTGTCCGTGAAGAAGAGATCGCCCCCGTCTCTGTGAGTGAAGTTGTTGAGTACGTAATCGGGATCGTAGATGGTTATGCTGGTGCCGGGAACATCGAACGCGCGCCCCTGGGACGCGGCGGCCGAGGATGGAAGAAGGGCCAGGGCGGCAACCCAGGCGAGCCCTGCGAGCGAGAGTTGAGCGATGCAGTTGTGATTGGCGGTTGACCGCATCTCCTGACCCTTCCTTCCATCCTCGACCTCACCTCCGTCGTCGTTGCGAATGCTGACTTCCGCCTTCTGTTATCCGCAAGGCCTGTGCCACAAAAATGGGCGCTTCACCCGCCGCTCTTTTCAGGCGCTCGCGCGAGGCCGCGGGGCTCAAGGCGCCGCGTAATCAATTGCATTCTTGCAAGATATAAGGGCACGCCCGGGGAGCGTTGCAGGATAGCTCAAGAAGGCGGCGCTTCCCCAAGCCACCGGCCCGGGCCGGCGCTTGGTGGATTTGACTGGAAACGCTGGTTGATTTGCCCCAAAAAGGCCCGTCCCCACCACCGGCGGTCAAGTCCTGCCCGGTTGACCAAAGGGTGAGCCCTGCCGCTGAAAAAGCCCAATTGGGAGGCTTCAGGCGCCTCTTTGCAGGCCGGGCCGGGCCGGGCCGGGCCGCTTCCGCCGGCGCATCGCCTGCGCCGACCTATCGAGAGTTACCCGGCGAGCGCCGAGGAGGGGGCCGGCGCCCGGTCAGGCCGCTCCCCATGTCCTTTCGCCGAGAGCTACTCGGGAAGCACCGAGGAGTCTATGGGAAGCACGTAGAGGTCCCCACCTGAGACGTAGGCTACCTTGCTCCCATCCCTGGACCAGGCGGGGTCCTTCTCGTCTCCACCCGTGAGGGTGAGCCTCATCGCCGCCCTCGAGGACACCGAGACTATGAAGAGCTCGCGCAGAAACTCCGGGCGGCTGGTCAGCCTGAAGTCGCTCGAGTAGACTATGTGAGCGCCGTCTGGCGACCAGCTAGGGTTCTGGTTGTTGTGGCCGTCGGGCGTATCGTCATCTGTCAAGCGCACCTCGACGTCCGTTGCCAGGTCCCAGTAGTAGATCTCCGAGCCCTCCTCGGCCGCCTGAGGAAGCCTGTTATAGGCGACCTTGCCTCCGAAGGGATCGTCGCCCGCCACCGGGTACCAGGCCATCCTGCTGTAGTTGGACTTACCTCCGAAGTCGATCACCCTCATGTTGTCCGTGAGCATGGGAAGAGGAGAGCCCGAGACCAGCTCTCTCATGGCAAACCTCGTCGTGGAGACCTGCTTGTCCCCGAACTGGCCCGTCTGCATATAGCCGATAGCCCTGCCCCCCGGTCCCCAGTTCGGGTAGACCGCGGAGCTGTCGGCGCCGCCGGCCACCAGGCGCTTTCCGAACCTCGGGTTGGAGCTCAGCGTGAGGGCGTCGATGGCCGAGCCTGCGAGCTGGTTCTCTACTATCGTAAAGGCCACCAGACCCAGCTCCGGCGAGTAGACCGGGTGCTGGTACGCCTTAGCGCCGTCCGGGCTGAAGCGCGACGGGCTGCCGCCGATCGTCACCAGCCAGAGCTGCTCGTTCTGGGTGTCCTGGTTCCAGGAGAATATGATCGTGTCGTCGTCGATCCACGCCGGCCGCTCCACCGAGAACTGATCCTTGGAGTCCACGACCAATTGCGCCCCCTCGGGCATCTCGTTTCCGTCTCCGTCACCGGATATGTCCTCGGCGCATCCGGCGAAGAAGAGGACCGCCATCACGGCCGCCCACAAGGCCCACAACCGAGGTGCCGCGGCGCATCTGTGGTTTTTCATACGAATTCCCTCCTGGTGTCTCCCCGCCTCTTGCAAGTCGATGATAAAATAAATCGTATGGGGACTTCAACGCCGGACGCTCCGGGGTCGTCTTAGTCAATGGAAAGCGGGGAAGGCGCAAGCGAAGGCCGGATGTGGAGGAGCTGAGGATGTCAATGGCTGACGAGCTCTTGGTGGACAGAACCCGCCAGGGGGATCTGAAGGCTTTCAACATTCTGGTAAGACGATGGGAAAAAAGCGTCTACAACTTCATCTACAGGTTTGTCGGCCGTCACGAGGAGGCCCAGGACCTGTGCCAGGAAACATTCGTAAAGGTCTATGAGAAACTCGATGGGCTCAAGGACACGTCCCGTTTCAGCCGCTGGCTCTACACCATCGCGGCCAACCTCTCCAGAGACAGACTCAAACGCGCCGACTTCAGGCGCACTGTCTCCATGGAGGCGTACCCGGCGTCCGAGCAGGCCCGGCCCCGCTCGACGGCTCCGCCCCCGGCGACGGAGCCGGGCCCAGACACAGACCTCCACAGGCTCGAGGTCAACCAGATCATGCTCAAGGCGCTCCAGCGTCTGCCCGAGCCCCAGAGACTCGCTCTTGTGCTGAGGACGTACCACGGAATGACCACGACCGAGATAGCGGAGCTTACCGGCGAGCCGCCGGGGACGATCAGATCGAGAGTCTTCCACGGCCTGAGGAAAATGCAGGCGGCCCTGGATGAGATGGGGGTCAACAAGGAGGACATAGAAGATGAGCTGCAATAGATTCCAAGAGGAGCTGTTGGTCGCCTACCTCTTCGGCGAAGCCACCGAAGAGGAGAAGGCCGAAGTAGAGGAGCACCTCGACTCGTGCGAGGGATGCGCCGCCGCGCTGGCCGAGCTGAGAGGCACGGTCTCGACGATGAAGGCGTGGAAGGACGAGGAGCTGCCGCGCAAGGTAGTGCTCCTTCCGGGCCGCAAGGAGGCGGCACGCCCCGGCTTCAGCGCGCCCGTATGGCTCAAAGGCCTGGGCTGGGCGGCGGCCGCGGCACTCGTGGCCCTTGTGATAACGCAGGGAAGCATCCAGTACGGCAAAGGCTCGCTGATGGTGTCCTTCGGGCGCGACGGTAGGCCCGAGATCGCATCGAGTACGGAGGAGGGCCGGTCCACGCAGACTCCGACAGAGGTTGCGCTTTCCACGTCGGATTCCAGTTCGTCCACACCCCGAAGGACGGCCCTCCCCCCCGCCCGCTCCGGAGTCGAGCACGCGGCCGGAATCCGGTACGCGTCCATGGAGGATCTAGAAAGAGCGCAGAGGCAAAACCTCGCCATAGTGAATCAGCTCTTAAGGGCGAGCGAGAAGAGGCGGGCCGAGCAGTGGACGCAGGGCATGGAGTATCTGCTGACCACGGTGAACAATCAGAGAAGGCGCGACCTGAGCGAGATAATGATGCGCATCGACGCGATCGGAACCGGCGCCATGGACGGGATACAGATGACCAATTTCAGGCTCGATGAGCTGGCAAACACCGTCGGAACATCGGGGGCTCAAGGACAGGGCCGCCCGGTAAGGCTCACGCCCGAGCAGATAAGAAGAATGCAGGAGCGCGAGGATGACTAGCCCCCACGGACCTCGCGAGAGCCGCAACCTTTGCGAACTGGACCGGAAGCGCTCTCTGATGGAGGGTTACCCTCACCGGCTTTCGGAGCACATACCGCACAGCCGAGAACACGGAGGTGACGACGATGAAGGAAGTCGCAAGTAGGAGGAGCCACATGTTGCAGCGGATCTTGGCCGCTGCCGTGGCGGCGGCCCTACTGTCCACGCTGGTGCCGAGCCTTGCCGCCCCCGACACCCAGGAGAGGATGGCGAAGGACATCGCCATCATGGAGAACGTAATAAACACCTCCATGGTGGAGAGCGAGTTCGTCTACATCTACAACACGCAGAACAACGTGAGGGGCCTTCACATCCCAGAGTTCGGCGCCTTGTTCACCGTGCAGGTGCAGCTCATCTCCGATCTGGCCGTCCCCTATTTCATCACCTGGAACCGCTTCGGCGGGCAGAAGGGCGCGGCCAATCCCTTCTGGACGATGTACCAGATGGACCGGCGAAAGCTTGAGAAGCTGGTGGACAAGCTGGACATAACCGTAAACGGCAAGAAGGTGAGCCTCGACGAGTACTTCGAGCAAATGGAGAAGACGGAGGGCGACGACCAGGAATATAAGGTTCGGATCGAGAAGAGCAAGGAGCTCATTGAGAGGAACCTCGAGGAGTTCAAAGAGGAGCTGGCCGGCCTGGTCGCCGACTACGGGGGAACCATCCGCCAGCTCGACGACGACCAGTGGGTCATGATCGTCGCCTACCTCGATCCGACGCGGGGGTTGCACACGGAAGAACAGCCCAACAAGGTGCTGGTCAAGGCGAAGAAGTCCGACATCGACCTCTATGACTCCGGCAAGATTGACCAAGAAGAGCTGAGATCGAGAATGACAGTAGAAGTCGAGTAACGCTGAAGCGCCGGGAGCCGTCCACTCCGGAACGGAGACCGCCCGGGCCATTTCGGCCGGGGCCGCTCCGGAAAAACCGGCGGTCTTACCTCCCCGCCTGCCCGGGATGAGAGATCCGGTCAAACTCGATCTCCCCCATCTTCCCGGGCAGGTTTCTTTTTGGGGACCGAGTTGTTGCGTTCCCGGTGAAATCCCTTGACACGACCTCAATCACGGCAATAGTTTGGGCTTGCCTCGGCGATCTTCGCGGATCTCCGCCGACCTCATCGAGATCCGCCGGCTTTCGCGGCGCCTGAGCGCCGGGGGTCTTACAGATGACATAAGAACCTGCGGGTTCGGCGATGCCGGATGGAGGTGATCGAGTTGACAACGATCGAGTTCGTTACCGCTAGAGAGATCCTGGACTCAAGAGGCAATCCCACGTTGGAGGTCGAGGTTTACTTGGCCGGCGGAGCCACCGGGCGCGCTGCAGTGCCCTCGGGCGCCTCGACCGGCGAGCACGAGGCGCTCGAGCTTCGGGACAACGACGAGACCAGGTACCTCGGGAAAGGCGTCCGCAGCGCGGTGGAAAACGTCACCGACGTAATAGGGCCCGAGATCGTGGGCGAGGACGCCACCGAACAGGCGCTCATAGACAAGATAATGATCGACCTCGACGGCACGGAGAACAAAGGCAAGCTCGGGGCCAACGCCATTCTCGGCGTGTCCATGGCCGTAGCCAAGGCCTCGGCCGAGATGCTCGAGCTCCCGCTCTTTCAGTACATAGGCGGGGTCGGCGCCAAGGTGCTGCCCGTGCCCATGATGAACGTGATAAACGGGGGCTCGCACGCCGACAACAACGTGGACCTTCAGGAGTTCATGATCGTCCCCGTGGGGCCGGACTCCTTCGCCGAAGCGCTTCGCATGGGAACGGAGGTCTTCCACAACCTGAAGGCGGTGCTGAAGAACAAGCTATACAGCACGGCCGTCGGAGACGAGGGCGGCTTCGCGCCCGACCTCAACTCGAACGAGGAGGCCCTCCAGGTGATAATAGAGGCAATCGAGAAGGCGGGCTACAAGCCGGGCCAGGACGTCTGCCTCGCTCTCGATCCCGCATCGAGCGAGTTCTACGACGCCGAAAAGGGCCTCTACGATCTAGAGGGTGAGGGCAAGTCCGGGCTCACCTCGGAGGACATGATCGCCTTCTACAAAGACTTCGTGGAGAAATACCCCATAGTCTCCATTGAGGACGGCTTGGCCCAGGACGACTGGGAGGGATGGGCCAAGATGACGACCGAGCTAGGATCGCGCATCCAGCTAGTGGGAGACGATCTCTTTGTTACGAACACCACCCGCCTGCGCCAGGGCATAAAGTCCGGCGTGGCCAACTCAATATTGATAAAACTGAACCAGATCGGTACCCTGACCGAGACCCTGGATGCGATAGAGACGGCCAGAGGCGCGGGCTACACCTGCGTGATATCGCATCGCTCCGGCGAGACCGAGGACACGACCATAGCCGACCTGGCAGTCGCCGTGAACTCCGGGCAGATAAAGACAGGCTCCGCCTCCAGGACCGATCGCATGGCCAAGTACAACCAGCTTTTGAGGATCGAGGACGCCCTGGGAGAGATCGGACGCTTTGCGGGCATTGCGACGTTCAAGGCCTTTAAGCCCTCCAAGTAGTCCGACCAGGGCGGGCCGAGGGCGGGGCAAGCTTTCAGGGCATTGCGGCGTTACGGGAGGCGGCTGGACCGGCGGCAGGGCCGGCTCTTGCTGGAGAAACCCGGATGAGACTCTTCGGAGGCAACCAGCGATCGACAGGATCCCGCGGCGGACGATCCGCCGGAGCAAGGAGCGGCAGATCCACCTCGGCGCGCGTGTCAAGGTCCGCCCGGTCCCGCGCCGGGGCCCGTTCCGGGGCGGCGGCCTCCGCTCTCGCGGCGCGCGCGGCGCGCTTTGTCCTGAGTCCCAAGTTTCTGCTGGTTGGGCTAGTAGCCTGGACCCTCTACGAGGGCGTCTTGAGCCAGCACAGCGTCGTGAATCTATACAAGTTCAGGCAGGAGAGGAACAGGCTGAGGGAGGAGTTGACCCAGGCAGAGGCAAGGCGCGACGCGCTCAGGCAAAGACTCGAGCTCATCGAGACCGACAGTTTCGCGCAGGAGAAGCTGGCCCGTGAGAGCCTGTGGCTGGTAAAGGAGGGCGAAATCCTTTACAGATATGAGGATCCGGCGCCCCGGGAGGGCGGCGAGGCGCCCCTTATGCCGCCGATATTGGACGAAGGAGAGCACCTCGAGGCCGAGGAGGGCGCCGCTGAGGAGCCCCCGGAGGGGCGGGATGAGGAACCCCTCAGGTGACCTCGGATCGTTTATCGCCTTGACACGATCATAAGGGTGGGAGTAGAATAGAGTTTTGTGTTGGAAATCGGTGCGGGGTGGAGCAGTCTGGTAGCTCGTTGGGCTCATAACCCAAAGGTCGCTGGTTCAAATCCAGCCCCCGCTACCAAAAGCGACGCAAGGACTTAGGTGTTCTTGCGTTTTTTGTTTTGGAGCCCGTTTTGGCCCGTTTGCTACCCATTTGTTGCGGTTCTCCCAGTACGCGCGCCAAATATCGTTTTTTCTAGTTTCACCGCGGCTCGTTTGCGATCCTCCGGGAACAAGTGCCCGTATCGATCTATCGTCGTCTGCACCGAAGCATGCCGTACTCCGCGAAAACTCAAGTCAACGCCAGCGGGTTCGGATTCAGTAGGACTCTCGCCGGTTGGTATGTGCGGCTGCGGCGAGATGCGATGCCTTTTTGGTTTCGTTCCATGATTCGGGCGGGAGAGGGCCGACGAGGACGATCTACTAGGCGCACACTGCCTTCAACGCCACATCATTCTTGGGACGAGGCCAAGGGGGTCTGTCACGCCACGAGACGATAATCGTGCTGGATGCCGCCTAGAATGGGAAGGGCCACGAGCTTGCCATAGATTTCGTCAGGCAAACATTTGACATTGTCCAGGCTTCGGCGCATACTGGCAAATCGGGCGGCCGGTAGATCGAGTCAGGCAATACTTGGAGACCTTCCAATGAAGACTGGACATAGTCT
>CAZHEV010000013.1:0-90437 GCA_964531335.1 uncultured bacterium | reverse complement strand
ACCCGAGCAGCCAACCGACGGTAGAACGCGCCGATGGCCGTCTGCGTCCGCCCGAGATCTTGCTGCCGGGGGCCAGGGTGAGCCACGAGGTGAAGTGCTTGGCGGTTGGCCACTTGCGCATATCGTCGCCGCATTCGGCAACGAGTCGCAGTACCGTGTAGGGTCCGAAGCCGTGGATCTGGCTCAAGTCGGTACCCAGGAGAGCATAGAGAGATCCACGCACGTCGAACTTCGGTTCGTTCTTTCCGCTCGCATGCCGCAAGGGCGGGATCGGCACTCCAGGGGCAGTGCGACTCTTGTTCAAGTCGCGCAAATCGGCTTCGATCTCTACGTCGCATTCGGCGATCTTGACTTGAAGGAAGTCGTAGAGCTCTAGCGCATGGCGGAGGGCGAAGACGTGCTCGAGCCGATAGTTCCCCGTCAGGGCCTTGCCGATCGTTTCCACCGACTGCTTGCATCGAATGTCACGGTGCTGGGCAAGCACGGCGGGGTCGTGAACACCGCCGACTATGCCGCGAACGATCTTCATGCCTGTGACACCGGTGATGTCGGTCACCACATGGTGGAGCTGAACATTCATCTGCATGAGGGCTTTCTGCATGTGCTGGATATGCGTAGCCGCCTGCTCGACCAGGCGTTCACGGTGGCGCAGAAGCGCACGAAGCCGAACCAATCGGTCGTGGGGGCGAAAGCTTCCCCGGAGGAGGCCATGCTCGTGTAGCTGCTGCAGCCATTGGGCGTCGTTGACGTCGGTCTTCCGGCCTGGAACACTCTTGACGTCGCGCGCGTTCACGAGAAGCACCTCGAATCCACGCGCTTCCAAGATCTCGAACACCGGAATCCAATACACCCCTGTGGATTCCATGGCGATGGTGGCGATCCCTACCTCTGTGAGCCAGTCGGCCAGCTGATACAGATCCCCCGTGAAGCTTCGAAACGTCCGGACCGGCTCCTCCGCCCGGTCAGGTGGAACCGCAACGACGTGGAATGTCGCACCGACGTCGATTCCCGCGGCGTTCGCGTGGATCGTCGTGAGACGTCTGCTGGACTGCTTCCCGCTTTTCCTTCCTCTCATCGTCACTCCTCCTGCGTTAGAGAGACCCGAGAGGGGGGCGGGCGGGATGCCATCACTTTCCTAAACGGGATCGCCTCCCGGCGTCACCACTGTCAAGTCCGCAGCCACCCCCAGACCATGTTTTTTAACGGGCTCAAAACACCAGTAAGCCAACGGCCAGTCCTCTTCGGGCGCCGAGCAGCGTAGCAGTCAAGGGAGTTTCTCGTCCAGCAGGAGGTGCGTCGCGCCCGAAGGTTTTTTAAAATCTCCCGCTCCTCGCGAAGCTGCCTGTTCTCGCTACGGAGCCGGACGATCTCTCGGCGCTCTTCGGTCGTCAGACCATCGGAACGCCGGCCTTCATCCAAATCGGCTTGTTTAACCCAGTTCCGGATCGTCTGGGCCGATGGCTCAAACTTCCGCCCCAGGGCCTCCGGACTCTGCCCGGCTCGGACAAGCTCGACCATCCGCCGCCGGAACTCAGGTGGGTACACGGGACGTGACTTGGGCATCGTGGCTCCTCCTCTCCCAAAGAGTGAAGTGTCCACGAAACCGGGTCAACTCCACTCCGAAGTAGTTGAGTTTCCAGGTCACTTAGCAAAGGAGACACCCCGATGGCTAGTGCTACAGCCGTAGGGAGCGTGCCGCATACTATCCGCAGACTCAAGAGGGTGGATTACCAGGGCAAGGACTGGGACACGCTGAGGGAGGCCGGCAGGAGGGGGTAGACAACGAAGGGAGGATCAATCACTGGGTGCCGGGGTGCGTAAGAGTAGGTGTCGCCTTAACGCGCAAATCTGGATGTCGCTTGACAGTACGGGAAGAGTTGGGTTGGGTCACTTAAGCTTCCCCTAGTATGCAGAAACAAGGAGCTCGACGAGAGGCTGGTCATTTCCGCGGGAGAGGTATAAGATCTCCCCACTAGTCTGCGCCCCAGGGAGATTGGTCTGTGGAAGCAGTAAAACCCCATAGACAGACAATAGGTAGTTGCAGAAGATCGTGTCGAGATCTTCGGATTGAGCCGCCGGAGGATTTGCTTTGAACGCGATAATGGTGATTTGTCCGTACAAGTACGAGGGCCTGTGGGTCTTCGACGATGAAAGTACTGGCTTATACAGAGAGCCTTTCGTAGCAGGCGCGGATGTCTTTATCGACAAGGCCCTCGAGTCTAAGGGCATAGATGGGACGTCCGGCTTTCGACTCATCTTCAGCGGGGGCGAGTTTCCGGGATATGATTTCAAGCTGACCTGGACCCTTGAGGGCGAAGGAGGTAACTGGTACTACGCGGAGGCTTTTAAGATGGAAGGTTGGCTGTGTCCGGCACTGCTCAAGTACTTCGAGAGCGCTCCAAAAGAAATATATGTCAAGTTTGAAGTCAGAACAACATGAGCCGGGATTGATGTATAGCGGTGCCCATCGTTGTTCAAATGGGGAGTACGCTGCATCATGCGGATTACCGTTGTCAGGGTAAACGCCTTTGCGATCGGGCTGGCTATGCTTCGTACATTCCTTGGAATCGTAATCTCCCTGCTGGTCATTTTCGCCTTCAAAGGTGAAGCTGGCCCATTTACGGACGGAATGATTGCGGAGGGCTTGCCCCGCGCGGCCGTCATCGCCGCGTACGCCTTCAATCTGGTATTGAATATCATAGTTGCGCTTCTACTTTTTTCCCCGTCTGCGAGAAATGCGTTCGCCCTGGCGAGGGGTTCATCAAACATGATTTCGGCGACAGTGGATTGGGAAAATGCCGACGCGCAAGGCGGGCGAGGCCCGGCTTGAGGAGATGACGGAGTCCAGGAAGCCTGATGCTGGTGAGGTGTACCGTACCCACGGTTCCCGTAAAACGGTGATGAACTCCTGGCTTAGACCGTAGCCCTTCACCGTCTCCCGATAGGATTTGGCCAGGAATATCAGTTGAGCTGATGAACCTTGAGGCTACGAAAAAGTAACAGCAAGAAAAATGCCCCGGGACCCGCTAAGGCTTCAGGGCATTTTGAGTTGTGTCCGATCTCTCTGTTACTTCACAACTTGGCTGCTGGGCGTTTTGAATTTCAATTTGGCTCAATTTCGGTTTTCAAGACCGTCACCTTAAACCACTCGGCCATCCCTCCGGGACGTCTTCTGGCTCCCGATACTACTTGCGGGATAACGAGTCGCCAAGGTGTCGCGCCAAAGCCCCCGGCCGTGCCACGAGCCTCCACTCGGCGAGCTCAGATTCTCTTCGATCCCAACACATAAAGGCACGGCATCAGAAACAAGGCCACGAGGATCTCCATACCCAATCCGCCCATTGCGGCTACGGCCATGGGCTGGAGCATGTCGCCGCCCTCTTCCAGATTAAGCGCAAGGGGCAAAAACGCCATTATGATGGTCAACGACGTCATTACTCTGGGCCGCAGGCGGATTCGGGCGGCCTCCACAACGGCCTGGCTCTTCGTCAATCCCCCTTTATCCTGAAGCTCGCGGGCATAGGTCAGGAGCAAGACACCGTCGTTTACCGTCGCGGCCACCACCACCAATACGCCGATGATGACCGTGGCCCCCAGGGGCAAACCTGTCGCCAGCATCACGAACACCAGGCCCGCCAGGCAGACCGGCATGCTGCCCAGGATCAGGCCCGGCAGCTTGAGGCTGTTGAATTGCACCGCCAGGACGATGAACGAGAAGAACACCGCGAAGGCCAGAATGGCGAGAACGGTCCGTTTCATCTCAGCCATCATCTGGGCCTGGCCGCCGTAGGAGAGCTCGTAGCCTACCGGCCGTCCCTCCTTCGCCAGGGCGTCTTGAAGCTCCGCCAGGGCCTTGCCGACGCTGACACCGGCTGCGTCGCCGCGTACTATGACCTGCTTGACCTGGTCCTCACGCACGATCTCCACCGGCCCGACGGCCTGAGCCACCTCGGCCACGTCCCCGACCCGCAGGTAACCTCCCTGGGCGCAGCTCAGCGGCAGGTTCTCGACGTCCCCGCGCGACGTGATCTTGCTCTCCGGGACCATCACCCGGATGTTGTAATACTCGTCTCCCTCGCGGTACCGAGTGGCCACCGCGCCGGTTATGAGCGATCGCAAGGTCTCCGCGACATCGGCAGTCGACACTCCCAGCTCCGCGGCCCGCGTCCGGTCGATGCTCACCTTATACTCAGGCTTGGTCATGTCCATAGATACATAGACGTTCGTGAAATGCTCCAACTCGTTCATGGCCTCCACCGTGCGCCGGGCAAGCCCGTACAGCGTAGCGATATCGGGACCTTTGATCTTGACTTCGATGTCGGCGTCCCCGAGTTTACGGATGCCCTTTACCTTCATCTGAGTCACCATAGTTTTTCCGCCGGGGACGTCAATCTTGCCCACGATGGGCCGCAGGCGCGCTATGTACTCGTCGGTGGAAAGCCTACGCTTGGAACGGGGCACGAGCTGGATGTTCATCTCGCCCTCGTTGCCTATCTCGTAAGTGTAAAGGCCCCACACCCTGCCGCCGGCAAGAGTGAAGGCGCTTTCGATCAGATCGTCCCCGGCTATGGCCTGCTCGATCCGCCGCAGCACCAGGTCGGTTTCGGTCAATGACGCCCCGGTGGGCAACCTCACCTTGACCATGACGCGGCCGTCGTCGACCTGCGGCAGAAATTCGCTTCCCAGCCGGCCCACCGAGAGCACGGCTGCCAAAAGAATCAGGCCGAAGGCGGGAATGACGAGGCGCCTGGCACGCAGCACCCGGTCCAGCACCCGGCCGTAGCCGTCCGTCACTCGGTCGAAGAACCGCTCGAAGCGCGTCGGAGCGCGCGTCACAGAGGAGCGCCTGTCCAAGATAGTCGCTGTGACCATCGGCGTGACGGATATAGCCACGACCAGGCTGATGACCACTATGCCCGCGATGACGAGGATCAGCTCGCGGAAGAGCAGGCTGGTCAATCCCGGCACCAGCAGGAACGGCACGAACAAGGCCATAAACGACAGCGTGGCCGCCACGATGGCGGGGCCGACCTCGGCCGTGGCGTCCACCGCCACTTCGTCGACGGGCTCGTCGGGCCTAATGCGCCGCCGGCGCGTGATGTTCTCGATTACGACGATCGAGTTGTCCAGCAGCACGCCGATGGCGACGACCAACCCGCCCAGAGAGAAGATGTTGAGCGAGAAACCGGCCAGGTTCATCAGGCCGAAGTTCAGTATCAGCGTGATGGGCAGCGCCAGTGCCATGACCAGGACCTGTCTCCAGGAGCCCAGAAACAGGTACACGACGAAGATCAGGAGCACGGCCGCTTCGACGGCCGCGTTGCGAACGCCGGCCAGGGCGGCGTTCACGTAGTCGGCCTGGTTCTCGACCATGCCCAGCAGGAGGCCCTGGGGCAGGACCGGGCCGAGCTCCCGTATCCGCCGGCTGACCGCCTCGGCGACCTCGACGGTGTTGGCGTCCGCCTGCTTGAGCACGCTGAGCTTGACGCACGGATCGCCGTCCAGCCGCGTGATGACCCGCGCCTCCTCGGCGGCGTCCAGGACGTCCGCCACGTCCCGCAGGTGGAGTTTGGCCGCGCCGCTGCCCGCCAGGACGATATCGCGGATTTCGTCCAGGCTTCGGAATTCGCCGATCGTCCGAGCGATGATCTCTTTCGGGCCGGTGGTGACTCTACCCGCGAACTGCTCGACGTTCTCCTCCCTCAGCCTATTCAGCACGCCGGGCAGGGTCAGACCGTGCTTTTCCAGCGCCCGCGGGTCGAGGTGCACGCGGATCTCCCGTTTGAGTCCACCCACGATCTCGGCGCCGGCCACGCCAGGCACGGCCAGGAGCTGATCCTGAAGCCACTCATCCACCCACCTGCGCAGCTCGACCAAATCCCATTGATCGCTGCTGACGGTCATCTGCACGACGGGGAGTTGCGACGGGTCGGCCTTGATGACCACCGGCGGTTCCATGTCCTCCGGCAGCTCGCGCGCCACACGGGCCATGGCCGCCAGGGCGTCCTGGTAGGCCACATTCACGTCCACGCCGTACTTGAAGTTGGCTAGAAGGGTGTACATGCCCTCGATGGAGGAGGACTCCAGGAAGTCCAGGTCGTCCACCGTGGCCATCTGCCGCTCGATGGGATCGGCGATGCTCTTGTCTATCTCCTCCGGCGTCGCCCCACGCCACCAAACGTGGACCTTGATCATGGGGTAGGTGACGCTGGGCAGAAAGTCCACCGGCAACCGCCACAGGCCGTAGAGCCCAAGCACCACCAGGGCTACGACGATCGCGCCGGTGGCCAGCCGGCGGTGGACGGCGAAACGGGTTATCTTCATTGCCGGCCGCCTCCGGGACCGATCTCGTCACCAGGGCTGATCTCGTCACCAGGGCTGATCTCGTCACCAGGGCTGATCTCGTCACCGGGACCGATCTCGTCCCCGGGGCTGATCTCGCCTCCGGGACCGATCTCGTCACCGGGACCGATCTCGTCACCGGGACCGATCCCGCCTCCGGGGTTGATCCCGTCCCCGGGGCGCTTCGCGACCGCCTTTTCGGACCCATCCTCGCCTGCTTCCCCGGCGATGCTGACGGCGGCCCCGTCCTTGAGCTTTTCGTTCCCTGCGACGATGACTTTCTCGCCGGGACGGACTCCCTCGACGATCTGAATGCGGGCGCCTTCCTCTATGCCGGTTTTGACCAAACGCCGGGATGCCTTGCCCTCGTCCATCACGAAGACGACGGGGCCCCCGGGGGTGGAGACGACCGCTTCGATCGGCACGACGACGGCGTCATCCACGGTCTCTACAAGCACCTTCAGCCTGGCGAACATGCCGGGCAGAAGGTCGATGGCTCGGTCCAACACTATCTCCACCGCCCGGCTGCGCAGGCGCGGGTCGAGATAGGGATAGACCCGGGCCACGCTGCCCGCCGACACTTTCCCCGGAAACGCGTCGAACATGACACTGACGCGCATGCCGGTCATGATCTCGACGGCGTGTTTCTCCGGGACCGCCGCGCGAATCACCAGGCTGGCGGGATCGTACATTTCCAGCAACTCCGCGCGTGGCGCCACGAACTCGCCGTCCTTGACCATCACTCGCGAAACCACCCCGTCCCAGGGGGCCGCGATCGCGTAATCAAGAGCCGCCTCTTCAGCCTTGACCAATTGCGCCTTGACCTTCTCGAATGACGCCCTGGCTTGATCGAGCTCTTCGGCCGGGAGGGCTTCACTTTGCACGAGCGCCTCGGTTCGACGCAGGTTCTCCTCATCTTTCTTGAGTTCCTCCCGCAGCGAGGCTATCAGCGCGTCGATTCCTCTCTTTCTACCGATCGAGAGCAGTACCTCCCCGGCCGTCACCCGGTCACCCTCGCGCGCGCGGATATCGATAACCGGACCCTCTGCGGGCGAGGCGAGTCGGGCGACGCGGTAAGGCTCCACCGAGCCCGTCAGTTCCAACGCGCGGGATATCGTTGCACTCGACGCGGTGGTTACGCGCACCTGGGGGGTCTTCCTGCGCCCTGCCGGCTGGCTCGATTCGGGAGCTCCGGAGGGCCCGGCGCGCAAAAGGAAAAAGACCGACGCGGCGATCACGCCGACGACCAGAGATATCAGTACGCTACGTCTTTTCATTCTTCACCCATTGCCAGCTTGAGTTGGGCGAACGCCGTATGATGCTCGGCCAGCGCCCGGTAGTAAGTGGTCTCCGTCTCCAAGAGGGCCGCCTGCGCGTCCAGCACGTCCACAATGGCCCCCCTGCCGAGGTCGTACTTCCGGCGTTCGATGCGAAGGCTCTCCCGCGCCTGTGTGATGGCCCTTCCGATGGCGTCCACGCGCTCCCGAGAAGAGCTCACATTGAGCAACGCGGTTTCGACCTCGAGCCGAACTTGGAGCTCGAGCCTGCGAAGCCTCTTCTGCGCCGCAGCCAGCTCCGCACGCCGTTCGCGGACCTCCGCGCCGATTCTTCCGCCTTCGAAAAGCGGCACTTCCACGGCCAGGCCGATACGGCCCACGTCGCCGAGCTCGTCTCCGGAGCCGGTAGTCGATCCGGCGGCCCAACGCGGGCCATAGGCGCCTTGAAGGAAAACCGTCGGCCAGCGTCCGGCTCTGGCCGCGTCCACGTTCCGCGCTTGCGCCTCGAGAGCCGACCGCGCGGCCGAATAGTCGTCCCGTTTTCCCCCGGCGGCCGCAAGGGCGGTCTCAAGATCCGGGACAGGCGCGATCGCCTGAGACTTCAGCTCTCCCTTCAGCACGATCTCATCCGTATCATCACGCAGGTTGAGGAGATTGATGAGGGCGCGGCGCTGAACGGTCAGCGTGTTTTTCTCTCCGACAAGACGCTGCTCGACGTCGGCCAATCGCACCTCCGCGCGCATCAGATCCACCCTGGCCGCCTTCCGCGCCTTCACGAGTGCGTCAACGCGCTCTATGTGCTCGTCAAGCGCCCGCTTCGAAAACTCGAGCGACTCGATGACGTGCCGCTGGGCGAGAATGGCGAAAAAAAGGCTGGAAACGTTGAAGACAAGCTCTTCGCGCAACCGCGCGAGCCGGTGGTCCGCGGCCGATTGAAGAAGCTCGGCCGCCCTCACCCGGTTCGTCAGCCTCCCTGCCGTGAAAAGCGGCATGGAAAGGACTATGTCCCCCGTGACGACGTCTTCGCTCAATATGGCCGGATCGCCCGGTTGGCCCACGGGCAAAACCCTCTGAGGATCGAGGTGATGGAAATACCCGCCGGCCACGCCCAGCCTGGGCAGCCGTTCGCTGAAAGCCTGGTCCAAACGCGCCCCCGCCGCCGCGGCGTCCCAGCCCGACGCGGCGACCTCCGGATTATTGGCAAGCGCGATCCCGACAGCCTGCCGCAGTGTCATCGCTCCCTCCGGCAAATCGGGGGGCGATTCGGGCTGCGCGCGCGCGGAGGTGGCATGGCCCGGCAAGTTTACGGGAAGGTAAGGATCGGTGGGACGCATGACGGCGCATCCACCGCATGCGACGCACAACATCAGAATCACAATGCTTTTCATCTAGGCTGATTCTCCCAACGCGCACCAAACAAAGATCCGGCCCCCATGTGGGCTTCGACATGATTGAGCTTCCGGTCCTCAAGTCCACAGCCCGCCGCGCGGCGAAGAACGGGCACACCGCGGCTTCTCGCCGAGGTGTGCCCGTCGTTTAGCCTCGTACGATCACGGCGGCCCGTCGGCGCGGCCGCTCGTGACCTTTAACTGTGCCGCCCGCAGCTACCGCCTGCGTGGCCCGAACATCCCTTCCGCGAATCGGCGGAGTGGCATTTCCTCTGATGGTCGCACCGGCCGTCGTTGTCGTTGTCCTCGTAATCGGGGCAGTTGGTGCAGTTCCCGGGGCAATCCTCACAGTTCCCCGGACAACCCTCACAGTCCCGAGGACAGTCGGCGTGCTTCGGGCAGTGCGCCGCCTGTGCGGTGACTTCGCCCCCGCTCCGGACCGAAGCCGTCGCGTCGGCACCGACCGCCGCGTCGCCGCCGCTTCCGGAATAAGCCTGGACCGCAAAGATGGCTCCCGCGGTCAAAGCCGCGACGATCAGAAAGACAGACAATTTTCTCATTACATCACCTCCTTTCTGTCTGGTGTCGTGCCTCGGTAGCACGCTCTCTCACACAACTTCACGTCTTGATCACGACGGAGCTCCGGGAAAACACAGTGGGGTGTCAACCCGGCAAAACGGGTTTCGGCGTAGACCGAGCCCTATCCAAGGTAGATTCACCGCTCAGTCGCGCGGCTCCCCGGGCGCCCGGGATTCCACTTCGGGGATAGAGACGGGGAACATCATGGCCCCTGCGGCGGCGCATCCCGATCTCTCTCTTATCATCTGAAAAAGCTTTGCTTGCTGCTCCTCGGTGAGCGTCCGCTTTTGCGCGAGCAGGTGGGCGATTATCATATCCTGAATCCCGCGCTGGCCGCTGAGTATCTCCTCCTGCTTCGCCCTGATCGCGTCGCGATCGGGCAGAGCGGATGCCATCAGGTCGATCAGCTCGCCGCGAGCGCGGCGAATATCCCGGCAAAGGGATTCCGAATCGCTCAGAAACCTGGACAAGCGAGGCTCCAATCGCCCCCACTGCTCATCCGTGACGCCGAGGCTTCTATGCAACGGGCACGAGACACCTTCGCACGCCTGGCCGTGCCCTCGCGGTCCGCCCCCCCCTTCCCTGGCCGCTTGCACCACCCAGGTTCCAACGAAGACGGCATTGAGCGATATCGAGAGCATGACCATCAAGGGGCCGATCTTCTTCCACATGGTCAGCGTCCCTCCTCTTCGCCGGCCGCCACAAGGGCCAGGTAACTGTCCGCGAGCGAGCCCGCCGGTGAGTCGCCGAGGTAGTCAATCTGATAGATTTCCAGTGGATCCGGCTGTGCGCCGGCCGTGGCAGGCTCAGTCGGAGGCGCGGATGTCCATCCCAGCAAGAACCCGACAATCAGGCCGGCAACCGGCATGCCGACGGCCGCCCAACGCATCGGACGGGAGCTCATACGCCACCATTTCAACGGATTCCAGCCCACCGTCGTCGCCTCGCGCTCGGGACGCACCGCGGCCGCCATCACCCTCCCGGTCAGCCCCGAAGGAACGGGCGGCGCGTCAAAGGCACCCAGAAGCGGGCCCAGCTCCTTCAGGCCGGACAGGACCGATCGACACGACTCGCACGTCTCCAGGTGCCGCTCGACCGATGCGCGTTCGGGCCCCGAGAGCTCTCCGTCCAGGTAGGCTCCCAGGCGCTTTCGATGTCTGGAACAAGCGAACATTGCTATCACCTCTCACTCCTTAAACGAATAACTCCCGAAAAACCCCCGCGAAAAATCCACCCCATCGCCGGTTTTCCATCCGCCTCCCCCCTCGAATCCATAAGATCCTGTGACCGAAAGGTCCTCTGACCGAAGAACGACGGAAACGGAGTCCCCCCTCCGGCTAATCACCCTTTAGGCGCGCCAAGGACCACTGGAGGCTCTGTCTCGCGTTGGCGAGAAGCCGCTCCGCGGCCTTGACGGTTATCCGCATGGCCCCGGCGATATCCGTGTAGCTCAGCCCTTCGTAATACTTGAGTACAACGGCCATGCGTTGCCTGGGCGGCAGGGCGTCGAGGGCGGCCCGCACGGCCGCGGCGGTTTCATCTTGAACCATCGTTTCATCGGCGTGAGGGCTCGGATCTGCAATCTCCGGAACTTCCTTCACGTAAACAGGCCGTTTCTTTTTCGCCCTGTCCAGGCAGAGGCGGGAGACGACTTGATACAGGTAGGTCTTGAACGAAGCGGCGGGCCGATAACGATTCCCGGCGTCGAGAAGCCGCAGAAAGGAGTCCTGGACCACGTCGGCTGCGTCCTCCTCATGCCCGAGAAATCGATACGCCACCCTCCAGGCCCAGGCCTGATGGCGCCGGACGATCTCTTCGAAAGCCTCCAGATCGCCCCTGCCCGCGGCTTGCATCAAGAATTCATCGCCGGCCGCGCGATCAGGCAATCCAGCTCCTTTTGATGTTGCGCAGGCTCACCGCGAACAGACCGACGCAGAACGCGCCGAGGACGGCTAGGTCGAGCGAAAAGGGCATGGTGTGCCGGCCGTGTACGGCCCCATGCAGCACGTCGGCCCCGTAGGTCAGGGGAAGCGCGTAGGACAGGGGCTTCAAGAACACCGGCAGCTTCTCTATCGGGAAGAACAGCCCGCACAGGAAGATCATGGGGAAGCGGAAGAAGTTGGAGAAGGTCTGGGCCTCGAACACCTCGCTTACCGCGACAGCGATGAAAAGGCCCAGAAAGGTCGATGCGACCGCGATCATGAATACCGCCGCGACGAACGCGGCCCATGACACCTGGGACAGATCCGCGAGAAAGGCCGCCATGATGACGGGCACGAAGGCGTTGACAACGCCGAAGAGAATCGCCCCGCTCGTCTTGGCCAGCATCAGAAGCTCAAGCGGAATCGGCGCCAGCAACAGCCGCTCGAAAGAGCGGCTCTTCTTCTCGAAAGTGACCGTCACCGCCAGCACCGACGTCGTGCCGAAAAGGACCGAGATCGCCACCACGCCCGGAAGCACTTCCGGTATGCTGTCCAGACCGCTTCCGGACTTGATGAAGAACATGCCCGTCCACGCCAGCGGAAAGATGAGCCCCCACGTGACGTTCGGCGGCTTCAGGTAGTAGGTCCGCATGTCCTTGCCCAGGATGCTCCAAAAGGCGATCCAGAGCTTCATCGGGCGCCTCCCGCTCTTTCCTTCTCCCTGCGCATGGCGTC
The DNA here is from genome assembly GCA_964531335.1 of uncultured bacterium. Lineage (GTDB taxonomy): Bacteria > Eisenbacteria > RBG-16-71-46 > CAZHEV01 > CAZHEV01 > CAZHEV01. The sequence continues at coordinate 78,194 of CAZHEV010000013.1, read as the reverse complement.
GGCCTCGATGCCGGTGATCCCCACGAAGACGTCCTCCAGAGACGGCCGGAGCCTTCGGGCCTCTGAGACCTCGACCCCCCCGTCCTCGAGAAACCGGATCAGCGGCCCTACGCGGATGGGCTCGTGCGCCTCCACTCGAATCAGGCCGGGCCCGGCGAGGGAGAAATCCAGGCCGGAGAATGACTCGGCGAGGTCGCCTTGTACGTCCGGCGGCGCGCTCGCGCAGGCGATCTGCACCACGTGCTTCGCCTGGATCGGCTGGACCAGGCGCTCGACGGTGTCTATTCGGACAATGCGACCGGACACGATGAAAGCGACGCGGTCGCAGAGACGCTCCGCCTCCTCAATATAGTGGGTGGTTAGGAAGATCGTGGTCCCCCTCCGGTGAAGCTCGGCTATCATCCGCCTCAGTTGGCGCGCGCCGGCCACGTCGATCCCCGTGGTGGGTTCGTCGAGAAACAATATCTCCGGCTTGTGAATGATCCCCGCGGCGATCGTGAGCTTGCGCTTCATGCCCCTGGAGTAGCCGTCGAACTTGCGGTCCGAAGCCCCGGCCAAGCCGAAATCGTCCAGAAGCTCACGGGCGCGAGCCCGCCGCTCCGTCTTGCCCAGCCCGTACAGCGCCGCGCAGAAACACAGGTTCTGGAAACCCGTGAGCTCGGGGTAGAGGTTGCTTTCGTCCGGGACCACGCCGATGAGACGCTGGGCCGCCCTGGGATCGGACGTGCAGTCGATCCCCCCGATCTCGACCGAACCCGCGGTGGGGCGCGCCAGCCCCGTGAGCATGTTGATCGTTGTCGTCTTGCCGGCGCCGTTGGGGCCGAGAAAGCCGAACAGCTCCCCGCGGCGCACGTCGAAGGTAACGCCGTCAACGGCCACGACGTCGCCGAAACGCTTGGCCAGGCCGGACACCTCGATGACACGATCGTCTCTCATCACACTCGAGCCTTTTGGTTTTGCGCATCGGAACGTCCGGGCGCCGCTCACTCAAATGAATCAAATGCCCGAGTTAATCTCATTCTCCATTGCCCGTCCGCCGCGCCAGGGGTCAAACCGCCATGAGTCGATCCGCGTCCCACTCCTTCATGATTGGGACTCTCGCAGACCATCTCCCCGGTGAGACGCCCCGGACCCAGCTATGAACGTGACCTCCTGACCCGATGCACTTTTCCCTCCGAGAGGCGGGGACGCCCCTTGACGTTCATCTCAAGCAGCCTTCTCATTGCCTCTTTCCACTCAGCCAGCGTTGTCTCGTTCAGTCGGTAGTGTACGAAATAACCCTGCTTGTCCGCGGTCACGACGTCCGCGTCCCGCAGCACTCGCAGATGCTGCGAGACGGCCGCGGGGGTGATGTCCAAGGCGCGGGCCAGCGCGTTTACGCAGAGGGACCGATCCTTCAACAGATCGATCATGCGAACCCGCGTTTCCACGGAGAGCACCTTAAAAACGCGGGCCAGTTTTTCCGGTTCGTGCACGTAGGCTCCTTAAGTTAAGCATCCACGCGGATACTTTAGTACCCCATGTGTCTGATGTCAACGCAAGACTGCGATGGAGGCTTACTCGATCAGCGGATCTTCCTCGTGGAGCCGGATTGTCTCAATGCGAACAACGTCCTACCTCAGACCTGGGACAGTCGCCGGAATCGGCGTCAAAGCCCTGTCTAATCACCGACATGGCTTTGTGAAGAGGCTCATCGAGGGGAGCTGCGGGCGCCGTGGGACGGGCCCAGGGCAACTGACTATCTACACCGACTGCAACCTGTCCGCGGGATCGAAGACGGTGTCGCCGGCTTCCTCGGGATCTCACGCCGAAGAAGAGCCACAGTACGCACGTGTTAGCAGCGACAATTTCTACTCTGAGGCAACGAACAACGCCTAGACAATAAAGGCGCACTCGTGGCCCCATGGCGTTGCAATCCTCCGCTCTGGAACCTCGATGGTACCCACGTGTTTAAGGCTTGCATAAAGTCCCATCTGAGGGGTATAGTAAGACGTTGAGGCCTGATGGTTCCACTGACTCAGGAGAACTTGAATCCGCATGTCCACGAGGGCACGATGCCGGTAGCACGAAAATGTAGCCCACTTGCCGCAGTGATCGCCGTTTCGCTGGTAGTGGCTTTGCTTCCTTCAGCCGTCCTGAGCGGCCGGAGTCCCGGCCTTGATCAGGATAGTAGTGACATCCCTTGCTGTGCCCCGGACGAACGGTGCCCCGCCGTGCCGGCGGATGGAACCGGGCTGCCGCTCGAAGATGGCTGCTGTCCGAACAATTGCGACGATTGTCCCTTGCCATGCTGCCTTGGGATGGTTTTCGTACAAGGAGCGCAACTGGTTGATCTGGGCTGCATAAACCGCTTTTCAAGCTCCATGCCCCAATGCCGCGAAGACTTTTCTTCTGTGACCCCCGACGGGATCTACCACCCTCCACGTTCCTGAATCTCTCCTTCTCGTTATGACAGCGTTGAGCCCTGAAGCGACCGGATAGACGTCCGGCGCGTGGGTCTTGCTATGGAGGGATTCCGCATGGCCAAGAAGCAACCTGTATTTCTGTTCTTTTTCCTGCTCCTCGTCGCCACGGCCGCCAGAGGGGACCAAACAGGTGACGTGGGGGCCGACAAGGATGATGTTGACCGCAAGGCGCGCGGCATCCAAGACGAGGTCCGATTAATCCTTGAAAAGGAGACGGTCGGGCTTGCCGACCTGCTTCAGCTTGCCGATCTAACCAGCCCGGCGATTGCCGCCGCTCGGAGCGGAGTACAGGCAACCGAAGGACGAGTCAGGCAGGCCGGTGTTTATCCAAACCCTTCCATTGAGCTTGCGGCCGAAGAGGTTTCACTCGAAGACCGCGGGGACCGGAAGGACAAGCTTAAGTTCGCCCAGCCTCTCATCATAAGCGGACGCCGCGGCGCGGCCCGAGCCGCGGCCATGGCCGATCGGGAAGCAACGTACCACGCGCTCGCGCGGACGCGAAGAGAGGTTTTCAGGCAGGCTCACACACTCTGGGTCGAGCTACTTTTCTTTAATGAGGCGGACTTGGAGCTCAAGAAGCTTCTGAGCGTGGCGAATGACACGCGCGCGATTGCCGAAGCACGCTTTGATCTCCGTGCCGTCCCGGAATCCCAGGTGACCAAGGCGCTTCTGGAAGTATACGAGCTCGAAATGGAACGGCGGCGACTGGCGGCGGGCCGGGCAAGAGCGGCAGCAGAACTCGCCGCGCTCCTTGGGGGCCTGCGGATACCGCCTGATCGACTTGGCGGCAGGCTCGAGCCCCCGCTCGTGGAGTGGGACGTCGAGGAGGCCACCGCTGAGCTCCTCAAGACACATCCCGCGATTCTGGAAAGCAGACAACGTGTATTGGCCGCCCAGGCAACCCTTCGCGTCGCCAAGGCCGCCCGTGTTCCAGACCTGAACCTCTTCTTTTCATACGGGCGGTTTGGAGCATCCGACGAAGGATTTGTTGAAGCGGGGGTCGCCCTACCGCTTCCGGTGTTCAATCGCAAGCAGGGGGAAGTCACGGAGCGCCGGTCCTTGGTCTCGCTGGCGGAGCAAGACGAGAGGTCTGTGAAGAGCGGCCTCGTTGCCGAGTTGGCGGTCGCATTCCGGCAATTCCTTACCACGGGAGAGCAGCTCGAGATCTCCCGAGACAGAATGGAGCCTGCCGCCGAGATAGGCATGGAGCAGGCGCTGGAAGGATACCGCGCCGGACGCCTCCCGTTCCTGGACCTGATCGACGCACAACGAACGCTCGCCGAGATGCGCCTGAGAGGTCTGGAGCTTAAGAGGGATCTCGGCGCCGCCGAAGCCGAGCTCATGAGCCTCGTGGGACGCGGTCCCTACGATGAGCAAGGAGGGCTATGATGACACGTGCACGTATCATGACTGCGCTATTGGTGATAGTAATCGGATGGTCCGGCACCGGCTGTGACCGAGGCGATGAGGACGGCGGCGGAAAGGCGAGAGGTGAGGCCGGCGCGTTCTGTGATGAGCACCAGATCGCCGAGGCCCAATGTCCCTTCTGCGACCCGAGCTTGATCGAGAAGCTGGGACACTGCAGTGAGCATGGCGTTCCCGAGGCCCTCTGCTATCAGTGCAATCCGGCGCTCATTCCCGCGTTCAAGGCGACCGGCGACTGGTGCGGAGGGCACGATCGCCCGGAATCTCAGTGTTACATCTGCAACCCGGAGCTTGCTCCTGAGAAGAAGGAAGAGAGCGGTCCAACAGAGTCCTCGGACGCGTCAGCGCCGGCCGCCGCGCCGTTCGATTCAACGTCCGAGTACGAAGATCTCCCACGGAGCCGAAAGCCACCTTCGGTCTCCTGCTCAACGCAAGACCTCGTCGTGCGTTTCGAAACTCCGGACATCGCCCGGGACGCGGGGCTGGAGTTCGCCAGGGTCGAACGCCGGCCGATTACAAAGACAGTTGAGTGTAACGCGGTGGTGGCCTATGACGGCAACCGCTACGCCCGGCTCTCGTCTCAGGTCCCGGGCGTTATCGCGGATATTCACAGGGACCTGGGCGACCGAGTGGAACGAGGTGATGCGCTGGTGACGGTGACCTCCGCGGTTCTCGGCGCGGCGAAGGCCGCCTACCTTCAGTCGGCAAGCGCCGTTTATCAATGGGAGAAAAATCACTCAAGGGAGAGCAATCTCCTCGGTCGGGGTGTATCGACCGAGAGGGACGTCCTTGAAGCAGAGGGGAGACTCGCCGAGAGCCGCATTGCGCTTTCAAAGACCCGGCAAGAGCTGCTCAGTCTTGGTCTGTCGGAGAGACAGGTCGACGAAGTCGCGCGGACCGGAGACACGAGCGCCCGTTACACCCTCACCGCGTCGTTCTCAGGCGTCGTGGTGGGACGAGACGCCGTCGTGGGCGAGGTTGTGGAGCCGTCGAAAACGCTTTATTCGATTGCGGACGTCTCCGGAATGTGGGCGCTCCTCGACGTGTACGAGTCCGAGGTTCGCGAGGTCCGTGAGAGGCAAGCGGTCGTCCTGCGCGTGGACGAGCTCCCCGGAGAGGCATTCGCCGGGGAGATTACATGGGTGAGCACTCAGATGGACCCACACACTCGAACGCTTAGGGCCCGGGTCCTGCTGGACAACAGCGACGGAGCCCTTCGCGCGAACATGTTCGCGAAAGCGATTGTCTCGGTACACGACCGGCACGAGGCGCTTGTGGTGCCTGAAACGGCGGTGCAGTGGGAGGGCTGCTGCAACGTGGTTTTCGTGAAGAAATCCGAGATGCTGTACGAACCTCGCAAGGTTCACCTCGGCTCGGCGGCGGGGAGGTTTTATGAGGTTCTCAGCGGGCTCAAGACCGGCGAAGAGGTCGTTACACAGGGAAGCTTTCTTCTAAAGACGGAAATCCTCAAGGGGAGTATCGGCGCGGGCTGCTGCGAAGTGGATCCCGGTGCGTAGAGAGGAGATCCCGTGATAAGCGCGATTATTTCGTGGTCTCTGAACCACCGATTTCTGGTCATAGTTTTGACCGTCGTCTTGGCTGCGGTAAGCGTCAGGACGTTGTTCCGATTGCCGATCGATGCTTTCCCGGACACCACTCCGGTGCAGGTGCAGATCAACACTACGGCGCCGGCACTATCGCCCATGGAAATCGAGCAACAGATCACCTTCCCCGTCGAGCGGGCGATCGCCGGCCTACCGGGACTGGAGGGAGTGCGGTCGATCTCGAAATTCGGTCTGTCCCAGGTGACGGTCACCTTTGAAGAGGACGTCGACATCTACTTCGCGCGGCAGCTCATCATGGAGCGCCTGCAGACGGTGGAGATTCCCGACGGGACCCCTAACCCGGAGATGGGCCCCGTAGCCACGGGGCTTGGGGAGATCTATCACTACGTGGTAACAAGCGAGAGCCACACCCTCATGGAGCTCACGACGCTGCACGAGTGGGTCATCAAGCCGCGGCTGCAATCGGTTCCGGGGGTGGCCGAGGTCAATACGTGGGGAGGAAAGCGAAAACAGTTCCACGTACTTGCCGATCCCGTGCGCCTCGTGAAATACGACATGACGCTGGACGACGTGCTTCGAGCGCTTGAGAAGAACAACCTGGTTGTCGGAGGCGGATACATCGCGCAGGCGGGCGAGATGAACCTGGTCCAGGGCATCGGTCTGACGACGGATCTCCGGGAGATCGGGAACATCTTCATCACGGCCGAGGACGGAGTGCCGATCCGCGTCCGAGACGTTGCCGAGGTGCGCGAGGGGCATGAGATTCGCCGAGGCGCGGTCACAGCCAACGGGCGTGGGGAGGTGGTGCTGGGGCTCGCCTTCATGCTGATGGGGGAGAACAGTCACGAGGTGACTTCACGCCTCCGCGAGCGAATGGCGGAGATCCGGGAGACGCTCCCGGAGGGAGTCGAGGTGAAACCCCTGTACGAGCGAACGGACCTCGTCGACAAAGTCCTCCATACCGTAGAGGAGAACTTGCTAGTGGGAGCGCTCCTGGTCATCGCCGTGCTCTTTGTTCTCCTGGGCAACCTACGCGCCGGGCTCATCGTCGCGGCGGCGATTCCACTGTCCATGCTTTTTGCGGTTAACGGCATGGTCAAGTTCGGCATCGCGGGGAGCCTTATGAGTCTCGGTGCCATAGACTTCGGCCTCATCGTGGACAGCTCGGTAATCTCGGTCGAGAACTGCGTCCGGCGCCTGGCTCATCATGAAGGCCGCCGTTCGGTGATCGACACCGTCCGCGAGGCCGCCACTGAAGTCCGCAAACCCACGATGTACGGAGAGCTGATCATTGCCATCGTCTTCCTGCCGGTCCTGACACTCGAAGGCGTGGAGGGAAGGCTCTTCAGACCTATGGCCCTCACTCTGCTTTTCGCGCTCGCCGGCTCGCTGGTTCTCTCGCTCACCCTCATGCCTGTTTTGGCGAGCCTCGTACTGCGGAATCGTACGGAGGCCAAGGAGAACAGAATCGCTCGCGCCACAAAAAGCATCTATGGCCCGGTGGTTCGCTATGCGATCAGGCGCCGTCGGCGCGTCCTGGCCGGAGCGCTTCTGCTGCTCGCTTGTGGGGCGGTCCTCGCCACGCGAATAGGCTCGGAATTCCTTCCGCGCCTCTCCGAGGGTGGGATTGTGATAAACACGGTCCGGCTGTCCGGGATCTCCCTGGAGGAGTCCGTTCGCTACGGCGGCCGGATCGAGAAGATAATCCTCGAGAAGCACCCCGACGAGGTTCGCGACGTGTGGGTCCGCACGGGCACGGCGGAGGTGGCGACGGACCCCATGGGGATAGAGCTCTCCGATGTCTTCATCACGCTGGCCCCGAGGGGCGAGTGGACGAGAGCCGGCAGCCAAGAGGCACTGGTCGAGCTCATGAGCCTGGAGCTCTCCGGTTTGCCCGGGATGCGCCTCATCTTCACGCAACCGATCGAGATGCGGGTGAATGAAATGATCGCCGGGATTCGCACGGACGTGGGGATAAAGATCTTCGGCGACGATCTCGACATCCTTCGAGAAAAAGCCGCGGAGGTGGGCGCCGTCATCGGCGGCATTCGCGGGGCGGCCGACGTGTACGTGGAACAGATCACGGGCCAGCCCGTAATCGAAATCCAAGTCGATCAAGATGCCGTAGGGCGCCACGGCGTCGCGGCACAGCATGTTCTCGAAGTCGTGGAGGCTATAGGCGGCGTGACCGTCGGGGAGATACGCGAAGGTCAGCGACGCTTCGATCTCGCGGTGCGACTGCCGGAGCGATACCGAAGCGATCCTGACGCGGTGCGGCGGATCCTCATCCCAACGGCGGCCGGCGGGCGCATTCCCCTCGAACAGCTCGCGCGCATCCGGCAGGTCGAAGGGCCGTCGACAATCACGCGCGAGTGGCAAAGGAGGCGGATCGTCGTGCAGTGCAACGTAAGGGGACGCGACGTGGGTGGCTTTGTCGGTGAGGCGCGGAAGCGGCTCGATCGTGAGGTCGAACTCCCCGCGGGATACTACATGGCATTCGCCGGACAGTTCGAACACATGGAGAGGGCGCGCCATCGCCTGATGATCGTCGTACCGCTGGCGCTCCTCCTGATCCTCTTCCTCCTCTACACGAGTACGGGATCCCTGCGGGACGCGCTGCTCATCTTCACGGGCGCCCCCTTCGCAACCCTTGGAGGGCTCCTGTCGCTGTGGATCCGCGGGATGCCCTTTACAGTGTCGGCCGGCGTGGGATTCGTCGCGGTCTCCGGGGTCGCCATGCTCGCCGGCTTGGTACTCGTCTCCACCATGCAGCGAATGATCGCCGACGGTCTTCCCATCGAGCGGGCGATCGAGGAAAGCGCCCTTTTGCGCCTGAGACCGGTTCTCATGACGACGCTGGTCGCCAGCCTGGGGTTCCTTCCGATGGCGTTGAACACCGGCGTTGGGGCTGAGGTGCAGCGCCCGCTCGCCACAGTCGTGATCGGGGGAGTGCTCTCAGCGAACGCACTCACCCTGATTCTAATGCCCGCCATCTACAGGATGTTCGGTAAGGAAAGGGATGCCGGCTCCCGGGCTATCAGGTAACGCCCTGAGACCGAAGGTGTTCGCGCGGGTGCGGCGAAAAAAGATGAGGAACAAGCGTTCCCAGCAACAACCATCTTTCGTCTTGACACGGACGCCAGATTATTCTATTACTTGCTTATTCGCTTGAGTAGCACAAGAAGAAAGGGCTACCATGAACCCCAACAGGCGCTTCAAAGACGATATCTACGAGCAGTTTTCGCGGATCGGAAGGGCCGTCTCCAGCCCCAAACGGCTGGAGCTGCTGGATCTTATCTGCCAGGGCCCGAGGACCGTCGAGGCGCTGGCCAAAGAATCCGGCCTGACGGTCGCCAACGCCTCCCGCCATCTGCACGTCCTGCGTGGAGCAAGCCTCATCGAGGGCCGCAAGGAGGGACTCTACGTCACCTATAAGATCGCCGACTTGGCGGTATGTGACTTTTTCCGAAGCATGCGCCTCCTTGCAGAGAAGCGGCTCGCCGACATCGAACAGATCACTCGTCGCTTCCTCGACGGTCGGGAAGGACTCGAGGCCGTCGATCGCGCGCAACTGATAGAGCGCGTTCGAAGCAAGAGCGTCACGGTAATCGACGTGCGGCCCGTCGAGGAGTACAGCGCAGGCCACATCCCGGGAGCGATATCGATTCCCCTGACGGAGCTTGAATCCAGATTGGCCGAGCTTCCCAAGGATAAAGACATCGTCGCCTACTGCCGGGGGCCCTACTGCGTGCTATCCGTGCAGGCCGTCGAGGCGCTTCGCGAAAAAGGCTTTTACGCCATCCGAATGGAGGAGGGAGTGACCGACTGGCGCGCCCGCGGTCTGGCCGTCGAAACCAATGCTATCGAGGACCAATCATGAGCAAAACCCTCTTTATTCTGAACGACGCGCCCTACGGCACTGAACGGAGCTACAACGGCCTGCGCCTGGCGGGCTCCCTCGTCAAGCGCGAGGGAGAAGAGGTCCGCGTCTTCCTCATGGGCGACGCGGCAAGTTGCGCCAGGGCCGGGCAGCAGACCCCCAACGGGTATTACAACCTCGAGCGCATGCTGCGCGCGGTCAGCAACAAGAAGGGCGAGATCGGTGTCTGCGCCAATTGTATGGACGCCCGCGGCCTCGCGCTCGACGATCTCGCCGAGGGAACGAAACGCGGATCCCTCGACCAGCTTACCGAGTGGACCCTGTGGGCCGACCGAATCCTGGTGTTTTGACGGAGGATCGAGCATGGGCAGACCAAGACAAACATTTCGCAGCCGCAAGTCGAGGACCGTGCCCGTCGCGGCAGGTCTGGCCGTTCTACTGGCGCTCGGTGCCTCCGGCGCCGCTTTTGCAGAGGAGATATATCGCGACGGAGACCGCTCATTGAGCATCGGTCTGTGGGCGCAGGGATGGTACCAGTACGTACAGGACGCATCGGACGGCGACGCGGATCAGGATCTCCACGACTTCTTGCTGCGGCGAGTGTACCTGTCCGTGAACGGCACGGCGACCCCCTGGTACGGTTTCTTCGTCCACATCGCCGGGGACCGTTTCGGACAGAGGGGCCTGGACAAACCCGGCGTGGGCCTTGGCACCGGGCTCGCACTTCGAGACGGATGGGTCTACGTCAAACTCCTTGAGGGCGCGATGCAGCTCCAGGTCGGGCGGATGTACATCCCCTTCACTCGAAACTACGGAACGACCTCGACCAAGGCGCTCCTCACCACCGATCTGGACTGGATTCAGGGCGGATATCGCGGGGGGATCTTCTACCCGAGCACGGTCGGCCGCGATGACGGCGCCACACTGTGGGGAAACATCGAGGGCGGGCTCGCGCAGTATCGCCTCATGGTCGCCGACGGCGTGGACGACGAGACCCGCAATCCCGGCGGCGCCCCTCGCATCGCGGGGCGCTTGAGCCTGTCTCTTTTGGAGCCCGAGACCGGCTGGTTCAACCAGGGCACCTACCTCGGCAAACGGCAGGTCCTATCAATCGGCGGCGGCTTTGACTCCCAGCAGCTCACCTTCGATACAGGCGAAGACGACTATTTCTCATGGACCGCCGACGTCCACTACGACCGGCCCATCGGCGGCGGAGGAGGATTGACGCTGGTTGGGTCCTACATTAACATCCGCGGCGCTCCCGGCACCGTCAACTTCACGGCCCTCTCCCCCGGGACCGAGGCCGACGTCGTGTCTTTCAGGGGCGGCTACCTTATATCGGGCGAAGTCGGACCCGGTCGGCTTCAGCCCTTCGCGCGTTACGAGTTGATTCACGTCGATGACAGCGACCACAACACTCATGTCGGCGGCCTCGGCTTGAACTACTTCTTCTCGGGCCACGCCAACAAGCTCAGTGTGGAAGGCACCTACGTAGGGCAGCGGGAAGGAGACCCTAGCGCGGCGGCGCTGCAGGATCACCTCGTGGTGACCGTGCAGCTCGCGACCGGGCTGTGATGCAGGCGATGCTCCCGAGGACGTACGCGTGCCGGCGCGACACGCGGGCTCGCGACGGGCGGCGCCGTTCCGCGCCGCTCGATCACATGCCGGCTGCCACCATCACGCCCGGCGCCGCGTTCGTCGCGGCCGCTGCATACAAGAGAACATCGCAAGAGGGGGAGTCATGAGCGATCCCATCTACCTCGATCACAACGCGTCCACTCCGCTCCTGCCCGAGGTCGTGGACGAGATGCTGCCGTACCTGCGGGAGCACTTCGGCAACCCGTCGAGCGGTCACGCGTACGGACGACGGGCGCACGAAGCGGTCGAGGCCGCGCGGGCGCGCGTCGCCTCGCTCATCGGCGCCGCGCCCGCCGAGATCGTGTTCACGTCGGGCGGCACCGAGGCGAACAACCTCGCGATCCGGGGTGCGGCGGCCTCCCGCCCGGACAGGAAGCACATCGTCACTTCGGTCGTCGAGCATCCGGCGACTGCTAACCCCTGCAGGCTGCTCGAACGAAGCGGCTTGGCAGTCACCTGGCTGGGGGTCGACGAGACCGGACGTGTCCGAGAGGAGGATGTGCGCCGGGCACTGACCGAGGAGACCGTTCTCGTTACGCTGATGCACGCCAACAACGAGACCGGCACGCTCCAGCCGATCGCCGAGGTGAGGCGAGCGGTTCACGACGCCGGATCCCTGCTGCACACCGACGCGGCCCAGTCAGTGGGCAAGATCGACGTACAAGTGGATGAACTCGGCGTGGACCTCCTGTCCATCGCAGGACACAAGCTCTACGCCCCGAAGGGCGTCGGGGCGCTGTACGTCCGCGATGGGGTGACCGTGGAGCCGGTGCTGCGCGGCGCCGGTCACGAGCGAGGCCTGCGGCCGGGCACCGAGAACGTGGCATCGATAGTCGGGCTCGGCGCGGCATGCGAGATTGCGATCAGGTCTCTGGCGAAGGAATCGGCGCGGGCCCGGGCTCTGCGGGACGAGCTATTGTTGCTATTGCGGGCAAAAATCCCGGGTATCGCGCTCAACGGCCACGAGGCGCTGGGGCTGCCCAACACTCTGAACGTGACGTTTCCCGGCGTGCGCGGCAGCGCCGTGCTCGGCGGCGCCCCGGGGCTCGCCGCGTCGACGGGCTCGGCGTGCCACGAGGGCGGGGAGGCTCCCTCGGCGGTGCTACTTGCCATGGGCCTCACCGCCGAGGACGCGCTCGGCTCCGTTCGCCTCTCACTCGGTCGGGCGACGACGAGCGACGATGTCCGCCAAGCGGTGGTACTGTTGAGCAAGGCGTGGAAGAGCCTCGCCGGCCCAGGGCGCCCATGAGAAAGCCGGCAGCCCTGGGACATGCCCGGCCCGGCAAGGGAGAAGTCCAGGCCGGGGAACGATTCGACGAGCTTGGTGGTCAGGAAGATCGCGGCTGGATCAAGTGCAAGACCGACCCCGGAAGCGGCCTGCGAGCCAGGAGGAAATATTCGCCGACCGAGAACGGCCGGAAAGTGCTCGCCCACCTGCGCGCACAGATCGAGGAGCTCCACCGCGAGATAGTGCTCGGAGAAGACGGCGGACGGTACGGACAATGACCGAAAAATCCCAAGTGAGATTCGACGTCTTAAGATGGAAGCCTGTGCGCCGCTTTCTCATGTCCGCTGCGTTTCCGGTGACGATGCAAGCGCTTGCCCTGGTCGCGGTCGCCTTGTTGGCAATAAACGGACTGGGCATCGGTACCGGCATGAAGGACGATGAGCTGCTGACCCTGCGAAAGACGAACCTCACCACTCTGGTCGTCTGGGGGCTTTGGTGGCCGCTGATGATCGCGATTGCGTTGGGTTTTGGACGGGCTTGGTGCACGGTCTGTCCATTGGAGATGGTCAACCGGATCGGCAACGCCATCGCCGGCAGAGCCGGACGGCCGCGCCCACGGCTGGGGAGGTTCCTGCGGGCCGGCTGGATTATCGTAACCATCTACCTCCTGCTCCAACTTCTGGTCGCGGGATTCTCCATCCATAGAATGCCGCACTACACGTCGATCTTTCTTCTCCTGTTGGCAGCTACGGCGTTTGTCGCGGGGCTGGTCTTCAGCGATCACCGCTCATTCTGCCGCGCTTTCTGCCCTGCCGGAGCGCTGCTCTCCGTGTACGGCCGCTACACCCCGATCCAGCTTGAGGCCCGCGATCCATCCCTCTGCGACTCCTGCGGCACCAAGGATTGTATTCGTCCCGCGAACCGCGACCGCTTTGACAAGCGAAGCTGCCCGTCGCTATTGGCACCCTTTCGGCGCAAACCGTCCGACGGCTGCGTGCTCTGCCTCCAATGCGCCAAGGTCTGTCCCTACGACAACATGGGGTTCGGTCTTGCGCGATCCGACTCGCCGATCCGGCGCAGGTCTTTGCTCCTGCCGTTCGAGGCCGCTTTCGTGCTGGTCGCTCTCGGCTTCGTGGCGCATGAAGTCATAGGAGAAGTAAAGTGGCTCGACGCCGGATTTCACGCCGTGCCGAAGCGGCTGAACTCCCTCCTGCCGATGGTTGAATTCGGATGGTTCGAGGCTTTGTGGTTCCTTGTCATTTTCCCCATTCTGGTGTGGGCCGCCGTCTCCCTGCTGGGCTACCTCATGGGCCACCGCGGCGGTCTTCGGACGCTTCTGCTCGCCGCCGCGACGGGAGCGGCTCCGGTCGTAGCCGCGGCGCACGTCTCAAAGGCCGCAGCCAAAGTCGCTTCATGGGGCGGCTACCTGCCTCTGGCGGTTAGCGATCCGAATGGGATGGAAACCTTCCGACAAATCGGAGACCACGGAATCGCCATGCCTGCGGGACTGCTCGGCCTCTCGACCGTCGGATGGGCGATGCTCGCAGTGGCGATCCTGCTCGCGTGGCGGGCATCGCGATGGATGCGCGACATCCCCGCAGACTCGCTCGCAGCGGCGCGTTCCGGGCTCCTGGTTTCCTCCATCTTGTTCGTTTCAGTACTCGTAGTCTGGATTTGGCCCGCAGCTTGACCGGTTGGGAGGATGAGATGGAGCCGGCACTGGTCGCATCCGTCGCGTTTTTCGCCTCGGCACTGACTCTGTACTCCGGGTTCGGTCTGGGGACACTTCTCCTGCCGGTATTCGCTCTGTTCTTCCCGGTCGAAGTCGCCGTTGGGGCCACGGCGGTGGTTCACGGAGCGAACAACGCCTTCAAAGTCGCCGTGGTGGGAAAGCACGCGAACCTGTCCCTGGTCACCAGGTTCGGCATCCCCGCCGTCGCGGCGGCCTTCGCCGGCGCCGCCGCACTGGGATGGGTGGCCCATTTCGGAGAAATCGCGGAGAAATCGCAAGGTATGAGCTGGGGGATCGAACGGCCGTCATCACCCCTATCAAGCTGGTCATGGGAGCACTCATGCTTGCGTTCTCACTGTTCGAGCTGCTGCCCCGAGTGCGGGATCTCAAATTCGACCGCAGATATCTCTTTCTCGGCGGATCACTCTCGGGCTTCTTCGGCGGTCTTTCCGGCCACCAGGGCGCGCTGCCGCGATTAGCCCGGGTACGGGTCACGAGGGCGCACGGAACCATCCGCTGGTGCGAAGGCAGATCCGGACCAGCATCAGCATCACGGGCACCTCGATGAGCACCCCGACCACGGTTGCAAGCGCCGCCCCCGAGGAAAGCCCGAAGAGCATGGTCGCCGTCGCGATGGCGACCTCGAAGTGATTCGAGGCTCCGATCATCGCCGAAGGCGCGGCGTCACGGTACTCAAGACGCAGCCCCCTGGCCAGTCCGTAGGTGATCCAGAATATCAGGTTGGTCTGGATGAAAAGCGGGATGGCGATCCACAGGATCGTCAAAGGGTTGGACATGATCGTCTCGCCCTTGAAGGAGAAGAGCAAGACCAGGGTCACAAGGAGCGCCGTGATGGTGACCGGCGTCATCACGTGCAGGAATCTCTCCTTGAACCACTCCTCTCCCCTGGCGCGAACGATGAGTCTCCTGGACGCATATCCGGCCACGAGCGGCAGCGCGACATAGACGCCGATGGAAAGAAGGAGCGCCTGCCACGGCACGGGCAGCCTTCCGACGCCGAGCAGAAAACCTCCAAGCGGGCCGTAGAGAAACAGCATTGTCAGCGAGTTGATCGCCACCATGACGAGGGTATGGCCGTCGTTCCCCTTGGCCAGGAACCCCCAGACGAGCACCATCGCCGTGCAGGGCGCGATGCCGAGCAGGATGCAGCCGGCGAGGTAGCTGCGCCACAGCGGCACCTCGAGCATCCTGACCCCGTCTGCGATCACGACCTTGCCCACCCCGTGCTCCGCCCCCACGGGCAGGTCGAGGCCGAGCGGCATTTTTACCAGATCCACGGCGTCCGCACCTATCAGCCCCCGGAACAGCACGCCGAGGAACAAGACCGAGATGGCGTACATGGTGAAGGGCTTGATCGCCCAGTTTACGAAGAGCGTAAGGCCCACGGGCTTCGCGTTCTTGCCGGCCTTTAGGACCTCCGCGAAGTCGATCTTCACCATGATGGGGTACATCATGAAGAACAGGCAGACGGCGATGGGAATGGAGACGACCGGGGCCTCGTCGACGTAGATCGCCAACCCGTCCAGAAAAGTAGCCACGCCCGGCGCTACCTTGCCGAGCGCGATCCCCGCCACGATGCAGAGCGCCACCCAGGCCGTCAGGTATCTCTCAAACGCGCTGAGGCCCTTGGCCTCCTTCTTGATGCACGCTTCAGTCGCCATCGTCGCACTCCTATTCCGTAACGGGCTTGGACGCCGTGACGTTCATGCTGGTCACGAAGTCGCTCGGCCGGGCCCCCGGCGGCAGCCCCGCGGCGATCTCGCGGTAGGTTGCGTCGGACCACTCGGCCATCTGATCCACGTAGTCGGAATTGGTTTCAAAGACGGCCTCTGTAAGTCCGGCCTCCCGCGTCATCTCGCGCGTCTCATCCACCGGCACGGCCCCCGCCATGCAGCCGACCAAGGCCTGCGCCGACTCACGCACCGCGTCCGGCAGCGGCCGCAGGAGCGCCAGGTCGGAGACGGATACCCGTCCACCGGGCTTGAGGACGCGCGCGATCTCCGCCCACACCTGAGGCTTGTCCGGCGAGAGGTTGATGACGCAGTTGGAGATTACCACGTCTATGCACGCGTCCGCCACGGGCAGGTGCTCTATTTCGCCCAGACGGAACTCGACGTTGTCGAGCCCCGTCGCACTTCTGAAGGACTCCGCGTTGCGGCGGGCCTTGTCCACCATGTCCGGCGTCATGTCCACGCCGATGGCGCGTCCCGAAGGGCCCACCTTGCGGGCTGCAAGGAACACGTCGAAGCCGCCCCCCGCGCCCAGGTCGAGCACGACTTCCCCCGGCCGCAGCGACGCGATCGCGACCGGGTTCCCGCAGGAGAGCCCCATGTTAGCTCCATGCGGCAGCCCGGCGAGCTCTTCTTGGCTGTAGCCCACTTTCGCGGCGACCGAATCAGCGGAAGCGCCTCCACAGCAAGGTGACGGCCCGCAGCAGGAGCCGCCCTGCCGGGCGATCTTGCCGTATTCTTCGCGCACGATGCCGCGCGCGTCCTTCCGCTCACTCCCGTCACTCCCGCGGTCTATATCGGCGTCCCTGCTCCCGTCACTCCCGCGGTCTATATCGGTGTCTTTCATTGTCTCCCGTCTCCTTCCAAGGCAGCCGGCAGCGTCTGCACAAATGCCCGTATCTCGTCTCTGACGCGCCTGTAGTGGCCGAGCGCCTCCTCTTCGGTCTCGGCGTTTTCCGCCAGCTTGGGAGGATCCTCGAAACCCACGTGCACCACTTGGGTATCGCCAGGAAAGATCGGGCAGTGTTCGCTCGCATGGTCGCAGACGGTCACGACGAAATCGAAGGCTGTGCCTTTGAATTCGTCAACGTGCTTGGAGCTCTGCCTCGAAATATCCACGCCGACCTCCGCCATTACCGTCACGGCGCGGGGATCGATTCCGCGAGGTTCTATCCCGGCCGAGTACGGCTCCACCACGTCGCCTTTGAGATGTCGCGTCCAACCTTCGGCCATCTGGCTGCGGCACGAATTCCCGGTGCACAGAAACAGTATTCTCAGTGGCATCCTTGTGACATCCTTCCGTCTCTTGATTGCTCACTCGGCGTCCAACGGTACTCCCCCTACAACCTTCGACCCGGAGCCGCCGAGTTGTGGGTGTTTGTCGCTTCCAGTATGCTGAGTTGGAAGTTCTTGTACATTTTTCGCGCGGGTGGCGCCGATAGGGGGCCCCCCACCGCCCGCAGGCTTCGCGAGGACGGTGGGGGATAATCGGCGACAGGACCCGCGCGGCAACCAGCACAAGGACATTGCAGAAACTCCCAACTCAGAACACTACCCTCTATGTGTTGCAACCTCCGCCCCGGAGGCCGCGAAGTTGCGACATCGCCATGCCGTGCTCGAGTTTCCAAGCCAAGTCATGACGACACGCGCCCACTATTTCCGTCTAATGATACTATATCGAACGGTGATTTCCCGCTGTTCGGGATTATCGGTAGTAATGAGAATAAAGCCCGTAGCGACACCCTGAGCGCCGAGGGCCTCTTTCTTCAATGTCGCCGTTACCTCGTATCTCCGACCGTCTTCGATCGCCTCAAGCTCCAGTTCCAGCCTGTCTTGAGGATCTTTGACTTCCAAGATTCTCAGTGGCGCCTCGGTTGACCTATTGACAACCTCGAGCTTCTGAGGGGGTAGTTGATTCTCCGCCCCCTCGGACTCGCTGTAAAAGAATCTAAGCGCGTCCGGAGCAACCTCGACGTCTCCGAGTATTACCCCGCTCACACGCAACCTGGCCTCGGGCTTGGAGCTCAAGTTCGACCGAACGGTGACCGTCTCATTGACTCTGCCCGGGGGCAGTCCCGGTGACATGGTCACCCGGATTTCAACTTCGCCCTCGTGTCCCGCCGGGGGATCCTTCAGGCGTTTCGCTTCAACGTAGGGGGATGACGTGGTTATGTCCGTGATTTCCGTCCTGTCAGGATCCAGGATCTGTATGAAAGCGCTCTTGGTCACCGTCTCGTTTCTCGGCACGCTGCCGAAATAGAGGCTGCCGGACGCGAAATCGAACTCAACCTGGATGAATGCCGTGACAACCAGCACGTTCTTGGGGCTCGCAGGATCATTGCACACTATCTTGATGTTCTTTTTCTGCTTTCCCTTCCTGTTGCCTGTTTTGAACGTGACCTCGATTGCTCCTTCCCCGCCCGGGGGAATGTCCGTCTCCGTGAGGACGGCAACCGTGCATCCTCACGATCCCCCCACGTCAAGCAGCTTCAACGGCGCGTCTCCGGCGTTGCGCACGACGAAAGCGTGCGATACGTCAGCCCCCTGGGTTAAGGTGCCGAAATCGTACGATGTCTCCGAGAAGACAATCTTCGGGGCTCCGCCGGCCCGAGCGCCTGTTTCCGCATCATCCGGCGCCGTGGCCGCCGACTGCAACAGCTCCGAGGCCGAGGACGGGCTCCATGACTTCTCGCCGCGGGAGCCCAACGCGATCCATGCCGCCGCCGCTACGACGATGACGGTCGAGAGTGTAAAGGCCAACTTCGTCATTCGGCGGCGCTTCACCTTCTCCCTCTGAGGGCTCGTCCTCTCACGTCCCGCTTGTGACCCGGCCTTCTTCTTGCGCCCTGACATATCCGCTCCGCGACATACCCGCTAACTCAAGGACACCAGCGCGCCTTGGCTCAATCTCAGGCCGGTTCTCGCTTTCCCGGCGGCGCGCGGGTCATGAGTCACCATGACGACCGTCTTCCCCTCCGCGTTGATCTCGCAGAGAAAATCGAGGACGTGCTCCCCGGTCTCGGGATCGAGGTTGCCCGTCGGCTCGTCCGCGAGCACAACCTCGGGGTCGTTGGCGAGAACCCTTGCGAGAGCCACGCGCTGCTGCTGGCCAACGCTCATCTCGGACGGCTTGTGGTCAAGCCTCTCCGAGAGGCCCACTCGTCCCAACAATGCCGCGGCCCTGTCCTTCTGGCCGGGCTCGTCCATTCCCGCGAGGAACAGGGGAATCTGGACGTTTTCCATCGCCGACAGGTACGGCACTAGATTGAAGGTCTGAAACACGAAGCCGATTCTCGTCTTCCTTAGCTTGGCGCGTGCGTCCTGGGCGAGGTCATAAATCGAGCTCCCATCCAATAGAACCCGCCCTTTCGACGGGGAAAGCATGCCGCCCAGTATCAGAAGAAACGTGCTCTTGCCGCTTCCGCTGGGTCCGACGACCGAAACGAAGTCCCCTCTGGAGATCTCGAAAGTCGCCTCGTCAAGCGCCGTGACGGCTCTTCCGCGGTGGTTGTACCTCTTGCTTACGCCTTCCAACTTTATCAAGATCACATCTCCTGGAGCGTCTCGCACGGGTCAAGGCGCGCGGCGCGCCTGGCCGGGAGATAGCTCGCCGCGAGGGCCAAAATCAGGGAGATGCCGAGCGCCCAGGCGATAAGAACCGGCATGGGCAGCACGGGGACGCGCGCGAACTGCGGCCCCAAGGTCACCGCCAGCAGCGTGCCCAGCGCATAACCGCCGATTCCGCCGGCGAGCCCGATCGCCAGGGCCTTCAAAAGGAAAAGCTTCAAGATCATCCCGGACCCCGCGCCCAGTGCCATGAGTGTCCCTATCTCACGGCGCCTTTCATACACGTTAGCATACATGTAGTTGGCTATGCTCGCTCCCCCGACGACAACAATGATGGCCAGGAAGACCATCGATAGCCGGGACATCATCTGATTCGTCTTGATCTGCGTGTCCACGACCTGGGTGATCGTGACGACTCTCGCTTCGGGAAGAAGCCTGTTGATCTTCTGCACCAGCCCCCCGGATATCTCGTTGCAGCAGCCCACGATCTCGATGGCGTTGACCACGGGGCCCTTTCCGGATAGCTTCTGGACAGTGTGCAGGTGGGCGAAGATACGGGAATCGTCCACGGTGCCGGTCTGCGGCAGGACCGCGGTTACCGAGAATGTCCTGCCCAGAATCGCCAGCTCGTCGGCTTCCTCGACCCCCAACAGGGCCGCCACGTCGGCGCCCACGAGGGCTTCATTGTCACCGAGGGTGTCGATGACCCTCTTTCGGACCAAGGTCTCCTTGGCCGGCGGGTCCGCGGCCGACGGCATTCCGGCTATCTGACCGCAGCCCTCCGGCCGCGAGAAGATGCCCGCGCCCGCCCACATGGCCTTTGCGCTGAACTCATTCTTGGGAAGTATCCCCGTCAGCGTGAAAGCGGCGCCGTTGAGCTCCACCGGCAGGGACAGTTTCGGCGACAGATTGTCCAGTCCCTGGAGGTCGGAGGTCGCCAGGCGCGTTATGTACTCCTCGGGGAACTCGTCATCCTGCATGTCCGCGCTGTAGTAGTCCTGTATCGACGCGGACTTGGGCAGGACGAGAATGTTGGTGCCCAGGGCGTCGAGCTCCCTGGCCACGGCCTTCTCGGAATAGAAGGTGATGTTCTTGATGGAGACGACCACGGCGATGCCGAGAAGCACGGCGATCAGGCTTGTGGCAAGCTGGGACTTCCGCTGAAACATCTCCTGCCAGACGATTTTTCTTAGTTTCACTTCGTTACCTCCGGGCTACTAGGGGCAACATCCAGAGCCGCTGCCCGGACCGCATCCGCCGGACGTGGCTCTCGTCAGAATGGAGACCATGTCGTCCTTGTCGGTCGCCCCCTTGAATCTTCCGATGATGTTGCCCGGAGGCGCGAGCAGAAGGGTTATCGCCTGGTCGGTGTCGGGATCGACGCTGAACCTCTTACAGGTCGTGGCTTCATCCGGATCGCTGGGGTCCAACATGACAAGATCGGTCATCCGGGCAAACCGCGGATCCGTCATGAATGCCCGCACTCCAGCCATCGCCTCCTCGTTGAACCGCGTTGAGCCGTTTTGCACGCACACCGCGACAAGCCTGCTGTCCTGCACGCCCTTGAGGCACATTTCCATGCACGGGCTCACGAAGCAGCTCATTATCTGCTCCTCGGTGAAGGATCTGGGAAGCCCCCGGGTCAGTGCACCGTTGGGAGCGAACGCCAGTACCAACGGCATGGGTGATCGGTCAATTCCGTACTTCTCGATCATGTCCTTCTCCGAAGGGTCGGCGGCGTTGAGGATCACGTGCTCGGCACGATCTGTGACCTTCTCCATCGCCGTCTCGAACAACTCCCTCATCTCCTGCGTGCCTTCATCCTCGTCCTTATAGAAGAAGGCGAAAGCATACTTATCCTCCTCGGCGGCGTCTCTCAGCGCGGCCATGCCGTCGCCGGATCCTTCCAGCCGCTCGCCGGCAGCGGCGGCGGGCCCTTCACGGGAAACGCCCGCAGATTGTGGCAAATCAGCCGCTGCGCCGGCCGATCCCGGTTCCATCCCCCGGATGTTCACCGCCGCGTACACGACGAACGCGGCTACAGCGCAAATCGATACTGCCAACAACAGTTTCTTTCCCATGGCTCCTCTCCTCCAAGCTCCCGTTCGTTTAGGTCGGCCGCCGTTTCCTGCAATGCCTCCTTGATGATGCCGGCGCCGGCAACCGCACAACTTCGTTCGGTATCCGCCGCTGAACCGCGGCCACCAGCGCGGTGCCGGCAATTGCGTGGCGTTGCTCAGTGTGTGCATCGCTGGGCCGCCGCCGCGGGTGGCCGGGCCGATCCGATACCACGGTGGCCCAGATCATCCCGCGCGCTTGAGCGCGCGATCTACCCCGCGCTTTCGGGTCCCGGCCTTCGCCGATGATCGTCCGGGAGAGGATTGACACGTCATGCTCTGCCCTCGGCACAAAACCTCGGGATCGAGCTTCAAGACCTCCTCAAGGCGTTTCACATCCGCGAGTATATGCGGATCTTCCGCCAGGGAGCTGCGCACCCACTTCAGAGTGCCGCGCACAAGGTCGGGAACGTCGCGATCCGGGTGTTTGTAATAGACCCAACGGCCGACCTTTCTTCCTTCAACAAGACCCGCCTGCCTCAGAATGGACATATGCTTGGATACGGTAGAAGGAGACCGGCCCACGAGCTCCGTGATCTGGCACACGCAGAGCTCACCCCCGGAGAGCGCCATGAGCATCCTGATCCGGTTCTGATCCGAGAGTGCCTTCGCTATGGTCATGAAATCGCGCATAAGTCAGTCTCCATATGTGCACACATATCGAATTATAGCAGAGGCCCTGCATCCCGGTCAAGAGAAAAAAGGCACCGCGCAGAGGCACCGCGCCCCGCGCGGAATGACCCCAGAAGTGTGACCAGCACTGTGGGATTCAGACTGATGGCCCTTTGGGTTTGGCCCAGCGGACCACCCCCTGCACTCAGATCAGGCGCTCCTGGTTCCCCGCCCGTCGGTCTTCTCGCACAGAGTTCCAGGGTGGACGGTGGGGGCATCCCGTCGATGCGAGTGGGGTGCCGGGTCGGCCCCGGTCGGGCCGGAAGGCCGGGAAGAAAGTGCCGGCCGGTTCGTCAGGCAACCGGCGGCGCCGCCTTTCATCGCTTTTTAGATATGTAAATCAAGAAAATAGTTGATATCAAGGTCATAAATGCTAGGTTCACACGGAAAGGAGTCAAAAATGTTCGGACTATCGAACTCCTCGGTCTATGCCATCAGGGCTCTACGTTGCCTGGCGTTCTGTATAGGGCCTTTGCGGAAACGGGAGGAACTCGCGGCTTGCGCTAACGTGCCACGCCCGTATTTGGCCAAGATCCTTCATTCCCTCAGAGACCTGGGATTTGTCACTTCAAAGCGGGGCTTCACCGGAGGCTACGGGCTGGCCCGGCCTCCGCACAAGATCTCTCTACTGGAAGTGATAGAAGGCATTGAGCATTTGCATGGAGAGACTGGATGCCGACTCGGATTGGGTGACTGTACGGAGCAGAATCCGTGCAAGTTTGATCGCGCCTGGGGCCGAGCCAGAGACGCTTTCTATTCGGCCGCGCGCGAGATCACCATTGCCGACCTGGGAGATCCGGAATCGTTGCCCCCGGCGCTTGAACCAGGGAGCCCGGACTGCCGTGAGACAGACGGGGAATGTTGCGGATGGTCGGAGCATCGAGACAGCCAGGTCGGCGATGAGCGTTGAGCTTCGATGCCAAGCACAATGACATGCCCCCTTGGAGGTTGCTATGCGGATTCGGAGGCGTGACTTCCTCAAGTCCGCCGCCGCCGCCGGCGCGTTGTTGACGACGGGTGGTTTCCGCCTGAACGCGCTGGCTTCGGTGAAAAAGAGTTTTCGTGTGGAAGAAGCGGCTGGTGAGTGGATACCCACTACGTGCCAGGGGTGCACGACTTGGTGCCCGCTCGAGGTCTTCGTTCAGAATGGCCGGGCCGTCAAGGTACAGGGAAACCGGCACTCGAAGCAGAACGATGGTGTCTGCTGCCCTCGTGGCCACATTGGACTGCAGCAAGTCTATGACCCTGATCGCGTAAAGGCCCCCTTGAAGCGCACGAACCCGAATAAGGGTCGCGGTGAGGACCCGCGGTTCGTTGCCATCACTTGGGACGAGGCGCTGGATACCATAGCGGAGCGGATTCTCTCACTACGGCGGTCGGGTGAGGCGCATAAGTACCTGCTGCTGCGGGGAAGATACACTTACATGCGTGACGTGATCTACGAAGCGATGACCAAGATTATCGGATCGCCGAATAACATCTCACACAGTGCAATCTGCGCCGAAGCCGAGAAATTCGGCCCTTATTTTACGGAGGGACTCTGGGACTACCGCGACTACGATCTCGACAAGTGCGCGTACCTTCTTGTCTGGGGGTGCGACCCCGTCGCTTCGAACAGAATGGTGCCTGCTGCCATAAAGAGACTTCACGGGGTGGTTGACCGCGGAACACTGGCGGTCGTCGATCCGAGACTTCACACCTCAGCCATCAAAGCTCAAGAATGGCTTCCGGTAAAGCCCGGCGAGGATGGGGCGCTGGCAGTGGCTCTGGCGCATGAGATTCTTGTAAACGGCGCTTGGAACCGGGAGTTCGTCGGCGATTTCAACGATGAAAAGAACCGTTTCAAGCCGGGAGAGACCGTAGATGAGGTTCTATTTACGGAGAATCACACCCACGGGCTCGCGGCATGGTGGAACATCGAGTTGAAGGACCGGTCCGCGAAGTGGGCCGAGGGAGTCACCGGAGTGTCCGCCGATCAGATCAGACGTGTCGCGCGTGGTCTCGGGCACGCTTCGCCGAATGTCGCCGTCTGGCTCGGCCCGGGTTCCTGCATGCAGGTCCGCGGAAGCTATGCAGCAATGGCCATTCACGCGCTGAATGGTCTGCTGGGCTCCGTTGACAACGAGGGCGGTACGATGGACAAGGCCCATGTCCCGGTTCTCAAGATGCCCAAAATCGACGCTTACCTGGACGACCTCGCAAAGCTGAAGCACAAGAAGATCGACCAGCGCGGCTATAAGGAATTCCCTTCTCTCAAGGAAGGAAAGCCGGGCGGCGGTGTCGTGACCAACAATGCCGCAACCGGGATCCTTGAAGAAGATCCATATGATATCAAGCTTGCGATCGGTTATATGTGCAATTTTCCCTTTTCGTGTACCGGTGCCCGGCGTTGGGAGAGGGCGATGCGGAAGATCCCGTTCTTTGTGCATCTAACGACCAACGCCTCGGAAATGACGATGTTTGCGGACATCGTCTTGCCGTGTGCAATGACTACTTTCGAAAAATGGGGATGGGTCAAAGGCAAACAAAACCGTTTCGCATACGCCTCATTGCTTCAGCCCGTTGTTGATCCCCTCTGGAACGTCAAGATCGACGAGACGGAGATACCGTATCTGATCGCCGAACGTCTGGCGGCGAGGGGATTCCCGAATCTCCTGGACTACTTCAAGCAGGAGTTCAAAGACGTGGACACCGGCAAGTCGCCGTCAAACGAGCGGGAGTTCGCGCTCTATTCAACCAAGTATTACTTGTCCCCGCTTTGGATGGACGCCGCGGGTCACGATGGCGACGGCATCGCAGGCTGGGACGAGCTCAGGAAGCGCGGGATGTGGAATTCAGACCCATATCCTTACAAGAAGCGTTGGGGAAAGTTCAAGACCGAGACGCACAGATTCGAGTTCTACAGCGAAACGCTCAAGAAGGCTCTCCAGGCCCACGCCGACAAGCATGCGACGAGCGTGGATGACAT
Source organism: uncultured bacterium (assembly GCA_964531335.1). Classification (GTDB taxonomy): domain Bacteria; phylum Eisenbacteria; class RBG-16-71-46; order CAZHEV01; family CAZHEV01; genus CAZHEV01. The sequence continues at coordinate 53,186 of CAZHEV010000013.1, read as the reverse complement.
CCTTGAGAGCTGTAAGTACACGGCGCGTGGTGAGCAGGCCTTTGTTCCGCACTACGAACCACCCTTCCGATGGGGCGATGTCGAAGAGTACCCGTTCGTATTCCTGGATCACAAATCACGGCTCAACAGAGAAGGGCGCAGCCAAAACACAACCTGGTACCACGAGATGAAGAAGGTCGATCCCGGCGATGAGAGCTGGGACGACGTGCTGAAGATGAACCCCAAAGATGCGGCTCGGCTGGGAATCAACCATGGAGACAGGGTTCTCGTATCCTCGGTGACCGGCAGTTTTGAGATAAAAGCGAAACCCTGGGAAGGGATACCCCCTGGAGTGGCGACCAAGTGCTACGGGCAGGGGCATTGGGCTTACGGCCGCTTTGCCTCGGCTGAGTTCGGCAAGATCCCCAGGGGAGTGAACAACAACGAAATAATGCCGGCCGATTATGACCGCCTTTCCGGGAGCACGGCTCGCAATGGAGGCTTTACCGGCGTAAAGATCGAGAAGATCTGACACGCGCTTCAATTGGAGGATGGACGCCATGGCCCAGTACGGAATGGTTATAGATCTCCACAAATGCGTCGGCTGCGGGGCGTGCGCCATCGCCTGTAAGACGGAGAACAACACGGGCGATCGTGCGAACGGGCAGACATTCAATTGGGCTGATTTCCTGATCACTCAAGAGGGCACATTTCCCGATGTCAAGTACACGACCATGCCGGTTCTCTGCAACCACTGCAGCAGGGCGGCTTGTGTCGAGGCGTGTCCGGTCACGCCAAAGGCAATGTTCAAGACGCCGGACGGGATAACCATGCACAACGACGAGCGCTGTATCGGCTGCCAGTCGTGCCAGGAAGCGTGTCCCTACAGCGCTCTTGATGTCGATGACGAGGGTAGACAGTACAGCGTGATCAGCTTCAATGAAAACGGCGTGGCTCATGCCCTGTACTCCGGCAAGAGGGAAGTCATCCCCGGCGGTACTTCGTCGGGTGCGGAGGTAGCCGGCTTATCGCGGCAAACACCGCCGCACAGAACGCTGTACCGTCATCCCGACTATGACAACGTGCGGCGCGCGGACGTCGTTGAAAAATGTATCCTGTGCGCCCATCGTGTCGAGCTGAGAGAGGCTCCGCGATGTGTCGAGGCTTGCCCGGCGGGCGCGAGGATCTTCGGTGATCTCGATGACCCAAAAGCGGAAGTCCGGGAGGCTATGAAGCGTCAGAAGGCATTCAGGCTGCGGGAAGACGCGGGCACGGAGCCGAATGTTTACTACGTAGGCGAGTTCTCCGGTCGAAAGAACGCGTGATCGTGGTGAACCGGATTGTAAGTCCCTATGATCAATGAACCTTTTTGTGAACGATCCCGAAACATGGCGGCGCTGAGCGCGAACTTGCGCGAGCATGCCGAAATCAGGCTGATTCTATCCGCGTTGTGTTGCCTTCCTGAGCCTGAGGATTTCCTGAGCGCGGAGCTTGTTCCCAGACTCCGCCGGGCGGTTCAATCGCTTGGAGTCCCGGACACCGTCGCAATTGAGGCCTTGCAATCCGAGTTGAAATCCCGATCACGGGAGGACCTGCAGGTAGCCTACACCCGGCAGTTCATCGGCCCGGCGTCCGTCCCGTCGCCTCCTTATGGTTCAGTCTACCTGGAGCCGGGCCGGCACATCTACGGCGACACGACCCGGCAGGTCGAGCGTCTGTATGAGGAAGAAGGGCTGGTCATCTCAGAGCAACAGTGCGAGCTTCCGGACCACCTTGCCGTCGAGTTGGAGTTCAGCGGTCATTTGCTGGAAAGGGCCTGTGGGACGCTGGACGGCGGCGACACGGCGGAGGGGGAACGCCTGATACTTCGTCAATGTCACTTTGAAGACAGTTATCTGTTCCCCTGGCTCGGCGCGTTCACGAGCAGCATCCATGAGAGCACCCGAGACAAATACCTACTGGCACTGGCGGGGTGTTTGGGTGTCCTGCCTGAATGCCGTGCCAACAGCCCGGAAAATCGCCGGAAGTAAGGGGCCCGTGATTTGTCGACAATCCCGGTTATGGATGGTGCCCGCTGCGCAAGGACCCGGTTCCGTGGTTGAAGTCGTAGCGCCTGCGCCGACGCGCACAGTCCGCAGCGGATACACTTGTCTTCGAGCAAGAGCGGGCCGTTGTGGCAGAGGACGCGGATCGTGATGATGCCGTCATGGAACTCTAGAATACCACGCCCATCCTCGCCCGGTAATTGACGTCTGAGCGGTCGCCCCCGCCATACGGCGATGAGTACTCGAACCACTGCCACACGGCCGCGGTCTGCACAAACACGCCAGATGCAACGTACCAGTTCAAGCCTACGTAAAGGTCGTTCACGCTTTCGTCGATGTTGGGACGGCCCAGTGCCTCTGACGCGTCGCTGACCTCGACTCCGGAAAGGCCGGGCGTTCCCGCGCGAATCCGGTCCTGCTGTGAATCAAAAACGACGGTGCTGTATCTTAGAGCTAGGCTCAGGGCGCCACTCCTGCGCTTCGGAACCACCCAATCGTCGGCGTCTTCTCCGGTGAGCATGAATACCGCGTAAGCCATCCACCCGCGCTCGAGCAGCGGATTGAGATCGCGGACCACGCTATCATCCGCAATCCCATCGCCGTCGGTGTCAAGCCGGACCGCCACACCGTTTCGCTCTTCCTCCACGCCCATCCACTCCGCGGCGACCCACAACCACCGCCTTTGAAACTCGACGTCCGCCTCGTAGCGGGTGCGCAGGCCGCTTACAGGCACGGGGGTGAAGAACTCCAGCCCGTTCATCGTTTTTCCGAAGAAAGAATTCGTCGGCCCCCTCTCAGGACGGCGCCCGCCCCGGGCCGCAGCCGCACGCACTGCACCGGCCCCGGGAAATCCGGCGAAGATCTGATCGAGTACAAGCGCAACCCTACCTACGTACTCGAACTCATCATCCGTACTGTGCTCGTGGAGGCTCTCTCCCGTCACCGTGCCGAGGTCGACACGAACCCCTCCACGCCCGGGCCGGCCTGAGAAATAGACTCCCTGGCTTCTGCGCAGCGCGAGGCCGTGGGCCAGTCCGCGCTCCATGAAGGGCTGCCGAGAGAAGCTTCGCAGGCGCTCCTCGCTGAAGGGGACCTTTAGCTGCCCCGCGCGCACGTCGATCCCCCAGGGCAAGTGGAGTGCGGCGTACGCGTCGATGAGCGGCGTGCCTTCAAGCTCCAGGCCCGCCTTGATCTTGAAGTCGATTTGACGGTGCAGGCTCCCGGCCAGGTATATCCTGCCCCGTTTCACCATGAAGTCGTTTTCCTGCGCTCCGACACCGGGGATGCTTTGTTCGCCGCGGTCGAAACCGAGGTAGTCGAAGTTGAATTCCGCGCCCAAGCGGACCTTCACCTGTCCGGAATGCGATCGCAGCTCGATGCGCGAATGGGAGGAATCCGCGTCTGACTCTTGCGCGGTGGATGGCTGAACGACGAATAGACTCAGGACGATGAGGATCACGACAACCCACTCGCCATTCACTCGTCTCTACCTCACGGGGAGCTGCCGCCCCATCATGTAAAAGTACGTGGTGCCCCAATTGGCAACCAGAACAACCACCGCGAAGATCACGTTGCCCACGCTCATAAGGGCGAGGCCGCTCATAATATTTCCCACGACGCAGCCTCCGGCTATGGCGGCTCCGGTGCCGACCATCAGGCCGCCGAAGAAGGCGACCACGGTCTGCTCCGGGGGTTTGGGAGACAGCCTGGCCCTTCCCGAGAGCCGCGCGCTCACAAAGGAGCCCAGAACCAGGGCGCAAACTTCAAGGATCAGCCACCATGAGACTTTCTTGGAGCCCTCGTGCTTGGCCTTTGCCGCTCCTGCTTGCGCGCCGGCGGGCGTCCGGCTTGGCTGCTCCCGTTCAGCGGCCGCGGCGACCGGCGGGCTGGGCTTGGGAGCGTAGATATGGGTCAAAGAGGTTTCGGTAATCAACAGGTTGACGTGCATCGGTCCGTGCGTGACTCCAAAGGGATAATTTCTTCCGCTGGCCGCCGAGGACAGGTAGGCAAAAGAAGCAAGGATGCCGATCAGTATTCCCGCCTGCCAGGGCTTCCAAGGTCTTGCAATGGCCCTCGTCAAGAAAGGCATGTCGCCGGGTTTGGCATCCGGCATAGCTTTGCTCTTCCTGGAAGTGCGCCTCAAGTGGAGGGCCGTCCCAACGGTGATTGCGGCGATGATAAGAGCCAGCGACCAGTAGGGCAGCCCCGTCACTGAGCTGAGGGTGACCGAGCTTCCGTCGCTGTTATTGACAACCAGGCTTCTGAGGGCCTTGTGGATGCCGTTGAGCGGCCCGTACTCGACCGCCGCCACGCCCAGCGGGATTCCAACGAGAGCGGCCATGGAATTGAGATTCCCCTGCCCGGTCTTGTAGAGGCTGCCGCTTACGCATCCGCCGGCCAGGACCATGCCGATCCCGAACACTAGGCCGCCGACGATGTAACTCGCCCAGAGCAGCGGCTTGGGATTGAGCTTCACCAAGCCCAGCCCCGACAAGAGCGCGAAGCCCAGCATGCTCGCCACCGCCACGACCCATATGCCCTGGAGCTTTCTCCAGTCCTTCATCATGAAGGCCTCGCTGAAAGCCGATGAGCCGCAGAGATCGGCCTTCTCCAGGAAGAACCCGAATAGAAAGCCTATTGGCAGGGCGGTCAGCACCCAGTAGCCCGTTATCCAGGCGATCAGCGTGATCGAAATCAACACGATCGTTGACAGCAGGGCAGTCGCTTTCCAGTTCTTGCCGTCCTTCATTACCTTCCGTCCCTCCGCCGGCGGTTCGTCTTCTCCCACACCTTAGAGATTGCCGTCGGGCCACATGCCGCAACTCACGCTCAGGAGCAGCAGCACCCCGGTGGCCGTCCCGCGCCGGGGGCAAGCTCCAACGCGGCGAGACCCTTCACTCTTTGCATCTTTTCGCGGCCTGCCGGCGTCTTGCCTTTCTCCATGCCGAACGATTCAAGCTGAATGTGAGCGAACCCCTCGAATCCCGCCTTCTCCAGGATCTTCCTCGAGCACTCGCTTGAGCACCCGTCGATGGCGACCATCCGCCGTGCGGCCTGTGCCTTTTCCACGATGTCCGGCACTCCCGCGCCGATTGCAGCGATGCAGCACATGGACGCAATCCTCTCTTCCGTGAGCAAACGGGCCGCCCCATCGGCGATTAGTCCCACGTCGCATGCGCCGGAGCAGGCGAACACAAGATCGTATTGTTTCCCTCTGATGGTCTCTCGGCTTGTATCCTCCATGTTCTTCTCCTGAATCGCAGGCCGCCGTGCCCGGTCGCGCAACGACATGCCGTTTCCGTGAGGCCCGACCTCACGGCGCCGTGTATATCAGGTATACTCCTCCTAGGATCACGAGAATTCCGCAAGCCTGACGCAGCATCACTGCGCCCCGGGAGGCCTCGGTCCAGTTGAGGTAGCGCTGCACCATCTCCGCCGAAGTGCCCGCCAAGACAATCACGGAACAGTGACCCACGCCGTATAGCAAGAGAAGCGCCACCCCGAACAGCCAGCTCTCCGCCGCCACCTTGAACGTCACGCCCAACATGGGGGCCATGTACGCGAAGGTGCACGGCCCCACGCCCACGCCGAAGACCAGGCCCAGAACGAACGCCGCCCAGACGCCCCGCTTCGCGGATGCCCTCGGACCGCCGCCGGACCAGGGCATGGGTATGACCCCGAGGAAGTGAAGGCCCAGCAGAAAGAAGATGAGCGCCAGGAGGTAATTAATGTAAGGGCCCACGTCGCCCAGCATCCGGCCCATCATCGCGGTGATCACGCCGATGATGCCTATCGTCACGAGAATCCCCAGCGCAAACATCGTGGATATCCTGAGAGCTCGTCCGCCGGACCTGTCCCCGTGCTCGCCCATGAAAGCCACGATGAGCGGGATACTGGACAAGTGGCAGGGGCTCAGCAGGATGCTCAAGATTCCCCAAACGAACGACGCCGCCAAGGCCACGGGAGCGGAGCTTTGAACGGCGTCCGTCAGACTGTTAAAGAGATTCTCCATCGGTAATTCCACTCCGTCTCATGAGTCTTCAAGTTTCACGTCGATCCCGAGCTCCTCCCACTTGGCCAGTATGTCCTCCTTGGACATGAAGCCTTCATGTCGAAACCGCTCGTCGCCGGAGGCGTCGAAGAAGATCTGGGTCGGTATCACTCTTATGCCGTACTTCGCGGCGGCGTCCCGATGCTCCCCGACGTCTATCACCTCGACCACGAACCGTTCGGCATACTCATTCTTCAGCTCCTCGAGAATCGGAGCCATCATCTTGCACGGGATGCATTGGTTTCGCCCGAGGTCGACAAGCCGGGGAAGGGTCTCAGGCTTCGCGACGGCGCCCGCCGCATTGCCGGCTGTCCTGCCGGGTTCGGAGCCCCCGCTGTCCCGGCGGGCCTCCTTCATTACAAACGCCACAACGACGGCGGCCAGGACGAGCCCGACTACCGCTATCCTTCTACCTTTGGTCATTGTCCGTTCCCGTCCTCTCTTGCGATCCCCGCGTGGTATCTCCCGGAGCCCGCGCGTCACCGGCGTCGGGCATGTGGAATTCATCGTGCCGGCAGGTCCCGGCCAGGCATTCGCGCAATTGAGCACGAAGCATGTCCGCCACGGCATCCGGGTAGTCGACCCACTGCCATATTTCGTCCATTCTCGCCCACAAGGCTTCCCTACCCCCCGACCAATGGGAAAGGACAAGGGCGGGACCTCCGAATTGGTACTTTTCGGCGCTGCCGGCGTGCTCAGGCTGCTCGTAGTCGAGAGAGCGCCAGCGCAGTGTTCCCTCCAGCAAAGGGTCCAGGTAGTCACTCTCCAGAACGTCCCTGATGTAGATCTCCATCAGGAGACAGTCCTCACACCGCAGAGTACGGTGAAAGTAGAGGGCGACCAGGCTGTCGGGAGGCCCTGGCTTCACCTCCGGATCGGTTGCCGCCTCGTTCAGGCTGTCGGGAGAGCCCGCACGCGCGGCCCTGTCCGCGGCGAATTGGCTCGACGTGTCAGATGGCGCCGAGCGGGCGTCCGAACCGATCGCGATCGGGCCGGAGCTCTCAGGCCCTGCATTCTGATCCAACGGCTCCTGCATGTTCATCGACATGGGGCGCGGCCCGCCTGTTCTCGCTTCGGCCAAGGCCGGCCAAGTGAGCTCGAGAAAGAGCCCGACGCCGAAGGCGAGAAGAAGGGCGCTCAGAAGAAGCTCGGTCGCGTGGGCTCGCTTCTTACGTATAACATGCAGGCGTATCCTGACCATTTGACGTGGTCTCTCCTTATACAGGGGCTCCACCGGCGGGCCGGCGCAACCGTGAAATCCACTATCCTTGAACAAGACGGCTTCGATCGGTCGTTCGTACTGATGCCGCTACAAGAGCTCCAGAATCTCATCAACCGACAGCACCTTCCCGGACGCCTTGACCTGACCGTCGATCGCGAGCGTGGGAGTTATCATGACCCCGAACTTCATGATCTCCTTCAAGTCGGTGATCTTCTTGATGTCGTACCCTGCGCCTGATTGCTCTACGGCCTTCCTGGCGTTTTCTTCCAGTTGGTTGCACTTGGGACAGCCGGTGCCCAGGATTTGAATGGTCTTCATTGGTGGTTTGTCCTTTCCAAAGCTATAACCCCAGCGGTTTCGTCTGGTTCTCTGCCAGGCGAACATTCCAAACAGACAGCCAACAAGAGTTCACTACCGTCAGCACCGAGAAGACAAGGGTCTTCCGGCCGCCCAGGACCTTGCAGACAACCAACAGGCTGAGAAGCGACAGGGCCGGGACCACGCAGGCGAGGGTGTGGTGAATCGCATACCACTGCAGAAGCCGGAAAGCCTCGAGGATGGCGTTTTCAACCTTCACGTTTCCCAAGGGAAGGAAGTACACAACCAGGAAGATCCCCGCCGGCCGGGCGAATTTCCTCCGATTCTTCACAGTTGTGATCTTCTCCGAATATCCCTTTGAGCAAATGAGTTCGGCTCGTGTCTCATGTTCGCGCTCAACCTTTGGTTTCTTGGCTGAATCGCCAGATGTCCGCCGAAAAAAAGAGCCTCTACCTGGCAAGCTTCGCCCACTCCTTGGCCCTTGAATCCAACACCGACTCCACGCAGGAGAAGAAGTTCAGGACGCAAGGCATCTTCAACTTGTAGAAGACTTGGGAGCCGCGCTTTTCATCTTCAGCAATGCCCACGTTCCTCAACAGGGAGAGGTGCTTTGATACTGTGGATACATCGGCGCCGACCATCTCGGTCAGCTCGCACACGCATCTCTCATGGCGGGACAGCTCGTCCACGATGAAGAGCCGTGTGGGGTGAGCCATTGCCTTGATGATCTGGGCTCTGGCCTCGAAACGCGCCTGTGTCTTTTTGTCCATGGCCACCGACCTCCTATGCGCCCGTCTTTGGACATTATGCCAAATAGCCAAGCTCGGGTCAACCGATTTCTTGACGGCTCAGAACGGTTCCGCGGGCTGCCCCCTCCTCAGTGCGCGGTAAAGAATTCAAACTTGATCGCAAGATCCGCAGCTTGATCAAGAAAAACGCAATTCATACGTTGACAAACGAGCCCGCATGTGGTATTGTTTTTATTCGAAATCGCTTGCATTGAACACATCCCAGAATCATATGAGGATGGGTTGTCCCCTCGTGCCAGGCAAGCTTGCCCTTTCCGGGGAAAGACTCGCCTTCCCATGTTCAGGCCCCGGAGGGGGGACTCTTGTCAGCCTGAATGCCGGCCGCCGCGTCCGTGCGGCGTCGGCTCACGCGGGAGGAAAGGAGGTCTTGCCGTTAGGACCTTGAATCCACTTCACAGATCGTAGCGTAGGTGCACAACGAGGGTGGCAACGTAGAGTTGCTTTCATTGGCCGGACCCGCGCCCGCGGGTCGAAACGGGAGGTGGCCAGATGAGATTCTCTGCAGTTATCTGTTCTTTGCTGATTGTGATCTTCTTCGCCGGCGTCCTTATTCCCGCCGGCGCCGACGCCGCAATTCAGGACGTCGATGAGTTCGACGCGTACGTCGACGACGCCGACCTCAGATCATCCTGGGTGGTATCCGACACCAAGGACACTGTCTTCGTGAAGACCCCCGGCTACGAGGTCAGCACCCAGTCGATGAAGATCTCTTATCACAACAATGCGAGCCCCTATTGGACCGGGGTGACCATGACCTTCGCCTCGGTGCAGGACTGGAGCGGCTTCAGCAACGTGTCGTGCAGGTTCATGGGCATGTATCCGGACGACGATCCGCTGGGCAACTCCGGCGAGAAGTTTTTCCTCAGGGTCTATGACGAGTGGGGCGGCTACGTCGACGGCCCAAAGATCTCCAACGCGACAAAGACCTATGAGTGGGTCTACTACTCAATGGACATCTCGGGTTGGGCGAACAGCGGCAACGTCGCCTCGGTCGCCGTAGTCCTGGAGCCGGAAGATTACGGCACGGGTGTCTTCTACGTGGACAGGATCCGCATAGACACGGGCCCGCCCAACACGGCCTACGTCGACGATGACTACTGCGCGGGCTGCGCAAACGACGGCCACGTCTGGGATTACGATGCCTTTGCCAAAGTCCAGGAAGGCGTGGACGCTGTGGCTGACGGCGGCACTGTGATGGTGGCCGCTGGAACCTACGAGGAGCAGGTCGAGATAACCAAGGACCTCACCGTCTCCGGAGGCGGAGGAGGCGGCGCGAGCGTCATACTCTCTCCGGACGTTCTTGCGAAGTACTTCACAACGAGCAAAGACAATTATCCCATCGTGTACATACATGACACGGCAAATGTCACGCTGGAGCACCTGACGGTCGACGGCGCCGGCAAGGGCAACGACAACTACCGATTCTACGGCATCGCGTTCAATAACGCCGGGGGGACGGTGGATGACTGCGTCATAACGGGAATCATGGACACGCCGTTCAGCGGCACCCAGCACGGAGTGGGGCTGTACAGCTGGAACGACGACACGGTCTCCAGGAACATAAACGTGTCGGATTGCACCTTCGTCGATTTCCAGAAAAACGCCATGGCGCTGAACGCGGATACCGACACGCCGCTGACCGTCGACGTGACCGGCAACACCATAACCGGAGCGGGCACGACCACGGTCACAGCCCAGAACGGGGTGCAGGTCTGGGCCGCCCAGGGATCGGGGACGGTCCACGACAACACGATCTCGGGTATAGGCTGGGACGGCGCAAGCTGGGTGGCGTCGAGCATACTGAGCTACTACGCGAGCCTCGACATTACCGGCAACACGGTGACCGGCGCGCAGGTCGGCATATACGACTACGCGGCGAGCTCCATGAACGTCAGCGACAACGACTTCACCATCGAGAACATCGGCGACGGAAGCTACGGGATACTGATATACGATCCCGTGGAGTTGCCGCCCTCGCCGTTCGATCCGCTGGAGGAGCCGGAGAGCGGCGCAAGCAGCATGCTTTTCGGCACGGCCGCCACCCACTCGATGACCATCACGGAGAACGTGGTGACCTTCAGCGGCACCGACAACACCGCCTGCTACGGGATAATCGCGTGGGCCGGCGTCCTGCCCGACGACCTGGACATCTCCGTTGACCGCAACGAGGTGACGGGCTTCGAGATCGGGATAGGGTTCGTGTCGTACGATCCGACCACCGCGATCTTCACGAACGCCGACGCCAACTACAACCTCCTCTCCGGCAACAACTTCGGGATGTACTCCGACGGCGACTACATGACGGTGGACGGCGAGTACAACTGGTGGGGGGACGCCTCGGGCCCGGCGCACGAGACGCTCAACGCAGGCGCCCTGGGCGATTCGGTGACGAACTACATCGACTTCGACCCCTGGCTGGGATCGACAAACCATGCCGGCGTGGTGCCCGACTACGTCACCACGAACTGCACCGATCACGTCACCGTCGATTTCGTCATAACGCGGGCCGGGCTGAGCGAAGAGGTGCGCGGGTACGACTTGACCTTTGCGGTGGACAACGCGGTCGCCACGGTCGCTTCGGCGAACGCGGACATAACCGAGGGCTCGTATCTTTCCTCCGTCGGGACCACCCAGTTCTATCCGGTAGACAACGGTGACGGTTCCTACAAGGTGAGCTGCGCCATCCTGGGAGGCGACGCGGGCGCGACCGGAAACGGAGTGTTGTTCAGCGTCGAGCTGACCCCGGTGGCCGAGGGGATAAGCGACATCGCCGTAACCGACTTCAAGCTCCGCGACCTCGACAACAACCCCCTGACCACCTCTTCGACGAACGGGTCGGTCAGGATAGACTGCACCGTGCCCACCATGGAGCCCATAGCCGAGGCGGAGGGCGGCTGGTACAACACCGCGCCCGTCTTCAGCAACTTCGGCTTCGATGACGACATAAACCTCGACACGGCCGAGTACCAGATAGACTCCGACGGCTGGGTCGCGCTGTTCACCGGTATCGACACGACCGAGTGGAACGACGACGGCTGGGTCCTACCCGGTTTCGCGGGACTGTCCGAGGGCAGCCACACCGTCTACTTCAGGGTGGCCGACGATGCCGGAAACTGGAACGGCGAGGGCACCCCCGACACCTACAGCTGGCAGTTCAACAAGGACACCGTCGCACCCGATCCGCCTGCGGACTTCGCCGCGGCCCCGGGTCACAACAAGGTACACCTCACCTGGACCAACCCCGTGGGCGACGCGACCTTCGCGGGGGTGGAGCTGAGAAGGACAGGCTGGACGGACTACCCCGAGTACGCGACGGCCGCCCCAGCCTACCCCGTCGACGAGACGGGGGGCGACTTCGTGGCCCAGGTGACGGCCGAGGCCTACGACGACTCGGTAACGGTCGGAAGGGACATCTACTACTTCTCCGCCTTCTCATACGACCTGGCCGGCAACTACTCGGCCTTCGACACCGGAGCGGCGGACAGGGCGACGAGCTACTGGCTCGGCGACGTCAATAGTCCCTACGACGGCATGGTCAACTCAAGCGACCTGGTCGTGTTCTCCTCGACCTTCGCGGTCTCCGAGGGAGGAGGCGGCTGGAACAACGAGTGCGACTTCGGTCCCACCGACGACAACTCGAGCTACGGCATCCCCCTGCCCGACGACGTGGTGAACTTCGAGGACCTGATGATCTTCGCCATGATCTACGGCAAGGTGGCCCCGCAGGGCCTGACCATCACGCTGGCTGAGCTGGGCAAGTTCGGGGAGCAGCTCGACGATCTGGTCGGCTTCGAGCTAGTCGAGATCGAAGATGCCTCCGCTCCGGAGGGATATGTCGTTCTCTCGGTCAGGCTCGACAACAGGGCCAAGAGCCTGAAAGGCTTCAGGGTCAGCTTCGAGGCGGGGACTGACGCCATCGAGGCCATCGAAAGAGGCGGCATATTCGGCGGCGGCGAGAGCCTGTTCTTCGGCACGATCGACAAAGAAGGGTCCGTCGTGGATATCTGCGTGGCGGCCCTGGGAGTGAACGTGCCGATCAAGAGCTCAGGCGAGGTGGCGAGGATAACCGTCAAGGCCGGAGACGCGGAAGGCTCGCCGAGGCTTGGCGAGATCGAGGTCAGGGATATCGGGAACAGGAGCTTCCAGATACAGGGCGCCGAGGACTTCGGCCCTAGGTTCACGCCCAAGACCTGTGCCCTGATGCAAAACTATCCCAACCCGTTCAACCCCGCGACCACCATCGCCTTCGATATAGTGAAGGCCGGCCGGGTCACGATCTCCATCTTCGACGTGAGCGGGCGCCTGGTGAGGACGCTCGTGGACGAGACAAGAGGCCCCGGAAGGCACGATGTCGAGTGGAACTGCCGTGACGCCGGCGGGTCCATAGTGCCCGCGGGCGTGTACTTCTACCGCATCGACGCCGGTGAGTTCACGGCCACCAGGAAGATGATCCTGCTTCGCTAGCGGGAGGCGTCGAGAGCGCGGAGGGCGGCCACGCCGCCCTCCGCCTCGCCCTGTGCCGAAGAGGCGCGGGCGCGGTGGGATCGCTACAGTGAGGACCACCACCATGGAGCCGACGCAGCAGGCTCCACGGCGTTGACGCCCAGCCCAGCTGGGCCGCCGCGTTGGGACCGACGCGGCGGTAGCGGGCGCCATGCAAGCCGCCGCGTCTGCGGTCAGCTCAACGGGGAGTCAATGAAGCGGCGGCGGGCCCAACATAGGCCACCGTACCGGGAGTTAGCCCAATGGCAAACGCGACGGAAAATAGAGGGGATTTCGCACGGATACCGATCGTGATCCTTGTGCTTTGGCTTTTCACGGCGGTGTTAGGCGCCAGCAGGTGTCACGCCTCGGACGCCTCTCCCACGCTGTCCCTGGAACCTTCCAGCTCCTGCATCGCTCCGGGCCAAAGCTGCACCCTGAGCGTTGTGGTTGACGACGCGGTCGACTCGCTGAGCTGCGTGTTCTGCACGTTGTACTTCGATCCAAGCGTGGTGAGCTGCACTACCGTCGAAGAAGGAGAGCTTTACGCGAACGCCCCCTATTCGACCTTTTTCAACTGGGAGCTGATCGCGCCGGACAGCTTGAGGGTGGAGGACTGTGTCCTTGGGCACAGGAGCTTCATCCTGGCTCCGGGCGAGCTTTACATTCTCGTCTTTGAAGGCGTGCAGAACGGCTCGAGCCCGGTAGCCATAGCCGAGGCGGAAGTATACGACATAGATCGAAACGAGCTCTCCGTCGATCTGGCGGCCCCGGCTGTGATCTGGGTCAACTCCGCGGCGGGAATCGGAGAGGGCATTCCCGCGTCCAGCTCTTTCAGGTGCCGTCCCAACCCGTTCAATTCCGTCGCCACTCTCACCTTCACCCCGCCGACCGGCGCCGGCCTCAGGTCCGGCGACACGATACAGCTCCTCATATGCTCCGTCGCCGGAGGGGTGGTCAGAAGACTCTACCGCGGGCCGCTCGGAAGCGGCACGAACACGTTCTCATGGAACGGGAAGAACGACGCCGGCGTTAATGTGTCAGCCGGAGTCTATGTGGCCGTCCTGAGGACACAGGAGATGGAATTCAAAGGAAAGCTGATACTGACAAGGTAAGCAAGAATGGAGACCGCCGTGTTCCTCGATAGGTCAAGATCGTTGTTGGTATTGCTGTTTCTGGCCGCCGGCTTGATCATGCCGCACAGTGCACCGTGGGCTCAGGAGCTCTCGGTCCGGGCCGATTCGGTCGTCGTCGACATCGGGACCGAGTTCGGCCTGCATTTCTATGTCGAGGACGATACCACCGAGCTTATGGGATACGATATCTTGTTCTCATTCGACGTCGACTCCCTGGAGCTTGTCTCTGTGGAGGAAGGGTCGCTGCCAGCGGAGTGCGAAGAGGAGACATTCTTCTACTCCGACACCTCCTTCGGCCCCGGCACCGTCGAGGTCAGCGGGGCCATACTTGGAGGTGTGGTGATGACACCGGGAGTTTTGTTCACGGTCACCTTCAAGGCCATCACGGAAGGCAAGACCTACGTGGAGATAGAAGAAAGCGAGCTCAGGGACGGCTCCAACAACGCGATACCGCATACGACCCGCAGGGGAATCGTAGTCATCGTGGGAGAGGTGCCGGTCGAGAGATCGTCCTGGGGGAGACTGAAAGCGAAGTTCAGATAGCTTGTCTCCGCTGTCCGGCCAGAACTGCCGGTTGATGTCCATTCTGTCGGCGCCTGTGTCAAGCGGGGCGGGCTCGGACCATCCGTCCCCGGAGGCCGCAAGGGAGGGGGCCTCAGCAACTTTCTGAGCCCCGGGGTTGCCCAAGGTCCGAAACGTCACCGGCCGCCACGGCAGGCGAACGAGCAGGGTGGCTTAATTTTTGCCGCTTGAGGCCGCCCGGCGGGCGCAGTAAGCCTGGATTCCACCCGGGCGGATAGCCGAAGACTCTTTTCCCAAATAGGGGCGGCATGGCTGCCGATTGTTATGGAAGACAGGGCCTTACGGACAGCCCCCCACCAGGGTCGCGCCCCGGGGGCCCGGTACGCCTCGGGGAAAAGTGGGAAGGACGGCATCTTTCGCCAAAGGCGGCAATCTAATAGGATCGTCGGGGAGTGGGTCATGCAGCCCGCCGGATGACGGCGCGGCAGGGGGCCTCGCAGGCCCCCCCAACCTCCGAAGTTGTCGGTTTACAGGGTGCTGTGGTATAATTAAGCATCGTGGTAATACCTGTTGAAGAGTACCTTAGGTAGTGCCTTCAGGAGGTGCGTTCACATGAAGAGGTTTGTATCCGGATTGAGGCGCTCGCGCTCTGGAAGCACCGTCGTCGAGTTGGCGTTCGTGCTGCCAATCCTTCTCATCGTCCTTTTCGGGATCGTCGACTTCGGACGCATTTTCTGGCACAGCAATCTTTTGCACACGGCGGCCCGGGAGGGCGCCCGGGTTATGGCCGTGACCGGCAAGAGCGGCACCACGGACGTCTATCAAAGGATAAACGATGTCCTTTCCACGGCCGGTATCGTGCTCGATTCGGGCGACATTGAGTTGACGTGGTCGACCACTCCCAGCACGCTGGCCACGGTGGAGGTGGTGGTCAATTACGACTTCGAGTTCTTTGCGGGGCCTATTCTGGGGATAATCCCCGGAACCATACCTTTGTCGGCCAGATGTGTGATGAAGGACGAGGCGGGAAGTCCACCTTCATAGGCATAGATCTGCGAGTTTGAGGAATAGATCGCCTTCGAGGCTCACTGTCCAAGGACGGGTCTTGGATCGTGAAAACGGCGGAAACACCCGAGATCGAAAGATCGGGGGACAAGTCATGAAAAAGATCGCCAAGGATGAACGGGGCATCGCGGTAATCTGGGTTGCGGTTTCCATGGCCCTCATAATGGGCGCCGCGGTGCTTGCCATAGACATGTCTGCGATCCAGACAACCAAGACCCAGCTACAAAACGCCGCCGACGCGGCGTGTCTTGCCGCCGTGCACGAGCTACTGCCCAGTGGCGCGACGACTTCCAATCAGCGCGAACATAACGCGACGAACGTGGCGATCGAGGTGGCCGCGTTGAACAACGCGTTCAAAGAGCACACTATCGGCGCGGTCGAGATTACGGAAGCCGACGTATCGTTTCCGTCCGCTGTGGAAGTCACGGTCAGAACCCACAGGACCGAGGCGACCCAGGACCCGCTTCGCACTTATTTCATAGGACTGATCAAGCCTTTCGGGGACAACATCGCGGACGTCTCGGCCGACGCCACGGCGCAGCTTGTGGGCGCGGGAGGCACGAGAGGGTTCTTCCCGTGGATCCTCCCCGACCGCTTCCAGGATAACGACGGCGACGGCGTGTGGGACGAGCCCGAGCCCTTCGACGATCTCAACAAGAACGGCGAGTGGGATCCCGGCGAGCCCTACGCCGACCTGAACAACAACAAGAAATACGACGTGGGCGACTTCTACGATCCGATCCTTACGGGATACGGCACGGGGCCGCCCTCGCCTTTCAACGACGCTGGGCTCGAGCTTGTGCTCAAGCAGGGAACTCCGCAGGATGCGCTCACGGCGGGGTTCTTCTACCCGACGAGGTGGCCTCCGCTCGACTACTACACGGGCGAGAGGCCTCAGAGCGGCGCGGCGGCCTACAGGAATTTCATAATTAACAAGTCCCCCTACCTGGTCCAGATAGGTGACAGGGTACGGCTCGAGTACGGCAACATGCAGGGTCCTACGAAGCAAGGTACATCAACCATCATCGACGAATGCCCGACCTCTTCCTACAACGAGGACACAGGCAAGATCGAGGGACACAGCCACGACGAGACGATATATTGCCCGCGGATCGGCGCCATAGCCTTCTTCCACCCGGGGGACGTGCAGGGCTCATCCGACAAGGTTGTCACCATAGTCAAGATCTCACATTGGTTTGTGAGCGACATGAGGAGCAAAAACACCACCACGGTCTACGGCCGGCTGTTACAGATCGTGGATCCGGACGCCGTCACCGGCGGAGGCTTCTCGGGCGGCTTCGTCTTCCTCACCAGGCTCGTGGAGTAGATACGCCAACTGAGAACGGGCCGGAGCCACCGGCCCGTCAAGCAAGACATCTAGGAGCAGGGTCCGCGAGGCTAACTCGGAGCCCTGCTCTTTTCTTGCGGTTTCCCGGTTGAGACGTCGTTGCAGGCCCGGCGAAAAACCGCGCATCCCCTTGATTCCGCCGGTTTTCTGTGGTACCAATCCAGCACACCACACGCCCCGACGGGTAACATGAGGAGGCCCCCATGCGAGCGCGGTCAGAACCACACCCTGGGACGCGAAACAATGGAGTCTAAGTGCTGTGGGCATTCTTATCTATGGCAAATACAATGAATTCTACGTGGAGAACAAAGTGACAGGCACGGTCACATGCTCGCATATCACGGCCTTCAGCTGGAGCGAGGAGTTCGGAGAATATGCCGGACCCGAGGTGGCCGGCTGGAGGTGCGAGTCGGACGCGATAATCATGGTCCGGCTAAGCGCGTACACAGAGTAGTACGAAACGGGAACGCCTGAATGCCGAAGCGAGTGCCGATAAGGCTCAACGTCGCAAACGCCCTTCAGTGGCTGGGGACGCTCTACCGCAACCCCGCCGACGCCGTGAAGGAGCATATAAGCAACGCCATCGACGAGCACCTCAAGGCCGCCGAGAGCGGCAACGCCCTCCCCGTCTGTAGGGTCTCCTTTCACCTGACCAAGCGCTCCGTTCAGATCCATTATCCCTATGGAATGGCTCGCGGGGAGTTCGAGACGGCCCTGCACAGAGTGGCCGACTCCGCAAAGAGGCGCACCAAGGTGCCCCAGATCGGACAGCTCGGCATTGGAATCTTCAGCTTTCAGCAGATCGGTCGAAAGTGCACGTTTCTGTCCAGAAAAGACGGCGAGGACGAAACGCTAAAAGTAATCCTGCGGGAGGGGAGTCCTGAGGCGGAGTTCCGCAGCGCGCTGAAGAAGGAATCCCTGTCCGCGCCGGGCCAGAGAATCGTCATCTCCGAGCTCAAGTTGGATCCCACCAAGCCCAGGGGTCCATTGGATCCTTCGAGGCTCCGCAGGGTCTTCGCCGAGCGATTCGACAGCCATCTCCGAAGGGGGTGGCTGGAGGTGGAGATTCTGAAGGGCGGCAATCGCTATGTTGTCGAGCCGTCGGTCATCGACCTCCCTCGAATCGCAGGCGGGCTGGAGCGGATACCGGTACCCGGCGAGCAGGAGAAGTCCTTGGGCATCGAGCTCTATTTCGATCCCTCAGGAAAGGGGAAGGTAAACATACGCCACACGGGCGTGGTGATCGTTGACGACGTCTCCCAGGCCGATGCGTACGGCCTCGAGGAGAGCATCTACGCCTCAGGCTACGTGAAGGGCTTCATCGACGCCGATTTCCTTCAACCGCTGCCCGCTCGCACCGGTTTCGAGGACAATGACGACTGGATCTCCTTCCTTAGCCTCCTCGACAGGCACGCTCCGCAGATCGAGGCCGAGGTCGAGATGAGGTTGAAGGAAGAGCAGGAGAAAGAGCTCTCCTCCGTCCAGAAGCGCGCGCTCAAGCTCGCCAGGGAGATTCTCGACCTTGATGAGTTCACCGACCTGGAGCTGCCGGGCGGATTGGCCAAGCGTAGGCGAAAGAAATCGGAGAAGACAATTAAGCAACGCAAGCTGGAAAAGAAGGGCCAGCTCAGGATGCCCGAGAGTCCCCCAAAGGAGCCTGGAGATCGTCCCACTCCAAGAGGCCCGAGAATGAACTATATGGAGGCGGCCTTTGAAGAAGGCGGCAGGCGTCACAGCAGGTTCTCGGACGGCGTCGTTCAGGTTAACACCCTGAACCGCGACTATCGGGACAACATGCAAGGCGGGCCCAGGGACAAGCTGGCCTACGCGGCGCTCATGATCGGCAAGGAGACGGTGGCGTACAACGACAAGAGCGGCGCGGCCGACGACTTTCTGGAGAAATTCCTCAGCTATTACTTCTACATAAAGCGGCGCACTGCTTCCAGAAAGCGATCCTCCGGCACCGCGGCTAAGACGACCCGGGCCGGCAAGAGGGGTTCATAGGCTCCCGGACGCCGGTCACAGAAAACGGGGCCGGCGCGAGCTCCGCGACCGCGTTTACACGCCCGCGGCCGCCTGTGCCCGGGATGGAAGCCAGCCGGAAGAGTCGCACATCCGGGAGATCATCATGGCAAAGGGCAAGTACCATATCGGAACCTCCGGATGGATATACAAGCACTGGCAGGGCCCTTTCTACCCGGAGGACCTGCCTCAGAAGAAGTGGCTGGAGCACTACCGGGGACACTTCAAGACCGCCGAGATAAACAACTCCTTCTACAATCTGCCGGGGAAGAAGACCTTCGAGGACTGGAGAAAGCGCACGCCGAAGGACTTCCTCTTCGCCGTCAAGGCCGGCCGGTACATCACCCACATGAAAAAGCTCAAGGACCCAAAGGAGCCGGTCGAGCGTTTCTTCTCGCAGGCCGCCGGGCTGAAGGGCAAGATGGGCCCCGTCCTTTTCCAGCTTCCCCCCCGCTGGAAAGCGGACCCCGAGAGGCTCGTCGCCTTCTTGAAATCACTGCCCTCTGGAACGAGGTACACCTTCGAGTTTCGAGATGAGAGCTGGTGGGACGATCAGATTTACGAGATCCTATCCGATCACCACGCGGCCTTTTGCATCTACGAGCTGAACAGGCGCGAGACTCCGCACGAGGTCACGGCCGACTTCGTGTACGTCCGCCTGCACGGCCCGGAGGGGGCGTACGAGGGCAGCTATCACGGCAACACGCTGCGCGCGTGGGCCCGCAGGATATCGGACTGGAACGGAGAGGGGCTGGACGTCTACTGTTACTTCGACAACGATCAAAACGCCTACGCCGTCGATGACGCCCGGAAGCTGTTGGACTATCTGGGTTGACCCCGGGCGGGCCGCAGGCCATTGATCAGTAGGCCGCAAGCACCCGTTCACGCCAAGGGAGCCCGAAAGATGCCCAAGGAACTCAAGGAGTACCAAAAAAAGCGCGATTTCAAGTCGACCCCGGAGCCCTCGGGAAAGGAAAAGAGGCGGACAACGGGCAAGAGGGGGCCTAAGCCGGCCAAGGGCAGCTCCGGACGTAAGCCCATCTTCGTGATCCAGAAGCACGACGCGAGCAGGCTCCACTACGACTTCCGCTTGGAGATAGAGGGCGTCTTGAAATCCTGGGCGGTGCCCAAGGGGCCGTCCACGGACCCCCGCGAGAAGCGTCTTGCCGTGCTGACCGAGGATCATCCTCTCGAGTACTCGGACTTCGAGGGGGTGATACCCGAGGACAACTACGGCGCGGGGACCGTGCTCGTCTGGGACACGGGCAGATACAAGAACATAAAGGAAGACGACGACGGAGATGAGATCCCCATGGACAAATGCTTCGAGGACGGCCGCATAGAAATGCGTCTCGAAGGAAAGAAGCTCCGCGGCGGATACGCGCTGGTCAAGACGAAGATGGGCGGCGGCGAGAACAACTGGCTGCTGATCAAGATGAAGGACGACGACGCGGACGCGCGCAGGAACCCGGTGAGCACGGAGCCTGAGTCCGTTCTGAGCGGAAAGACGATAGAGGAGATAGCGGAGGAGGCTGAGGGAAAGAACTGACCGGCGCTGAGCCCGGTTACCGCCGCGAGGAGGCACTGGCTCCCCGCGATGGGCTGGAGGGTCGCCGGTGGCTCATGGGCCGCGACGAGGCCCTGGCTGCCCGCTGATGGGCCCGAAGCCCGGCGATGGGTCGAGGGCCTCGACGCGACCGGCGAAGACGCCGGCGATACAACGCCACCGAGATGCCGGCGGCGAGGTGATGGCCTTCAAGGGATCGCGCACGAGCTTCAAGAGGCTACAGCCCAGGATGCAGACGAAGGAGGCAAGGCGGAGCGGCGTCAAGGGGCTCCGCTCCATCGAGCGCGAGACCTGCCCCTTCGACAAGGGCATCGACAAGGACACCGACGCGCACTGGGTCAGCCCCAAGCTCGTGGCCGAGGTCAGCTTCACCGGGTGGACGGGCGATGAGAGGCTCCGCCATCCCAGCTTTCTCGGCTTGAGATCGGACAAGAGCCCCAAGAAAGTCGTGAAGGAGGCTTAGACACTGTGGCCGGCAAACACACCTTCGGGAAGATCACAGTCGAGACATCGAACGAGGACAAGGTCCTGTTCAAGGACTCAGGCGTTACAAAGGACGATCTCATCGACTACTACCGCCGGATAGCGGACGTCATGCTCGATCACGTAAAGGGCCGTCCCGTCACGATGCAGAGACTGCCGGATGGGCTCGGGGGCAAGGAGTTCTACCAGAGGAAGCGATCTGACTACTTCCCCAAGTGGCTAAAGGGCGTCACGCTGAAGAAAGAAGGCGGAACGGTAAGGCACGTCGTCTGCGAGAAGACGGCCGACCTGGTCTATCTGGCCGACCAGGCCTGTATCACGTTTCACGCGATGCTATGCAAGCACGATAGGCCCCGCCGCCCCGACAGGATGATATTCGACATAGATCCGCCGGGGGACAGGTTCAAGGCGGCGTGCGAGACCGCGCGGGCCCTGAGGGAGATAGTAGAAGAGGCGGGGCTGGTGCCGCACGTCATGACCACAGGATCTACCGGACTGCACGTGGTCGTGCCCATAAGGAGAGGTCCGACTTTCGACACGACGCGCAAGCTCGCGGACCACATCGCCGAACTGGCCGTCGAGCTCGACCCGGACAACCGCACCACCGAGCAGAGGAAGAACAAAAGGGGCGGTCGCGTCTTCATAGACGTAAACAGAAACGCCTACGCGCAAAGCGGCGTCGCGCCTTACTCGGTCCGGGCCAAGGTGGGCGCGCCGGTGGCGACGCCCCTGGACTGGGACGAGCTGGGCGGAAAGGGCCTGAGCTCGGCCAAGTACGATATCAAGAGCCTGTTTCGGCGCCTCTCGCAAAGAGAGGACCCTTGGGCCGGGATCCAGAGGCGGGCCCGCTCGCTCTCCAAGGCCAAGGACAAGCTGAAGAAGACAAGGGACCGGGGATAATCTCATCGCCTTCCCATGCGGCCCTTCTTCCAGGAGGGCGGCGATCTCTTCAACACCTATTTCACCGCAAGATCGCCGAGGACGGCCGCCGGGGCTGGACCCAGACAAGCCGCCAGTACTTCATGAAGATACAGTATCTCCGGCAGATATAGGGCGCCCCGCGCCGTCACACCTTCTTCAGCACTATGCCCTTGCCGCAACACTTGCGAATCCGGCCCAGGAACTCCCTGAGGTCGGGGTATTGATGTTTGCCGCACACCAGCGTGTCGATCTCGAAGCGCCGGTAGCATCTGAGCTCGTCCCCGTGAACGGCCAGGCTCATCTCGAACTCCCCGAGGGGCCCTTCCAAGCGCACCGGCTCGGGGGGCTCCTGGATCCCGTATCCGTCCGGAATCACGACCGTCACCGAATCCACCCAACATGCCATTGACAGCATATTGATGGGGTATTCTCTGCGATCGCCTGAGAATCTGTTACATAGGTCCGGCTCGGAATAGACAGCCGGCTTCAAGACTATTATGTCCTCGGCCACGGTGGCGAAGTCGGCTTTCTCGAAGCTGCATCGCAACTCGAGATCGGCGCCGTACATCTCGCCCCCTTCCGCAGACCACTCCTTGATCTCTGCGCCCTTGCACCTGTAATTGAGGTATCTCTGTATGTCCTCGTCCTTCGCCGTGCTCAGAACATGTCGCCATCCTGAGGCGTGTTGGCCCTTCGGACACATTCGTATTTCAGCCTCGATCGAACCATCCTCCCCCAGCACCGCCGTCGTCCAGGTCATCGTGCTGTTATCGCCGGGGCCGCTCACCGGCGTCGTGCGAAAACCGGAGTCGCCGCCTTCATCTATGACCAAAGCGCGCACGCCCTGGTCCTGGAGGGGCAGCTCGCCGAACGGGCAGGGCGTGGCGGTCGGGTCGAGCCAGTATTCGGCCCCGTCCAAGTCGGCCACCGCGATCATATGGTTGAACGCGCCCAGGTCGGTGATGCGCTCCTCGACCTCACCCAGGTCCCTGGTCCGCACAAGAGCGCACTTGGCCGGCAGTCCTATCGCCCCGGCCAGGGCTACGAGCAGGGTCGCCTGATCCTTGCAGTCTCCGTTCGCGTTCCTCAAGACCGTCTCGGGGTGCTTCGGACAGATGCCGCTCTTGGTAAGCGGAATGTCCGTGTACCGCACGTTCTTTCGCACGTAATCGTACAGGGACCGAAGCCTGGCCTCTCGAGAGCCCTTTCCGGAGGACAGCTTCATCGCCAACTGCTTTATCTCGGGCTTGGGGTCGAGTCTTTCCATGAGGTAGGTCTCGAAATACCACCGGCACGCCTGGTCCCAGGGGAACCCCTTCTGCGTCGCCCCGATCTTGACGGCCGGAACCAGATCCCGCACGGGCGGCATATAGGGCTCCTCCCGGACTCCGGGCAGGTCTTTGAGCTCCCATGTGAAGCTCACCACGTCCCCGTCGGTCGTGAACTCCCTGTCGAACTTCGGCTTTGGAACCGCCCTTCTGGCAGCGTATGCCTGGGGCCAATCGGAGGCGCTGATTTCGGCGATCCACGCCGGAAACAGGAGCCTCAGCCTCGAGACCTGCGTGGGGTGGCTGCCGCCGAAGAGCCATTCGGTACCCACGAACCAGCCCTCATTGGCAATCCAGTATTTGACCTCGACTATGCAGTTCTCTTTGAAGTGCGGCAGAGCGAACTCGTACACGGTAGCGTCGCCCGACTTGGCCTCGCGAACGTCATCGGATCTAACCGAGACTTTCTTGCCTGACTTTAGATATGTATTAGCTGAGATATCACCGATGGCGCTGGATGGCAGCTTCCAAACCCGCCACTCGCCCAGTTCGTAGGCCTCGACGGGATCCAAGATCGCGGCCACGTAAGTGTAGTAAGTCTTGGTCTGACTGTAGCCGCGCTCGATCCTGACTCGGGTCTCGGCCTCCTCGAGCAACATGACCGCCCCCGCCGCGGCCCCGTGCTCGCGCTTGAGCTCAGCCCAAAAGGAGTTTTTCTTTGCCAGACCCTTCCAGTCATCAGACTGACAGGGGCGGCTCCACAGACCGAGGAGAACGGCTCCGGCTAGGACGGCGTAAACGAAGCGGCTTCCAACCGAAACGTGTCTCATGGCTTACCTCCCGAGTTTGCAGGGACACACGGCAAAGCACTGCTTGTTCACATGGCTATGTAAGGCGGAGCCTGCTGTCAGCTTAGGGAATGACGCCCGGGGCTGCCCGGGCACGAGTGATCCGGGGCGGCCGAGGGGTCCAGTCTATGTGTCTCAAACGAGCTTAACGAGCCGAAAACAGGGTCTACGCGGGACGCCCCCGCGCGATTCCCTCCCAACCGAGGAGCCATTATGCGCGGGGGCGAGTGTGATGTCAACAGCGGTGTCTGGGCGGGATCCCCCTAGGAGCCCACCTTGGAGCCCACGGGGATCTCGGTGGTCCATCCGTACTTGTCCTCGACCTCGCCCATTTGAATGCCGGTCAAGGTTTCATAGAGCTTCTTCGACGACGGGCCTACCTCGTCTCGCTCGCAGTAAGTTACAGTACTGTCCCTGAAGGTGATGCTCTTGACGGGGGTAATGACGGCCGCGGTACCGCAGCATCCGGCTTCCTTGAAGTAGAATATCTCGTTGACGTGCACGGGCCGCCGCTCCACCCCCATGCCCAGGTCCTCGGCCAGGGTCCTAAGGCTCATGTTGGTGATGCTCTTCAGGATGGACGGCGATTCCGGCGTTACGTAATTGTTGTCCGGAGTGATTCCGAAGAAGTTGGCGGGACCGGACTCGTCCAGATACTCCTTCCTCGCCGCGTCGAGATAGAGGACCTCGGTGTATCCCGCCTCCTGCGCCTTCCTGGAGGCCCTCAGCCCCGCGGCGTAGTTGCCGCCCACCTTGGCGTCGCCGACCCCGTTGGGAGCCGCCCTGTCGAAGGACTCCTCCACTATCAGCTTGATGGGCTTCAGCCCGGTCTTGAAGTACGGCCCGACGGGGCTTACGAAGATCAAGAAGAGGTACTCGGTCGAAGGCTTCACGCCTATCAGAGGCGAGGTGCCTATCAACAAAGGCCTGACGTAGAGGCTCGCTCCGCTGCCGAACGGAGGGATGAACCGGCGGTTCGCGTCGACCACTCTGAAGACGGCCTCGACGAACTTTTCGACCGGCAAGGGCTCCATCAGGATCTTGTTCGCCGAGTACGCCATTCGCTCGGCGTTCTTCTCGATCCTGAAGGCCAGCGCCCTTCCGTCCTTGGTCTCGAAAACCTTTGCCCCTTCGAAGCACTGCTGGCCGTAATGCAGGCAGGTGGCGGAGATGCTGAGGTCCAGCCTGTCGTCATCGACAAGTTTCCCATCATCCCATTTGCCGTCACTGAAGCGGTACTCAATGTGGCAGTCGGTACGCCTGTACCCAAAGGGGAGCTCTCCCCAGTTCAAGTTGGCCTTTTCCATCGTCATCCGCCTCCCTTCGTCACCCGTGAATGGAAAACCGATGGGGCTCGCGTGGCGCGCCCCAAGGACCGCTAGGCGTTTCCCACGGCTCTACGCCCGGATTGTACACCATTTTCATGAGCTTGACACGCTAATTAGCGGCGCCGCGATAAGGGCGGCGTGAATGAATGGTGCGGCCAGCGCGACGCTCTCAGAGGGCGATACGCGGATGGGGCCTGCCGTCGAGGCAACCGATAAGCTCCTTAGAGGAACGACTTTGGGGCCACCAGATGCGCACCGGGCCGATCGTCGCGGCCCCTAGCCCGCGAACTCGAACCTGCTCTTGAAGTGCCGCACCGTCAGGTCCCTGCCGTACACTATCCGCATTGCCGGTATGCGGTCGCGGTGCTCGTGCAGGACTCTCACCGCCTCGGCCACGGAGAAAAGGTCCTGATCCTCGTATGCCAATCGCGGAACGGCGGCGCGCACGTAGTTGACTCTCGGGCTGGGCGGGACCTCCACGCCGGCCTCTGGATCGTAGCGGCCGAAGGCAAGCACCCCGAGCTCGCAGAGGCGGTGGCCGGCCACGAGCAACAGCGCGGTGAAGGCGATCCCCTTATAGTCTTCGTCCTTGACGTTCTGGCCGTCGAAGAATTCGTCTATGTCTATGTAGACCGCGTGTCCCCCTATGGGCTTCGCTATGGGGATTCCGTACTCGCTTAGCTTTCGGCCGAAGGCTTCGACCTGGCCTATCCGGTGATCGAGGTACTCTCTTCTGACTATCGTCCTTAGTCCTTCAGCGACGCCCTTTATGTCCCTGCCCGCAAGGCCTCCGTACGTGGGATGCCCTTCGACCATGATCTGCCAGTCCGTCAGCTTGTCCTTCAGGGCGGGGTATTTCTCATCCATCAATCCGTCGGGCTTTATGAGCAGCCCGCCGCCCATGTTGACGAGACCGTCTTTCTTGAGGCTTATGTGAAATCCGTCCACGTAGCTGAACATCTCGCGGACTATGTGCCTGATCCCTTTTTCGCGGAACCCTTCCTCGCGCTCCATGATGTACCAGGCGTTCTCGGCGAACCGGCACGCGTCGAAGATAAAGGGAACTCCGTGCTCATGCGCCGCCTCGCTCACGGCCTTTATGTTCGCCATGGACACGGGCTGGCCTCCGCCCGTGTTGTTGGTGATCGTGAGTATGACGAGAGGAACGCGATCGCCGGCATGTTCCAGGAGCAGCTCGAGCGCGTCGATGTCCATGTTCCCGCGAAAGGGAAACGCCTCGTCCTTGGCCATGTGCTCCTTGCAGGGCAGGTTGAGCGGCACGATGAAGCTGTCCTCTATGTTTTCCTGGGTGGTGTCGAAATGGCCGTTGCTCGGAATCAAAAACTCGACCTGTTTGCCCGCCACCCCCGTTCTGTGCATGCGCCTCTCTATGGCCTCGATCTCATCGGTTATGCTCTTTCTCAAGTCCTCCGGGATCTCGCTCATGAAAGATGACCCGGCAAGCGGTCCGACCTCGCCGGCGCGCCGCCCCAGCTCCCCGCCCAGCAATGTGAACATCGCGTGCTCGGCGGCGCGTCCCTGATGGAACAAGAAAAGAACCTCGTTCTCCGACTTGAGCTGTGCCCACTGCGGCCCGAAGGTGTCGACGATCTGATCCTTGAGCTCCTGGAAGCCCTCGTTGGAGCCATAGGCCTCATCGCCCTGAATCATCTCCGCCCATTGCTTGACAGTCATAGTGGAGGTGCCCGAGTCCGAGAGCAGGTCGCAACCCGGTATCATGTTCGAGGGGAACATGAAGACGTTGAAGCCGGTGCTTTCGGCGATATCGTATCTCGCCTCGAAGTCCCCGATCGCGCAATCGGGGTTCCTGAAGCGCACGGCGGCGTTTCTGTAGGGCCTCGGCGCGTAATAGCGACCGAGGGCGGGCGCCAGAGCGATAAGTTCCCGGAACTTGTCTATGAAGAACTTGGCCGAGTCATGCATTTCCTAGAAGCCCTCCTATCACCTCTTGCCCCCCCGCGGGGCGGCGACCACAAAGCACAATAGCAGCTTGTAGCCCCCCAGTCACCCCGGCTCTTCATTCGGTCTCGGACCCCGGGCGGCGCTTGTGTTATTGAAACGGCCGGCCGCGCACATGCGGGCCGCAAGGGACCGTTGCGCCGAGCTGCGCGTCCCCTCCCATATCCTTTCGTCTTCACGGCCACCGAACGGGCGGGCTCTCGCGCTCCCCGCCGATCAACGCCCGACCCCGGCCATCGAATACTCTCACGACAAAGTAGCAGGATTGCCACCTTTACCATGCGAGAAAGTAGCATTATTGCTACTTTTACTCGGCGGCGCCGAAACCACGGGCACCTTTAATCCCTTGACAAACAAAGAGCTAGATAAGTGCAAGGGAAGTGGCATGGATCGTGCGTCTTATTAGGGAACGAGGGTAGCAATATGAATATCGCCATTCCAATTTTCGGGAACAGAGTGTCCCCGAGGTTCGACAGCGCTCCAGCCATCTTGCTCGTTCGCGCGAACGGCGAATCGGTTGAAGAGCGTTCGGAAAGATCCGTGAAGGACGTTCAGGGATGGCGCCGTGCCGGACTTCTGCTGGGCGACGGAGTCGACGTTCTGTTGTGCGGTGGAATTCGCCAGTCCGATTATTTCTCCATAGTGAGCCACGGCATCGATGTCTACCCCGGACTTATAGGAGAAGTCGACGATGTGCTGGACGCGTTCCTCGCCGGCCGGCTTACGAAGGATGGGTTCTGCGGCGGACTCGTGCCTGTGGGACCCAGGAGGGAGCGGCGAAGGATGGGACGTTGCTGCGAAGACGACGGCTCCGGAAGGCGAGGCGCTCGCAACGGCGCGGGCCGCGGATTTGGAAGATCGGGCCGCCGAGGCGGCTCTAGAGGAAACGGAAGAATACAGAACAGCTAAAAGAGTCGGCTTCATAGGTCGGCGTCTGGAGGAGGTAATCGAAATGCCGGGATTTGACAGGACAGGACCGCTGGGCATGGGCCCGAGGACTGGAGGGGGCTTCGGGCTTTGCCGTCCTCGCAGTGCCAGGGAGGCCACGGGCCCATCGCCATATCCCATGCGAGGAGCCGGCAGGGGCTTCGCGCCGTGGGGAGGCGGAAGAGGACGCGTTTGGGGTGGAGGAAGAGGCGCCGGCGGATGGGGCCGCGGTCGCGGTGGAGGCTTCGGCGCGGGCCGTGGAGGCTTCGGCGCGGGCCGTGGAGGCTTCGGCGCGGGCCGTGGAGGCTTCAGGGGCTTTCCCAGATTCGCTGGTTACCCCATGGCGTATGAGGCGCCCTCGGGTTATCCGGACCCGTACGAGGCGCCCTCTCGCGAGGACGAGCTCCAGTACCTCCGTGACGTGAGGAAGGACATGGAGACGGAGATGCAAGCCCTTCAGGGACGCATAAAAGAACTGGAGACTAGAGATGAGAGGTAGCGGCGGAGGCGCAGGTGGTGGCCGCGGACAAGGCGGCGGAGGCGCAGGCGGTGGCCGCGGTAGCGGCGGAGGCGCAGGTGGTGGCCGCGGACAAGGCGGCGGTGGCGGCGGTGCCGGTCGCGGTGGCGGCGGTGGCGGCGGAGGCCAGGGCAGAGGCGGCGGTGGCCGCGGTAGCGGCGGAGGCGGCGGAGGCCAGGGCAGAGGCGGCGGAGGCGGCGGTGGCCGCGGAGGCGGCGGTGGCTTCGGGCCGGGAGGTAACTGCGTCTGCCCGAGCTGCGGAGAAACAAAGACTCACGAGCGAGGGGTCCCGTGCTACGAGGTGGAGTGCCCCAAGTGCGGGACGCCGATGACGAGAGAGACATAATAAGCCGGGGTTGCAGCCCGCTCGCAGGTTATCACCCAGGCACTTTTCTCTTCGACTGGGTGCATCACACATATCGGAGTCGGGCATCCCTGCGAGCGGGGTTGCTTCCCCGGTGACATCCCCGCATGGGCGAGGTTTCGCACGCCGGCGCGAAGGAAAGAGACACGAAGGTGATCATCGCAATAGCAAGCGGCAAGGGCGGTACAGGAAAGACCACGGTGGCCACCAATCTGGCACATGTAGCCCCCGTGGCCACATGCTATGCCGACTGTGACGTGGAAGAACCGAACGGACATCTATTCCTGCGTCCTTTGATTCACAGGACGACACGAGTCTCCAGACCGGTGCCTAGGGTCGATTCAGAGACCTGCGACCTGTGCGGGCTCTGCGCCGAGGCATGCAGGTTCAACGCGATCGCCGTCCATTCGCGCGGCGTGGTGGTCTTCGACGACTTATGCCACGGATGCGGGGGCTGCTCGATAGCCTGTCCCATTGATGCGATCGTCGAGGAGCCGCGCGAGGTGGGCGTGGTGGAAAAGGGAAGGGCCGGGGAGATCGAGTACGTAGGAGGGCGGCTGAAAGTAGGCGAGTCGATCATTCCGCCGGTGGTGAAAGCGGTCAAGCGAGCAGTCTCCGGCAAAGAGCTGACGCTCATCGACGCTTCACCGGGGACCTCGTGCCCGGTGATCGCCGCGGTGCAGGGAGCCGACTTCTGCTTGCTGGTCACGGAGCCGACCCCCTTCGGACTGAACGACCTTACGCTCGCCGTGGAGATGGTCAGGAAGCTGGGGGTCCCGTTCGGCGTGGTGATCAACCGTGACGGAATAGGAAACGGGGACACCGAAAAATATTGCGACTCCGAGGGGATACCGATCCTGGCGAGGATCCCGAACGACCGCCGGATCGCGGAGGCCTATTCCCGGGGAGAGATGATAGCGGAAGAGATTCCGGAGATGCGAGAGAACATGCTCAAGCTCTTGAGCGAGATCGTGGGCCGAGCCAAAGAACCGGCCCCAAGCCATTGATAATGCCGGGGCCCTTGTCGCGGTCGGAAAGCTGCCATCGGGGACTGGTTGCCTTAACCGGCAAAAGGGCGATGCCAAGCGGCGGGGCCCCGGCTATAAACAAGCAGGAGAGATCCCAAAGCAGATCGGACGGGGAATGAAAGAGCTCACTGTCATAAGCGGTAAGGGCGGCACGGGAAAGACATCTCTGGTCGCGGCCTTCGCTTCCATGTCGCGCAATGCCGTAATCGCCGACTGCGACGTGGACGCAGCCGACCTTCACCTTGTGCTCAATCCGGAGGTGAAGGAAGAGCACGCCTTCGAGAGCGGCTTCACCGCGATCATAGACCCGTCGCTCTGCAACGAGTGCGGCGATTGTCTGAACCTCTGTCGCTTCGACGCGATAGACGATGATTTCAAGATCGACTCGTTGAGCTGCGAGGGGTGCGGTGTGTGCGCCGACAACTGCCCCGTGGACGCGATCCGCCTGGAAAAAGACATCGGGGGCGCGTGGTTCGTCTCTGATACTAAGTACGGGCCTATGGTGCATGCCAAGCTGGGGGTGGCCCAGGAGAACTCGGGCAGGCTGGTCTCCATAGTGCGCTCGAGGGCGAAGGAGATCGCCGAGGAGCAGGGCCGCGACGTGGTCATCGTCGACGGTTCGCCCGGAATAGGCTGCCCGGTGATCTCGAGCGTCACGGGCACGGACCTCATTCTCGCCGTCGCCGAGCCCACCCAATCAGGGCGCCACGACCTGGGACGGGTGCTCGAGCTTGCCCGGCACTTCCGGATAAAAGCCGCTGTCTGCGTCAACAAGTACGACCTCAACAAGGAGATCACCGAGGAGATTCGCGCGCTGTGCGCCGGCGCCGGCGCCACCTTCGTCGGCACGATACCGTACGACGCGGCGGTGACGGAGGCTATGGTGGCGGGAATGGCCGTGACGGAGTTCAGCAACAGTCCCGCCTCATGGGCCATCTCCGAGGTCTACACAAAAGCCCTGGCCATGCTCGACATGGCCCGTGCCGGCGATGAGGCGGCCTCCGCCGATGGCGCCGAGACCCCCCCCAAGACCGGCGCGTACGGAAGCGGTAGAGCGCGCCCCCACTGAGAAGGACACGAAGGAGAGTCTATATATGAAGTGCGAGGTTTGCGCCGAGAGGGAGTGCCGCGAGGGAAAAGATTGCTTCGAAGACGCGGCCAACCCCCTTCCCCACCTCGACGAGGAGGATATGCGCATATGGCGCGCGTCTTCCCAGGTGGAAGCGGAGTACTACTGCAAGTTACCTAGGATTCAAGAGCTGGTGGAGTTTTCGAAGCTCATGGGCTATAGAAAGCTGGGCCTGGCGTTCTGCATCGGACTGCAGAGCGAGTCCGACCAATTGGTATCGCGTCTCTCCGGGGACTTCGACGTGGTCTCGGTTTGCTGCAAGGCATGCGGACTCGGAAAGGACGAGCTGGACCTTCCGAAGATCCATGGCGATGGATTCGAGGCCGCATGCAATCCCGTCGGCCAGGCCCTGCTGCTCGCCGAGGAGAAGACCGACCTGAATGTCATCCTGGGACTTTGTCTGGGGCATGACATTCTTTTCGCGAAGCACTCGAAGGCCCCCGTCACGACCATCGCCGTCAAGGACCGCGTGCTGGCGCACAACCCACTGGGCGCGATCTACTCGAACTACTACAGGAAAAAGTAAAGGGGGAAAAGGAATTGAAGATAGCAATCACTTCCAAGGGCGAAGATTTGAACGCGGAGGTGGACCCGCGATTCGGAAGGGCCAGGTATCTCGTCGTTTACGATACCGACGGCGGCGACTTCTCGACAATTGACAACTCGGAAGGAATGAACGCGGCCCAGGGCGCCGGCATTCAGGCCGGTCAAAGCGTCGCGAACGCAGGAGTGTCCGCTCTAATCACCGGAAACTGCGGCCCCAAGGCCTTCAGTGTGCTCAAGTCCGCCGGTGTGGACGTCTACATCGGCGCGGACGGGACCGTGAAGGACGCCGTGGAAGCATTCAAGGCGGGCAGGCTATCCGCCGCCGAGTCCCCGAATGTAGAGGGACACTGGAAGTAGAATCAGCCCGATAAGGAGAGACCTATGACTGGACAAGCGCAGAATTCGGCCACGAGGATCGCGATCCCGACTGAGAACGGAATCCTATCCGGGCACTTCGGACGCTGCGACCACTTTACGTTCTTCGACGTCAGGGACGCGCAGGTCGTGTACCTGGCGAGGATCGAGCCACCCGCTCACGAGCCCGGTGTCATACCGCAATGGCTGAGCCAGCAGGGAACACACGTTATCATCGCCGGCGGTATGGGAATGAGAGCACAGCAACTGTTCGGCAGCTATGGGATCAAGGTCCTTCTCGGAGCGCCGCGAATCGATCCCGAAGAAATAGTCGACCAGTACCTGAGGGGAGCGCTCCAGGCCGGCGCGAATACGTGCGACTCAGATCACCACGGCCACGGCATGGGAGGCGGAGGCTGCGGGCCGGGGCACGGGTCCGGGCAAGGCGCCGGGCAAGGCGGTCGAGGCTGCGGCGGTCACTAGACGGATTGCAATCCACGAGCGAGGGGCCTCTTGCGGGTCGCCGGCGGAATCACCCCATTCTTCCCAGGACCTCCTAAACCCCGGGAGGACCGTTTCCCGATGCCAAGATGGGCCCGGCGGCCCGCAAGAGGCCCCTTTCTCTTCCCTCCGGGCCCCCACGCCCCCCAAGAGATACCCCTGGACCGATCCCGCCCATAGTTGTATGGTAAGAATGATTTACATCCATTCCGAGAAATCAATCCTTCTAGCGCGGATAACGCAGGGCTCTCTCCAAGGAGGATCGCATCCTATGACCAAGCAGCAACACAAGAAGCTGATCGCCGATCTGAACAAGGATCTAGCGTACGAGTACCAGGCCGCAATCCAGTACGTCCAGCACGCGTCCGTCATCTCCGGCCCGCAATTCGACGGGATCCAGAAGGAGCTCGTGGTGCACTCCCAGGAGGAAATGCAGCACGCCCTCATGCTCTCCGAGCAGATCGACTTCCTGGGAGGCGTGCCCGCGGTGGACGTGGAGGAGCGCCGCACTTCGGGGAAAAGCGTGGAGATGCTCGAGCAGGACCTGGACGGCGAGGAGTTGGCCATTCGCCGGTACAAGCAGCGGATAGCTCAGGCCGAGAAATTGAAGGAGTACGGCCTCAGGCGCGTCCTGGAGGACATCTTGATCCAGGAGGAGGAGCACAAGCGCGATCTCCTGACCGCTCTCGAGGAGAAGTAGCCGACCGAAAAGCCGACAAGCACCGCATCCCGGCGCGCAGGACTTCGATCCCGCGCGCCGACATGCACTTTGCAGGACTCCAATGACGGGGGATTCGCAATGGAACTTACATTCAGGGAAAAGCGCCAAGAGATAGCCGACGTCTGGACTTTCGTTTTCGATCCGCCGGAGGGGCTGGAGTGGACCCCCGGACAGTTTCTCCATTACAAGCTGCCGCACCAGAACGAGGACGAGAAGGGCAACGAGCGCTATTTCACCATCGCCTCGGCTCCGTGCGAGGGACACATCCAGATCACGACGCGGATGACCGGAAGCTCCTTCAAGAAGGCCCTGTCCGAGATGAAGCAGGGAGACACCATAACCGCCGGCGAGCCGGAGGGCGACTTCACCTGGCCCGAGGGCGACGATCCCACTATATTCATCGCGGCGGGCCTGGGGATAACTCCGTACCGTAGCATGCTCAAACAGCGCGCGAACGACACAGACACCATAGACGTCATCCTTATCTACAGCAACAGGACGAACGACGTGGCCTTCAAGGACGAGCTGGAGATATGGACGGCCGGGCATCCCGAGCTTCAGGTGTTCTACAAGATAGGCGTCAAGCTGACCTCTGAAAACTTGAGAGAGATCATCCCCGACATCGCTGACAAGCTGGTCTATCTGTCGGGCTCGGAACCGATGGTCAAGGATCTGGCCGAGCAGCTCAAAGGCGTTGGGCTGCCCAAGAAGCGAATCAAGCTCGACGAGTTCCCGGGCTACGACGAGACCAACTACTAGCGACGGAAGAAGCCACTTGCCAAGGGATATCATATTCGGCCCGGTGGCATCCAGGAGACTCGGCGTCTCCCTGGGCATTGACGTCGTTCCGTCCAATGTATGCTCTTTCGACTGTATATACTGCGAGCTGGGCGGGACCGCCAAGAAGACGGCGGAGAGGAAGGAGTACGTGCCGACCGCAGAGGTTGACGCGGCGCTCGAGGAGTTCTTCGCCGGATACAAGGCGCACATAGACTACGTGACGTTCTCGGGATCCGGGGAACCGACGCTTCATTCCAACATAGCGCATTTCATAGACAAGGTGAAAAGCCTCACCGACACGCCGGTCGCGGTTCTGACAAACGGCTCCCTGCTCATCGACCCCCGGGTCAGGGCCGACCTGATGGGCGCGAACCTGATCATCCCCTCCCTCGACGCTGCGACCCAGGAGGTCTTCGCCGGGGTGAACCGGCCCGTCCACGGGATAAAGGTCGCCGAGATAATCGAGGGGATCAGGCTCCTGGTCCGGGAGTTCGAGGGCGAGGTCTGGCTCGAGATCCTGATCGTAGAGGGCGTAAACGACGGAGAGGCCGAGATCGAGGCGCTGGCGCGCGCGGCGCGGCGTATCGGGCCCTCGAGGACGCAGATCGGTACCGTCGTCCGTCCGCCGGCCCAGGGCGACGTCGCGCCTGTCGACACAGAAAGGCTGGAGGAGATCGCCTCCCGCTTCGCCGGCCGGGTGGAGACGATCCCAGCCTTCAGAAGCGTCGGCGAACGGGATCACAGCAAGCGGCAGGTGGAGAGAATAATCGCGATGCTGAAGATCCGGCCGGAGACATTGGACGAGCTAAGCAGCTCCCTGGGCATGCACCCCAGGGAGCTGCTCAAGTACATAGACGCCCTCGAGGAGAGCGAGGGCATAAGGGAAGTCGAGTACGAGGGCAAGACTTACTACGCGGTCGCCGAACGCGACACCTGACGGCCGGCCGAAGCTACATGCCGTCGTAGGCGGCCGCTCGGCGCTAGCACGCCCGCTCGGATGATCTCGAGCAAAGCGCCAAAGGGCTATCTCTTCGCCCCGCCCCTGTGGTCATCGATGCCGTCGAAAGTATCCCCGTACACGAGGCCCCTGGGGCCCTCTTTTTCGAGAAAGTCGTGAGGGAACCCCAGATCTATCTCGCTCAGCTCGTCGAGCCTGCCCATATGGTCTTCGCTCAAGGTAAACTCCAGGCACCCCAGGTTGTCCTTGAGCTGATCGGCCGATCTCGATCCTACGATCGGGATTATCACGCCTGGTTTCTGCCTCAGCCAGTTGAGAGCCACCTGCGCGGGCGAGCGCCCGGCCTGCCCGGCCACCTCCACCAGCCCGTCCGCTATCGACTGGTCTCTCTCTGTGATGTTCGGGGAGTTCTCGAGCCGCGTCCCGGAGGGCCTCTTGCCCCCCTTGAATTTCCCGGTGAGGAGCCCGGCTCCCAGCGGGCCCCAAGGCGTCACCGCCAGGTCCAGGGCACGGGCCATCGGCAAGAGTTCGCGCTCGGGCGTGCGCTCTATCAGACTGTACTTTATCTGAAGGGCCACGAAAGGCGACCAGCCCCGAAGGTCGGCCAACGTATTTGCCTGGGATACGACCCACGCAGGCGCGTCGGATATGGCCACATAGAGGGCCTTCCCCGCCCGCACCACGTCGTCGAGGGCGCGCATCACTTCGTCCACAGGGGTCAGATAGTCCCATGCGTGCAACCAGAGCACGTCGACGTAGTCGGTCTTCAATCGCTTCAGGCTTCCCTCGAGAGACTGAACCAGGTTCTTCCTGTGATTTCCGCAGGCGTTGGGATCGCCCTTTCGATTGAACAGGGTGTATTTGGTCGCCACCACGAAGTGGCCCCTGTCCGATGCCACGAGCTCGCCCAGGTACTTCTCGCTCGTGCCCTCTGTATAGCGATTTGCGGTGTCCAGAAAGTTGCCGCCGGCCTCGGCGTAGGCGTCGAACACCTTGCGGCTTTCCTCCTTGGACGAGCCCCATCCCCAGTCCTCGCCGAAGCCCATGGTGCCGAGACAGATCTCGGAGACCCTGAGCCCGCTCCTTCCAAGTAGCTTGTATCGCATGTAGACCTCCCGTAGGCGCCGTCCTCTGCTCTCCCGCGGCTATAGATCAGTAGCTCGATTGAACAGCAGCGAGAGCGCCAAGGCAAGATCTGGATTCGGGCTCGTCCCTGGGCGGTTTTGGGAGAAGTCCACGGCTCGGCCGCGCGCGAGGTGTCCACGGCTCGGCCGCGCAGGAGGTGTCGACGGCTCGGCCGCGCAGGAGATATCCTGGGGAGTAGAAAGCACGGAAGAGCCCGCGCTTGGCGGGCCCCCGGTGCACACGCATGTCCTGGCCTGCCCGTGGGCAAGGCCTATCCCGCATCCTCAGTTGGTATTGCGGGCACGAACGCGCCCCGCCGCCCGGCGCCCTACTGCCGATTGACTTCACGCCGCGGTCGCGTGATGATGGGGAACCGCCGGCTTGTTCGGCGCGTCATAAATAGAAGCGCGGGATGCGCTGAAGTCGAGGGTCTTGAGGATAGCGCAACGGGAGATAGCAGATGACAGAAGCCCAGCAGCTAGCGGAGTTCGTCGACAGAACGTCTTTTTCCGATCTATCGGACGCCGCCCGGGAGCAGCTCAAGATACGAGTGCTCGATTCCCTCGGCTGCGCCATAGGCGCCGTGGAGGGCGAGCCCGTACGAATGATACGCAAGCATATAGAGGATTTCGGCAGATCAGGTCACTGTACCTTGATCGGAGGTGGCCGCGCGGCCCCGGACAGGGCCGGATTCTACAACAGCGCCCTGGTCCGTTATCTGGACTACAACGACAGCTATCTGGCAAAGGGAGAGACCTGTCACCCGAGTGACAACTTGGGTGCGATGCTGGCCGCGTCGGAGTACACCAGATCGAGTGGCAGGGATCTCCTGACCTCATTGGCCGTCGCCTATCAGGTCCAGTGCAGGTTGAGCGCGGTGGCCCCGGTAAGGGCCAAGGGCTTCGACCACACGACTCAAGGATCATACGCGGTGGCGGCCGGGGCTTCGAAGGCGCTGGGGCTGGAGCCGGCCAAGACCGCAAACGCTATCGCCATCGCCGGGACGGCGTTCAATGCACTGAGGGTGACCCGCACCGGGGACCTCTCACACTGGAAGGGTTTGGCTTATCCAAACACCTGTTTCGGCGGGTTGCACTCCGCTTTCCTGGCGATGCGCGGTATTACAGGCCCCCCGCAGGTATTCGAGGGCAACAAGGGGTTCAAGGACTCGATCGCCGGGCCTTTCCGGATCGACTGGTCGAAGGAGAATCTCGAGGAGGTAACCCGCACGATAATCAAGAAGTACAACGCCGAGATCCATTCCCAGTCCTCTATAGAGGGGATTCTGGAGCTGAAGGACCAGGAGGGTTTTCAACCGGAGGACGTGGAGCGGATAGACATCGATGTCTTCGACGTCGCCTACAACATCATAGGCGGGGGCGAAGAAGGCGACAAGCTCACCATAAGAACCAAGGAGGAGGCCGACCACAGCCTGCTCTACATGGTCGCCGTGGCCATACTGGACGGCCAGGTCTTGCCGGAGCAGTATGAGCCCGAGCGCGTACGCCGTCACGACGTGCAGAGCCTCTTGAAGAAGATCAGGTCGAGTCCTTCGGAAGAATACAGCGCGAGGTTCCCGGATGAGATGCCGTCCAAGTTGACCGTCACCCTCAAGGACGGAAGCAGGCTGACCATTGAAAAGCCCGACTACGAAGGCTTTCACACCAGACCCATGCGCTGGGAGACCGTGGTCGACAAGTTCGACAAGCTCACCGGAAGTTACCTGGCGGATTCCCTGCGCGGCGAAATAGTGGACGCCGTGGCCGACATTGGAGAGATCCAGGTCGCGGACCTGATGGCGCTGCTGGAAAGGGTCGAGATACCGGGAGTAAGGTGGACCGGACCGGCGGCGTAGGCGCACTCGAGAAAGGAAGACTGCTCATGCCAGCCAAGAGGACAAGAAAGAAAGCGACGTCGCGCGGCGGAACGAGGAGGAGCGGCACGGCACGGTCCGGCGGCAGGGGCGCCGGGACCGCAGCCTCCGCGCGGACCACGCCCGAGCGGGGCTTCGAGTTCATCAAGATGAATCATCGCCCCCCCAAGCCGCGCACGCGCGGCATAACGGAGATACGCGGCCCGTACTACAGCGTGATGGGAGTCCGCTACCTCCAGGATATACTGGACACCATGGGCGCCTACGTGGACGCCCTCAAGTTCGCCGGCGGCGCGTTCAGCCTGATGCCGTCCAAGGCGGTGAAGGAGATCACCGGCCTCGCGCACGAGCACGACGTGCTCGTCTCAACGGGGGGCTGGATAGAGTACGTGCTGACACAGGGGCCGGACGCGGTCAAGGCGTACATAGACGAGTGCAAGGGGCTCGGCTTCGACATAATCGAGATATCAGCCGGCTTCATCACCGTGCCCACGGACGACATCTTGAAACTGATCGAGCTGGTCAAGAAGGCGGGGCTAAAGCCCAAGCCGGAAGTGGGCATCCAGTTCGGGGCAGGCGGAGCGACCGCTCCGGAGGAGCTGGAGACCGAGGGCACGCTCGATCCCGCCTGGATAATAGGCCAGGCCCGGCAGTACCTCGACGCAGGCGCCTACATGATCATGATCGAGTCGGAGGGGATAACCGAGAGCGTCAAGTCCTGGAGGACCGACGTGCCGGCCAAGATCGTAAACGGGCTGGGCCTTGAGAACGTCATGTTCGAGGCCTCCGACCCGGAGGTCTTCGCCTGGTACATCAAGAATTACGGCTCCGAGGTCAACCTCTTCGTCGATCACAGCCAGATAGTCCAGCTCGAGTGTCTCAGGGCGGGCATCTGGGGCACAAAGAGCCTCTGGGGCAGGGTGCTCACGTACGAGAGATGATCGCGCTCCCGAGCGGGCGATAGGCTTCCTTGTAGACCACGCCCATGCCGCCTTCGCCGAGCTTTTCGAGGATCTTATAGTGGGATATCGCCTTGCCGATCATGGCCGGGTGCCTTCAGCTGTGCCGTGTATCTCACTCGGTTACAGAAACTCAACTCAGTTCGGTCAATTGCCGGATCCAGAGTCGAAAGAATCTATCGCTGATGACGAAAGAACCATCATCTCGGTCTATGATGTCACGCTCCAACAGCGATCTGACGACGCGCTGTGCAGTCGATGGCGAACGGAGTCTATTGGAGCGGATGAAGTCCGCCCCGAAAGGTTGCACTCCAGATGGAGACTTTGCCAAACCTGATAGGAAACGCCGCTGGTTGAGACTAAACGATTCCCACAAAGCTGTATAGGCGTAGCTCTCGCGATCGAGCAGCAAATCAACGGCCCGCCTGAGCGTGTCGGGCGTGACTCCAGCACCAGGCTCGCAGAGCTCCCAGAGAACGTGACACAAGTGCTGGGTATAGAAGGGATGTCCTCCCGTCGAATCGCATACTGAGCCGATGAGATCATCAGATATATCCTTGTCCAACTCGACGAAGCGCTTCCGAATGAACGGCAACCAGTACTTGGTACCTATAGGCTTCAAGGGATAGTGCGTCCCAGAGCGATAGAGCGGACGGGCCCGGTCAAGAACCATCTTCTGGATGAGATGTTTTCGGCTCCCCAAGAAGATATAAGACACTCTCTCTTGGCTCTGTATCACGCTTCTCAAGGTCCGCTCCGCCAGATCATCTTCGTATTCCAGGACCCGCTGAAACTCATCGAATGCGATAACTGCACGGCAACGTCGCCGCCGCGCGACCTTCTCGGCGGCCGCAAGGACCTCGTTCAGCGTAGGACCCATAGCGCCACGACGGGCGATCTCAAACGTAATTCGAGGGTCACCGCTCGAATCCGTAGTGATGGCAGGGCTCAAACTGCCGAAAAAGCTCTTTGCGGTCCTTAACATCTTGTCCACGGAGGTAGAGACACTCTCTGTGATGGCTTTGGCCGTCGCTGCGGCAAAGGACTCCACGTCATCGGTCGCCCATAAATCGACATATGCCGCGACAAACTTGTTCTTGGGAAGTCTTGAGAGGACCAGTCGGATCAGCGAGGTCTTTCCCATTCGGCGTTCGGAATAGAGGAACAGTCGCTCGCCGTTATCAATCGCTCTCGCAAGATCGGAAAGCTCCTGCTTACGGTTACAGAAGGCGTCCCTGCCTACGATGCCGCCATATTGAAACGGATTGGACATACGCACCTCGCGTTATGCAGTTTGCGTAATGCCAAGTGTGTAGTCAAGCGTTTTCTACGGGCAACCTCAGCGCCACCGTGCGCTTTGCCTCGGTATCCTCGGCCCTGTAGACCACGCCCATGCCGTCTTCGCCGAGCTTTTCGAGGATCTTATAGTGGGATGTGGCCTTGCCGATCATGGGCGATCCCGTCTTCGTCAACCGATTGGCAATCGTCGGGTGGACAGTCGGACGCCCGTCAAGCTGACCTGCCGCGCCGACAAGTATCCTACAGGGAATGAAATAGGTCAAGGAACCGATCTGCCCGCCGCCGGTGATAAGCGATACGACCGGTCCCATAGAAAGTGATCTGTCCGCTTTGGTGGGTATGGGGTCGAAAACACTCAGGACACCGAGCGTTGCCGTTCGGTGTCCTGAGCATTTCTTCAACCGGCTTGGCGAGGTGAGCCTTCTCTGTGCTCTAGTACTCGCCTATTACCTCCTTGCCTGTCTTTATCAGCTTCTTGCCGGGGGTCCACCCGGCGGGCGCCGCCATGCCCGGGTTGGCCTTGACCTCCTGCATGGCCCTTATCTGCCGCACCAGCTCCTGCACGTTCCTGCCCACGGGGCCCGTCAGCACCTCGACCCCCATGACCACCCCGTCTGGGTCTATTATGAAGCGGCCGCGCTGATTGAGGCCGCTCTTCGGGTCCCAGACGCCGTACGCGCGCGACACCGCTCCGCTGGGATCGGATGCCATCGCGTACTGGACGTTCTTCACCGTCGGCGACGTCTTCTTCCACATCCAGTGCGAGAAATGCGTGTCCGTGCTGATGGCGATCACTTCCACGCCGAGCTCTTGGAGCCTGTCGTATTCGGCCGCGACCGCGGCCAGCTCGGTGGGTCAGACGAACGTGAAGTCGGCGGGGTAGAAGCAGACCACCCGCCAGCTTCCATTGTAGTCGGAGAGCTTCACGGCCTTGATCTCGTCACCTATGACCGCGGGGAGCTCGAAGTTCAATGCCCTTTGCCCGGGCAGAGGCACGGAATGGACGGCCATCTCTCCGCCGTCCTTCATCTGAACGGGCTCGTTCTCTGAGGGCGTCCCGCACGCTCCCAGAACCTGGGCGGACGACGGGGCCGCGGAGAGCGCCAACGCCACAGCGGCCGCCGCAAGAGCGAAGACTTTGAGTTTTCCCATAGGACCTCCTTTGCGCGTTCCGACAACGGCAACCGCTTCATGCGCTCTTACGCCTGAAGGGGCCGAGTCCATGGCCGCCTGGGGACCGGCCGCACGGCATGATAACCCGCGCGCCGGGCCCTGTCACCAATGAAGGGAAAAGGAATCAGTCGGCGCAGAAGATCCCGGCTATCCGCCCGGCTTCATCCGTAAGTCCGGGCCCATCGGCGCTTGCCAGGACGGCCACGGCGACCTTCTCATCGAGAAGCACGTAAAGCGCCCCCCTTCCTCCGATCGCGCCCCCGCCGTGCACGGCGTACCTCCGTCCGGCGCCGTCGACCCCGAGCCCCCACCCGAACCCGTACCCGCTCCCGCCCGCCGACGTCTCGCCCACGGGCGCGAACAGGCCCTCCACGTTCTCCTGCGCCAAGATCCTGCCGCCGATAAGGGCAAGGGCGAACCTCACGAGATCGTCCGAGCACGACAATAAGCCTCCCGCCCCCCACTTACAGGTGTTGTCGATCTCGCGGGCCTCGGCGAACCTGCCGAGGAACGTCTTTCGGTAGAAGGTCACTATGTTCGGGCCGCCCGACCCCGAGCCCTCCATTCCCGTATTGTGCATCCAGGCGGGCTTGAAGATCTCTTCTCTGAGATATTGTTCAAATTTTGCGCCCGCGGCCTCCTCGATCACAGCGCTCAACAGCACGTAACCGAAGCCGGAGTAGTGGTAGCCTTCGCCCGGCGGATGGATCAAGGGATCGTCTATGAACGCTTCCAGGGCGTCGGCGGGCGAATCGCATCCCGCGCGGCTGATCTCCGGCCATTCTCCCTCGCCGCAGTGGCGCGCGCCGGCGAGATGACCGATGAGGTATCTCGCGGTGACTCCCGAGTAGTGATCCGGTAGATAACCCAGACGGTCGGTGACGGGCTCATCCAGGTCGAGCTTCCCCTGCTCCCGGAGACAGACGGCCGCCGCCGCGGTGATCGGCTTAGAGAGGCTGTAGATGCGAAAACGGGCGGTGGACAGGACCGGCGTCTCGGCCCCGAGATCCGAGTAACCTATCCCCTCGGACCAGACTATGTCCCTTCCTACGCCGACGCTGACGCTGATGGCCGGATACGCGGCCACCATGGGATGGAGCAGGCGCCTCGCCGATTCGATCTCATCTTCGTAAGAATCGATCGCCCGGGAGGTCGTCACCGGCGCCGATGTGGGCTCTGGCGCGGGGTAGGTGGACAGCAGCCACCATGCGCCCGCCGACAGCAGGATCGCGAGTACGGCCGCGAGCACGATCGCGATCCGGCGCCGATTCACCCGGCTATCCTCTTTCATGTGCGGTCTCTATATTCACTGGCATTGCCGAAAAGCGCGCCGCGCTTTCGCTCCGGGCGGCCGCGCAAGCGCTGGTCCTCCGGGCGGGCGACCAGGCGCCGAGGCGGAATACCCGCCGGGCTCAGCGCTCGACCCGGTCTATCACGCCTCCGCCGAGCAAGACCTCGCCGTCGTAGGCGACAAGCGACTGCCCCGGCGTAATCGCTCTCTGTGCTTCATCAAAAACGAGTCGGGCGGTCATGTCCACTCCGAGCGCGAGCCTTCCCGTAGCGCCGGGATGCAGATACCTGATCTTGGCCGCAACCCTCATTTCCGAGACGCGCTCCGCGCCTCCCGTCTCGTTGGCGGATCCCACAAGGTTGAAGCCCGAAGCGTGGACCACCCTCGCGAGCAGATCTTCGTCCCGGCCAACGTACACGACGTTTAGCTTAGGGTCCAGTCTCACCACGTACCGCCTCTGCCCGGCCGCGATCCCCAGCCCGCGCCTCTGCCCCACGGTGAAGTTATGGTATCCGCGGTGGCGGCCCAGCACATTGCCGTGCAGGTCTCTTATCTCGCCGCAGCCGGGACTCGGCTCCCGCGGGAGCACCTCCTCGAGAAGCTCCGCTATTTGCCCCGAGGGCAGGAAGCAGACGTCCTGGCTCTCGGGCGCCTCCGCCACGGCGAGGTCGAGGCCGCGAGCTGTTTCCCTCACCTTGCTCTTTGTCAACCAGCCTATGGGAAAGACCGTCCTTTCAAGCACGCGCGGGCCCAGCCCCCACAGAGCGTAGGACTGGTCCTTGGAGCGATCGATCCCCCTGAGCAATTGATAGGCCCCGGATGCGGGATCGCGAACCTGGCGTATGTGATGGCCCGTCGATATGAAGTCCGCGCCCATATCCCCGGCCTTACGCAGCAAAGCGCCGAACTTTATCGAGGTGTTGCACGCCACGCACGGATTTGGAGTGCGCCCTCTCAGGTACTCCCTGCAGAAAGGCTCGATCACGTCCCTTTTGAACTCGG
This sequence comes from uncultured bacterium, assembly GCA_964531335.1. GTDB lineage: Bacteria > Eisenbacteria > RBG-16-71-46 > CAZHEV01 > CAZHEV01 > CAZHEV01. The sequence goes on along the minus strand of CAZHEV010000013.1, from coordinate 9,245 downwards.
CTCTCATGTCCATCACGTAGTGCGGGATGCCGAGCGAGGCGCAGACCCGGGAAGCGGCATCCATCGACTCCTCGGAGCAGCACCGCCGGGCATCGCGCGGACCTTCGCGCAGGCACCAGAGCTTCAACGTCGCCCCGGCGACATCGTAGCCGTCACCGGCAAGGATCGCCGCCGCCACCGAGCTGTCGACGCCGCCGCTCATCGCGACCACCACCTTCGTGTCGCCCGGCCGGACCCCCCGGCTTCTAATATAGGAGTCATATTCCGCCACGGTGGTAACGTCCCCTTTCGCGCGCAAACCCAAGGAAGCGCAACCTCGCACTCGGGGCTCTGCGCCGGCCCCGCCCTTCCCTGCGCCGCGTATTCGGGCCACCGCCGCCCACGACGCGCGGGCTCTCAAAAAGAGCGCCGGCACGTCCATCGCTTAGGAGGTGCCGGCGCTGTATTCCCAACAAGGTCTGCATATCTCCGCGGCCGCGATACGGCGCACGGCCCGAGCCTATCAGCTTCCCTCTTCGTAATCCTCCTGCAGCTTTCTCATCTCGCGAATCTTGATGAGCTGCTTCTGGCGCTCTATCTGCTTGGTGGCGTAACTGGCCCAGCGAGGATCGTTCAGAGTCAGGGCTTGCTCGAATTTGGCTATGGCGTCCTCGTACCTGTTCATCTTCTCGAGCGCCTTGCCCCAGGCGCAGTAGAGGCAGGCGTCGCCCGGGTTGGTCTCCAGGCCCCTCTCGGCGATCTCGGCGGACTTCATGTACTGGTCGTCATCCTTGTACAAGAACGACAGCCTGCACAGGAACCTCGTGTCCGTGGTGTCGGCCTCGTAGATGGTGCGGTACTGCTCGATCGCCTCTTCGGTCCTTCCGCACTTGTCAAGCGCGAAGGCGTAGTTGGAGCGGTCGTCCTTGTTCAGCGGATCGTACTCGTCCACTATCCCGTACAGGTCGGCCGCCCTGCAATGAGTGTTCGTCTGCAGGTAGAGCCAGCCCAACGAGTGGGCGGCCTCCATTCTCTCGGTGCTCTCAGGATGTCCGCCGCGGACCCGCTCGAAGGCCGCTATCGCCGGAAGCGCGACCGGCGGCTTCGCGTCCCTGCAGATATTGCCAATGGCCATGAGCGTCTCCCAATCGTCGGGATCCAACTCCATCACTTTCTGATAAGCCACGATCGCCTCCGCCAATCTTTGGTTCTTGGCATAAGTGGCGGCAAGGTTCCTATAGACGCGCTCATCGTCGGGGTTCTCCTTCGCGATCTCGTGATAGATCTCCTCGGCCCTGTCCATCTGGCCGGCCATGCCGAGATTGTAGGCGTAGGAGGTCTTAAGGTCCTTGTCCTTGGGCTCGATCTCGAGCGCCATCTCAAAGGCGTTTACCGCGTCGATGTAGTTGCCCGCCCTCGACTGGCCGTACCCGAGGCTGGCCAGAACCGAAACGTTGTCCGGGTCGAGCTCGGCAGCCAGCTTGAAGCTCTCGACTCCCTGCGCGTACTGGCCGCCTTCATAGAGGGCCTGGCCCTTCTGCACCAGCTTTTTCACTTCGCCGGAGAGACCTTGCTCGGCTCCCGACGCCCACATCTCCTCTTCTTCCGCTGTTTCGGTCTCGACCACGGGCCAGGTGGCGGCGCAACCGGCGGCGATCCAGGCCAGTGCCGCTACCGCCAGGACCGCAAACAAACTCCGAGGCACTCGAAGCATTGCAATAACTCCTTTCACTACAGCCGGTTATGAACTACGCTGGCGTCCTGCCGGGAGCCATCCGACGGTAATGTCACTTATGGTGGTGAGGTCAGGTAGGGTAAAGCTCGCCATGGGGCGACTTACGCCCTCTAAGGTAAAGCTAGCAGACGAGCACCCGCGTGTCAACTCGCAGCCGCGGCAGAGCCGCCGAGCCTCAATCCCGGGGCTTCTCCTTGAGCTCGATGAGCTGCCTTATGACGTCGATGTTCGCCTTGGCCGCGGCGGCCGCGTCGGAGCCAGGCGCCAGCTCGACGACCTTGCTCCACTCGGCTATGGCCTCCCGGTATATCTGGGCGTCCGCGAAGGCCACGCCCAGGTTGTAGTGGGCCTCGATGGACTCCGGATCGAGCTCCAGGGCCCTTCTGTACTGGTCGATAGCCCCGGGGTACTTGCCCACGCCGTAGTACGCGAGACCGAGATTGCAGATGGCCTTGACGTCATCGGGGTTGATCTCCAGCGCACGATCGTACGCCTCGATCGCCTCCTCCGACCGGCCCATCTCGTTCAAAACGACCCCCAGATTCACAAGCGCCTCGACGTTCTTCGGTTCCAGATCGGCGGCCTTCCTGTAGTGCTTGGCGGACATCATGAGAGCGCCCATGTCATAGTAGATCCCGGCGAGCTCGAAGCGCAGATCGTAATCGGTCGAATCCGCCGAGACTTTCTCCTCCAACTCCTCGGCCTGCGCCTTTAGCTCCTCATAGCTGGGCTTCGACATGAAGAGCGGGTCATTGCCCTCGGCCTTGGCCCGGGAGGATTCCTTCCCGCTCTCGCGGAGCTCAGAGCCGGCGGCATCGAATGCGTGGCTCAGAGCCGGCGGGAGGGCCAGGCTCATAACCGCAAGCACGGCAAGCCAAACCGCTGTCCGCCGCCCCGCGACGATAGCCATACTTATCCTACCTTCACTTATCAATTCAAAGTTCCCCCTATTCGAGTTTCCGGATCAGCCGCATCGAACGGGCGACCGGCGAGATCATGAAAAGCGGTAACACGCGGAATGGCGCCCGCTACAGAGGGGCCCCGGACCGCGAGACTTGAAGCACGAAGCACTTTAGCAGGAAGCGGCCTTACGAGGCAAGGGCCGTGACTTGCGCGGCCCTCCATCGGTATTCCCTGGTCGACACGATCCCCTTGCCGCACCGCTCGGACCAAAAACGCACGGACGCTAGCGGCGATACAACGACTTTATGGCGCCCCAGGACATACTCTCGGCGGGCACCACCTCGCCGCAGGGGTTGTAACCGAGCTTGCCGGGACCGAATCCGACGCAACCGAAGGCCCCGCCGATCTTTCTTCTTACGCTCGTCGTGCCGTCCCGCCACTCCGCGTAGCCGACGCGAGGATCGGGACAAAGGCAAAGCCGCGCCGAGTCCGTCGCGTAGACGTGCAAAACCCCAAGCACCACGAAGGGCCCTGCCTGCGACGCGCCCCACGACAGATCTATCCCCTCGCCGGGCCCGGGCCAGCCTGCCGAAGCGTCGTCGACGTCCGCCTTCGAGGTCCAGCCATAGAAGTTGATATTCTCGGGAAACGCGGCGCAGATCCCGAACCTGGTCCCGTCTATCGAGTTGACCTCTACGGCGACGAGATAGATATCCAGGGACGTCGGAAGCGGCGGAATGTAAAGCGGAGCCTCATCGACCTGAAGGTCGGCGCACTCGCCGAACACGACCTCGCAACAGACGTCGCTGTCCACCCATCCGACACCCCACTTCGCCGAGGAGTTGGGCTTGGGCTCATCCGAGCTCGCCTGAATGGCGAAGCAGAGAAAAGCAAGGGTCAACACCACTGGTAACGCTTTCTTCATAGAAATGTCCTCCGACTCGGACTATTCAAGAACCTGGCCGAGAGAAACAGACCCACGGCGATCTAAGCTCGACGTGGGCCGCCTAGATACATCGGGCGCAAGGGAATACGCTCTCCCAGGTCCACTGCACCCCAACTCTCACCCGCTATAATACCACAAACAGCGGGCCAAAGTCAACGTGCCTCCCGGCTACTGACTTGCTATTGACCTTCAAATAGACCATTGAAAGCGCGCCCCGGATGCCGCGGCCCCCAGGCCGGCGATGGGCTTTTTGCTTGACTTCCGAAAGCCCGTAATAATAATTTGCTCAGTCTGTTAACGGTCGCACTGACCGTCTGATCGTTGACTTGGGACAGGAACCGGCCGATCAAGACAGAGTAGGGCTGGATGACAGGGATCGCCTTGGGATCCCTTGGTTTTCGGATCAAGAGAGGGGGCCTTCATGTCTGCTGCGGGCGTGAGCAAGCTTGACGCGGGCCGACTGCTACTCCTTTGCGGGGCGCTTGCCCTTGCGGTGGGGTTGGGATGTGAGAGCGACAATGACGGGGCGGTAAACCCGATCGAGGAGCTCGCCCCTCCCTCCGCGCCGGGCGCAGCGGTCCTCAGCGATTTCTATGTCACGACTCAGGTCATCACGGCGGGGGCCACCGACACTCTGGTGGCGAGCGTGGTCGACCTCGACGGAGAGCCGTTGCAAGGGATAGAGGTGTCTTTCGCCACCTCCCTCGGGCGGTTCACAAACGAGAGGCAAAGCATCGTATCCCCGAGCGCCTCGAGCGGGGAAGCTCTTGCCGTTCTCGTCACGACCCTTGCGGATTCGGGACGGGCGGTGGTGGAGGCGACCCTGAACGGCATCACTAGAAGAGCTTCCGTCACCATAGAGCCGCGTCCCGACGGGGATCAGACGGTCCCCGTGGACGAGCTCGCGATCACCGCCTCGCCCGCGGTGGTCGTGGCGGACGGCGGCGTGAGCTTCTCCACAATCACGGCAAGGGCAACCACCCGTGAGGGCGTGGCGGTAAAGGGAGCGCTGATCGCTTTCAGCACGACCGCCGGGTTCGTGGTCTCTCCCGTCGAGACCGATTCGAGAGGCGAGGCCGTCACCTCGCTTTACAGCCACTCCTCTCCCGCCGTGGCGAAGGTGGGCGCGCGCGCCGACGGCGCCAGGGACTCGACGACAGTCCAGTTCGTCGCCCAGTCGGACGAGTACATTCTCGAGCTGTCGGCCGCGCCGGACGTGATACGCGCGGACGGGGGCACGAGCTTCTCGGTTGTCTCGGCGAGGCTTCTGGACGGCGACCGCCATCCGGTGAAGGGGGCGTCGGTCTCCTTCGAGACGGACGCGGGCTCCATAGCGAGATCATCCACGACCGACGAGGACGGGCTTGCGACCGCGAATCTTCACAGCGGTTCCGAGTCCGGCGTGGCTACCGTCACGGCCTCTTTCGGCGACGAATCAGAAACGGTGCAGGTTTACTTCTCGCCTTCCAAGGAGCCTACGCCGTTCACTGTGAACCTCTCCGCTTTCCCGACGACGCTTCCCGCCGACGGCCGGGTATCCAAGTCACGCCTGGTCGCGACGGTGCTGAATTCGACGAACAACCCGCTGGAGGACCAGACGGTCTCTTTCGAGACCAGTCTGGGCATCGTAGCGGGAACCGCGACGACGGGCCCCGAGGGGCAGGCCGTCGTCTATCTGTACAGCGGGAGCGAGACCGGAACCGCGACCGTCACCGCCACGGTCGGAACCAGATCGGGAACGGCCCAGGTGTCGATCGTCTCGCTGGACGAGTTCTACGGCATCGAGATCGTGGCCGCTCCAACGGCCATCTTCGCCGACGGCGGGACGAGCACGGCGCAGGTGAGCGCCACCCTGACCACCTCCGGGGGCAACCCTGTCGAGGGGGCATTGCTGTCCTTCACGACGACCGCGGGAAAGATAGACGGCACAGCCGCGACGGACAGCCTGGGCATCGCGACCGCCGTCCTGCGGAGCCACTCGTCGGCGGCGACCGCGACCGTCCGGGCGTCCTTCGCCACCACCTTCTTTGCGGAGACGGACGTGGAGATGCTCCCCCTGGACGCTCCCGTGTTCACCATAGAGCTTCGCTCCAGCAGGTCGCAGCTCCAGGTCAAGGGTACAGGCGGGATCGAGACCGCCGATATAACGGCGATGGCCCATGACGTGTTGGGCAACCCTTCGCCCGATGAGACCGAGGTGACCTTCACAATCATTGAAGCCCCGGGAACCGACGAGAGCCTGGGTGGCGAGGGGTTCGGGCCCGTCACGGCCAAGACCCTGAACGGCACCGCCGTGGTGCCGTTCAGATCCGGCACGAATTCCGGAACCGTGGTGATAAGGGCCGCCGCCGGCGGTCTGGCCACGGACGTGGCGCCCGTTACGGTCGCCGCCGGTCCGCCCGAGAAGATCAACCTGTGCGCCAAGGAGCTCAACGTCACTTACTGCCGGCATGAGCCGAACGAGATCTGCGGTTACGTATGCGACGCTTACAACAATCCCGTGGCTGATGGGACGGCCGTGTTCTTCACGGTGGACAAGGGCTGTATAACGGCTTCGGCCGAGACACGGGGCGAGGAGTACACCGACGAGAACGGAAACGGCCGGTACGATCTCGGCGAGCCTTTCGAGGACACCATCGATAACGGCCTGTACGACCACCGCGGCGTGGTCAGGGCCGAGTGGACGGACTGCGGGCCCGGCCCGTTCGGGACGGTAACGGTAACGGCCGGCACCTGGGGCGAGAAGGTAACGGGATCGATACAGTTTACAGCCTCCGGTTGCCCCGCGATCGTCAACTTCGTATCGGCCAGCCCGAGCGCCATACCCGCGGATGACAAGAGCACGTCGGTCCTGCGCTTCCAGGTGCTCGACGCCGACGGCTTCTATGTCAGGGAGGGGATGCCGGTTTACTTCTCGACCGACTGGGGTACGATCAACCCGGACACGTCGTTTACCAGGGACGGCGTGCACGAGAGCTTCGCCCTCGCCACGCTGACCAGCCAGACCATCACCCAGGACTATTCGATGCCCAGCCAGACAGCGGACGACGGCGTGGGCGTAGTGGCCACCGTCTCGGCCGAGTCCTATTTCGCCGCCGCGCAGGGGACGGTGACCTTCATCACGGGCACGGGGGACCTCGTGGAGTCCAAGCTGGATGGACCTTCCCCGATGGGCATCGACGCCCGGGGCATCATTACGGCCTCTATAAAGGACTTCTTCAGGAACCCGCTGGGGGCCCACGAGATCGAGTTCTTCTGTAGCGACGGGCTGTTCGACAACGGCCTTAACACGATGACCGCTTATACGGGAGTGTCGGGAGTCGCCGGCGCGATCTATTTCGCCCCGTCCGACACCAATACTGTGGTCATCTCGATCAGGGATCTGGACGCCAGAGGAGGAAACCTCGGCTTGAACAGGGTAATCACTGTCAGGTAGAACCGGGACTGCGAGCCTCACGGCCGCTTCGCGGCTGTATTCGTCACGGCCGCGCCGCGGCAACCGTGGGCTCTAGGGCTTCAAACCCGTCTTTTCCTCTTGCGAGAGAGGAAGGCAGAGGGGAGAAGAAAATGAGGCATGGGCTCTGCAAAGGCATCGTGACGGCGGCTATCGCTTTTCTTATCTCCGGTGGTGCAGTGGCCGAAGCGGGAATACTCGGCAACCCAAGCGGGACCATAGGGAGGGGCAACGCCGCGCTTGGGCTGGAGTACGATTACAGGAGAGGTGTCACCGACAACGAATCGATGGTGGGATCGGACGCGAGCGGCGAGTTGGAGTTCCGCTCTAATCGGTATCTCGCCCGAGCCTCCCTCGGGGCCTTCGACTGGTTGGACCTGTACTTCAGGATCGGGGCGGCGGACATCGGCTTCCCCGCCGATTCTGCGGGCGATCCCGACTTCAACGGCACGACGCGTTTCGCCATCGGCGGCGGTTTCACGCTGCGCCTATACGAGAGAGAAAGCGCGGAGGGATTGAGCGCCAGGGTCTTGGTAGTGGGCCAGGGCCTTCGGTTCAACAGTCAGGGGAACGCGCGCGTCCCCGGACCGCCGGATGCCGACTGGTACACCTCGTTTCGGAACGAGTACACCTGGAACGAGATGGACGTGGGCTTGCTGCTGGCCTTCACCACGCCCAGCCTGGACTCCCGGGGCAACGTACGCCTCACGCCCTACGTCGGCATAGAGAAGTCGTTTATCGATGGAGAGAACGATCGGACCCAGTTTCTAAACGCGGCGGGCCAGAGACAGATAATAGGCTCGGACGAGGTGGACTTCGCGGACGACGGGATGCCGTTGCGACCCGTTCTGGGGATGGAAGTCAACATGCCGCGCAAGTACGTATTGAGCTTCGAGGTCACGATCATAGACTCCAAGGAGTTCTCGTTCGGGGTCGGAATCAGTCAGGTTGCGGCGCTCAAGCGCACCGTGGTTGGAGAGAAGGCCTCGGACTACAGGCTGTGATACCGGATCGGGCGGGGCGAAGGCCTCGCGGCCGGCTTGGCCGAAAGGCTCGAGCCGTTTTGCCCGCAAATATCAGACACGCACAGGGCTACGAGAGACAACTCACGCAGTTCCCCAAACCTGCTGATTAGGTCTTCGACGGCGTCCGTGCGTGTCTCTATATCCGGCCGCATCCTCAGGCGAGCCTGGTCTCCATGTATTCCTTGAGGGCCGGCTCCCAGGACCTCATTCGGGGCATCCCCAGAAGCCTGCATTTGTAGCCGTCCAGGGCCTCGAGCCTGGGCCTCTGGGCGGGCATCGGGATCTTGGCCGCGACCACGGGCTTCACGCGGCAATTCTCGAGACCGGCGAGCTCGACTATCTTGCGGGCGAACTCGTAGCGAGTGCAGTACCCGTCGTTGGCCGCGTGATACAGGCCGTAGCGACCCGTACCGAGAATCTCGAGCATGCGACGGGAGAAGTCCACGGTGTAGGTGGGGGTGCCGGTCCTGTCGGTCACGCCGAAGATCTCCTCCTTCTCCGAGGCGAGCTGAACTATACGGGCGACGAACTTCTTGTCCTTGGGGCCGCCGCCGAACATCCAACCTCCCCTGCAGATGAAATGCATCGGCGCGACCCGCTGAATGATCTGCTCGCCGAGATACTTCGTCTTTCCATAGCGGCTGACGGGCCGGGGCTCGTCGAACTCGGTGTACGGGGACGTCTTCTCCCCGCCGAACAAGCTGCCCGTGCTGGTGAACACCATCGGCACGTTCAGGTTCGCGCAGCAGAGGGCCACGTTCTCGGTGCCTATGACGTTGACGCGGTAAGCTTCGTCGGGGCGCGTCTCGCATCCATCCACGTCCGTCATCGCGGCGAAATGAAAGACCGCGTCCGGCTTGGTCTCGAGCATGATCTCCCTGAGCAAGCTCATGTCCGTCACGTCGAGCTCGTCCGCATCGGTGGGCGTGAGCTGGTGCCCCATACGCCCGGCCACCTCGCAGAAGTCCCGTCCCACCATGCCGTCGGCGCCCGTGATGAGAAGCTTCAACTGAGCCCTCCTCCGAAGTTGACATTGGATAGATGAACAGGTCGCGCCACCGGTTACGGAGACGCCCGTCCCGCCGGACTCGAGGGACCGTCGCCCGATCGTAGCGGAATCCGCCGCGGGCCGCAAGGGCGAGCGCGGCGTCCCTAATCCGTAAATAAGGGCGGCAAGAAGGACGGGGTGGGGGTCGGTGGCAC
>CAZHEV010000012.1:0-102097 GCA_964531335.1 uncultured bacterium | reverse complement strand
CCAAAATCCGTGGCGCTTGAAGCTAGCGGTCGGAACACGCTTGTTTTAGGACTAGGATGGTGAACCCACTGGCATCTCCGGCAAACACCTCGCGGATAGCCAAAGATGTGCCAGTAGAGAACTCGCCGGTTGAATCAATGCCCTGCTCTCGGCTGAGAACTTCCCCCAAACACACGAGGTCTGCTGAAGAGGCAAGGCTGCCGGGCCTTCGAGCTTCGATGAGGTCTCGAACACATTCTAGAAAAGTTGATGCTTTACAGCCGGCAAACTCCCCCCCCTCAATCCTGCCATTTTCTATGTTGAACTGTCCGTGGCGACCACCAATAACGCGTGTTCGCACCGCCTGATCATTCTCCCAATCATGTCTCAACATAACCAAGACAGTATCGCCCGTAGCGAAATGAGCCTCCATGAGCCAAGAAGTTGAGAGCTCACTATTGGGATACCTACCGCCCCTATGTGCCACTGTTATGGCGGAGGCAGCGTTGCCGGGTGAGCCCTTTAGTATCTCGAGGGGCAGTAGCTCAACGTAGGTCCAAATCGAGTGGTGTTCGCTGCCTTCAGAATACTGTTCACCTACTCTTCCCAGTACGATCTGGATTGCCTCGCTCGTCATAGGCGCAAGCTTAGAGCAACAACTGCTTGACCCTGAGAAACAACTGCATGGCTTCGAGACGACACCGGGATATGAGGCATTTCCTTGACCGGACCAACACAACGCGGAAACGAGGATGAGTCCGACACTCCATTTGGTTATGGAGAGATCTATCAACATAAGATTCTCCTTTCACGATGTCGACAGGTGTTTTGCCCCCAAGACGCAGGTACTTTGCACAAATGCAGGTCATTGGCGTTTGTTGACTTGCGCTGAGATCATGGTTGCTTTGTCTTTCGCCGCTAGCACTCCATTAATTGTCATAGGATCGTAACCGAAAGGACGAATGATAAGTACGAATTCCTTAGACAAATGCACTTCCGGAATGTAATAGAACGCAAACTCCCCTCGACCATCCGTGAATGCCTGACACATGTAATTGTTCCCGTCATATCCGGCGACTGAAAGTAGCTCGTCCTCTCCCTTCTCCTCCATCAAGGATCTGGTTACCAGAATCACTATGGCGCTCGGAATGGGCTTCGAAGTAGCTGCGTCTCTGACCGTGCCGGTGACTACTCCGAAAGGATGCTCCTCGAGCAATGCAGGATTTGCTCTTAGTTCTTCAGGACTATGCAGACGCAGAAGTCGCTTAACTCCTAGAGCAGAGTTGGCGAATATGGTCGTACTCCACAGTATGGAGATAGCGCAGCTCATGACAATAACTTCCATTACCTGTTTAGACATTTTCCGTGAACACATGCTGCATCTCCTGTCCACTTGTGCTCATGAAGATCTCTTAAGTGATTTGACTGGTGGGAGTCAGCACTTGTTTCTTCTTGTTGCACGAAGGCCTCGATCTGTTTCGATAAGACACGATACCAAAGCGAACACAAAAGATCTCGTGAAGATTGAGTGCAGTACATCGCACAGCGGTCCTAAGTCAAGTATATACACTCCCGGACCCGAGTTTGAGGTTTCCAGATCGACCGAGCCCGTAACTGGCTACAAACAAAGGAATTGCCGGTCAGCCTGGGATGGGCGTGTATCTATGGCTCGTCGCCCTAGCTCGCCGATGAGCCGACCGACTGGACGCGCTTAGGCATTGGGATTCTTAGAGTTGCGAAATGCCGCCGGACAGCGGGGGAGGGTCGGGTGGTCTGAACAATAGTCTTGCCGCCGACGCGGTATCTGACCGCCTGGAGCTGCTCGAGATCATTGCTGAGAGTCCGCCAGGTCTGCCCGGTGCGGATCTCCGCAGCTCGCTCCAGGAGCAGCGCCAGGACGCACAGCTTGACGTGGCTGATGATCCGGTGCGGAGTCCAGTGGTAGATGGGGCGGGTGCGAAGCTGCGCGGCCTTCATGCGGCGGAAGCAGGCCTCGATGATCATCATCGCCTTGTAGCCCTGGCCGGCATCCTCGGCTGAGATGGTGTCGTCGTTGGTCAGCAAGACATAGCGGCCATCCATGCGCTCCGCCTTCTTGATCTTGGCCCGATCCAGGCGCACGCGCCCGCGCTCGGTCTGGCTGAGGTACTGGCCGTAGCGTGTGGAGCTGAGTAGCTCGCAAGCTCGCTTGGGATGGTCCTTCTTGCTGCGATCAAGTCGCTCGATTTCGTGCTCAAGCTCTTTGAGAACGATGGCGCGATGCTTCCTCTGTCGTTCGGCATCGTGGAGGTTGCGGCAAACGATGTAGCGGCGCCGGCGCTCGCCGTCGCCGATCACCACCTCCTTCACCGCCAGGTGGTCGTTGACCTGCTTGTACCTGCCGGGATGACTGAGAACTTGCTCCGATACCTCCTTCAGCTTGCCCACCGGCATCGCCAGGATGTACTTGCCCAATCCGCGGGACAGAGCACGACGGTTCTCTTCGGAATCCATGCCGGCGTCGGCCACGAAGATCGCACGCCCCAGTCGCCAGCCCCGCAAGTGCTCTTTGACCTTCGCCACTGTCGTCGCATCCATGGTGTTGCCTGGGAAGACCCAGGAACGTACCGGCAACCCGTCCCGCGTCACGGCGAGCCCGACGACCACCTGCGGATTGCCGCCCTTGTCGTCCTTGCTGTGCCCCCGCTTGCGTAGCGCCGGGTAGTGGCGATCGTGATGTGGATACTCCTCCTCATCTTCTTCGTCGATCTCGAAGTAGAAGGTGGTGGTGTCCCAGAAGATGAGGTCCACATCGCAGTTGAACAGATCGGCAGTCTTCAAGAAGACGGCCTCCTCGATGGTGTCCACGTGGTCCTCGAGGAAGTCCATGGCAAGGTAGAGCTGGTCGAGCGTCAGCTTCTCGCCTTCCGGGAAGAACACCAGGTCGGGCAGCCACTGTTCATAGCAAGCCGGCTTGCTCCGGGGCGCCAGCAATCGATTGGCAACCATGGCGAAAATGGCGGCCTCGTGCGGCGCGCGGCGCTTCTCCTTGCCGGCGAGCTGCCGCAGACACGCTCCAACCCCCAGCTCTTCCCACAGCCCACGGGCGACATGAACACCACCGAGGGGTTTGCTCCACTCGATCTCGATGCGCTCGGAGGGGTCCACCCCCACCTCCTCCGGCGCCTCGAGTCCCCCGTTGCATGCCCTCATGATCGATCGCGCCAGGCGCTGGAGCTCGGCGGGATCGAGCAGATCGGCTCGCCCGAAGTTGTGGATGACCTGCACCTCGGGCCGCTTGGTCTGGGGATTCCAACGGGTCTCGGCGAGCTGGTAGTACTCGACCGCGGTTCCGTCCTTCTTCTTGCGCCGGGTGGTTCGCAGGTACATATCTATGCATGTACCAGCAGCGGCGGGCTCTTGTCAGCACAAAGCGCAGTTAGCACCGCTATCCCAGCAAATGCGTGTATCTATGTTTTCTGGGAGTCTCGCAGTACCCGCGTTGTAACCAAAGCTCGTTGCAGCCAGGAGTTGAGCGACCTTATCACAAGAACCGCCCGACGCAACCCATGGCGTAGCGGTCAGAGCAAGAACACTCATCAGCATCAGCATGCGGGTTCCAAAATGTCTGTGCATGGGCATGACTCGATCGCCATCGCTACGTTGAAAGGAAATAAACCAGAGGGGAATCGCGGGCCGGTTCCGGGCCTCTCCGCGGATCGGCCGCGCATCACCTTATTGGCGGGTGCTGGGCTAATTGCCGCGACCACGGACCCCGCTGGTGCCGGGGGCCGGAATCGAACCGGCACGGAGAAATACTCCAGCGGATTTTAAGTCCGCAGCGTCTACCTGTTCCGCCACCCCGGCGGCTCACCAACGATAGTGCAAGGAGAGTATGGACCAAGCGTTTGCGGCGGGTCAAGTCTGAGCGCGTTGGTCCGCCCCGGCGCCTCAGGCAGCAGCGGGGATATTCAGCTCGCGGTCGCCGGCTATTTCCGCGAGCCGTTCCGCCATAAGCGACGATACGCGCCTGCGGGAGTACTTCGACCTTACGTAGGCGGCGCCCCTGGCCGCCCGCTCCCTGGCCTCGGAGTTGTGCTCGAAGACCCTTCTCATCAGCTCTCTCAGGTGCTCTACGTCCGGCTCCGCAAGACGCTGTCCCACCAGTTGCGGATCGCCCCCGTCGTTTACGTCCACAAGCGACCGGACTCCGATCAAGAAGCTGTTCCCGGGCCGCATGAAGTCCAGGTGCCCCCCCCATCTCGTGCCTATTGTGGGAACACCGACGGCCATCGCTTCCAAGAAATGCCGTCCCCACTGTTCCGCCCGCGGGGCGGACACGAACGCATCGCAGGCCGCATAGAGCCGGGGCAGGATGGACCGCGGAAAGGCCGCGCTGACGACTTTGATGGCCGGCATGCGCGCGGCGCCCAGCTCCTCACGGACGGCCTCGGTTATCTCCGCCACTGTCTTGTTCTCGCGCTCTCTGTCTCTGCCCAGCTCCTCGCGCAGCGCGTCGCTTCCCGCGGCGGCCAGCACGTCCTCGAAGCCGCCGCTTTGACCTCCTGTCCCGCCGCGCGCCCTCAGCCGGCCGAGCAGCCAGTTTTCCAGCTCCAGCCAGAACTCCAGGCCCGCCGCCTTCTCCGTATATACGGTCGCGGCGCCAAGGGGCGGGGGCGCCATAAGAGCCAGGACTACGTCCTCCTCGGCCCTGAACTCCCGCACATACGCTTCGAGCACAATGTCCAGTCCCCTGACGTAATCCCAGTCCAACGTCGTCGAGAAGACGAACCCCTTGCCCCTGTCGACGACCTGGGGCTCTTCTGTGGGACGAAACGACTCCTCGTCTATACACGTTGGTACCACGTGGACCTTCTCCTCCGGCACGCCGGAGGCGGTAAAGGCCATGCGACTGAATGTCGAGGGCACCCAGATCTCATCGAGTGAGTCCGCCGCGCACCTGCATTCGGGGGAGACCCGGGCGGTCCCGACGGCGGTTCTGCCTATGCAGTATGCCGCGCTCTCGTCACGGCGGAGCAGATAGGGCTCGACCTGCAGAATCGATATGCGAGCTCCGTCATCCGGAGGCTCGGCTGAAAGATGCGCCAACCGCGCAAGGGCCAGCCTGTCGGACTCGCAGGCGGGGATATCGGGAATCGGCGCCGGCCACACGCTCACAGGAACGCCATGGTCGGCCATGCCTATAACCGATTGGACGAGATCCTCCCTCGTATCGTGCGACCCGAAACGGTCGCCTTCCCAGACTATCCGGGGCATCGAAGACTCCATCTTCAGGCACCTCTCCTCCGCGATCCCGCGTCGCGTACAGCCGGTCCCGCCAGGTCCTCAAGCGGCCTGGACGTTCTCTCCATTTCCAAGGTCCCCTCTCGATCCAAGGCGCGGGGCCAGGGCGGCTGCAAGGTCTTTCACTCCGGCCGCTGCCCTGCTCTCCGGCGCATCCGTGAGAAACGGGCGGTATTTGCGCAGGGACCGCGCGACCTGAGGGTCGCTTGGAATCCATCCGAGCAGCCCGGGTCCGGCCGAGAACACGGGCAGGAGGGCATCGGCTATCTTGGCGAAGGTAGCCCTCGCCTCGCGTTCGTCCGACGCCATGTTGACAACCATGCAAGGCTCCGACGCGGGGCACTCGCTAAGCAGGGACTCGAGTAGCGCCACCGTGGCCCTGACAGCAGTCGGTTCCGGGCTTGTGAGTACGATCGCTACGTCCGCCGCCTTCACGAAGTCCGCCGCCGCCGGCGCGCGCCCCGAGCCGCCGTCGAAGAGAATCGCCCGGGCCTCGGGTGCCGCCGTCACGGCCTCTCCCAGGATCGCCCTGACCTCGCGGCCGCGCAGGTCGGTGACGTACTCTCCAGAAGGCCCTCCGGGAGCCAGCAGGAGGCCGTCGGCCGCCTTCAACACGATGTCTCCGAGCCGCTTATGGCCTCGCACAACCTGGGCCAGCCCCCCCGAGGGACAGACTCCCAGAACCAGATGGGATTGCCCGGCCGAGAGGTCGCAGTCCACGAGCAGCACCTCGCCCGCCCGGGCGGCCAGCGCGAGGGCCAGGTTGGTCGATATGACGGTCTTTCCCACCCCACCCTTGCCGCTGAGCACAGAGACGACGGCGCCCCTGGCCCTGGCCTCTCGGGGCTGCGACTTGGGCATGGGTCTTGGCGCGACGAGCTGCATCGATTCCCCTCCATTACGGTGGCTGAAACCAGCCATCTATCTCTTGATTTTCGGCATAACTGCGGGGGGTCGTTAGGCCAAAAGGCCTGCATATGCACGCCCCCCGGGCCGCGGCGGCGCCCCCATAACCTCCCGTCACGGGGCCTAGGCCCGCCTGCGCAAACTCCTTGCCCTGGAGTGCTCCAGGCGGTATATTTGCCGGTTAGCGAAGGACGCACACAATGGAGGGGCGTCCCAGAAACACAACGGAGGTGGAGATGAAGATCAAAGAGAGAATGAACGGCGACGTCTGCGTGCTCGAGATCTCCGGGAAGGTACAAGGCGGCCCCGACGACGATATCTTCAGGCAGACGGTCCAGCGGCTCGTCGAGGAAGGCAAGAAGAAGGTCATACTGGATCTCAGCGATGTGCCCTGGATGAACAGTACGGGCGTCGGCATAATCGTGTCAGGGTTTACCACGATCACAAACGCGGGCGGACAGGTGAAGCTCCTCAACGTCAAGGAGCGGGTCAAGAGCATCCTCATGGTCACCAGGCTTCTGTCGGTATTCGAAAGCTACTACCACGAAGAGGATGCGGTTAAGAGCTTCAAGGACTGATCGAAGCGGTGCCCGCCCGCCGGTATCGCGGCCGCGATGTTGGGTAAGGAGCGCGGCGGAGAAGACCTGTGCAACGAGCTCGTGGAGAACAGAGGGAATCGGCCGGCGGGAAGTGGGGGAAGTGGAGTTCCTTGGTTGCTTGCCGATCCTGCCCGCGTGTGGAGGCGGCATCCGGATTTGAACCGGAGAATAACGGTTTTGCAGACCGTCGCCTTACCCCTTGGCTATGCCGCCTTCCGTTTCGACGAATCGGCTCCGACCGCGCGGCACTGCCCAAAGCCTCTAGGCAGTATTTGGAGCGGAAGACGGGATTTGAACCCGCGACGGCCACCTTGGCAAGGTGGAGCTCTACCGGACTGAGCTACTTCCGCTCTAATCCCTCCATCGGGGCCCCTTGACGGTCGCTTAGGACCCACTTCCAAAGCATATTAATGCTATCGGCGGGAACCGCTTTTGTCAACAGAATTTTGCCGGGCCGGGCCTTCCCGCTCGCGCTAAAACCCAGTGAGGACCGCATGTCGCTGGTCGTGCAAAAATACGGTGGCCGGTGCCTCGAGACACCGGAGCAGATCAAGGCCGTCGCGCAAAGGGTGGTGGCCACCAAGCGCGCGTGCGGCGACATCATAGTAGTTGTGTCCGCCATGGGAGCGACCACCGATCAACTCACGGACCTCGCCGCGCAGATCACCTCGAGCCCCGCCAAGCGCGAGCTGGACATGCTTCTGACGGCCGGAGAGCGGATATCCATGGCCCTTCTGGCCATCGCCATAAACGACATCGGACATCACGCGATAAGCTTTACCGGATCGCAGAGCGGCATAATCACCGACCACGGTCACGGCGAAGCCAGAATAGTGGACGTCAAGGCATTCAGGATAAGGGACGAGATGGAACGCGGTAAGATCGTGATCGTAGCCGGCTTCCAGGGAGTGAGCGGCGCCAAGGAGGTCACGACTCTCGGCAGGGGCGGATCCGATCTGACCGCCGTCACCTTGGCCGCGGCGTTCGGCGCGGAGCGGTGCGAGCTGTACAAGGACGTGGGAGGGGTCTTCACGGCGGACCCCTGGATCGTCCCCAACGCGAAGAGGATTCCGCGCTTATCGTACAAGCAGCTAATCGAGCTGATCGGGGCGGGGTCTCAGGTCGTCCAGGACAAGGCGGTCCTGGCGGCCAGGAGATTCGGCATTCCTCTCAGCATAAGGTCCGGATTCGAGGAAACGGAGGGCACAATCGTGACGGACAAACCGACGGCCGATTTTCCGCTCAGGGGGATCGGTGTGCGCAAGCAAGTTATGGTTATAAGCGTGGAGCCCGCGGACAACCCCCGCCAGGTCGCGGACGTCTTGTCGTCGCTGGCCTCGGCGAACATACCCGTGTACATGATGACCTCATCCATGGGGGGCAGCGCCGAGGGCGCCGTAAACGTGGTGGTGGACACCGTACGGGCCGACCGCGCCGTCAAGGCCATCGAGGCATCCGGCGGGGTCAAGGCGACTCTCAAGAAGAAGATCGGTCTGCTGTCGCTGGTCGGCGACAGCGCGGGGTCTCCCGAGATAGCCGGCAAGGCGCTTGCAGACCTCGCCGAGGGCGGCGTGCCCGTCGACGGCATTTGCGCCACCCCGACGAACCTCACATGCGTCACATCGCCGGACAAGGCCGAGGACGGAGTCAGAGCGCTTCACAAACGGATCGAAGCTCAGGGCGGAAAGTGAGCGGGCGGCGATCCCGCCGGGCCTCTACAGGAACTTCTCGAAATCCTCGGAGCGACCTATCTCTTCCACGAGGGCGTCTATGTCGCCGATCTTGTCTTTGCGGCATATCAGCGTGGCGTCGGCCGTCCGCACGATGAGCAGGTCCGAGACGCCGAGAGTGGCGACGAACCCGTCTCGGCAGATGACCGTGGAGTTGTGTGTGTTGACGTTCACGGCGTCGCCCCTTACCACGTTGCCCGCCTCGTCCTCCTCGTATAGACGCTCCACCACCAGCCACGATCCGATATCGTCCCAGTCGAAGGAGGCCTGCACCACGGCCACGCTCTCGGCCTTCTCCATCAGTCCGTAGTCTATCGATATGTCCTGCGCCGCGGCGAAGTACTCATCTATCCCATCCTTCTGCTCCGGGGTTCCTATGGAAGGCCTTAGGGCCTCCAGCCCCCTTCTCAGCGAGGGCAGGTGTTTCTCGAAGGCGTCCAGGATGAAACTCGTCGTCCAAACGAAGATGCCGCTGTTCCAGAGATAGTTGCCCTCGGCCAGTAGCTGGCCGGCCTGCTTGAGGTTGGGTTTTTCCCTGAACCCGCCGGCCTCGAAGACGTTCTCGAACGATCCCAGAGGAGAGCCTATCCTCACGTACCCATACCCGGTCTCAGGCCTGTTCGGCCTGATCCCGAAGGTCACCAGGCGGCCCTCGACGCGAGCGACCTGCACGGCGAGAGACAGATCTCTGCGAAAAGATTCGTTGTCTTTGATCAGGTGATCGGCCGGCAATGCCGCCATCACGGCGCCGGGGGCCTTGACGTCGAGCAGAAGAGCCGCCAGGCCTATCGCGGGCGCTGTGTTCTTGGAAACGGGCTCCCCAAGCACGTTCTCCGGGGGGACCTGGCCCACCGTCTCCAGCACCAGCTCTCTGAGATGGCCCCCGGTCATGATGAGCGTCTTCTCAGGCGGTATGAAACCCTCGATCCTGTGGAGCGTTTCGGCAAGCATAGGTCTGTCGCCGAAGACGGAAAGGAACTGCTTGGGATAGGACCTGAGGCTCACGGGCCAGAATCTCTCGCCCTTGCCTCCTGCGAGAACCGCCGCGTAAAGGTCTTGATCATTGCTCACTATTACACTCCCGGGCGAGGCCAGAGGCTCCCTTGCCGGGGCCGGGTCCTCCCCGCTCATACCCGAACCCAACCACCACCCAATGATAGGGTCAAGCGCTCCTGAGAATCAAGCCGTGTGGACGTGGAGCATGGCGAAGGGCGTGGGAGGGCCGCTCTTCTCCCTACCTTCCGAGCGTTTTCTCGTACAAAGCCTCTATGCTGTCCGAGATCGTATCCCAACTGTAGCTGCGAGAGACGTGATCGCGGCACCTTCGCTCGTAGTCCTTCACCAGGTCGGGGTCCTTGAGAAGCCTCTGCAGTTTCGCGCTGAGGTCCTCCACATTCTGGGTCCTGAAGGACGGACTGCAGTCGCCGACCACCTCCACGTTCTCGGGGATGTCGCTTATCAGAACGCACCTTCCGTAGCTCAGGGCCTCGAGGAGAGATATTGACAACCCCTCCATGGTCGAGGGCTGCACCACGAGATAGGCGTTGCTCCAGAGCTCCTCAAGGACGTCGCCGTAGACGTAGTCCAGAAAGACCACCTTGTCGCCCTCGTGCTTTCGAAGTCTGCTCACGTACGAGTCGGAGAAACTGGAGCCACCCGCGAGCACGAGCTTCAGATCCGTGTCCACCTTGGAGAAGGCGTCCATCAGGAAATGGACGCCTTTCTCGGGCACCAGCCTTCCCACGAATAGAACATAGTTGCCCTCTTCCAACCCGAACTTCCTTATCTTGCCGGCGGGCCTGTTGACGGGGACCTTCGTGCCGTTGGGGATGACCACGGTGTCCCTGGAATATTTCTCCGCGAAGTACCTCTGCAATGTCTTCGAGACGACCACCGTCTTGTCGGGAAAGTGAATCGCCGGATACTCGCATTTCTTCAGCACCCACGACGCCATAGGCCCCCACTTTTCCCTCTGCCAGTCCAGGCCATGCACCATGACGACGGTCTTTGCGCCGCTCAGATGGGGGATGCTCGCGAACACGGACGGCCCCAGCGCGTGGAAGTGCACTATGTCGTAGTTGCGAAGCAACGAGTCCATGGTGGACAACAGGCAATGAGTCGCCGTGTCGAGATGCTTCGTATTGATACTGGGAAGACGCCTCAGCTTCATGCCGCGATACATGCCTCCGCGCTTGGTGTAGTAAAGGCGGCAATAGACCGTTACGTCATGCCCTCTTCTGGCCAGTCTGAGCCCCACTTCCTCGACGTTTCTCTCTATTCCGCCGTAGGTGGCAGGTACTCCCTTCTGGCCCACCATCGCGATCTTCATGAAAGGGCCCTTCCGTAGACTTCCATCAACCGTCCGTAATGCGCGTCCGCGCTGTACTCGCGCTCGGCGAACCGCCTCGCCACCGCGCCCATTCGCTCCGTCTCCTTTGGGTTGGCGGCAAGCCAAGATATGGCGGAGGCCAGATCCTCCGCGTCTCCGGGCCGGACCAGCAGGCCCGTCTCTCCGCCCGTCACCATCTCGGGCAGCCCGCCGATCCTCGACGCCACGACGGGCACGCCCAGGGCGAAGCTCTCCATGACGGCCAGGGGCGAATTCTCGTAGCACTGGGAGGGCAGTACCGAGAAGGCCGCTCCGGCCAGCGCGTCCATCAACTCGTCGCCGTGCAGGTAGCCACCGAGCTCGATCCACGGCTTCGACCCGAAGCGGGTCTTGAGCTCCTCCTCCAGCGGACCCTCTCCCAACACCAAGAGCTTCATGTCGGGCACCGAGGCCGCGGCCTCCATGAGCGTCAACAGCCCTTTCTCCCTCGAGAGACGGCCCGCGTAGACGTAGTAGTCCTTGGGACCCGACCGCGGGCTGTACTCCTCCACGGGAATGAAATGAGGCACGTGAGCCAACCTGTTCTCCGGAATGCCGAAGGAGAGCATCTTCTCCAGCATGGCGTTGCTGGGACAGATGAAGATGTCCACGGCGTCGTAGCTCTTCAGGATGCTCCTGTGCAGGTACATCTCCGCGGCGTTGGCGACCGCCGCGCCGAATCCGCCCGGATGGCAACCCTTGACGGCGACGTTGTAATAGCGGCCCCCACGGCAGTCCTCGCAGGTCCTGCCATTTCTCGCCAGCACGTAGATGGGGCAAACGAGCTTGTAGTCATGCATGGTCTGCACGACCGGAGGCCCTCCGTTCTTCAGGGGCAACAGGATCGAAGGCGAGAGCTGGTGCGCTATGTTGTGCAAGTGCACGATATCCGGCGCCGTGTCCCGTAAAACGGCCTCCATGGCCCTCTTGGCCTGTGGGGAGTAGATCACCCGCAGTCCTTTCTCGATGCTGCGCCCGAGCGATTCGTTCCTCGAGAAATCGACCTCGCTCACGAAATACTTCAAATCGGGGCTCGGCCTGTTCCTGGGGTGCTTCATCGAGAGATGACGCACCTCATGGCCCATTGTCTTCAACAGCTCCTCCAGGGCGAAAAAGTATCTTTCGCAGCCGCCCCGAAGATAGAAGAACTTATTTACAGCCAGCACTCGCACTTCTTTGATCACATCCGCATCCACCGTCGATCGCGGACGATCTTCGAGGGCCGGCGGATCTCTTCCCCAGTCCCAGCTTGTTCGCCGATATCCAAGGCACTGCTTTCCAGGGCCTGCGACGCAGCGTAGGGGCGACGGTGCAGCTCATCCAGCACTGGATCTCGCAATTCTCGACCTTTCGCATTACCTCGGGACTCTCCCTGACGATCTCGTCGTAGTCTTTTTCCAGAATGTTGCCCATGGGGTCGTCTCGCATGTTGCACGGGTAGACGACTCCAGCCGGGTCCAGGTAGAAGTAGTCCCTTATAGCCGTGCAGGGAAACTTCCGCCGCAGCCTCCGAACGTAGTCGATCATGCCGGAGGTCATGTAAGCCCTGAACCACTCCTTGGGGCTGAAAGACTTGAGCTGCATTCTCGTAACCTTCTCCAGCTCGGGGACGCACTCCTCCTCGCTGGGGATCAGGCCCTCCTGCCTGCCGAAATAGATCGACGAGCTGTGGGTGACGCTGCACACGAACTCCATGTTCCTCTCTCTTGCCAGCTCCAGCAGCGGCACGAGCTGGTCGCAGTTTCCCTTGCTCGCCGTCGAGCTGATCCCGAGGTCCCCCACGCCCGTCTCCGACAGTCTCCTCAATGTCTCCATGGACTTCTCGTAAGCGCCGGGCACTCCCCTCAATTCGTCGTTCTTGGGCCCTATCGCGTCCAGAGACACCCTCACCGCCAGCCCCGGCATCCTCGAAGTCATGCGCTCGATGCGGTCGGGCATCAGGCCGTTGGTGGACGCCACTATCCTGCCCTTGGGGAACTTGTCCCTTAGCACCGCGTATATGTCCGGAAGATCGTCCCTGAGATAGGGTTCCCCCCCGCTCAAGTTTATGTGCGTCAGCGAGGACGGCAGCCTGGCATAGTCGCCGGGCCTCATCTCGGGCCCTCTTTTCGCTTTCCATAAGTCGCATGTCCTGCACTTGGAGTTGCACCCGAGGGTCAGTGCCAGGACCGCCTCGTTCGGTCTCATAGCAACTCCTACTTCCTTTTGATTATCTCGTAAGCTTCGAGCAGTCGCTCCTTGGACTTGTCCCAGGACAGCGACTCGCTGAGCCTGCGGGTGTTGCGCTCACCCATGGCTGCTCGTTTATCCTCGTCATCCAACAGCTCGACGATCTTGTCGCCGAAGTCCCTGTAGTCGTTCGCCTTAGCGTAAAGCGCGCCCTCCCCCGCCGAGTACCTGGTCTCCTTCAAATCGAAGGCGACGATAGACCGGCCCAGGGCCATGTACTCCAAGATCTTGTTCATGGTAGAGGCGTCGTTGAGATCGTTTTTCGGGTCCGGGCTGACGCAGACCTCGGCCGTGGACAGGTAGCGCTCGACGTCCTTGTCCGGGATCCTGCCCGTGAACTCGACGACGTCGTCCAGCCCCAGGCTGGTCGTCAGCTCCCGGAGATTGTCGTAGCTGTCTCCCGACCCTATGAGTACGAAATGGACGTCCCTCCTCTTCCTGGTGTTCACTATGTGATCCACCGAACGGATGAGGTAGTCCACTCCGTCCTGCGGCGCCATCACTCCCAGATAGCACACAAGATATCTCTTGCCTTTCTTCAGGGCTTCTTCGGGCTCCTTGGGCGAGAACCTCTTGATGTCGGGAGCGCTCCTGACGACGACAACGTCCTCCGGCGGCACCTTGCCTCTGCCGGTGGCCGTTCTCTTGTACGACTCGTTCGTGGAAAGGACGAGATTCGCGGTGTCGTAGGTCCATTTCTCCAGAGCGAGCAGCATCTTGTACGTGATTCTCTTCCGGGCCTTGAATCTCGCCAGAAACAGCTCCGGACAGAGGTCGTGCTGGTCGTAGATGAATTTCTTGCCGAAGATCTTGTAGAACCTTCCCAGCGCGAAGAAGGTGTCCGGGGGATTGCAAGCGTGTATTACGTCGAAGCCGGTTCCGAAATGCACCCTTAGGGAGAGCCAGCCAGTCATGAACCAGCAGTAGACGAATTCCCAGATGTAGCTGCCCAGTCCCTTGGTGGGCGGAGGGGTCGGATACCTGTATATGCGGACCCCTTCCAGTACCTCGAAGGACTTCGTGTAGGTCTCTCCCTTGGGACATATCACGGACACCTCCCAGCCCGCGTCCCTCAGCGCCTGCGCCTCCAGCCACACGCGCCTGTCGAAAGGAACCGTCAGATTCTCGACCAGTATGAGCACCTTACCAGCAGATGCCAATGTACCTGCCTTTCAGTCCCGACCCGTCCTCTAAGATGCCGACTATATCAACGAGCGTCTGCTCGGGCCGCGTCGCGGCCGCGATGTCCTTGAATTCCAGGCTCTTGTTAGCCACCACTATCACGTCACACGAGGACGTGATCTCGCCGGGGGACGATCTCAGTATCGAGGGCAGGTACGGCACCTCCTCTTCGAGGAACCGCCGGTTGGTGCCCATTATCCGGCTGAGATCGACGTTGGAATCGTAAACGGAGACCTCGTAGCCCTTGCCGACCAGGGTCTCTATTATCTTGACCACGGGGCTTCCGCGCACGTCGTCGGTTTCCGCCTTGAAGCTCAAACCGAGGATGCCCACCTTCTTGCCCCCCGCTCCTTCTATCAGCTTGGTGGCCCGCTCTATGTGATCTTCGTTGCTGCGCAGGACCGATCTCAGCACGGGGGCGGATATCTGCGCGCTCTTGATTCGCCCGGAAAGCGCCTTGAGATCCTTCGGCAGACAGCTTCCCCCGAAAGCGAAGCCGGGTTGAAGATACGTCGCCGAAAGGTTCAGCTTGTCGTCCATGCAGAACAGCCGCATCACCTCGCGGCCGTCGATGCCCTCGTGCTTGCAAATCGTTCCGATCTCGTTCGCGAAGGCCACCTTCAGTGCGTGAAAAGCGTTGTTTACGTACTTGATCATCTCGGCCGACTTCATGTCGGTGACTATGAAGGGCGCGCCAACGAAGCCGTACGCGCGCCGGACGCATTCCTTCGTCGCCTGGTCGGTGACCGCGATCACGGTCAGAGGCGGATTGAAGAAGTCCTTGACCGCGCTTCCCTCCCTCAGGAACTCGGGGTTGTAGCCCACGCCGATGCCGCCCCCCAGCCCGCGGGACGAAGCCTCCAGAAGTCGCGGGATCACCTCTCCCTCCATGGAACCGGGCAGCATCGTGCTCCTGAAGACCACGGCGTGAAAGTCCGCCTTATCCTTCAATGCCGCGCCTATGCTCCCGGCCACTCGATAGACGTAGCTCATGTCTATCTCGCCGCTCCCCCCACTCGGGGTCCCCACGCATATGAGCGAGAGCTCCGTGCCGGCGACGGCCCCCCTGACGTCTGCGGTGGCGGTCAGGCTTCCCCGCTCGACGGCCCGCGAAATCAATTCGTCGAGCCCCTTCTCTATGATCGGGCTCCTGCCGGCCTTTATCGCGTCCACCTTGAACTCGCTTATGTCTACGCCTATGACCTCGTGCCCCTGATCGGCCAGGCATGCCGAGCTGACGCAGCCGACGTATCCGAGTCCGAACACGGATATCCTCATTCTCAAACGCCTCCCCATGAGGCCGCTTCTTGCGTCGCCCTTTCGTAGTCGCTCATCTTTCCGACGTCCAGCCAGGGCTCCGTGATAACGTGGGTGCGCACCTTCTTGCCGCGCCTGACCAGGCCCAGCATGAGGTCCGGGACGTCCAGGCGCTCGGGGGCGCC
Source organism: uncultured bacterium (assembly GCA_964531335.1). GTDB lineage: Bacteria > Eisenbacteria > RBG-16-71-46 > CAZHEV01 > CAZHEV01 > CAZHEV01. The sequence goes on along the minus strand of CAZHEV010000012.1, from coordinate 86,379 downwards.
CAAGGCTTCCAGCGCCTCCGGGCTCAGCACGTATATGCCCGAGGCCACCAGGTGCGTCGTTGTCGGTTTCTCCGCTATTCCACGCACGAGACCGTTGTCGCTTTTCACGACTCCGAACGGGATCTGCACCTTGTACTCGATGCAGCCCACCGTCATCGCCGCGCCCTCCGAAACATGCTCGGCGTAGAACCTGTCGAAGTCGAGCTTCGTCAAGATATCCCCGTTTGCCATCAGAAACGGGCTCTTGAGACGGTCCTTTATGAGCGCCAGGGCGCCCGCCGTCCCCAGAGCCTCCGGCTCGTCCACGTACTCCACGGAAACGCCCAGGCGCGAGCCGTCGCCCAGATATGATCTTATGAGATCGCCCTTGTACCCGATGCTTACGTACACGCGCGTGAACCCGCTCTTCTTGAGCTGGCCGAGCAGTATTTCCAGTATGGGCCGCTCCCCCACCGGAAGCAGCGGCTTGGGTATCGCGTATGTAAGGGGCCGCAGCCTGGTCCCTTTACCGCCCGCCATGACTACAGCATCCATTGGCACATCCCGCAGCCGGCCCCTAGACAGCGTACGTCGAGGGACTGTAAATGTCGAAGTGCTCGCTGATCCACTTCACCGTCTGCCTGAGACCTTCGTCGAGCTCCACCTTGGGCTCCCAGCCCAACCTGGCCTTCGCCTGGGTGCTGTCGGCGATTAGCCTGTCCACCTCGCTCTTCGCGGGCCTGAGCCTGGTGGCGTCGAACATGACCTCCACCTTCCTGCCGACGATGGACACTATCTTCTCCACGAGATCCTTGACCGAGATGCCGGTACCCCAGCCGAGGTTCGTCACCACCCCGACCGCCTCGTCCCGCTCCGCGGTCAGCAGAAACCCCTGCACCGTATCGGAGACGAAAGTGAGATCCCTCACGGGGTGCATCGCGCCCACCTGGACCACGTCCCTTCCTATCGCCTGGCTGATGACCGACGGGATTACCGCCCTCGCCGACTGGCGCGGCCCGTAGGTGTTGAACGGTCGCAGCGTCGCGACGGGCACGTCGAAGGACCGGTAAAAGCTCTCCGCTATCTGATCAGCCGCTATCTTGCTGGCCGAGTAAGGCGACTGTCCCACGAGGGGGTGCTTCTCGTCGATCGGGACGTACTGCGCCGTCCCGTACACTTCGCTCGTCGACGTGTGCACGAGCCTCTTGACGCCGTGGTCGCGGCAGCCCGACAGCACGTTCAGCGTTCCCATCACGTTCGTCTTGACGACGTCCCTTGGATGGACATAGGAGTAAGGGATGGCTATAAGGGCCCCGAGATGGAAGACGTACTCGACGCCCTCCATGGCGCGGTACACCGCATCCGAGTCTCCCAGATCGCCCGCGACCACCTCCAGGGCCTCCATGACCTGCGGGGGGAAATCATCGATGAATCCCCTGTAGCCCTTTGAGTTGTACCGGACAAAGGCCCTCACCGAAGCGCCCTCGGCGACCAGACGCTCGGTAAGATGGCTTCCGATGAAGCCGCCGGCTCCCGTAACCAGCACCTTGATCCCAGACCAGTCCATCGCCCCTCCTATTCCCGAGGTTTCCTACGTTATCGGCGTGTTGATCCCGTTTCTTTTCTTAACCTTAGCCTCCAGTACTCGAGTAGGTCCCCGATGGTCCTCTCCAGGGGGATCTCGGGCTTCCAGCCGGTCTCCTTCTCGAGAAGGGACGAGTCGCCCTGCTGGAAGGGCAGATCCGAGGGCCTCAGCCTATCCCGGTCCACCTCAACCCTGAGCGGCCTCTCGGACATGGCAACCAGCCTGTCCAGAACCTCCCGGACCTGCGTGGGGATGCCCGAGCAAATATTGTACAGGGCTCCGGCCCTACCCCCTTCCAGGGCGGCGACGTAGCCCCTCACTATGTCCCTAACGTCGGCTATGTCCCTGTAGGCGCTAAGATTGCCAACCCGAATCACGGGCTCGGCGGCGCCGGCCTCCGCCGCGGCCACCTGCCGCGCGAAGGTGGACGAGACAAAGCCTGTGTCCTCGCGCGGCCCCGTGTGGTTGAACGCCCGGGTCCTTACAACCCATACTCCCTGATGGGCCCAGTATGAGAAGGCCAGGAGCGTCTGAGCCGCCTTGCTGACCGCGTACACCCCCATGGGGCGAAGCTCCGCCGCCTCCGTGAGGGGATTGTCCTTCCTGGGGATCAGGCCGTACTCGGCGCTCGATCCGGCCACCAAGACCTTGACCCGCTCCAGCCGCGAGGCCTCATCGAGCAGGATCGCCGTGCCGCCCACGTTGACCTCCCAGAAAAGCTCGTCCTTCGGGTGGCCCCTGCCCGGGGTGACCGCGGCCAGATGGTATATTCTTTCCGGTCTCGCCTCGGAGAGAGCCGAGCGGACAGCCCGGCGATCGCGGATGTCGCCCTTCGAGATCTTCACGCGGCCCGCAAGCGGCGCAAGATTGTCGTCGAGGGACGGATCGTCCGTAAAGCCGTGAACCTCATGCCCGCCGGCAAGAAGGAGCTCCGCCAGGTGGCTTCCGGCGAAGCCTGACACGCCGGTTACAAAAACTCGCATACGTCCTTTTCGCCCTGGGGTAATCCGATCTCAGGGCCGCCGCCGCGAGCGGCGGCGCCGGGACAACGCCAGAAGTCCAAAATCGTCAGGGCTCGAGTGAAAGTGTAAGGCAAAGTTCGTTGCGGCCAGGGCCAGGCCACGTCCGGCCCAGGCCGTGAGGAACCAAACCAATCCTGTGAGGAGGTCATCCAGCTCTCACCCTGCTTGCCTCCGCCAATTACCGAGATTATGTTAGCACAGGCTACGAGATGGTACAAGCGGGGGCGGCCGGGTGGACAACTCGGAGACGTGCCGTGCTCCCCGGACGTGAGGGCGCGTGCCCGGCGGACCTGTAAAGGGGCTAAACCGTTACGGAGTCCTGACGCCAATTCACAAGACAACCCGAAACCCCAGGTCGTCGAGCCGGTCGCCGGGGTTGCCCCCGCCGCGAATGGCGGCGCGCAAGTTCCACGATACATAGCCCCAGGAACCGCCGCGCAGAACACGAAGTGTCCCTCTGTCAGGCCCCCGAGGGTTGTCAAGCCGGCCGGGCTCGTATGCCTCACTGTACCAATCTTGACACCACTCCCAGACGTTTCCGGCCATGTCGCAAACGCCCTCCGGTGTCGCGCCCAGCGGGAAGACACCCACGGGCGTCGCGCGTCCAAGCCTGGTCTCTTCGTAATTGCATCTGGCGGGATCGGGCGGATCGTCCCCCCAGGGGTACTTTCGGCCGTCCGTGCCCCTGGCCGCCCTCTCCCACTGAGCCTCCGTGGGAAGCCCGCACCCCGCCCACGCCGCGTACGCAGCCGCCTCATACCAACTCACACCCACAACAGGGCGATTGGGGTGTGCGAGCTGTTCTTCCCAGTCCCCCGGCTCGGCGAACTGCCCGAAGCCCCCCTCCTTCCACCAACGCTTCTCCTCGTAGCCCCCGTGCTCGACGAACCGCTCGTACTCCTCCACCGTCACCGGGTAGCGCCCGATCCGGTAGGCATCGAGGTTTACTGTCCTCACCGGCGCCTCGTCATCGTCAGCCCCCGGATCGTAACCGGGCTTCGTTGGATCCTTTTTCTGAGCTCCCATGAGGAAGGGCTTCTTGGGTATGTGTATCCAGCGATCGGGATCGTTCATGTTCAGTCGGGGGTCGCCCGCCTGGCCCAGCGCCTCCGCCGCCTCGACGCGCTCCTCAATGGAAACCGACCTCGAGCGCTTCGCGTCGAATACGCCCATGACCGTATCGAGGAGCTTCGGATATCTTGCGTCGGAAATCCTATAGTCCAGGGGGGCCAGATCGCGGAGAAGGGCGCCCAGAAGACCGGCGCACCGCGCCTGACGGGAGAGGCTCGGCCTCTCTCCGATCATGTCGAGCGCCTGGGATACGAACCCATCCACCTTTTGTCTGCCCTGCTGGTGCAACACCCCAGTCAGCAGCAGGACGACCTCGCGCCAGTCGGGGCGGTGGATTCTGTCACTATCGCCGAAAAGTAGCGCCTTCTGCTCCGCCTCGGAGCGGGCGGCAATAGCCCGCGCCGCCAGGTATTCCTGAAAGGTGAGATGCCAGAAGCGGATCTCGTTTCCGCGGCCTACCACTATCCCGCTGTCTTGCTCCTCCTCCTCGAGGAAGCGTTCTGCCAGCTCTATGGCGTGCCTCGACGGCTCGCCCGCGGGCTTCATGTCATCTGCGCCATATCTTGCGGTCTCGCGCACCGAGGGCGCCTCCGCCACGGCGCGCTGCGCTCCCTCGCCGGTGAGCTCGACGGCGATCGCCTCCGCCGCCCATCGCCTCGTCACCTGGACCTGGCGGCCTTCGGGGTGACTCTGCATGGCCAGGGCGAGCTCCTGCAACACGGCGACACATCTGTCCGAGGGGAGCCTCTCAGAGCGCTGCTCGCGGGATCTGGACAGCCATCTTATGATCGACTGGTAGAGATCCGCCCTCTGCTCCGGGAGCCGCCTCTCGTTCCAATGGACCACGGCAAGCGCCGTGAGCATCACCGGGTTCCGCGCCATGCGCTTTATCTCCGGGCGGCTTGTCAGAGCCCCCGCAAGCTCGTCGCGGTGGCGTTCGGCCTCGCCGGGGCTCTCAGGACAGAGAGCGCCCGACCACTTCCCGAGGAAGGTTGCGATTGCTTCTTCTTCGAGCGATTCGATCCGCGCGTGTGTAAAGCCGGGGAGCACCGTCTCCCCCGTGTACGCGGCGGGGCGGCTGGTGACCACGAGGATGCAGCCCTTATAGGCGCCGGCCAGCCTTTCTATGAGCCGGGACATCCCCTCGCGAGAAGGACGGGTGGGGACCTCGTCCAACCCGTCGAGAAGGATCGCGCAATCGCCTTTCTCCAAGCGTTCCCGGAAGTACTCCTCGTCAAGCCCATGCCCCCCGTCCTCGGTTGTGGATGCCAGAAAGTGCGGCAGCCATCGAGCGGCGTCGCGAGCCAATGGACGCCGACCGCCGTGGACGCGGCGACTCTCCTCGATGTGCTCGGCGAGCTCTACCAGCCGGACGAATACCGGAAGCGGCTTTCCCGCCAGACCCAGCCGACTCTTCGCCGCGTCGGGAACCTCGCCGAGCGCCGTCTGGGAAAGCGTGGACGCGACGCGTCTCAGAAACGTCGTCTTGCCGGAGCCGGGATCGCCGACCACCACGAGCCGGCGCTTCGCCAGGGCCTTGTGAAGAGGAACGGACGAGTCCCTGCGAGACATCATGGGGTCCGCCTCATCGCGCGCCTTCCTGCCCTTGCGCTTCTCCTCTTTAGCCGTCTCCGCGGAGGCCGTGGTCGTGAGAGTGATATAGAGGTCCTCTATGGGAAATCGGAAGACCTTGCCGCTGCCCACCTGAAGCCCTCGGATGTCTATGTACGCCGTCTGTTCCCGAACGTACTTCAGATACCGCGCAGGGTCGGCGGGCAGGGCGGGCGTTTTGGCCGCACTCTGGGCCAAGCCCGGATGTCGGCTTCTCCAGGCGTGCAGGGCATTCGAGATCTTCCCGTGCAGGTCCTCGGGCGTCGTGAATGTCACGCGCACCCCGCGGCCGTCCAGCCAGCGCTTGAACTGCCTCAGGCGTGCAACTCTTGTCTGGACCCTCTCCAGCAACTCAGGGGTCGCTTTGCTCTCTCTCGCGGCGACAGCCAGATCGTGCTCCTCTCGGCGCTCCTCGGGCCAACTCCGGGCGTCATCGACGATAAACGCCAGGACCTCCTTGCCTTCCTGCTCCGCCCTCTCACATTCAAGCCAGGTGATACTCTTGTCTCCACCGGCCGGCTGGTCATCCGGGACCCACCCGTAGCGATGCGCGAGGATAACTACGACCAGGTGGGCCTCGGACACTTTGCCCATGCACTCATCGAGCGGGGGTCTGCCGACGGCCGTGAAATACTCCATCATCACAGGGAAGAAGCCCGCGTTGATGGCCGCGTCCCGCGCCGCCTCGCGATACGGCCGCAGATCCTCTACAGTCGACGAGATGAAGACCTTGGGTACGGATCGGGATTCAAGTGGTCCCTCGGAGCCGGCCCTCCTGAAGTCCACAAGCGTTTTCCTGAACCTGTATAGGTTCGGGGCTCTTCTTATTACTTCGCGGTGCTCGTGCGGCGTCACCCAGATCACGACCGGCACACCGAATTCCAATAGCTCCTCCCGCTGAAGATCCAGATAGCCCAATGCGTCCGGAAAGCCCTCCTCCAGGTTCAGGACGCAAAGCACGTCGCCCTTTCGCGCATCAGCAGAACGAACCAGATCGACGGGGTTTCTGTGCTCCCTGTCGATGCGGAGCTCCAGAACGCGGCCCTCCAGCAGGGCTCTGAGAGCTCCGATAGCTCGACCTGGAACGTCCGCCATATCATAGACGGCAAAGATTATCGCTCCCTCCTCGAGGTTCTTCAGCAAGGTTACCAGCCGCTGTAGCGGCGCATCCATATCGATCCTAGTTCCCATCACAACAACCCTCGAACAATGGGGTGTACGTCGCACCACACTTTGTTATTGCGATATTCAAGAAGGCTTTGGTTCGCCAGCAATTCGCGGGTCACATCGTCGGCAACGAACTCTTTTTCACTGAGTGAGCGCCTCAACGCATCATAGTGCTCGGACACAAGAATCCTACGGTAGTCGTTAGCCATCTCAGCCTCGACACGTTCCACTATCTCATTTGTAATGTGCGAGGATCCTTCGGTCAAGGCGATAAGGGCGGCATCCGAGACAAGGCGAACCAGGTCCGTCATAAGTCCTCCGCTCAATTCCACAATGGAATCGAAGGCCTTCTTCTCGAAGACTTCCCCCGGGATTCTTCGTGTAATCACGGACCCTATGGCCTCACGCCCCCGCGCGTCGATCGAACCATTTCTCTCGTTGATACTGATGTTTGGGAGAGAGAACACCTTGCTGTAGTCACGTCGAATGGCCGGAAACTCGTGTGAATGTCTCAATGAAATCGGAAAAGTATAGATTATCCTGCATGCCGGGCTGATCATGGTGTTCCTATGTTCTACGAACAGACCTCGTGCCCTCTCCAGATCCGCCTTGTCTATATCTTCAAAGAGTATCAGCGGCGGAACGCCTTTCTTCTCCAGCTCTTCGCATACGGCATCCATGCGCTGAATGAGGTCGCTTACCTGCCGATACAGGCGGTCTCTCACCGTCTTGCGCGTGGTCGTCTCACTCGAGTACTTGCCTTGGAGGCTGAGTATCAAAACACTCAGCTTCGCGCCCATATTTCCCGACTTCAAGACGGACACCGTCGTTTCCCGGACGATCTCGCTCCCAAGCCACTCCAGCACGTCTTTCAGCACGCTTGACTTGATCCTAGCCGCGCCTTTCACCGAGCTTGCCTGGAGGAACAATCCCGCCGCGGAGGCAAGGATGACATCGACATAGGTGAGATCGGCCAGGTCGAGCGATCGGGCCGAGACCGGGACAATTAAGAACTCATTTTCCAGATCCTTTGCCAGACGCGCAAGCTCCGTTGACTTCCCGCAACCCCTGTGACCGCAGAAAAGCACCTTGACGGGGCTCTGGTTGGCACGGAGATAGGCCTTCATTGCCTTCAAGGGCGCATGGGGCCTAGAAATGTAGAAGCTGTCCAACAGCTCGCCCTCAAGTGGACGCGCCGGGTCAAAGACGTTCAGTGCCTTCTTCAGAAGACCCTCATCTTCCTTGCTCAGCATCCCTTCCGCCCTCCTCATGCGGCGTCTTCCTTCAGATCGCGCTAGAACGAATGCTCTTGACGAGTCCCGCGGGGGCCTTCGGCCGGGGCCTACCAGTCCCCGCGGGACGGTTTGTTGTTTCGGCCGGCCGACTGAGGCCCCGGGCCATGCGGCCGACGCCGGACGGCGGTCTGGACTCCCACGGGGGCGCTCCCGTCCGATCCGTGAATCGGCCGGCTCCGGCCCTCCTTGGACAACGCAATTGCCATGCCCGAAGCTTCCATGTGGAGTACTGACGCCAATTCACAAGACAACCCGAAATCCTATGTTGTCGTTCCGGTTGTCGGGGTTGTTCCTGTTGCGAATGGCGGCGCGCATGTTCCTCGATTCATTGTTCCAGGAACCGCCGCGCAGAACACGAAGTTACGACCGCCCCCCGAGAAGGTACCGTGACATCCGCCGGCGAACCACCCGCCTAAGAGGACCTACTCGCCCTTCCGTGAGAAAGTATTCTCCCTGAAGAGCCTGGAGCGCAAGCGGAATGTATCTCCGTGCTGAGCGTGCCCTATCCAGCTCATAATGCGGCGGCTCACATCAGCCGCCGACACGTGACCCGCGGCGAACTCGCCCCCAAGCCACCGGAGCCGCCGCCTCGTCCGGGCGACGTTCTCCCGCGCGAGCAGCCTGTGAGTAGGGAAGACGCGAAAACCGAGGAATCGCGTACCATCGCAGGTGCGGGATATCACGCACTTTCGCTCGTGTAGAGCCAGACGAAGGCCGCGAGCGAACCCCGCGCACCGATCCCGCACGTCTGAGAGCCACTCTTTGTCATCCCCGAAGACAACAAAGTCGTCGACGTAGCGAATGTAGTAGCGCGCTCGCAGCCGCTCCTTGACGTAGTGGTCCAGCGGATCGAGATAGACGTTGGCAAAGAACTGGCTTGTCTGGTTGCCAATCGGAAGACCACGGCGCCGCTCTGAAGGCGTGAGCAGATTGTCTCCGGGAAACCAGTCGCACACAGGTTCCTGTGGATTGGAATGATCGACGATCAGATCGACCAACCACAGGGCGTCCCGGTCCTTGATCCTCCTTCGGACTTGTCCCTTCAAGATCTCATGGTCGATAGACGGGAAGTACCTTCGAACGTCGCACTTGAGGACGTAGCGGTTTCTTCTGGCGAACTGCGTGAAGCGGGCCAGCGCCGCATGAGTCCCCTTTCCCTTGCGGCACGCGTAGCTGTCGAAGATGAACCGACGTTCGAATGCCGGCTCCAGCACTTGGCAAAGGCCGTGATGGACGACACGATCCCGGTACGGTGCGGCGCTGATAGTGCGGGCCTTCGGCTCATGTATCGCGAAGGTTCGATACTGACCCGGAAGGTAAGTCTTCGCGATAAGCTCGTCCTGGAGCCGACAGAGCTGCCCTTCCAGGTCCAGGTGGAACCGAGCCACGTTCGACCGAGCCCGCTTGCCGCGGGCGGCCTTCTGGGCCGCCCGCAGAAGATTCGGGAAGCTAATGAGCTCCTCCCAGATGCCGCCTTGTCTTCTCACCTGTCCTTCATCTCATCTGCTTGCGAAGGGAGTCATGGTTGCCGCCTTGGGGTTTGCACCGGTTTCGCGGAGGCTTTCTTGACCCACCCGCCCAGTAGCTTGCCGATTTCATTCACAGTGCGTGAGGAGCAGCCGTAGCTTTTCACCGAAAGGCACTCCAAGTCCTTCGCGAGACGAAACTGGAAGCGAAGTAGCTCCAGCTCCATGTTGGCCTTCCGCAGAGTTGGAAGCCGATCACGAGAATACTTCGCCCTCAGAAAAAGCTCGAGCAACTCGTACAGTCGGACCTCCATCCTGTCGCCGAGAGTGAAACGGTGGCTTCGCGGAAACTTGGCGATGTGCCGGCAGCTCCACAGCACGAAGTCATACATTTTCGTAATCAACAACATTTCCGAGGAGGCTTCCGGCATAGCTGTGTAGTCCCGCAAAGCACTTGCGGCGTCACGGCAAATCGCGACGCCACAGAGAAAGACAAATGTAAAGGGGCCAAGCTGATACGGAGTCCTGACGCCAATTCACAAGACAACCCGAAATCCTATGCTGACGACCCGGAGGACGGGGACGCCCCTGAGGCGAATGGCGGCGCGCAGGCCCCTCGATCCATAGATCCAGGAACCGCCGCGCAGAACACGGGCTCCGGGCGACCCCGTCGGGTCATAGTAATCCGAGCACCATTCCCACACGTTGCCCGACATGTCCTCCAGCTCGAACGGCGCCGACCGAGACCGAGGGAAGAGGCCGACCGGCGTTGTGGCGCCGACGCCGGACTCATCGCTGTTGCAGATACCTTCCTCCCAGTCGTCCCCCCAGGGATAGACGTATCCTTCCGGCCCTCGTGCCGCCGCTTCCCATTCCCTCTCGGCGGGCAGACGGCCTCCGGCCCAGCGCGCGAACGCCTCCGCCTCGTAGAACGATACGCCCACGACCGGCTGAGTGGGACCATTCCAGGTACGATCGTGCCAGTAGCCGGGTTCGCGGACGTCTTCACTTTCACGCCACTTCCATCCCTCATCAGACCACCACTTCCGATCCTTGTATCCCTCTTCTTCAACGAAGACCGCATATTGCCCGTTGGTCACCGGATATCGCGAGAGCAGAAAACTCTCTTTCAAATCAAAACGCTTTCGTTTCTCGCCCACAAAATACCGCTTTGGCGGCACCTCCACATACGCGGCCCTGTCCCTGAGATCCGTCACAATTCTGGGGTGGCCTATCTGCCCCAGCACCAGCCCGAGATGCACCCTTTCGGGAATGGAGACCTCCGCCTTGATCGCGCTCAGGCAGTCCTTTCGGAACTTCTCCTCGAGAGCCTCCGGAAGCCGGATCCCCTTTCCCAGCAGTATTTGAAAACAGTCCGCCACGACCACGTGCAGCCCGAGCTTCTCAACGGAGACTTCGCTCAGCAGTTCCGCCAGCAACCTGGTGCTCCCCTCCGGGGACACCGATCCGGCCAGTCTTGAGCTGAACAGGAACGAAAGAGTGTTTCTCCACTCGGAGGTTTCCGCTCGCTCTCGGAATACCTCCCGGAGGCGTGCTGCATCCAGCTCCATGAGCCTCTGTGCGGCGAGGAACTCCTGGAAGGAGAGGTGGTAGAACCCCGCCCTGCCCTCCCCGCGGGGCAGCAGCAGCCCGGACTCGGCCAGAAGCTGCTCGCGCGCCTGGACGGCGTCCACGAAGGCGGACTCGGTAAACGGCACGTTGTCCTGGTAGTCCCGGAGGATTATGTCTATCTCCTCGTTCGTCGCCTCCACCTGGGGAGCTGTTCTGTCCTCTTCGAGAGCTTCACCTGTGTGCATTCCGTGCGCAACGACGGCGAGACGGTTGCGGACCGGGTCGATAAGCGTCGGATCGCGGTGGAACCGGTTGTACAGCACGTTGTTGACGATACGCGTGTAGAGATCGTGCTTATCCTGGGGTAGGCGCTTGCCCTCGCCGTATATCACGCACATCGCGGTGAGGAGCATCGGATTTGAGGCAAGAGGATCTATGTCGTTGCGACCGCGTATGTGCGTGATCATCTCCCGGGCCACCTCCTCGCCGGTAGCGGAGTCACCTTCAAGGATCGCAAACCAGCGTATAATGAGAAGGTTCTGGAGGTCAGGGTCCAGCTCTACTATGGGCGCCTGCCTAAGGCCCAGCGTCTCGGACTCCCGAGTGCCCAGCCCGTAGGGGCGGCTCGTCAGCAGGACCCGATTGCCGGTCTTCATCCATGACGGTACGGCCGAGGCGAGGCCCGACAGGAGCATCGCACGCGGAGAGCAGGGCCTTTTCTCTTCGCCGGAGAGCGGCACCTCGTCGGCCCCGTCCAATATCAGGATCGCCGAGCCCTGCTCCATATGAGTCGCAAGGTCCGCCCGCCCGCTGCCGCCGGTCCATTCGATGCCCTTGGGCGTCTTGTTCTCGAACCACTCTCCGATTGCTCTATCCAGCTCGTCCTTTGTCATCTCGCATCGACCCGGCGAGCGTGGCAGGTACTCCCAGAACTCGCGCAGCCTGATCAGGACCGGGAGTCTCCCGCCAAAGGCGCTGGGAAAGCTCTCAGCGTAGCCCTCCGGGGTGTCCGCGGCTTCGGTTATGTAGGAAGGCATGTCAGCGTTGCAAACAAGCCACGCCACCCACCGGCAGAAGGTCGACTTGCCCGCCCCCGGCGCCCCGGGAACGTAGAGGGACTCCTTCCCGAGAAGATCAAGGAGCAACCGCGGCTTGGCCTCACGCCCGGGCATGTCGGTCAGGAAGCGCTCGTCTTCACGGCGGGAACGCTCGCCGCGCTTCTTTTCGGAGACAGCGTGAGTGCATAGCGGGACGTACACATGGCTGAGCCTTACGGCGTGGGACTGCTTGAGCTCGAGACCCAGGAGGCCGATCTCCGAGCACTGGGAACATAGCCAGTCGCGGTACGCCTTTGGAACGGCAGGTGGTTTGAGTCCGGCCTCTACCATGTGGCCGGGCGCCGGTCTTTTCGCCCCGGCGCCTTCCCCCGATTCAATTGGCGGCAGATGATTGAGCACGATCCGGCGCAGGTGCTCGCCGGCTTGCCAGGCAAACGAAGAACGGTCGCCCTGCACGCCTTTGTAGCTGCCCGTAATCCCGAGCTTCTTGAGTTCCTCGCGAAACTCCAAAACCTTGGCGAACTGCATGGCCGCATCACGCGTCTTCGGTGTCGGCGGCTCGTCGTCGAAGTAGAAAAGGATCCAGGGGGAATCGCTCCTCCCCCACCTCTCTACCGCCTGGCGAAACTCGTGCTCCGTCCCGGAGCCCCACTTGCCCGTTCTAGTCCCGAACCGGCCGGACATGATCCCAAGGAAGATGTCGCAATAGGGAGCCTGGGCGTCCACTACCTCCTGAGGAGCGGGCCCTATCCGCGGAACGACGTCCTTCTCCCACCGAAAGAGCTTCAGGAAGACGGAGTGCCTCTCGCCGACGTCGCCGTTAACTGAGTCCACCACCTCTTCCAGGACCCTGCGCTCCTCCTGGACGTCTCCCGGAGATGAGACAAAAACTCTGACAAGTCTCACAACGACACCTCCGCCTCAGCCATTACCGAAGTTCTTCTACTTGTCTGCGATTTGCCTGGATGTTTCAGCGCACCTTATCGGATATAAGCCACTCAATATTGGCCCCATACATGGGATTCTTCAAGTGCTTTCGCACACACCGTTTGCACACACCGTTCCGTCGGATGCGGGCGCCCTCAGGGGTGATGGGCCCTCACCAGCGAACCCGGCGCATGCCTGCACGCCATCCCCCGCGCGCCCTCCCCCGCACGCGCTCGTTGACCGTCTCTCCTAAACGCTGCTAGAATACGGCAAAACATCTCTCAGAGAGGCCGTTAGCATGAAAGAGAACCTCCTCGAGTCCGCCCTGAGGCTCCACCAGTACCTCGTGGGGGAGCACTGGGACGGCAAGGCCCTCCGCGGCCCCACCCCGGGCGTTCGCTGGAACCTCAGGTTCTGGCGGTTCGTCAAGGGATATACGACCTTCTTGCCCTGGAGGGACGACGTCGTCTCCTACCAGGGCCAGGGCTATTGGATCCTCGGCAACTGGCTACTTCACAGGCTCACGAAGGACGACCGGTTCGCCGAGATAGCCATGGCCTCGAGCGATTTCTGCATGGAAGGCCAGCGCGATGACGGAAGCTGGCCCAGCCCCATGCCGGAGCGGCGCCACCTGGTGACCAACATAGAGGGGCTCTGGGCGGGCGCGGGACTGCTGGCCACATACAGGCGGACCGACGACGCGAAGTGCCTGGACGCGGCGGTGGCCTGGTGGAGGTTCATGGAAGGTCGCATAGGTTACCAGAGCCACGGCGCAAAAGGAGCGGCGGTCAACTACTTCAACGTGCCGCGCGGCAAGGTGCCCAATAACTCCACCGCCGCGCTCTGGTTTCTCTCGGAGCTCGCCGACGCCTCGGACGACCCCGCGCCGATGAAGATGGCCGACCCCCTGCTCGCCTTTCTCCAGGACGTGCAGACAGAGACCGGGGAGATGCCCTACGAGGTCCCCGGGGAGGGCTACGACCGCTCCGTCCCTCATTACCAGTGTTACCAGTACAACGCGTTTCAACTGATAGATCTCTATCATTCCTGGAAGAGGAAGGAGCGCCTGGAGACCCGGTCCATCGCCGCCAAGATGGCCCCTTTTCTGGCGGGCGGGGTCACGGGCGAGGGGGCTTGCAGGTATAGCTGCAAGAGCGAGCTTCCGCGCGTCATCTATCACGCCCACACCTTGGCCTATGCGCTTTCGTGCGCCACGCGATGGGGCCTGGGAGAATACCGGGAACTGTCGCGAAAGGGCTACGAGTGGACATTGGGCGTGCAGAGGCCCGACGGGAGCCTGCCGTTTTCCTTCGGCGATTACAGGATCCTGAGCGACGCGCGCGCCTACCCTGCGAATCTGGCGATGGCCGTCTATCACCTGGCGGCTGAGGCCGGAGAGGAGCCTTGATAGGACCGCGGACGCCGCGGGCCGATACATAGATATATGAAAGTCCTAATGCTTACGAACATGTACCCGCAGCCCGACCGGCAGTGGCTCGGCATATACGTAAAGCGCGAGGTGCAGGGGCTCCGCGACCTCGGCGTCGACGTCGACGTCATGGTGGTCGAGGGCTGGAAGGACCGCCGCGAGTACATAAGGGCCCTCCCCAGGCTGAAGCGCAGGCTCGCCGAGCGTCGGTATGACATAGTGCACGCATATTATGGGCTCACCGGCGCCATAGCGGCCCGCCAGAAGAAGGTCCCCTGGGTGGTGACCTTCGTGGGGGACGACGCGCTGGGCCGGCGAAAGCCCAACGGCAAAGTCACGGCCGTGAGCAGGCTCCTGGTCAAAGCGGCGATGCAGTCGGCCAAGAGCGCCTCCGCGGTAATAGTGAAGACGCGGCAGATAAAGGACCTGTTCCCCAACGGCTCGAAAGTCGTGGTTGTCCCGAGCGGGGTGGATTTCAGGGTTTTCAGGCCGCTGGACAGGGCCCAGTCCTGCGCCGCGCTGGGTCTTCCGGTGGACAGCCACAAGGTGCTCTTTCTTGGGGACAGGTCGATCCCCGTCAAGAACTTCCCTCTCGCCGAAGAGGCGGTCGGCCTCCTGAAGGCCAGGGGCATGGACGTCGAGATCCTCACCCCCTCGAACGTCAGCGAGGAGAAGGTATCCCTGCACATGAACGCCTGCGACGCGCTCCTGATAACCTCGTACTCCGAGGGTTCTCCCAACATAGCCGTGGAGTCGATGGCCTGCGACCTGCCGATAGTATCCGTCGAGGTGGGCGACGTCCGCGAGCTGATCGAGGGCGTGGACGGCTGCCGTATGGTCCCGCGCGAGGCGGGGCCGATAGCCGAGGCGCTCGGCGATGTGCTCTCCGCGCGCGGGCGCACGGAGGGCGTGAAGAGGGTCGCGCATCTTGATCTTTCCCGTGTTTCGCTTAGAATTCTGGATGTCTATAGAAGCGTGGTGTCTCAGGCCGGAAGGAGTTGAAATGAGAGTTCTCGGTATCCACGACGGGCATAACGCCGCGGCGGCCTTGATAGAGGACGGGCGGATGGTGGCGGCGATTCAGGAAGAGCGCTTCAACAGGGTCAAGAACTGGTCGGGCTTTCCCGAGCTTGCGGCGCGCAAGATCCTCGAGATGGCCGGCTGCGAGCCCTCCGACATAGACGTCATCGCGATGCACGGGAATCACATGCCCTACCCCATGGACCGCGAGGCGCTCATGGCAGAGTACGAGAAGACCGGCTCGCTCAGGACCACGGTCAAGCGGTTCCTGAAAAGGACCGCGCTCAGGACGATCTACAACGAGCGACGGAGGGCGGACAGGCTCGGTTGGCTCGCCAGGGCCGGTCTGGACAAGTCGAGGGCCGTATTCGTCGACCACCACCACGCGCACGCGGCCTGCGCCTACTACGGCATGCCGGACAAGCCGGACCGGGTCCTCGTCCTCACAAACGACGGCGCGGGCGACGGGCTCTGCGCCTCCGTGAACGTCGGAGAGGGTGGCTCGATCAATAGGGTGGCCGAGATCCCGGAGAGCGACTCGCTCGGTAACCTCTACGCGATGGTCACTTTCATCATGGGCATGGTGCCGCTGGAGCACGAGTACAAGCTCATGGGCCTGGCCCCTTACGCCTCGAGCACGGTCACGGCGCAGGTGTACAACTTCTTCAAGGATCTCCTCGTCTTCCCCGAGCACGACTCGATCGTCTGGAAAAGGGGGCCGGGCTGCCCCGAGACATACTACAGCTACGACTTCCTGCGCGACGGGCTGGCGTTGAAGCGATTCGACGGCGTCTGCGGCGGGCTCCAGATGTTCTCGGAGAGAATGCTCGCTACCTGGGTGCGAAACTGCATAAGGCACACCGGGATATCCGACGTCGCCCTGGCCGGCGGCGTCTTCATGAACGTCAAGGCCAACAAGGCGGTCTCGGAGCTGCCGGAGCTCAACTCCCTGTTCGTGTTCCCTTCCTGCGGGGACGAGTCGAACGCCATGGGCGCGGCTTACGTCGCCTACAGGGACAAGTGCCTCGACCTGGGCGTGGACCCCGATCTCGAGCCGATAGGGCCGATCTACCTCGGTCCCGAGCACTCGGACGGCGAGATCGAGGACGCGCTTCGACGGGCGAAGGACTCGGGCGGAGCCATCAGCTTCAACAGGGAGGACGACATAGAGAAGAAGGCGGCTTCCATACTGGCCGAGGGGCATCCTGTCGGCAGGTTCAAGGGGAGGATGGAGTTCGGCGCAAGGGCCCTGGGCAACAGGTCCATATTGGCCGACCCCACCGTGCCCGGCGTGGTGAAGGTAATAAACGACATGATAAAGAACCGCGACTTCTGGATGCCGTTCGCCCCCTCGGTAAAGGCGGAGCGCGCCGGCGACTACCTGGTCAATCCCAAGGACATCGATGCCCCGTACATGATCATGTCGTTCAACACGACGGAGAAGGTCGACGAGCTCCGTGCGGCCGTCCACCCCTACGACGACACGGCGAGGCCGCAGGTGGTGTCAAAGGACTGGAACAACGACTACCACCGGCTGTTGAGCGAGTTCGAGGCGCTAACCGGAAGGGGCGGCGTCCTGAACACCTCGTTCAACCTGCACGGCTATCCGATAGTCTGCACGCCGGAGGACGCGGTCGACGTGTTCCTGAAATCGGGGATGACTCACCTGGCGATTGGGAGCTTTCTGGCGACCAAGGAGTAACGACCGCGGCTCTAATCCGTCTTCGAGGAATACCACTCCACGGTGCGCTTGAGGCCTTCCATGAGCCCGACCGATGCCTCGTGGCCCAGGAGCTCACGCGCCCTCCTCACGTCCGCTCTGGAGTGGAGCACATCTCCAGACTGCGGGGGCGTGTGCTCGACCTCCGGCTCGCCGCCGGTGATCTCGGATAGAACCCTTACGAGATCGTTTATGCTGGTCTGCTCTCCGCCGCCCACGTTGATGACCCGCCCCACCGCCTTCTCCGACCGGCAGGCTTTGAAATTCGCGTCCACCACGTTTGCGATATACGTAAAGTCCCGCGACTGGTTGCCGTCGCCGTAGACCGTGAGCCCGCGGCCGTCCAGGAGCGCGCTGGTGAACTTGCAGATGACGCCGGAGTAATATGACGTCTCGTCCTGGCGCGGGCCGAAGACGTTGAAGTAGCGTAGCATCACGACTGGCAGGCCGAAGGCCGAGTGGTACATCCTGCAGTACTGCTCGCCCACGGTCTTGGTGACGGCGTAGGGGGACTTGGGCGCGCAGGGCATCTCCTCGTGCTTGGGCAAGGTCGGGGAGTCGCCGTAGACGGAGGAGGACGAGGCGAAGACCAGCTTCTTCACGCCCCGCCTGCGGGCGCACTCCAGAAGGGTCAGAGTGCCGACCACGTTGGCCTCGTTCACCCGTAGGGGCTCTTTCATCGAGCGGGGCACGGAGGGTATCGCCGCCTGGTGCAAAACGTAGCTTACGCCTTCGGTGGCCGCCATCATCTCTTCCAGGTCGCAGATATCGGCGCGCACGAATTCGACGTCGTCCGTCAAGCCGTCGAGGTTCTCCATCTTTCCGGTCGACAGGTTGTCGACCACGCGCACGCTGTGTCCTCCGGCCACCAGCTCTTCACAGATGTTCGATCCTATGAAGCCGGCTCCGCCCGTGACCAGGTATTCCGCCATTCTGCAAGGCTCCTTTCTTCCTCCCTGTCTTCATCCCGCCGCGCGATCTCCGACTCTGAGCTTACCCCCGCGCCGCGCCCGGGATGCTCCCCCCGCTTCGCTTTTTTCAAAGCCCCGGGACAGGCCGCGAGTCGGTCCCGTCGCCCGGGGCGGCTTACTACTTCACGTCCTCCAGACTCATCGATAGAGGCTGGGCCTCGACCGGGTCGATGAAAGTCCGCATCCAGAGCTCGAGGTTGAGCAGAGTCCACAACTCCCTTCGGTGATCGACCCTTCCCTCGGTGTGCTCCGTGACGAGCTTGCTCAGATAGCCCGAATCGAAGTACCCCCTGTCCAGGAACCGCGCCGAGAAGAGCATCGATTCGAGAAGAGGTTTGAGATCCCGCCTGAACCACACGTTTATAGGCACGACGAATCCTACCTTCTTTCTCCTTATTATCTCCTTCGGCAATATACCCTTCGCCAGCTTTCTCAACACGCCCTTGCCCTGCAACCCCTCGAGCTTCATCCTGAGCGGCATCGCCGCGGCCAGCTCCACGAGCTTGTGATCGAGCAGGGGCACCCTGGCCTCCAGGGAGGCCGCCATGCTCATCTTGTCCATCTTCATGAGAAGATCGTCCGGCAGCCAGACCTTCGTGTCCGCGTAGAGCATCTTCTCGACCGGGTGTGCGCTCCCGAGACGCGAAATGTGCTCCTCGAATATGCGCTCGCCCGAGGGGTCCTCCACCGAAGAGATGAAATCCCGCGTGAGCAGGCTGCGCTTCTCCGCGCCGCTGAAGCCCGCGAACCAGCTGCTCCATCTGTCGCCGTCCGACGCCGTGGACAGGCTTCGCTCCACGACTCGCAGCCTCCTGAAGCCGAAGGGCAACGAGGCGACGAGAGGACGTATGAAGCGATCCCTGATCGGCCCCGGTATTCTCTGGTACCGGCCGGCCCAGCTCTCCAGCCCGTACTGCGGGTAGCCGGCGAAAAGCTCATCCGCGCCCTCGCCGGTGAGCACGACCACCACGTGCTCCCGCGCAAGGCGCGAGACCATGTAGGTCGGGATCGCGGCCGGCTCGGTGACCGGCTCGTCCTGGTGCCATACCAGCCTCGGCAGGTTCTCCACCAGGTCTTCGTAGCCGACGACTATCTCGTAGTGGTCCGTGCCGAACCTCTCGGAGACCATCCTGGCGTAGGGCAGCTCGCTGAGCGGCCCCGCCGACTCGAAGCCGACGGAGAATGTCTTGACCGGCGCGTCCACCAGATCGCTCATCATGGCCACTATGAGGCTCGAGTCTATGCCGCCGCTCAGAAGCGCGCCCAGGGGCACGTCGCTCATCAGCCTCATGCGCACGCAATCGCGCATCATGGACCACAGGCGCTCCTCCATCTCCCTGTCGTCGCCGTCAGTGCCGCCTTCGAATCGAAAGTCCCAGTAGCGGTCCCGGCGGACGCCCGACTCGCCCACCGTCACCATGCACCCGGGCGGCACCTTCATGATCCCCTTGAACATGGTCGCCGGAGCGGGTACGTACCTGAAGGTGACGTAATCTGAAAGCGCCTGCAGGTCCACGGCGCGATCGACCCGCCCTGAAGCCAGAATCGCCTTTATCTCGGAGCCGAAGACGAAGGAGCCGCCCTCGTCCCAGTAATACAAGGGCTTTATCCCCAGCCTGTCCCTTACCAGAAGAAGCTGCCTCTTCTTCTCGTCCCAGAGGCCCACGGCGAACATCCCGCGCAGGTGCTCGGCGAAGGAGTGGCCGTACTCCTCGTACAGGTGCGGGATCACCTCGCTGTCCACGTTGGTCTTGAACCTGTGTCCCTTGTTCTTCAGGCTCTCGCGCAGCTCCAGGTAGTTGTAGATCTCTCCGTTGAGCACGCTCCAGACGGTGCCGTCCTCGTTGGAGATCGGCTGGGCGCCCTTTTCGAGATCTATGATGCTGAGCCTGCGAAAGGCGAGCCCCAGGCCCCCGTCCAAGTAGAAGCCCTCGTCGTCCGGCCCCCTGTGGATCTGGGAATCGG
The DNA here is from genome assembly GCA_964531335.1 of uncultured bacterium. Classification (GTDB taxonomy): domain Bacteria; phylum Eisenbacteria; class RBG-16-71-46; order CAZHEV01; family CAZHEV01; genus CAZHEV01. Next base: position 66,521 of record CAZHEV010000012.1, on the reverse strand, counting down.
CCATGGCGCGCAGGGTCTCCTCCCCCACGGGGGCCGAGGATCTGTAGTTGTATATGCCTGCTATTCCACACATCACTAACCTAATTTCATCGGTTGGAAGCCCCCCGGAATCATTATCGGCCGGGCGCGTGCGACCTTCGGCGCGACGGCGACGGTCCTGCCGCACGACGCCTCTGTCGAATGAGCGCCACCAAAACGGGCCATCGGCCGGCCCCGCCCGGCTCACGCCCGGGGCAGCCGTGTCGGCGCTCGCGAACGCCGCGCGGCCCGCACGCAATCGATTATAGCAGCCATCGGCGCTCAAACACACACGTCCTTTGACGATGCTGCTTCCAAGGTGATATAATGGTTTTGATTGAGAGCCCTCCGGTCCCCCTGGGCGAAACCGCGTCTGCATCACATCCTGACAGGAGATTTCCGTCAATTGAATGACAAGGACAAGTCCTCACCGTCGGCGTCCTCGCGAGCATGGCACGGCTTCATGGCCGGGGTTTATTCGGGCGTGCTTTTCTCGGTCGCCTCGTTCTTCGTGTACGCGGAAGAGACCTCTCCGTACATCTTCGGCCTCGCGCAAGGTTTGCATGCCTACGCTTACACCGTGGCCGTATACGCCCTTCTGGCCGGTGCGCTGGGCCTGGTCCTGGGGATCCTCCTCTGGCTGCCGGGCAGGATCATTCCGCCTCTGCGCCGGAGGCTCTTCTGGGTGCTGCTCATTCTGCCTTTCGCGGCCCTTGTCCCGTTCGCATTCGTAAACGCGCGATGGCAGATAAATGTCCCCAGAAACGTGGCGCTCTATGACCCTTACCGGATCGCCTTCATCCAGAAATCGCTGCTCATATGCGCCGCGATAGGCCTCGCCGTCGCCATTGTGCTCACCCTCGTCTTCTACGGCCGCGCCTGCCGGCGTTGGGGGCGCAAAGCCCACGTCGCCTTCGTGATCGCCGCGGTGGCGGTGGCCGCGCTGACCTGGACGCAGATGCACCTTCTTCACGGGCGCGTCGACTGGACGCGGGTCGACAACATGGCCGGCCCGCGAGCCGGCGACCTCCGGGTGATCTTCGTAGGGCTGGACGGGGCAACCTGGACGGTGCTCGCGCCCATGCTGGCGGAGGGAAAGCTCCCCGAGATGAAGAGGTTCCTGGAGGAATCCGCCTACGGGCCCATTCAGGTCTACGGCAAGGCGTTCTCCCCCTCCGTCTGGACCACCATGGCCACCGGGGTGAAGAGAAACGTGCACGGTATCGTCTCGTACACCGTAAGCGGCGAGGAGGGCACTTACATGGCCGGAAGCCATCACAGGAAAGTGCCCGCCTTATGGAACATAGCGAACAAAGCCGGGCTCGCCACCGGGCTCATAAACTACATGGTCGCCTATCCCCCCGAGCAGGTTCTTGGAATCAACCTGACCAGAATGGTCCCGGTGGGGGCGATCCCTTATGAGGAGAAGGTGTGGCCGCCGTCGCTCATCCCGGAAGTAACAGAGCTGATCGAGTCGGTGCCGCCCGCGGAAGGCGCGGACCAGCACGCGCGCGACTTGAACTATGAGATCGCGGTGCTGACCGAGCTTTTCAAGAAGTACAGCGACCCGGCCTTTTCATTCTTCACCGTGTACACTCATTCGACGGACGACGTGGAGCACAGGTACTGGTCCTTCATGTACCCCGAGGACTTCGAAGGAACGCCGCTCGAGCCGAGCGAGGCGGACATCGCCGCAAAGAGCGACGTCATCCGGGACCACTGGGAAAACGTCGAGGGCATGTTCGCGCACCTCAACTCCATCGAAGACGCCAATACCGTGGTGATCGTGGCCTCCGACCACGGGATGGAGTCCGCAACGGCGCCCGAGTGCCATCTGGCCGTCAACGATCTTCTGGCCGAGATGGGCCTTCTGACCTACACGGCATCGGCGGAGATAGACACCTCGGCGACCCTCGCCTACTGGCCCCGGGGCTCGGACACAAACATGGGCGCCACCGGGATCCAAATAAACCGTACGGCGGTGGGAAGCTTCCCGGGGGCGGGAAGCTCTTACGACGAGGCTCTCGACTACGTCATGGAGAAGCTGCGCGCGGTCCGATTGAAAGAAGCGGGAAGACCGCTCTTTCCCGCGGTTCACACGCCGACGATGGAGAAGAACCCGGCGTTCAAGGAGCCCCTTGCCCGCTCGGATGTGATCATCCACCTATCCGCGTACACCCGGGGGGCCGAGGTCGATGACGTGCTCGCGATCGGGGACCGGACCATACCGCTGACCGATGTCCTGGCCATGAAGGGAGACGTCACCGGCGCCCACCATCCGCGCGGTACTCTGTTCGCCAGGGGCCTTCCCTTCAAGAGGGGGCCTGTGTTCACCCGTCCCACGGTCGAGACGCCCCTCTCGGACGTAATGCAGCGTGTCCTCGGCCGCAAGGAACGGCTCGATCCCATCATGAGCTGCGCCAAGGCCCTGGGTATCGTGGACAGGGCGACGACGTTGGACCTGTGCCAGACCATGCTCTATCTCCTCGGTCTGCCCTGTGCCGACTACATGCAGGGCCGAGTCCTGGTCGAGGGCATGGACCGGGGCTACGTGGCCGATCATCCCGGTCTTCTCATAACCGACTACGGCGCCGAGGCGACCAGGGCGGACCGTGAGAGCGCCCCTTCCTCGGAGGAGCTCGAGCGCCTCAGAAGCCTCGGCTACGTGGACTAGCTTGGGGCCCGGCCCGGTGGGGCGCGGATACGCGCCTCCGCGGTGCCATTCCGGCGTTTTGATGTGGCGTTGACAGGCCGATAACTCCATTGATACCATTCGTGTTGACACTGAATTCCGTCCCGCAGGTGGCCCGGGAGAACCTCTTCTGTCGTCGGGATTTCCCGGGCGTTGTGCAATTGCCGGGCGATCCGCCGCCGGCTGGCCATTCACCGGACGGCGAGGGCGCCGTCGGCCGGGCCGGGCCCGGCGCGGCACGGACGGGGCTGCGGCGCGCCGAATCGAACGAACGATAACGAGGTATATTGACTTGCTCGACCGCTACAGGTCACGCGCAGATCTGGCGGCACTGCTCTCGATCTTCGGCCTCGCGCTGGCGTTGCGCCTGGCGTTTTGCCTGACTTTGGAGGACAAGCTCTTTTGGTCCGACGAGCACCAGTATTTGAAGGGCGTCTCGCAGATCCTCGACAAGGGAAAGTGGTACCTTGCCGGGAGCTACAAGCCCCCGGGCTACGTCTATTTCCTCGCGGCCGTAAGGGCGGTCTTCGGAGAGAGCCTTGTCGCGATTCGGGCCTTTCAGGCGTCCATCGGGGCGCTGGCCTGCGCTCTGACCTACGCCGTCGCCGGACGGCTTTTCTCAAGACCGGTCGCGTTACTGGCGGCGGTCTACGCGGCCTTCTACCCGCTGCTGATCTATGTCACCGGCATGGTCATGCCCCAGGCCTTGGAGACGTTCCTCATACTCGGCGTCCTGCTGCTTCTCGTTCTGTACAGGGACACCGCGGCGAGGCGCTATCTTATTCTTGCGGGCCTTCTGCTCGGGCTGGGCGCCCTCGCCGTCCCCCTCTTTCTCGTGTTTCTGCCGATCGCCGGGACATGGCTGCTTGCGATGAAGGACCGGCGTATAACTCCCGCCGTCAAGGACGGGGTTTTGCTTGGACTCTTCGCGCTTCTGATGATCGTTCCCTGGACCGTGAGAAACTACATCGTCGAGGACAGGTTCATCTTCATCGCCACTCTCGGCAATCAGCTCCTCTATCTGCACAACAACCCCTGGGCGGACCCGGACGACAAGGAGGGCACTAGGGCGATGGCGTTCGAGATAAAGGACGAGGTAAGGGCCGAGGCCATGGCCGACCCGCAAGGCCCGACCGAGGACGAGATATATATGAGGCGATTCAAGGAGTACGTGTCGCGCGATCCGGGCAGATTCGCGTTGATGTACCTGAAAAAGTTCAGGAACTTCTTCAGCCCGGTTCCGTCCACCTTCTCGGACAACCCCCACACCATCGACAGGAACGCGATAGTGGCCGCGATGACCTATGCCCCTGTGCTGGTCTTCGGGCTCCTGGGCGCGGCGGTTTCGCTCTTCAGGGCCCGTCGCGGACTTCTTCTCGCGGCGGTTCCCATCTTCTTCGCCCTGGGATACTCCGTCTTCCATACTACCATAAGATATAGAATACCCACGGAGCCCTGCTCCATCATCCTCGCCTCGTTCGGTTTTCTGTGGCTGGCCTCCAGGACGGGCGTCTGGAAAGGAAGGGCTGAGGGGGATACGACATGAAGGTGATCGTTCTGGGCGGCGGGCCCGCGGGCCTGGCCGCCGCATGGGAGCTGGCTGAGTCCGGGACCGCCGTGGAGCTGCTGGAGAAGGAGCCCGTGGTAGGCGGGATGTCGTCGAGCTTCGAGAGAGCGGGCTGCATCCTGGACTATGGGACGCATGGGTTCCACAGGTCCAACGCCGAAAACGAGGCGATAGTCCAGCGCATGGTTGAGCTCATGGGCGATGATTTCATTCGCCTGCGCCGCAAGGCCGCCATCCACTTTCAGGGCAGGTACTTCGACTACCCATTGAAGGCCAAGGACATCTTTTTCGGTCTCAACCCCTACGTGTCCTTCCTCTGCTTCGTCAACTTCCTGAGGACCAGGCTCGGCCGGCGCATGAGGATGGGCGGCCCGGAGTACAATTTCGAGGACTGGGTCGCCAACAGGTTCGGCAGGCGCCTGTACGACATCTACTTCGGCCCTTATACGGAAAAGGTCTGGGGAATCCCGCCCAGTGAGCTCACTCTGACCTGGGCCTCGCAGAGGATACCGTCGCTGAGTCTGTGGGCGGTTCTGAAAAAGGCGCTCCTGGGCAAGGGGCAGAAGGACGAGAGCGACGAGCACTCCCATTCGCCCTACAGGGACGTCTTTTTCTACACGGAGAAGGGCGCCAAGCTGATGTGGGACAAGGTCGCGGAGCGGGTGCGGGAGCTCGGAGGCGTCATAAGGCTCAACGCTGAGGCCACGGCAATCTACTGCGACAGGGGCCTGGCGAGGTCCGTGTCCGTCAAGACGCCCGAAGGCCCTTCGAAGGCTTACGGCGATTACGTGATATCCACCATCCCCATAAACAAGATGGCCGAGACGCTCGTGCCCGAGCCGCCCCTGGATCTTCTGAAGAAGGTGCGGGGCCTCAAGTACCGCTCCATGGTCATCATGTACATACTGGTCAGGAAGAGACAGGTATCCCCCTACCAGTGGGTGTACTATTCGTCCGACGACATATTCTTCAACAGATTCTCGGAATTCAAGAACCTCACCCCCAAGCTCATGCCCCGCGGCAAGACCGTCCTGTGCCTCGAGACGACCTGTTTCGAGGGGGATGAGATCTGGAACGCGTCGGAGAAAAAGGTGTTTGAACGCTGTATAGAGGGCCTGGAGAAGTTGCGCCTTGTTAAGAGGGCGGACGTCGAGACGTACTTCCTCACCAAACTGCCCTACGCTTATCCTATAGCAGATCTCGAGTACGAGAAGAACTTCCCGGATATAATGAAGTATTTGAGCGCGTATTCGAACCTTCTAACCGTCGGCCGTCAGGGATCTTTCGCCTACCTGAACATGGACCAGAGCATGGAGGAGGGTTTCAAGGCCGCCCGGACCGTTATGGAGAGGGCGAAAGAGGCGTCGCCTGAGCCGGTGGCCGCCGGCCCCGAGCCGATTGAAGGAGGGGATTGAGATGGCAAGCATATCCGTGGAGCAGATAGGATACACGGGGCTCAAGGACACCGAGGAGCTTATAGCCTCCTCGGGGAACCTTCCGTTCCAGTACTTCGAGCACCTCGCGCGGGAGAAACTCGCCAAGTACCACTACGACAAGACGGCGGAGGCGGTATCCGCGGAGAAGGCCCGGGTCTTCGGCGCGATGGTCGAGGACCGTCCCCGGGGGCTGTTGGCGATCGAACCGCTGCCCTGGGACAACGAGGTCCTCGGCATCAATTGCTTCTCCATAAAGGATCTCATAGTGCCGGACGGGCCGGCGCAGGACGAGATAGCGGACAAGCTCGTCGACTTCGCCGTAGAGCTTTGCGCCTCGGAGGGCGGAGAGCTGCTCGTGGCCAAGACGGACCCGGTGGCCCATTACATGGTGCGCTCCCTGGGCCTGGCGGGCTTCGAGCACATGTCCACGCTCATCTTCTACGGCTTCGACGTGGCCCGCAGAAGTCTGCCTCCGCTGAGCGACGCTTTCACGTACAGGCCCTTCGAGGAGTCCGACGTGCCCGAGATACAAAACCTCGCCGTGACAGGCTTCGCCGACCACTTCGACAGATACACGCTGGACGAGAGGATCCCGCCGGACCGGGCGAAGAACGTGCACCGCGAGTGGGTCAAGAACTCGTGCCGCGGGTACGCCGACCAGGTCTTCGTGGCCCTGGACGGCGACAAGCTGATCGGCTTCGGCACCTGGAAATTCGCCAAGAGCACTCACGATTCGATCGGCGTTAGAATAGCGAAGTACGATCTCGGCGCGGTTCTTCCCGAGTACAGAAGCCTGGGCGTGTTCAAGGGCATGACCGCCGCGGGCATGAATTGGGTGGGAAACAGGGTCGATCTGATAGAAGGCCCCACCAACATCAGGAACTATCCCACCCAGCGCGCGCTGACCACGCTGGGCTGGCGACTGGTGGGCAGCAGGTACAATTACCACCGCTGGCTCAAGTAGAGTGCGCCTTGGAGCGGAAGCGCCGCCGGGGTGATCCGCAGAGGCACTTCCCGCCGCGAGGCGGGCTGTAACGCAACCTGGAGGCTCGATCGTATGAAGAAGAGGATACTCGTCACGGGTGGCGCCGGCTACCTGGGCACCATCATATGCAGGAAGCTGCTCGAAAAAGGATATCAAGTTCGAGCGTTCGACCGCATGCTGTTCGGAGAGGAGACGGTCAAGCATCTTGTCGCAAACGAAGACTTCGAGCTGATAAAGGGCGACATAGCCCGGCTGGACGAGCACCCGGGCTTATTCGACGACGTTGGCGGCCTCATCCACCTGGCCGGGCTCGCGAACGATCCCTCGTGCGACCTCAGGCCCGAGATGACCGAGCGCGTCAACTACCGCGCCTCCATGAACCTCGCCTTCAGGGCGAAGGAGATGAGAGTCAAGCCCTTCATTTTCGCCTCCTCGTGCAGCGTTTACGGCGCGGGCATGGGCGAGTTGAAAGAGTCGTCACCGCTGAGGCCCGTGTCGCTCTACGCGGAGGTCAAGGCGCGCACCGAGAAGGACCTGAACGCGATGGCCGATGACTCCTTCTGCCCGGTGCACATGAGACAGGCCACGCTCTTCGGGCTTTCCCCCAGGATGCGCTTCGACCTTGCGGTAAACGTTATGGTCCTTCACGGCACCGTGAACAAGAAGATCTACGTGCTGGGCGGCGGCAAGCAATGGAGGCCGTTCCTGCACATAGAGGACAGCGCGGACGCCTTCATAGCGGCGCTCGAGCGCCACGAGAACCTCTCCTGTGAGGCGATAAACATAGGGACCAACAAGCTCAACTACCAGATCTGCGACCTGGCGGCCCTGATCCGGTCGCTTCTGCCCGACGCCGATCTGGAGGTGGCCCCGGGGGACGCCGACCGCAGGACGTACCACGTCAACTTCGACAAGATGACCAAGCTCCTGGGCATGGAGCCGTCATGGACGGTCGAGGAGAGCGTCAAGGAAATACACGAGGCGCTGGTGGGCGGGCAGATACCGGACCCGCAAAGCTCGCGCTACTACAACATAAGGTTGCTGAAGGAGCTGGTCGAGACGCCGGCCACAATGGGCGGCGAGCCCGCCTGCGACGAGTTCGTGCCCTTCTGCCTGCCGCTCGTGGGCGAGGAGGAGGAGCGCGAGGTAATAGACACCCTCAGGTCCGGGTGGCTCACCACCGGGCCGCGCACTCAGAAGTTCGAGGGCATGGCCCGCGAGTACCTGGGCTGCGAGCACGCCGTCGCCGTCAACTCCTGCACCGGGGCGCTTCACATAACGCTGGCCGCCCTGGGCATAGGCCCCGGCGACGAGGTAATAACCACGCCCATAACCTGGCCGGCGACGGCCAACGTCATAGTCCATCTCGGGGCGAAGCCGGTCTTCGTGGACGTCGAGAGGGACACACTCAACATCAATCCCGATCTGATTGAGGAGAAGATAAACAAGAAGACGAAGGCCATAGTGCCCGTGCACATGGCCGGCCACCCCTGCGACATGGACCGGATAGGCGCCATTGCGCAAAAGCACGGGCTGGAGGTGGTCGAGGACGCGGCCCATGCCATAGGCGCGGCCTACAAGGGGCGCAGGATAGGGACCATAAGCAAGGCCGCGTGCTTCAGCTTCTATCCCATAAAGAACATGACCACCATCGAGGGCGGCCTCATCGCGACGGACGACGGAGAGCTGGCCGAGAAGATAAGGATACTGAGCCTGCACGGGATAACCAAGGACGCCTGGAAGAGGTACTCGGCCTCGGGCTCGCAGCACTGGGAGGTCGTGGTCCCGGGCTACAAGTACAACATGACGGACGTACAGGCGGCCCTGGGCATACACCAGCTTCCGAAGCTCGAGAAGTTCATCAAAAAGAGGGCGTCGATGGCCGAGTTCTACACACAGGGGCTCGCCGAGCAGGCCGACTACCTGTCGCTGCCCAAGGATCATCCCGACATCCGCCACGCGTGGCACCTGTTCATAGTCACCTTGGACACCGACAAGCTCTCCGTGGACCGCGACGCCTTCATGACCGGCCTCAAGGTCGAGAACGTGGGCACGGGCATCCACTTCAGATCGCTCCACATGCAGGGCTATTACAGAGAGACCTTCAGCTTCAAGCCGGAGGACTTCCCCAACGCCGCGTACCTGACGGACAGGATCATCTCGCTTCCCATGTATCCCAAGATGAACGAGGAGGACATGGAGGGCGTCCTGAGGGCGACCTCCAAGCTGTTGCGCTACTACTCCGGGAAGGGGCAGGACTAGCCGGCCTGTCCGCCCGTTCCGGAAAAGAGACGAGATGGCCGATCGCACCGAGAGTGAACCCCGCCGTGAAGGCGCACCAGTGAGGGACGAGTTTCTGCCCTTCTGCCTGCCGACCATAGGTCAAAGGGAGAAGGACGAGATACTGGCCGTGCTGGACTCCGGATGGCTGACCGCCGGATCCGTGGCGAAGCGCTTCGAGGGCGCCCTGGCCGAGTACGTGGACGCCGGCCACGCCGTGGCCGTCAGCTCGTGCACGGCGGCCCTTCATCTCTCGTTGGTTGCGCTGGGCGTTGGGCATCGTGACGAGGTGATAGTCCCGAGCCTCACCTTCTGCTCCACCGTAAACGTGATAGTCCATTGCGGCGCGGTCCCCGTCTTCGCCGACGTCGATCCCGTCAGCCTCACCATGGACCCCCAGGACTTCGCCCGCAAAGTATCCCCCAAGACAAGGGTCGTCATACCCGTACACTACGCGGGCTATCCCTGCGACATGGAGCCGATAGCTCACACCGCGCGCGACAACGGCGTATCCGTGGTCGAGGACGCCGCGCACGCGCTGGGAGCGCAATACAAGAGCGCCATGATCGGATCGATCGGTGACGCCACCTGCTTCAGCTTCTATCCGACGAAGACGATAACCACCGGCGAGGGAGGCGCGGTCACGACGGCGAACGAGGAGCTCGCCGAGAGGATAAGGCTCCTGAGCCTGCACGGCATGACCCGCGACGCGTGGGAGAGATACACCTCGAGCGCCGCGTGGCAGTACCAGGTCGCGGTGCCGGGCTACAAGTACAACACCACGGACCTGGAGGCCGCCCTCGGGGTCCGCCAGCTTGAGCGAATCGACGAGTTCCTGGCCGCCAGGGAGAAGCTCTGGTCGGTTTACCGAAACGAGCTCGCGGGCCTGGAGACACTCATCCTTCCGCCCGATCCGCCCCAGGGCCGGCACGCGAGGCACCTTTTTCCCGTTCTGTTGAGCGAGGGCGCGCCAGTGGCCAGGGACCGGCTGCTCGAGCTCCTGCGGGAGGAGAACATAGGCACATCCGTGCACTTCTTCCCCGTCCACATGCAGCCCTACTACAGGCGCGAGTACCCCAAAATGCCCCTGCCCGTGACCGAGGAGGTCTTCAAGAGGGTCTTTTCGCTGCCCCTGTACCCCAGAATGACGGAGGGCGACGTGGCCGACGTCGCCCGAGCCCTCAAGAAGCACTTAAGGGGGTGATCGCTCACATTGGCACGCAGGTCCGACAATCGCCCCCGCATGGCCCACGAGAAGCCCTTGACCCCCGGCAACGGCCCGCCCGAGCGCAAGAACGGCATAGACTGGCGGCGGGTCGGCCTTTGGCTGGTCGTGGTCGCCCTCGCCGTGGACGCCCTGGCCGTCATGTCCTATGTCTCGGACAAGAAGTTCTTCGAAGCGCTGGCGGACGAGATAGTGAGCTACCAGAACCTCAGCGACCGGCAGGTCCTGGAGAAGTTCGTGGAGTTCGCCTATCACGACCTCGAGAGACCGGGCTATGACGATCTTCCGTCAACCTGGGTAAAGCTCTACTACAAGCTCAACCCGTTCCATCCCAGCGCGAGGGACGTCATCGAGTACGGATGCGACTACAGGGGGGGCTGCGGGAGCTCCTCGCGGGTGGTGATGGCGCTTCTCGACGCCCACAAGATACCCTCGCGGTCGCTCATTTTGCAGGACAGCCTGGACCATAGAATCCACGCCGTGGTAAACGCGAATATAGACCGCCGCTGGGCCGTCGCCGATCCTCTCTACGGGATAGTCTTCAAGCACGCGGACGGCACGCCCGCCACGGCCGAGGAGCTGCGCGAGGACAGGGCGCTATTCATGCGTAACGCGCGGGCCAACACGGCGTACCCATATGAGGTATTCGACTACGACAACTACGCGCTCATGAACTGGAAGAAGATCCCCGTGGTGCTGCCCGCGATCCACTGGGTGCTCGAGCATACGATCGGGGAGGAGCGCACGGCATCCATCTCCAGGCCTGGGATCTGGATGTATCCCCTTCCCGCCTTCGCCTCGGTCTTTACCTTCTTCGCGCTCGCCCTCGCCTTGGTGGCGCACCTCGTGCGGCGATAGCCTCGCCGCGAAGTATTGCCCAGTCCAGCACCGCCCCGGCCCACCGTGCATTGAAACCCGCGAACACAAGGACGTCCTCTAGGCAGCATGGTTTCAATAAGACGGCAGAGCGATCGCTCCTTCAATTGGTGTCAAGCATACTACGCCCGCTCAGTACACCAGTATCATCTTCCGCTGTCCATGGAAACCTTCAGCATTCAGCTGATAGAAGTAAACGCCAGGGGCGACGTAATCTCCGTTTTGCCTAATGCCTGACCAGAAGACAGCGTTAATGCCTTCCCGCGCCCTGTCGCATAGTGTACCCACCAGGCGCCCGGCGGCGTCGAAGATCAGAATCTCCACTTCGCCATTCTTCTCAGCTTCATAACGAATATTAGTGCCACTCGGCGCACAGAACGGATTCGGCACATTCTGTAACAAACGACAAGCCTGCCCTGACACCGACTCAGACGACCTATAATGAACAGCTACATTACAATCTGGCGCGCTAATCGCAAACATGGCGTAGTATCGCCCATCTATTTCGACAACCTCATAACCAGTCTCATCTGAGTCGACCTCTATACAATCGACTCTTAGTTCACTGAGCTCGCTCGGAACCGCCAGCCTTGCCGAATCTGGCGCTCCTATGATCCGGCAGGTGAATAGACTGTCATCATACCGGATGTCATGAAACTCGGTTGTCATCCGATCCATCCAGAAATGATAGAACCGATCGGAAGACAGCATAGGTATTGACTTATCCCTACATAGCTCCAGGCAAGAAGTAAACCATCGCGTCTCATAATGCCCATTATTGCTATAGACACCATTTGCATGGAAATTCAGCCTTGCCACGCCATGATAGTTATTAACCAAGTCATCCAATAGATTCTCGACTATTTCCATTGCTTCCGACTCCGTGTAATTGCCATATTCAATCATGACCATGTCCGACATCACTATTGGCAGTTGATATGCATCAACGATGTCATTGCCCTCCTCATTCTTGACAATCCTGAAAGGCAACGCCGATCCCATCATGTACCCGTAGTGAGGATAATCTTTGATGGGCGCACCATTCTGTGTACTCATCTTAAGTCCACAATCAGAGAAGTACTTCGCACTCTCCCAGTACCCCGGGAATACGTTGCTATGGGTGACCTGCGTTCTGCCCATTCGCCCATACTTTCTAAGGAAGTCATTTACGTCCCGCCTAATTCCACTTCTCATTGAATCAAGTGATGGCCTGTCACCAACATACACATGGGGGGACACGGTGTGCTCGTCGTTGATCAAGACCGCCCACTGCCGAACGCTCATGTCGAGATCAAGAATGTTGTAATGCGAGCGGCCGCCGTAGGTCTCCACAATGTTCGAGTGGAACTCTAGCTCGACATCTCGTCCACCATCATCCCCGCCCGAGTCGCTTTGTATCAAACACATTGCCTTTGCGCCACCCGGCAAATACCAGAGCCTCGGCACGGGCATCTTATCAGACATCAAGTGATACACTGAGTTCACCAGAAGTGATTGATGCTCATCCGCCTGCGGAATCGTCGCATTCACTGGGTCATAGAAGCCATTTGCGAAGTAGTCTTGTGGTCGATATATTCCGTCTCCGTCGGCGTCGGTCAAGTCGGGCAATTCATCATTCCCCTGATGTAATAGAACAACCGTCTTTACAAGCGGATAGGTGAAAAGCACGGTATTACCTGCCCCGTAATTGTTAACTGTCACTGCCGGATGTTCCGTTGGCCGGTCTCGTCTCTCGCAAATCCATGCAAGGGCATGGGCACCGTTCAAATGGTATAGATCAGCGTCCGAATGATACTGTATCGGCTGGAGTTCGATACCTCTTCCAATCGCCGTACTAGTGTCAACTGCTACATATCCGCCAGCCATAGCGGTGTTCAGCGCCACAACTCCAAAGAGATCCGCAAGCTGTGGGTTGGGTTTTATACCTATGAGCGACCCGCCACCTGCGACATATGCATCGAGCTCAGATGTCTCATTCCGAGTAAGCGTGGATGTTGCCAGTACAATGATGACGTCATACTTCGTCAGGGGATAGGAGCCACTTCTGTAATCAGACAGATCCACAACTTGAAAGCCCATTACTCCCTCCACCTTCATTATCTCACTTATGTAGTGATCATAATAGTTTCCGGGCATGGACCTGTCATAAATTGCTAGGATGGGTTGCTCAGGGGCGGAATCTACCGTAAAGCTTACGCAGCCGTGCTGCACGTTTCCGCACCAGTCCCTCGCATATACATCGAGCCTATGATGCCCTTCTCTAACGTCCAGTGTGGTTCCGTCGCAGGCGGGCAGAGAAGTTGCATTGCTGCCGTCGATTGTATACCAGCACTTATCCACAGATATGTTGTCCGACACAGAATACCTTATCGGGATGCCCAACCCGCATCTGTACACCTCCGGTCTAGGACTTTGGAGTTGCAAGAGCGGAGGAGTATCATCAAAGGGTACCGTATAGTGTATAGTCACCCTGATCCAGTCCAGTCTAAAGCTGCTTCCTTGGACAATAAGGCCCGAGGCTGACTTTACTGCAACTCTAAAGTCACTACTGTTAAGCTCGCCGGGCAGCCATTTCTCGCCCCATGTACCTGTTGGCGAGCCTGTTGGATACGTGAGCTCCGCGCTCTCAAGCGAATGCGAGACGCCACTTGTCCAGTTATAGCCCCCATCCCAGGAGAGTAGTATCGTAATTTCCGGCTGAGCAATGTGTCCGGAATACCAGCTATCATCCTCTACTACAATGCCGGTTATCAATGCTTGTTGTGGCAAATCAAAGTTGAAATCGAAGAACTCATGGAACGCATTGGTTTCAACTGATACTGCACTTGTTCCTGCGTCGCCATAAGCGCCCGCTCCATCAGTCCAATCGCCCTTGTTGTCTGTAGGACTTCTGGTTGTATGGAGTGACAATCTGGTAGATCCGCCTTCTACGATGGCCGGCAATCCGCAGGACACAGCGCACACTATAAATGAACACAGCGATACTGCGACACAAGACCACGACCTGGCAGCCTCCATCATTGCCTCGCAATCACAAAGCCGCAGAGCAGACGGCGACTTAAAGCGCTTACTTTCTGACGCTCTCAAGTATCAGCTGAACTTATGGACCATTGATATTAATTGGCTAGTGCTGGCACACGGCCTTGCCTTTGCACGTGGTGCAGCATACAAAGCACTCCCCTCGAATCTGCTTCCGCCTCCAGGGCCGTTTGCGTTGGATCTCGACAACCTCACAATGCCTCCGCGAATCCGAGGCACGTGTATTATATCACTAATATGCTTGTGTGGCAAGAGAGTAATATCTTAGCGCCGTGCCCGTGGAAGACGCTTTCATCAGAGTCTTTGACGTAAGGTTAAGAATTCTTGGGCTCTTGTCGTGGGCCCCCATAGCGGGAATACAGAAGGCTCAGTGGGACGGCGTGGGTCCCGCAGACAGCCGGTTTCATTCGGTTCTATTGTCTCAATCCAAATTTCGACGGCAGGTCGTTGGCAAGCAAGCTAATCGTCGTGAGATGAACCGGCTGAGACGATGGACCAGAAACCGCCGCGCTCATCACGGGAGCAGCACATAAAAGAGGCATTGTCCCGATATAACAGCATCCGGCGCACAGGATCTACCGTCTCTCGAAGAGGTATATCTCCGCGAATTCGTACTCTTCGACCAGCTCGGGCTCGCGGTAGGAGTCCACGTCCAGGCGGGTCCTTGAGAGCACCCAGTCGAGATCGTGCGTGGGGACGTCGACCACCACGTAGACCTTCTGCCAGCGGTCGCGGTCCTCGGCGACCAGCCTCTCGGTCGGGATGTCGTGCTTCTTGAAGTAGTAGAGCAGCGGCGCGCCGGCCGGAGCGAAGGCGAGCAGCTTGTCCCTTGGCCCCAGCTCCGGGCCGAAGGTGAGGGCTATCTCCTCCGCGTTTCTCAGCGTGCCCGTCTCCTCGGAGTAGTAGACGGAACGGCTGTAGGCCACGCTCGCGCCTATTCCTATCACGACGTGGAGGGCCATGATCGCGCAGATCGTGGAGGGCCTCCGGCGAAGCAACATCGCCGTGACCCCGAATAGGAACGCCAGACCGGCGGAGACGACGATGAAGTAAAGCGGCAGCAAGTACAGCCACACGCGCGGCCAGGGCAGCGCGCGCATGATCACGAGCACGGGCACAACCCAAAAGAGCACGGCTATGATGAGCGGCACCTTGTGTCTTGCCAGGCTGCGGTGCAGCACCAGCGATATCACGAACCCCGCCGCCAGGATTGCGCCGACCGACGCCGGGAAGTCGCGGTTCCACTGCGCCCAGAAGGCCTCCACTCTCAGCACGATCCCGGAGGCGAACCCCCGCCAGCCCCCCGCCGCCTCGGCCGCCAGGGAGGGAATGCCGAACACCGCCTCGAAGCCGGACGCCACGAAGACGGGCGTGTAGAGAATCAGCGTTATGGCGGCCGCGAAAAGCCCCGCCAGGACAAGGTTTCTTATGAAGGGCGCCGGCGCGGTCCGCGTATCCTTGAACACAGCCGAGAGGAAAAGCCAGACGCACACTATCCCGAAGGGATAGAGCATCACGGGAATCGTATAGAACCCCACCGCCGAGAGGACGGTGAAGAGAACCCAGCCCCCGGTCCCTCCCCTATTCTTGAGGTACACCGCGAGCGAGAGAAGAAGCATGAATACGAGGCAGATGAGCGAGTAGCCCCTCGCGTTCGTGGAGAACTCGATCAGCGCGGACGAGGCGGCGACCAGCGAGGCGGCCAGTATCGCGGCGTTCTTGTCGTAGAGCATCCGAGCCGCCATGTAAGTCGCGGGCACGAGCAGCAGACCCGCAACAAGCGCGGGAAGCCTCAACGCCCACTCCTCGTTTCCAAAGATGGAATAGGAGATGTGGACAAGTAGCGTGTGAAAGAGGTGATTGTTCACCGAGGCGTAGTTGGATAGGCCCACCACGATCGGACGTGACGCGTAGTACATGAAAGAATGCGCCTCGTCGTACCTTATGGGCTGATTGATAAACAGAAGTCTCAACGCCAGGGCTGCCGCCGTCACTGTCCAGAAGGCGATCACGTGAAACCGACCCTCCCGGCTCAGAACGCAGGCCTCCCGGAAGTCGCGCCAAAGCGTCCCCAGGGAGAGAAAGAGGCCTTCGAGCCATCTGCTAAGCGGCCTGCGGAAAATGACGATCAGAGCGGCGACGACGATGAGCGCGACCCCGAACGCGCGGAGCCTGGAGACGAGCTCGGAGAAGGCCGCCGCGTCGAACTCCTCGGCCATCCTGTCGGCCGCCATGGAGTCGAGCCTGGCCTTCACCATGTCATAGGGAAGCAGCGACGCCCTGAGCGACAAGGCGGCGAGCGCGGCCAGCGCGATTACTTTGACTATTATTATCGCCCAGGCGGTTCTTCGCGCTGTGCTGTGTTCATTCAATAGCACCCCTACTCCGCCATCTCATGCCCGGTCAGTTTCATGGTGAAGCTTCCGCCGCCCGCCCTTGCGTGCATGGTGCCGACCTTCATCACCACGTAGCGGGGCGCATCGGCGCGCACGTAGAGGATCGAGGAATCAGTGGCGCCGTCGAGCGGCGCCATGACCACCTTGTACGCATCGAAGGACCCGGCGTCTATGTTGACCTCCTCCGGCCCTGAAACCGTGATCGACCAAGGCCGCGCCTCGTAGATAGTCGAGTCGAAGGCCCGCAGGGTTGTCTGGTATCCGTCCGCAAGGGGCAGGGCCCCGAGGGCCAGCTCGAGCGCGCCGCCGTCACCCAGCACGGGAGCGGCTAGGTCTATGTCCAGGGGCATCTCGTTGCCGCTCATGTTGAGCATCCCGTTTATCGACCCGTCCGAGAAGGTAACGTCGGCCTTCATGCCGCCTTGTCTGGTCGTGCGCATCATGGGACGGAAGCTCTCCCTGTGCACGTAGAAAGTGTCCACCACGGCGCCGGCCGGCGAAGTCGTCCTGGTCTCTATGATCCAGGCCGGATCTCCGTCGAACCAGCTCTTCTTGACGTCGCGCTTTACGTCGAGCTCGACCACCTGATCTCCCATTGTCACCTCGGCCTCGTAAGTGAGCGTCATGGCGCCCACCAGCTCGGAGCTGAAACCGGGCAGGGGCGCTGTCTCCGCGTAGGCTGAGAGCGTCTCGTCGGGAAGCTCGACGGAGGACACATCCTCCGTCAGCTCCTCCAGCTTGGCCTCGACCTCCGGAGGCATCTCCTCCTGATATCTGCCCCCCAGGTGCTTCGCAAGAAACCTCTCGGCGGCGGCGGCGAGGGCCATGCGGTTCTCGGGCGCCCTGAAGCCGTGGCCTTCGTCGGGGGCGACGAGGTATTCAACGGTGATCCCGCGATCGCGAAGGGCGACTACGAGCTGGTCGGACTCGACCTTCTTGACGCGCGGGTCGTTGAGGCCGTGCACGACCAGCATGGGGGTTACGATCTCGTCGGCCTCGAAGAGCGGCGATCGCGCCATGAGGTCCACCTTGTCCTCGGGGTTCTCGGGGTCGCCAACGCGAAGGTACCACCTCTTTATGAACGGGCCCCAGTACGCGGGGAACGACTTGATCAGCGTCACCAGGTTCGAAGGCGCCACGTACGGGATGGCCGCCGCGTACAGGTCGGGCGTGAAGGTGACGCCCGCCAGCGTGGCGTAGCCGCCGTAGGAGCCGCCGAATATCCCGACCCTCTCGGGGTCGGCTATGCCCTGCTCGATGAGGTATCTCACGCCGTCCGTTATGTCGTCCTGCATGGAGCCTATGCCCCACTGCTTGTTGCCGGCGTTCAGGAAGGCCTTCCCATAGCCCGTTGAGCCGCGAAAGTTCATCTGAAGGACGCCATAGCCGCGGTTCGCCAGAAACTGCGCGTAGCTGTCATAGCCCCAGTAGTCGCGGGCCCAGGGGCCGCCGTGAGGGTGGATCACCACCGGGAGATCCACCGGCTCGACCCCCCTGGGGAGCGTAAGGTATGCCGGAATCTCCATCCCGTCGCGGGCCACGTAGCGGATGGCCTCCACCTCGGCCAGGTGCCCCGAGGGAAGCTCCGGCCTCGACCTGTAAAGCAGCTCGGCGTCCTCCTCCTTCCTGTCGTAGAGGTACATGGAGCCGGGATCGACGTCGCTGCCCACGGATACCAGGTGGTAGCGCATGTCCTCGGTGGAGGATTCAAGACCGTATTCGCCCTCGGGGAGGTTCTCCTCGAAGAACTCCAGGTCCTTCTCGACCTCCTCTGTCTTCGGGTATATCCGGGTCCTGTCGCCCACGTAGACGGTCGCTATCAGCTCCTCCGTCTTGTCGCTGAACACCGCGCTTCCGAAGTCCACCCGCCCCTGGGGGTCGGACTCTATCGGCTCCACCTCTCCCGTGACGGGGTCCATGAGCACAAGGCGCGCCAGATCGACGTTCTTCCCCTTGTTGGTGACCATGTAGAAGCGATCGCCGTCTTTGTGGAAACGTATGGGAAAGCAGCTCTCCTGCCAGTCGCAGGTGTAGATCTGGGTCGGCTCCTCCCCGTCCATCCTCAGAATCTCCGTTCCGCCGTCGTCCATCTGCCTTACGGCGAGCCTCACGTCGCCCTCCAGGTCGTAGACGTAGGCGCCCACCTTCTGCGTGTTCTCAATGAGGAGCTCCCGATCGCCGGTCGCGATGTCAACCCGGTACACGTCGTGATACGCGGGGTCCCTGTCGTTGATCCCCACTATCATCTCGTTGGGGGTGTCCTCCGGCACCGCGTATATCCGGGCCGTTATCCCCTCTATGGGAGTCAGGTCCCGCGCCGGCGGGACACCGGTCTCCGGGTTCGGCTCGGCGGAGGGATCGACTGCGTAGACGTGCCAGTTCTCGTTTCCGAGCTTGTCCTGCACATAGAGGATGTACTTCGAGTCCTGGCTCCAGAAGTAGCCCAGCACGGGACGATCGTCGGCCGTCACCGGTCTCGCCTCGTCGAAGGGGGCCTCTCTCATCTTGACATAGACGTTTCTGGCGCCCTCCAGCGGCTTGAGAAACGATATGTGCTCGCCGTCCGGGGACAGTTGGGCCCCCGAGTACTCCGGGTCGCCGAAGAAAAGCTCCCTGTCCAGCAAGGGGGGCAGCTTCTCCAGGTAGTCGCCGTCCGCGGCGTGGAGACACGCGACTCCGGAAAGCGCAAAGACCGCCAGAGCTATGAGCGTCAGCCTCGATAATCTGATCATCGTCCGGTCCTCCTAACATTGCATTGCCGAGTACGCCCGTTGTGAGCTGAAATACAATGGCCCGCCACAGGGTCCCTGTCAAGCCGGTTTTGTTCCGCCGCTTTCTGTATCAGTTTGTAACTACACCACTTGTCGATCAGCCGACTCCGGTCACGCGGATGTGAGACGAAAGATCACCAGCAGAACGGCCCCTATCACGAGCGCGCCCGCGCCGAACAGGGCGGCGCTGACGCCGGCGGCCCTGGGCTCACGCTCGCCCAGGAAGGTCCAGACAACCGCCGCGCCGAAGAAGACCCAGATCAGCCACACCAGCAGCACGACCCAGTGAAGCGCGGTGAAGTCCACGCCCGCGCCATGGAAAAACGAGTGAGCCCACCACGCGGCCACCACGAAAAAGGCGGACAATATGCTCCACATCTTCGTCATCTTCGACGTCGTTCCTCTCCCGGCCTCGGACCAAGCCGGCTCCAGTCGCCGCCTGTCGCGCGGAACGCCCGCGGGCACAGGCCCCCGCGGACATCATCGATTCCCGGGCTCCAGGAACTTGGGGCGCGCCGCGGTCTTGAAACCCCCATAGAAGATCTTCTCCGCCTGGGCCATCCATGACTGGTGACGCCCCGGCATGACGGCCACCGACGACATGGCCCTGTGAAGCCAGTTCCTCGGCCTTGTCCAGGGGCAGGTTACCATGCACAGGGAGCAGTCCGTTCCCACCGCGTGCCAGTAGCGGTAGCACTTCTCCTCGTCGAGCTTCCATTTCAACAGCCCGTTGTACTCTCTTTTCTCTCCATGCGGTATGGCCCCGATCGGGCAGTTTTCGGCGCATATCCTGCAAGAGTCGCAGAAGGACTGCACCGCGAGATCGACCGGACGGTCGTGAAGAAGAGGCATATCCGTCGTGACGGCGGCAATCCTGAGCCCCAAGCCGAACTCCTTGGTCATGAGGTATCCCGCCCTCGAGAGCTCGCCCAGTCCGCAATCGACCGCGACCGGCACGGCCAAAATCCCGTAGTTGTACATGTGATGAGCGCGGGCGGAGTACCCGAGCATTCGGATGTAACGGGCAAGCTGCACCGATACCCACGCCCCCATGCCGTAGCCCTTCGCCGTCGCGAGGAGAATCGGAAAGTCGGGCGCGCATCGAAGCAGGTCATAGTCCATCGCGAAACCGAGGGCGATGGCCGTCGTGTGACCGCTTAGATCGACGGGGCTCCCCCACCTCGCGTATCCATCCCTGTCCCCGAACGATCGCCCGGCGTGCGTGTAGACCCACTCCCGGCGCAGCGGCCCTATGCCCACGAGGTCCGAGCCCAGTCCCAGGGCCAGCTCCTTGACCTTGGCCGCCGCCCGCTCCGGAGATACCTCCCGCGCCGGCGAGGCCGGTTCGCCGTCGACGAAGGCTTCAAGGCCCAGGTCCCTGGCGCACTCGAATTGCGCCTCGAACATCGGCGCGTCGACCGCGCCCGTGCGCCCCAGGGCGCCCATGTTGTCTATGGCCTTGTCGTATTCGAGAGAATCGCGATGGTCCTGGTAGTATGCCTGATACTGCGGCGAATCGGGTCCGAAGAACCGAAAGAGGTCCCTGCGGGCGAAGAGAGTGTCCCTTTCATCCCACCGTTCTATTCGCCCGGTTGTGTCCCGCGCGTAGGTAGGCTCGGAGACGCGCCTTGCAAAGGGCGTCATGCGACCGATGAGAGTGGACAAGAGGCCGGCTGTCACGTCCAATCCCTGACCCGGCGGCGATCGCCTATCTGGATCTCCTTCGGCGAAGCGGGGTCCAGCGCCCACCGGATGCGACGGACTCCCTCGACCACTTCCTCAGCGGATCCGCAGTAGCTGATCCTGAGGAAGCCGTCCATACCGAAGTCGATCCCGGGAATCGTGACCACAAGCGCCTTTTCGAGAATAAAATCGCAGAGTCGCTTGGAATCTCCGTCGTAGTGCCTGAAATCGACGAAACAGTAGAAGGTGCCGTCGGGCCTCTCCACCCCAATGCCGTCGAAGGGCCTGAGCGCCTCCATCAATGCGTCCCGGTTTCTTTCCAGCTTCCCGCGCAGATCCTCCACGCAGTTCTGCGGACCGGTGAGCGCACCCACCGCGGCGTGCTGCGAGATGGTGGACGACCCCGAGGTCTCGTGCGACTGGATGTCCGTCATGATCTTGGTCAGCCCCGCGTTGGCGACCGACCATCCGAGCCTGAAGCCCGTCATGGCGTATTGCTTGCTGACCCCGTTGACCACCACCAGCTTCGAATCCTCACCGAGGTCCTTCGCGAACTTGTAACAGCTCACGGGCTCGCGCCCGTCGAAGATCAGCCTGTGATATATGTCATCCATTATCAGATATATGCCGCGGCTCTCGCAAAGCTCGACCGCCCCTCTTATGAACTCGGCGGAGTACATCACTCCGGAGGGGTTGTTCGGGCTGTTGATTATCACCGCCTTTGTCGAGCCGGTCACCCTCCGCTCGATGTCCTCCACGGAAGGCCTCAGGCTCCCATCCCCGGCCGGCGCGGGGACGGGCTTGGCGCCGCAGAGCTTCACCATCTCCGGGTAGCTCACCCAGTACGGCACCGGGAATATGACCTCGTCCCGGGGATCGACGGTGGCCTCCAGGCAGCACATCAGGGCGTGCTTGGCCCCGCCGGCCGCCATCACGTTCTCAGGTCCAACCTGGTGTCCGTAGAGCTTCTCCGTATACTCGACCACCGCCTGTCTTAGCGCGGGAATCCCCGCCGAAGGCGAGTAGCGCACCTCGCCCGTCTTCAGGACCTCCGAGGCCTTCTCTATCGCCGCCGCCGGCGCCTTGTCCTTGGGCTCTCCGCCGCCAAGATGAATGACGCCTTTGCCCTCCGCCCTCAGCGCGGCCGCCTTGGCGTTCAGGACCAGGGTCGCCGACTCTCCGATGCTCCTTGCGATACGGCTTATGCTCATAACTTACCTCAAAGGGACCGTGACGGCGGGGTTGTGGTTGAGCACGTTAGGAGACCTCTACAATATCGGTGCCTCGCATAGCTGTCAAGCACGGCAGAAAGCCGGTGACGGGCCGGGCTCCACACATGCCCTGCCGTGCCGGCTCTGAAAGACGCACTCTTCGACGATTGGAGCTCGGTAACCCGGCCTCCATGGCGGCCGGGCGCCGCGCGCTCCCGCGCTCCGTCAGGCCTCGACCCCGGGCTCCCCGCCTCGGCGGGTATCTTCTTTGCCCACGGGCCCTGCCCTGCCCGGGCTTTCCCCAAAAAAATCGCTTGACATCCAATTCAATCAATCGCTTAATTGAATCAATCGTTTCAGGAGGGAAGCACTGTTATGAAGGATGCGGACACAAAGTCCAAGATACTGGAGGCGGCGGAGCAACTATATGCCACTAAAGGCTTTGCCGCGACATCGCTCAGGACCATCATAAAGGAGGCTGGCGTCAACACAGCCGCCGTTCACTATCACTTCGGCTCGCGCGAAGGGCTCATCGAGGCAGTATTTGCCCGCCGGGCCGGTCCCATAAACGAGGAGCGTCTCAAGTCTCTGCGCGCGCTCGAAGAACGCCATGGCTCGGACAGCATACCTCCGGAGTCGCTCATAGAAGCTTTCGTCGGTCCCGCGATCCGCAGGCATTTCGATCGCGGCCTTGACGAGTCGCTGATCCCGCAGCTTATGAGCCGCGCGGTGACCGAGGCCGACCCGGCGATCCACCGGATCTTCGTCAACATCTTCGGAGAAGTCTTCATGAGATTCACGGCCGCCTTTATGAAGGCGCTGCCGCACCTCTCCCCCGCCGACGTGAACTGGCGCATCCACCTCATGGTGGGGGCGATGGCCTTCACCATGGCCGTGCCCCGGCTCCACTCGCGGTTGCGAGACGCCGCCGGACATCCGGCGAACAAGGACATACTCGGCGACCCGGAGGATTCCGAGCTCGCGCTGAGAAGGCTCGTCGGTTTCGTTGCGGCGGGCATGCGTGCGACGGTGCCCGCCGAGACCTCGGGAGGCACCACATGAGACGATTCGCCTGCGCCCTCGCGGCGGCCGCCGTGCTTCTAGCGGCGGGCTGCGCCTCTCCTCCAAAGCGAAAGCCGGTCGGCCTCGGCGTCGAGATACCGAGGTCATGGACGGGCTCCCCGGCCGACACCTCCCTTTCGCCTCCGGAGGCCGACTGGTGGAGGAGCTTCGATGACCCCGATATCGACCAGATCATACTGGAGGCTTTGGAGGGCAACTACAGCCTCCAGACGGCCGCCGCCCGGCTGGACGCGGCGGAGGCCTCGGCGCGACTTGCCGGCGCGGAGGGGCTGCCCAATGTCTCCATGGGGTTCAACGCATCACGCAGGCGGCAGAACATCATAGGGATACCTATTCCGGGCGCGGGCGGGGTGATAACCACAAGATCCACCTCCTACGGGGTGTCGCTGGATACGAGCTGGGAGGTCGATCTCTGGGGTCGCGTCAGGTCGGCCGAGTCGGCTGCTCTGGCCGATCTCCAGGCGAGCGCCGCCGATCTCGTTGCGCTTCGCCTGTCCGTCGCGGCCCAGACCGCCAAGGCATGGTTCGCGCTCGTGGAGTCGAGGCTTCAGGTCGAGCTGGCAGAAGAGACGGTGGAAAACTACGAGCTCTCAGCCTCCCAGGTCAGAGACCGCTACGAGCGTGGAGTGCGCTCCTCGCTCGATCTGCGACTTGCCCTGTCGAACCTCTATTCGGCACAGGCGATGCTCGAGGCGCGCAGGTCGCAGCACGACAGGGTGAAGAGACAGTTGGAGATTCTTCTTGGACGTTACCCGGCCGGCGCCTTGGACACCGCGCCCCAGCTTCCCGATATAGCGGAACCGGTTCCTTCCGGGCTGCCGAGCGAGCTTCTCCTTCGCCGGCCCGACCTCTTCGCCGCCGAGCGCAGATACGCGGCGGCCGAGAAGAGGATCTCCGAGGCCAGGCGGGCGTTCTTCCCCCGGATCACCCTAACCGGAAGCGCCGGCACGCTGACCGAGGAGCTCGAAAACATCGTCGACGCGGACTTCAGCGTCTGGTCCGTCGCGGCCGGCCTGACCCAGCCCATATTCCAGGGAGGGCGCCTTCGGGCCAACCTGGCGCTCTCGCACGCGGTCGCAGACCAGGCGCTGGCCAACTACGCGCAGTCGCTTCTGGCCGCCTTCGCGGAGGTCGAGTCCGCGCTGTACGACGAGCAGTCGCTCGCCAAGCGCCGGAGCAGCGCCGCGGCCGCGGCGGAGCAGTCGGAGGCCGCGCGAAAGCTGGCCGAGCGGCAGTACAACGAAGGGATAGTGGATTACATCACCGTCTTGGAGACTCAACGCAGGGCGCTCAATTCACGCAGCGAGCTCATCGCCGTCGGACGGCAGCGGCTCGATGCCCGGGTCAACCTCTATCTCGCCATGGGCGGCGGCTTCGAGCTCGCCGAGGGATGGACGGACTTCCTGAATATGACGCTTGAGACGGACCAAGAGGAACCGGAGGACTCCGTTGATTGACAAGAGACTGAAGATCGTGTTGCCCATCGCGATTCTTATCGCGGCCGCGATAGTTACGTTGATCATGTTAAAGTCCCGCGCTCCGGTCGAGACCCGGCCGCCGCGCGAGTACATCCCCCTTGTGAGGGTGATCGCCGTCGAGCCTTCGACCCATCAGCTCGAAGTGACCGGCCACGGAACCGTGCGGCCGAGAACCGAGGCGGCTCTGGTCTCGGAGGTCGCGGGCCAGGTAATGGAGGTCGCGCCCTCGTTCGCCGCAGGAGGGTTCTTCAGGAAGGGCGATGTGCTCGTGAGGCTCGACCCCAGGGACTACGAGCTGGCCATCGTGACGGCAAGGGGCCAGGTCGCCCAGGCCAAGGTCCGAGTCGAGATGGAGGAGGCACAGGCAAAGGTGGCGCGCGCCGAGTGGGAGAAGCTCGGACGGGGCGAGGCGCCGCCGCTGGCCACGAGGGAGCTTCAGTTACAGGAGGCCCGGGCGTCGCTCGCCTCCGCTGAGGCCGCCCTCGAGCGGGCCGGGCGCAACCTCGCCCGAACGCGCATAAAGGCGCCGTTCGTCGGCAGAGTCAAGGCGAAGCTCGTGGACGTGGGCCAATACTTGTCCCCGGGCGTGCCGGTGGCCAACGTCTTCGCGGTCGATTACGCGGAGGTGCCCATTCCCATACCCGACATGGACGTGGCTTATCTGGACGTCCCGCTGGACTTCGACGCCAACTCGCACTCTAAACAGGGACCTCCGGTTCTGCTGACGGCGGAATTCGCCGGCAAAAAGAGGCAATGGCGGGGCGAAGTAGTGCGCGTCGAGGGGCAGATTGACCCTGTCAGCCGCACCGTGAACGTAGTGGCACAGGTGGAGGACCCCTACGGCCGAAAGGAAGAGGGTGATCCGACCCCCCTGGCGGCGGGGCTTTTCGTGGACGCGGTTATATTCGGCCGCGAGGTCGAGGGCGCGGTGGTCCTGCCCAGGTCGGCCCTTCGAGGCAAGGACGAGGTGCTCGTCCTGGACGACGAGAGCCGCCTGAGGTTTAGAAAGGTCGACGTGCTGCGCGTCGCCCGCTCGGAGGTCGTGATCACCGGCGGCCTCGAGGCGAACGAGAAGGTCTGCGTATCCCTGCTCGAGGCCGTCACCGACGGCATGAAGGTGCGCACTTCGGGTTCTGAGGAGGGGGCCTCATGAACCGCGCTCTTTCATGGTTTGCCGAGAACTCCGTGGTCGCGAACCTGCTCATGGCGCTCATAGTCGCCTCGGGCATTCTGACCATCCCCACCATCACCCGCGAGATCTTCCCCGAGTTCTCCCTGGACATGATAACCGTGCAGGTGCAGTACCTCGGGGCGGCCCCCCAGGAGGTGGAAGAGGGCGTCTGCGTAAGGATAGAGGAGGCGATCCAGGACCTGGAGAGCATCAAGGAGCTGAGCTCGGTGGCCTCCGAGGGCATGGGCACCGTTACGGTCGAGGTGGAGCCCGGCGCCGATCCCCGCGAGCTGCTGGACGACATAAAGGCGCGCGTCGATGCGATCGACACCTTTCCCGCGGAGACCGAAAAACCTATTATCTCCGAGGTGACCAACCGCCGGCCCGTCATCGACGTGGCCGTCTACGGCGACGCGAGCGAGACGACGCTGAAGGCGCTGGGGCAGCGGGCGCGCGATGAGCTGTCGGCCATCGAGGGCATAAGCCAGGTGGAGCTGGTGGCCGCCCGCCCTTACGAGATATCCATAGAGGTGTCCGAGGAGGCGCTTCGCGAGCACAATCTCACCTTCGACTTCGTGGCGCAGGCGGTGCGCCGCTCCTCCATAGATCTTCCCGGTGGCTCCATAGACACCGAAGGCGGCGAGATCCTGCTGAGGACAAAGGGCCAGGCGTACCGCGGCCCGGAGTTCGAAAACCTCGTGCTGCTCACCCGCCCCGACGGCACCCGCATCCTGCTCGGAGACGTGGCGAACGTCGTGGACGGCTTCGCCGAGACCGATCAATCCGCGCGCTTTTCCGGGCGCCCCGCGGTCAATATAAGGATCTACCGGGTGGGCGATCAGAACGCCCTCGATATATCCGACAAGGCCAAGGAGTACGTGGCCCAGGCCCGGGCCCGCATGCCCGAGGGCGTCGAGCTGACCACCTGGAACGACTCCTCCAGAGTGCTTCAGAGCCGGCTGGACCTGATGATCAGAAACGCCAGAAACGGCTATATCCTGGTCTTTCTGATATTGGCTTTGTTCTTGAAGCTGCGCCTTGCCTTCTGGGTCAGCCTCGGGATACCCATCTCCTTCCTCGGCGCTTTCTGGCTGATGCCGGTTATGGACGTTTCGATAAACCTGATCTCCCTGTTCGCCTTCATAGTGGTCCTGGGGATCGTGGTGGACGACGCCATAATCGTCGGCGAGAACATCTACAAGCTCCATCAACAGGGCGAATCGGGCCCGCGGGCGTCCTCGAAGGGGGCGAGCCAGGTCGCCGTCCCCGTGGTGTTCGGCGTGATGACCACCATAGTGGCGTTCACCCCCCTGCTGTTCGTGGAGGGCGTCATGGGGAAGATCATGAAGGTCATCCCCATTATAGTGATCTGGACCCTGGTGTTCTCGCTGGTCGAATCGCTTCTCATACTTCCCGCCCACCTTTCGCACATACGCGAGCGGACCGACACCTCTTGGATCTGGAGAAAGTGGGGCGCCATACAGAGCGGCTTCTCGGACAGGTTCGAGAAGTTCAGGACCAGCTTGTACAAGCCCTCCCTGGATCTCGGCATCAAGCTTCGCTACGCGACACTGGCCTGGGCGACGGCCACATTGATGGTAACGGCCGGGCTGCTCGGCGCGGGATGGGTGAAGTTCTTCTTCTTTCACAGCGTGGAGTCGGACTATGTCACCGCCTCGCTCGCCATGCCCCCCGGGACTCCAATCGAGGTTACGTCCGAGGCCATGAAGATAATAGAGGACCAGGCCATCGCGCTTCGCGAAGAGCTCGAGAAGAGCGCCCCCAAGGGAACGCCCTCTCCAGTCCAGCACATCTTCACCTCTGTGGGAGAGCAACCCTTCGCGTCCTCGCGCGGACCTATGGGCCGGCAATCGATGCAGGCGAGGAGCAACGTCGGAGAGATAGCGCTGGAGCTCGCTCGGTCCGAAGAGCGCGACATCTCCAGCTCCGAGATCGTGCGCAGGTGGAGGAAGATGACGCCCCCTATTCCCGACGTGGACGAGCTCGTTTACAACTCGAGCCTTTTCAGGCCCGGAGAGCCCATAAACGTCCAGCTCACCGGCACCAACATGGATCATCTCGAGCAGGCCGCGGAGCGGCTGAAGCAGGAGCTGGGCAGGTACGCGGGGGTCATAGACATCACGGACACCTTCAAGCCGGGCAAAGAGGAGCTCAAGCTCTCGGTCAAGCCCGCCGCGGAGGCGTTCGGCATAAACCTGGCGGACCTGGCCAGGCAGGTAAGGCAGGCGTTCTACGGGGAGGAAGCCCAGCGCATCCAGCGCGGCCGTGACGACGTGCGCGTGATGGTGCGCTACCCCGAAGATGAAAGAAAATCGATAGGCGACCTGGAGAACATGCGCGTGAGGCGCCCCGGCGGAGGCGAGGTGCCATTCTCGGCGGTGGCCGAGGTAGAGCGAGGAAGAGGCTACTCCTCCATAAGAAGAGTCGACAGACGCCGAGCCATAAACGTCACCGCCGACGTGAACCCCGCCGAGGCGAACCCCGGCGAGGTGCTCGCGGCGCTCGAAGCCGGGCCCCTGCCCGAGATACTGTCGGACTATCCAAGCATATCATACTCTTTCGAGGGCGAGCAGCGCGAGCAGAGGGAGACGTTGGCCGGTCTCGAAAGGGGCTTCATGCTGGCCCTGATAGTCATATACGCCCTTATGGCCGTCGCTTTCAGGTCCTACCTCCAGCCTCTGATAGTCATGTGCGTTATTCCGTTCGGCTTCGTGGGGGCGGTCTGGGGTCACGTGATAATGGGGATGGATATGACCATACTCTCCATGTTCGGCGTGGTCGCGCTCACCGGGATCGTGGTCAACGACAGCATAGTGCTGGTCCATCGCGTGAACGAAAAGCGCGCCGATGGCTCGACGGTGGAGGAAGCCGTCTCCGAGGCCGGCATGATGAGGTTCAGGCCGATAATCCTGACCTCGCTCACCACCTTCGCGGGGCTGACCCCGCTGCTGCTCGAGCGAAGCGTTCAGGCCAAGTTCCTGATCCCCATGGCCGTGTCGCTGGGCTTCGGGGTCGTGTTCGCGACCTTTATCACGCTGGTCATAGTCCCGGTGGCCTACGTGGTGCTCGAGGACATAAAGGCGCAGGGACACAAGATAGCGGGAAAGAGATATCGCGCGCGCCGCGGCTTCACAGACTCTTGATTATAGCCAGGCTCTTGTCGAGCGTCTCCTCCCTCGACGCCCCGAAGAGAAAGCTCTTCACCGCGGGAAAAGAGGCCGCGTAGGGAAAGGCCTCTCTTGCCGGGATCGCCCCCGAGGCCAGAATGGACATCGCGACCACGTCCAGGCTCCGGTCCTTGAGTACTTTCTCGCAGGCCTCCTTCGACGGGTTCATGAAAAAGCCCGTCTTGTTCACCGAGGTCATTATGGCGGCGTCCTTTACTCCCTCGGCCTCGAGGCGCTCGACCAAAAGGGGCAGGTTCAGGCTGCCGAAGCCGGGCCGCACCCCGTGCTTCTCTCGTATGTGATCGGCGTAGAACTTCAGTATTCCCTCGACCTTCAGCGCCAGTAGCAGGTCCACAACGACGTTGTGCAGGAATACGACGCGCATGGGTATGTCGCGGTATATCTGCATCTCCAGATCGACGAGCACTTTTATGAGCTTCATGTAATCGCCGGTGGCAAGCCCCATGCCCCCGCTCAGGAACATCGACAGGCTCGTGCCCACGCCCGCCTTCTTTATCTGATCGACGAGGACCGGGTAGAAGCCTTTCTCGTTCAGGGCCATCACGTACTTGAAGGCGTAGGGGATGCACGGGTATAGGGCGAAGCCCTCCCACGCGTCCTTCTCGGCGCGCATTACGTCGCAGATGCCCTCCGCGCGCGGGTGCGCGTGCAGCATCATCCCCCGCACCGCCCGGTCGTAGGCTGCGCGCATCACGGCCAGAATGGCCTCATCCTTGCCGAAGCGCTCCGCCTGGGCGAAGGCGACCTCCTGCGACTTGTGATTCACCGCGAAGAACTGGTTGTCGCCGAGTATTATCTTGTCCAGCTTGCCGTTGGCCTCTGCCATGATGATCACTCCTGAAAGCGCGCGGCCTTGAGAAAAGCCCGGGCGCCTCGATTCTCGGGGGCGTGGCCCTCCGCGCCGGGCGCGGTTCCCCGACTGAGGCTCCACGCGCGACCAACTCCACACTATTCCTTATGCCCTTCTGATGGCCTCCAGCACGCGCTGGGTGCGCAGCGCCTCGGGCACGCTGCTCCTGGGCGGAGGCCCGCCGTCTATCGCGCCGAGGAAGGACTCCGCCTGCCTCGAAAACATTATGTCGCCGACGAAGATCCTGACGGGCACGTAGAGGTCCGTGATGTTCATCGAGTACCACCCCGCTTCGTGCCCCGCGTGCGACTTCAGCACGAGCCATCTGATCTCAGAGTCGGTCACTATGAGCTTGCCGTTGTCGCCGGTCACGTCGATCTTGTTGTAAGGCTTTCTGAAATCCTGCATGGACCAGCTCGAGTCTATCCACCCGGAGAAATCGCCGTAGTCGAAGGTGGCGTGCACGTAGTCCTCGACCTCGGCGGAGTACCAGCTCTCGGTCTTCGCGCTCACGCCCTTCGGCTCCCCGAAGATCCACACGAGCAGATCGACGCCGTGGCAGGCGAACTCGTTCACCACTCCCCCGCCCCCGCCCGAAGCCTTGCGCATGAACCGCCAGCTCTTCTCCACCTTGCGCAGCACGTCGCTCGAGTACTTGACCGAGCCGAAGTTCTTGATGGTGCCTATGACGCCCGCGTCCAGCAGCTCCTTGGCCTTCTCGAAGGTGGGCGAGTACCTGCACACGTATCCCACCTGGCTCACCACGCCGCTTTTCTGGACGGCCTTCCAGACGCCCTCTGCCTCCTTGAGGTCGGTGCCCAGGGGCTTCTCCACGAAGATGTGCTTCCCGGCGGCCGCGCAATGAGCGGCCAGCTCCGAGTGGGAGCTTGTCGGGGTCGCGATGTAGACGACGTCGAGCGCCTCCTTGTCCAGCATCTCGCGGTAGTCGGTGTAGAAGTTGGCGTCACGGATAAAGGACTTCGCCGACTGCACGGTGAACTTCGAGCTGTCGCAGAAAGCGGCCACGTTCACCCTGGGGTCGGTCCTTACGGTGGCGGCGTGGACTATTCCCATCTTGCCGATGCCTATCACACCGGCGTTCAGCACCTTGGTCCCGGATGATTCTGCTGCCATAACCTCCATCCATAGAGAAAGCGAAAGGGGCAGGAAATCGTCAAGCTCCACCCTCCAGGGCCGAGCTTGCGAGTCCATCGAATCGAGTCTCTGGCATTATAACGCGGAACGCCCCGCGGCTCAAGGGGAAACCAGCCGGCGGTGGGAATCTGAGCTATGGATGTGAATGTGTCTTGCTTTGCATGACGCGGTGGGGCCGGGATCACGCTGAATTCGCAAAGACGCCCAAGCCTTCAGCGCTCTACCGCGGTGAGAACCTCCTGTGGGTGGGCCGTTCAGAACCGAAACCTGAGCTTGAGCAGATAAAGGAGATTGCTGAATCCGTCGCGCCACTTCTGTAGCTTTATGGTGCCTATCCGGTCGCCGTATTTGATATGGTGCTCGGCGAACTTCACGTGCCTGCTCCGTATAGCCTCTATCTTTATCTCCTCGGAGAAGGCCATCCCGTCGCTCTCAAGGCGCAGGTGCTTCAGCGCGTGCCTCTTGAACACCCACATGCCCGACTGGGAGTCCTTGACGCTTTTGAAAAAGAGGACCCGCGTCCCCAGGGTGAGGACGAAGTTGCCGAGCCTGTTAGTGAAGCTCATGGCCTTGCTGTCGCTCAGGGGGAAGCGCGCGGCCGAGATGAAGTCGAGGTTCTTGTCGAGCAGCACGTCTATTAGCTCGGTGATCGCCTCCGGAGGATAGGTCGCGTCGCCGTCCATGGTCACGACTATGTCGGAGACGGGCTCTCTGAGCCCCCTCTTGTACGCGGCGCCGTATCCGGGCGTGCGCTCCTGGACGACCTTCGCTCCGAGGGACTCGGCCACCTCGGCGGTTGAGTCGGTGCAGTTGTTGTCCACCACAACGACCTCGTCCACCAACGGCGGAAGGGCGTTGAGCACGTAGCGGATGCCCTCTTCCTCGTTATAACAGGGAATCACCACCGAAACAGTCTTGTCCCTGTACATCCGACCTCCAGGAGCTGAAGTAGATGGGGCCGGCAGCCCCCCACAGCGTCGCGATGTGCGCCCGGGAGAGCGCCGGCAGATTGGTCCTGATAAGATACCACGTCCCTAACCCCTTGCGCAAGCTGAGGCTGTGATGGAGACGGGCATGCTGTGAGGGACATCGCTCCTTTCGCGTCCGCCGGGCCTCGGGCAATAGTCCGTGGGGTGATAGCCCAGGAAAGCCGGCCGAGGCAAACGATGGTTGACCCGGGGGCGCGGAGCTCGCGCGCGATTGCTCTGCTCCGCTCCCCGGCCGCATATCCGGAGCAATTGATGGTTGACCGGTCAGCCGGATAAGGGTCTACTCTATATAAGGAGGGGAGCAATAGATGCGCGCCGTTTCGATCAGGTCGATATGCCTGCCCGCTTGCCTGGCACTTGCCCTTTTGTATGCGGGCTGTAGCGAGCGCTCGCCGCAAGAGCCGAACATCTCAATACAGGAGAGGCTGATGACGTCCCTGCACGGAACCGCAAACGGCATCAGGTACTGGTACCAGAGCGCCCAGGGCGGGTTCGAGAGCATAACAGGGATACCTTACGACGACCTCGAGTGCAAGAGCTGCCACGTCGAGCCGGGCGAGTGCGACGCATGCCACACAGGCGGCACGCCGGACGGCGTCCGGGACATCGCGGCCCCGGCGCAGAGCGACGACGAATGCTACACCTGCCACAGCAACCAGTACGTCGAGGACGCGATCCCGGGGTTGACGGACGTGCATAGGGACGAGCTCGGCTACCAGTGCAAGGACTGCCACGACGCCGACGACGTACACGGCGACGGGCGAAGCTACTTATCGATGCTCGAGGCCGGCGCGATCACGGCGGGCTGCGAGAACCCCGGATGCCACGAGACCATCCAGACGAACGAGTTCCATTCGGCTCACGCGGGGGAGACCCCGGAGGGCGCCGCGATGGAGTGCTCCGCCTGCCACGTCCGGTCGGTGGTGACCTGCTACAACTGCCACTTCGAGCACGAGGTCGGCGGCCAGGGAAAGCTCTCGTACGGGCAGTTCACGGGCTGGAAGCTTCTGCTCAGGCGCGACAGGGGTGACGGGAATCTAAAGATAGACGCGGGGAACATGCTGACCGTGACGTACCAGGGCAAGGCGTTCGTGGCGATAGCCCCGTACCACGCGCACACCATAAACACTACGGCGGTAACCGCTTGCGGCGACTGCCACGGCAACCAGTACGTGCAGGAGTACGAGAGCACCGGTAAGATCGTGCTCGTCTCATGGGACGGAGGTGAAGGCCGCTTCGTTCAGAACCTGAAAGGCCGCGGGATAATACCCATCCCTCCCGACTGGCGGACCGCGCTGGATATGGACTTTGCGACTTTCGTTACGAGCGGCGGGACGCCCAGGTGGGTGCGGATCGAGCCCACCGAGGTGGGCATGCAGATGCTCTTCGCCCGGCCTCTCGAGGGCATGCCCCAGCCCAAGTGATGGCCGCTCCGGCCTCCAGCGGGCCACGGCTCACTTTTCGGGGCGCAAGATCCCATCCGCCGGCGACCCTACGCACCTGCACGGCTCCGCCTCGGGCTTTCCCCCGCGCGCCGGCGCTACCGCGCCGGCTCACCACGTTCCGCCGCACGGCGCGCGCCTAGTCCCTCAGCTCCCTCACCACCGCCATGGCGGATGCGGCGTTCTTCATTATGTAGAAGTGAATGCAGTTGACCGAGTTGTTGAGAAGCTCCGAGCATTGCCCTGCGGCCCATCTCATTCCGATCTCGGCCACGTGGTCGGGGTGAGCTGTGATCTCGTCCACGAGCCTCTCCGGGATGGAGACGTGGAATTTCTTGGGAAGGCTGGTAAGCTGCGTCGTCCTGTCTATTATCTTGAGGCCTGGGATTATGGGCACTTCGATGCCCGCCTTTCTGCACTCCCTCACGAAATCGAAGTAATACTTATTGTCGAAGAACATCTGCGTGACGACGTAGTCGGCCCCCGCGTCCACTTTTCGCTTCAAGTTCGCGACATCGGCCTTGAGGTTCGGGGCCTCGACATGTTTTTCGGGATAGCCGCCGACGCCTATGCATATGTCCATCGGCTCGGAGTTCGCGATGTCCTCCAGGTACACCCCCCGCCTCAAGCCGTTTAGCTGCGCGACGAGCTCGTTCGCGTACGCGTTCACGGAACGCCCCGCTCCGATCTGCTTCTCGTAATTGGGCTCGTCCCCGCGCACGGCCAGGACGTTGTGAATGCCCAGGTAGTTGAGCTCTATCATCGCGTCCTCTGTCTCCTCGCGCGTGAACCCGCGACAGAGCAGATGGGCCACGGTATCGATGTTGTACCGGTTCGAGATTATCCCGCAAATGCTTATCATCCCCGGGCGCTTCCTGCGTATCCGGCGAAGGATCGTGCCGTTGTCGAGCTCCTCGTAGTAGGCCTCGGCGGAGTGGCTGGTCACGTCTATGAAAGGCGGCTCGTAAGGCAAGACCTGCTCCACTATGTCCATTATCTCCTGCGCGCTCGCGCCCCTGAGAGGCGGGATGATCTCATAGCTGAAGAGTGGATTCGCCGCCCTGTCCAGGTGTTCCGTCACGTGCAAAGCGTTACCTCCGTTTTGATGACAACGCCGCCGCGCGGAAGGTTGAGGACAGTCCGCGCCTCGTGCGCCGCAGTGCGGCGACTGAACATGAGCGCGGGCGGGAAACGCCCCGGAGCCTGCCCCGTCGCCATCAAAGGCATGCGACCAGACGCCGCTTGGCTTCCGCGGCCGTTATGCCCTCTCGTCTCGCGTAGTCCTCGAGCTGATCGCGCCCTATCCTGCCCACTTTGAAGTAGCGCGCCTCCGGGTGAGCGAAGTACCAGCCCGCCACCGAGGCGGCCGGGACCATGTCGAAAGTATCGGTCAGATCGACGGCTATACCGCGCCTTGCATCCAGGATATCGCAAATGAGGCCCTTTGCCGCGTGATCCGGGCAGGCCGGATAACCGGGAGCCGGCCTTATGCCCCTGTACTTTCCGGCAATCGCGCCTTCCGGGCCTATGGCTTCGTCCTCGGCGTATCCCCACAGCTCCCGGCGCACTCTAAGGTGCAGGTGCTCCGCGGCCGCGTCGGCCAGCCCGTCGGCCAAAGCCTGCAACATTATGGCCTGGTAGTCGTCCCCCTCCGCCCTGAGGCGCCGGACCGACTCATCGCAACCGAACCCGGCCGATACCACGAAGACCCCTATGTAATCTTCGACACCCGAGCCCTTGGGGCCAATGAAATCCGAAAGGCAGAGCTTGGGCCGCTCCGGCGCAGCGGCCCCCTGCTGCCTGAGGAAATGGGCCGTTGCGAGGAGGCTCGACCGGTCCTCGTCCAGGTATATCTCGACGTCGTCGCCGCTCGAGTTGGCCGGGAAAAGGCCCACCACCGCGCGCCCTGAGAGCATCCGGTCTCCGATCACTCTCGACAGAAGCGCCTTTGCCTCGGCGACCAGCTCCCGCGCGTCCTCTTCCAGCCGGTCCGG
The DNA here is from genome assembly GCA_964531335.1 of uncultured bacterium. Taxonomy (GTDB): domain Bacteria; phylum Eisenbacteria; class RBG-16-71-46; order CAZHEV01; family CAZHEV01; genus CAZHEV01. Next base: position 30,971 of record CAZHEV010000012.1, on the reverse strand, counting down.
CCGCCGCGACCGGCCGCCTGCGCCTTTCATCTTCCAGACCTTTAGAAACTGGGACCAGTCGAAGTAGGGCGGCAGATCGGAAAGGGGATAATCGTCGATCACGCTGACGCCCGTCCTGACCGGCCGAGGGGGGCTGTACTCGCTCCAGTCCGGCGACAGAGAACGCCCCCGGGCATCTTCGAGATCGAGCAGCTTTGCCCCCGCCCGGCGCTCGAGCGCCTCCGACCTGATACGCGCGTGCTCCGCCTTTATCTTCTCGAGGGCCCCGGCGTCCGCTCTCACGGCCCGTTCCGCCGCCGATGCCGCGCGCGACGCGTCGCTGACGTGCAGGACCGCTCCTCCGTACAGTGGGTCTATCTTCGTCGCGGCGTGCGCCTTGGAGGTCGCCGCGCCGCCGACGAGAAGAGGCGGCGCGAGCCCGGCACGGTTCAGCTCGTCCGCCGCCTGGGCCATCTTATCCAGAGACGGCGTGATCAGGCCGCTCAGCCCCACCGCGTCGGGAGCCTCCGTCCTGACGGCTTCCACTATCTCCGGCGCGGATACGTTCGTGCCCAGGTCCACCACCTCGAAGCCGTTGCAGGCCAGGACGACCCCAACGATGTTCTTGCCTATGTCGTGGACGTCCCCTTGCACCGTGGCCAGAAGCACCTTCCCCTTCCTTCGCGCGGGGCTTCTCTCTCCGGCCTCTTTCATATAGGGCTCGAGAGCGGCGACCGCCTTTTTCATGACGCGGGCGCTTCTTATAACCTGGGGCAAGAACATCTTGCCCTCGGCGAACTGCGCCCCGACCTCCTCCATCCCCGACATCAAAAGGTCTTCGACGACCGCGAGGGCGGTTCCGAGCGCCTCCATTGCAGCCACCGCGTCTTCCTCCACGTGATCCGCCGCGCCCTCAAGCAACGCGCGCTTCAGCCTATCCTGGACCGGGGCCTTTCGCCGCGCCTCCTCCGGATCTTTGCGCTCTTCGCCTTTTGCCCCCCTCATGCGCGCCGCGAGCTCCAACACTCGAGCCAGCGCGTTCTCGTCACGGTCGAGGATAAGGTCCTCTACGGGATCTCTTATCTCCGCGGGTATGCTCTCGTAGACGCCGAGCTGGCCGGCGTTGACTATGCCCATGTCCAAGCCCGCGCGCACGGAGTGATAGAGAAAGACCGTGTGCATCGCCTCTCTCAAGGCGTCCAGACCGCGGAAGGCGAAAGAGAGGTTGCTCACGCCGCCGCTGACCATGCAGTGCGGAAGGTTACTCTTCAGAGCGCGACACGCCTCGATGAACGCCACGGCGCGGTCGTCACGGCGCGAGAGCCCCGTTCCCACGGCGAAGACGGCAGGGTCCAGGATCACATCTTCGGCAGACACACCCGCCCTTTCGGTAAGTATCCTGTAAGCCCTCGTGCAGATCTCGACTTTTCGCTCGTAGCTTTCAGCCTGGCCGCGCTCGTCGAACGCCATCACGACGACCGCCGCGCCGAACGACCTCGCAAGGCGCGCCCTGCGGACGAGCTCCTCCTCGCCGTCCTTCAGGCTTATGGAGTTGGCGATTCCCTTTCCCTGAAGACATTTGAGACCGGCCTCGAGCACTTCCCACCGGGCCGAGTCCACCATGACCGGCACCTTCGCCACCTCGGGGTCCGACGCCGCGAGATTGAGGAACTTCACCATCTCGTCCCGGGAGTCCATAAGCGGATCGTCCATGTTGACGTCGATTATCTGGGCGCCTGCCCTTATCTGCTCCCGGGCCACGGCCAGGGCCTTCTCGCCGCGGCCCTCCCTTATGAGCCGGGCGAAGCGCGCCGAGCCGGTCACGTTGGTGCGCTCGCCGATGTTGACGAAGAGCGATCCGGGCCCTATCTCCACGGGCTCGAGCCCGCTCAGGCGCGAGCGCCGCGGGATGGAAAGGACGGCGCGCGGAGCGATCCCCGCCACGGCCTCGGCGATTGCCCTAGTGTGATCGGGCGTTGTGCCGCAGCAGCCCCCGGCCACGTTCAAAAGGCCCTCTCTCGCGAGCTTCTCCATCGCGGCCGCCATACCCTCCGGCGTCTCGCTGTAGCGGCCCGCCTCGTCGGGCAGGCCTGCGTTCGGGTGAGCCGAGACGAAGGCGCCCGCGACCGCGCCCAGCGAGGCCAGGTGAGGGCGTATGTCGCCCGGGCCCAGGCCGCAGTTTAGCCCCACGCACAGAGGCCGGGCGTGGGCGACGGATATCCAGAACGCTTCGATGGTCTGCCCGGAAAGGATGCGGCCCCGGCGGTCGGCGATCGTCGCCGATATCCAGACGGGGATATCGACCTTCAACTCCGCCAGCGCGCTCTCGATCGCGAAAAGAGCGGCCTTTGCGTTCAAAGTGTCGAAGACGGTCTCGAGCAGGAAGACGTCCACTCCACCAGCCGCAAGCGCCGAGACCTGCTCCCTGTACGCGGCAGCCAGCGTATCGAAATCCGTCTCCCGGCGAGCCGGCTCCTCGGGGTCGGTCGCTATGGAGCATGACTTGTTGGTGGGGCCGATCGCGCCCGCCACGAAGCGGGGCCGCCCGGGCCGCCCTCTGTTGAACTCCGCCACGGCCTCCGCGGCGAGCCTCGCGGCGGCCAGGTTCATCTCGTAGACTTTCCCGGCCGTGCCGTAGTCGCCCTGGACCACTGGGTTCGCGCCGAAGGTGTTCGTCGATATGATGTCCGCGCCGGCCTCCAGGTAGGACAGGTGCAGGTCCTTTATCGTATCGGGGCGGGTAAGGCAAAGTACGTCGAAGTTGCCTTGCAACGCGCGCTCATGGCCGGCGTACCGCGTGCCCCGAAAATCGGCCTCGGTCAGCCCGAGCGACTGGATCTGCGTCCCCATGGCGCCGTCGAGGACGAGGACGGACCGCTCGAGCTCGCCGGCCAATCTCCTGCCACGGCCGCCGCCGTGCTTATGCGAGATTCCCGCACGCATCACTTCCCCCCCCGACGCGCGCCCAAGACGGTCGGCGCGCGGGGACGCGCGACTCCCGTGGACATCAGTCCTCCAAGGCGATCGGCGCGTCATAGACCTCCCGCGTAAAACAAGAGGGCGTACCAAAAAACAAGAATCCCGCGGCCTGCGGCCGCGGGATTCCCGCACCTCACACCTCCATCGATCAATAGGCGCCCTCCCTCAATATTACCGCGGGGATGGTGCGCAGAAGAATCTTCATGTCCATCCAGAACGACTGATTGTTTATGTACTCTATGTCCAATCGCATCCATTCGTCGAATCCCAGGCGGCTTCGCCCGCTTATCTGCCAAAGGCAGGTTATGCCCGGCTTTGGGCTCAGCCTGCGAAGCTGCCACGGCTCATACTTCTCGACCTCTTCGGGTATGGGCGGGCGGGGCCCTACAAGGCTCATGTCGCCCTTGAGAACATTATACAGCTGGGGTAGCTCGTCAATACTGCACTTGCGCATGAATCGGCCGACCCTTGTGATCCTGGGGTCGTCGAAGAGCTTGAAGACCGGCCCCTTGACCTGGTTCAGGTGCATGAGCCTTCCACGGGTCTCGTGAGCCCCGACGTACATCGACCGCAGCTTGTAGAAGGTGAAGGGCTTGCCGCCCTTGCCCAATCTCATGGCCTTGTAGAGCACGGGGCCCTTGGAGTCGAGCTTTATCAAGACGGCGAAGAGGGCTATCAGGGGCCACAGGAGGGCCAGCCCCACGACCGCGCCCACTAGGTCGATGGCGCGCTTTCCGTACTTAACGTAGAAGCCCCCGCCGTTGGCCTCGGCTATCTTCATATCAATGACGCGCGGAGGCCCGGCCGTCTCCAACGGCGGAGACTGGCTCTCGTGGCCGGCCGCCTGGCTTACCGTGGATTCCGCTATTCCCACCCTTTGAGATACTCGTCCCGTTCTCGGATTGACCATCATAGGGTAACCACCAAGGAGAATAGAAAACAACAGGGAGCCGATGCCTCGCGCTCGGCCCCCTGTCCAAATCCAAGCCTTCGAGTGGCGGACTCGGGGTAAGCAGACTTGAAAAAAAGCCTCCGTCGTCTACTGGGGCGCACGGCGCTCTTCCGCCTTCGGCCGAGCGAAAACGCTGCAACACAGCGTGGCTTCGGGCGATCGCTAAACCGCATACGCGCTAGGCATTTACCTTGATCGGCCTAACCCAGTAGCAACTGAAGCTTAGCAAAACCTCCAATGCGTCGAGGGCATACAATTGACCCTCCCGACTGACAACTATAATAACATAGCCCGGCGCTCAAGTCAACAAGATTCAGCGGCCCCGGCCGGCTATCGCGGAGCTCAGGACGGCCTCCAGACGCGGCAAGACCCGCTCCGGTGAGAAGTCCATCGCCCGGTCCCTCGAAGCCCTCGACATGCGCTCCCAGAGGGCCCTGTCGCCGAGCAGGGTCTCGAGGCGCGAAGCGAGCAAATCCGGGTCCCTTCTGTCTATAAGGTATCCCGTCTCCCCGTCCCTGACTATCTCGGGCACGCCGGCCACGGCCGTCGCCACGACCGGAAGCCCGTGGGCCATCGCCTCCAGAACGCTGTTGGGCATTCCCTCGGCCAGGGACGGCTGCACCAGAACCGCCGCGTCACGGAATCGTTTCAGGACCTCCCTGTGTGGCAACAACCCCTCGAAGCTCACATCCAGGCCCTTCGACGCGCGCTCCAACGCGTCCCTCTCGGGGCCGTCCCCGACGAGGATCAGCCGGACTCCATCCAGGCGGCGCATCGCTTCTATCAACAGATGGACCCCTTTGACTTTCACCAGCCTGCCGACGAAGAGCACGGCGCCGTCGTGCCGCGCCGAGCCCTCGCCCGGCTCCACGATCGTGGGCATGACGCTCACCTTCGGAGAGAGCTCTCTCCAGCGCTCCGGCTTCAACAGTTTCTCGACCGCTGCCTTCAGCTCGCCGCGTATGTGCTCAGACTGGACCAGCACCTTGTCCGCGGAGCGCAACACCCACGGCACCAGCATGCGGTTCTTGAGCACCTTGGGGTCGACTCCTCCGACGGAGCTCCAACCGTACTCCTCCTGTCCTCTCACCCATACGACGAAGGGGATACCGAAGCTGCGCTTGCAGATCGCCCCCAGTATGCCGCTGGCCACCGACTGGAAACACAGCAGAACGTCCATATCGCGCCGCCGCCGGCCGACAGCCCTTCTCGTAGCGATAATGTCCGACGCCAGACGGATGCCGGGAACTCCTATCGCGGGCGTGCGAACGACGGTGTATCCGTCCATCTCCTCGACCCAGGGCGAATCGTCCAGGCGCCTTGTGAAGACGGTCACCTTGTTGTTTCGCGCGAGAAGGCTCGCCATCAGCATGGCCTGGACCTCCGCGCCGCCCGTGGCTTGTGGAGGAAACCTGGCGATCATTATCCCTATGTTCATATCCTGCTACCCCGCGGCCCCGGCTATCCGGCTCTCGTAAAGCCGCTCCAGACTCCTCGCCATCCGGGAGGAATCGAACCTCTCGCGCACCATCCCGGACCCGGCCAGGGCCACCCTCTTCGCCGCCCGCTCATCGTCCAAGATCGACAGGATCCGCTCGGCCAGCGACGCCTCGTCGTCCGTCCTGAAAAGCCATCCGTCCACGCCGTCGGTCACGGCCTCGCGGTGCGGGGGAATGTCCGAGAGCAACACCGGCACGCCGCAGGCCATGCCCTCCAGCGCGGCGACCGGAAGACCTTCCCAGAGGGACGGGAGCACCATCAGGTCGCTTGATTTCACTATACCATATGCGTCGTCGCGGTATCCCAGGAAGAGGACCTTGTCGGCCACGCCGAGCCCGGCGGCCATATCCTCCAGCCCGCGCGCGAACTCGTCGCGGCCCGCGCCTATTATCACCGCGGAGACACCGTCGCGCCTCGCGACGACCCGCTTCATGGCCTTTATGAGCAGGCGGTGGTTCTTGGGCTCCTTGAGCGTTCCCAGGGTCACCAGCAGCTTCTCCCCCGCCGGAAGCCCCAACTCCTCTCTTATGGTATGGTTGCGCGGCTCGGCGTCCACCCGCGAGACGTCCACGGCGTTGTATATTACCGTTACCTTGTCCACGTCGACGCCGCACTCGCGCGCCGCCGCCTGGGCGGCGAAGTTGCTTCCCGCGAGCAGGACGCTCCCCATGCGCGCGACCGTTCCCAACACCATCCTGCGCCCAGCGTTCCTTATGCTGCGGCCGCCCCTCAAAGGAAGCAGAACGGAGCTGTGAAAGTGCGCCACGACGGGCTCGACCCCCGCAAGGCGCGCGCAGAAAGGCCCTATGTAGTTTCCCTCGAGGTGGGTGTGAACCAGATCCGGGCTACGGCGCCTGATCTCCGCGGTTATCGACGCTAACAAAGACGCCACGTCGGCGCAGAAGACCGGAAACAAGAGCGAGCTCCTTCGCGGCTTGTCCAGCACAGTCACCTCCGCGCCGGCGCTCTCCAGGGCGGGCCTGGCCGGCCCGTCCGTACCGAAACAGCACACGCTCGTTCGAAACCTGCTCTTGTCGAGAAGACCGGCGACGTCGACCAGGAGCTTCTCCGCCCCCCCGGTCCCCAGGCTGTTGGTAATGTGAAGGATCTTGTACATATCAGGGTCCACGGTCACGCCTTCATCTCACCTCGATCACGCCCGCCGTTATTCCCGAATAGCGGTCGTCGTCCCGCAAAAAATCGCGCAAGGTGAATGTCGGGTAGACGGGCTCGCGGCCTATGGAGACCGTTATCTCATATTCCCCGGGCTCCAGCCATCGGGGAATCGGAATGTGCGATCTATCCACGATCACGGAGTCTCCCCACATGGGTGGAGGGAAGGCGCCGCCGGCCGGAAGATGGGGTCGGCGCCACCTGTACCGCTCGCCCCTGAGAAGCTGGAGGACATTCCTGTACACTTTGCCGTAGGCCGGGGAGTACAGAGGCCCTTTCTCGTAGTCCCTCTGGATTCTGACCTGCACCACCCAGGGCAGATCGAGCTCGAGATCCTCGACCGCCCTCCTCCAGTAACAGGTTATGTCGATCCTTCCGCCCCTTTGCGGCGCCCGATCAGAAAGCTCCACCGACACGAGCTCTATCTTGCCCTCGAAGACTTCATTTACCCCCGTGCCGCCCGGCTCCCGGCCCGGTGGCAGCACGTAAGGGGGCCGCGGGCGACTCCACCGCCCCAGCGCCCCGAGCGAGTCCCTGTCCACGGAGTAAAGGCCGAGGCCCTTCGCCCTGAACGTTTCCCGGAAGACCTCGGGAAGGCAGGCCAGCTCTTCGTCCAGCCTCTGCAAAGCCGCCGGGTCCACCTCGCTGAAGTAGAGCCTGCGCCTTCCGTCGAACGTCTTGTTGACCAGTATGTAATCGACCTCGTGCTCGGCCAATGTCCGGCTCAGCAGGTCCGGGTCGGAATAGGGGTTCATGATCCGGTTGAGCGCCACTATCCTTTCGAGGCCTCTCGGGTCGTTCGGCGAGCCGTGCTGGTGCAATGTGCTGACTATGTAATGCCTTGTCAGCGCCGGGATGGAGTAGCTCGTCAGCATGTCGCTTGCCACCACGGCGGGCTCCTCCACGTGCTTATCCAGATATTCGAGCGCCGGCGCCCACCCCTTGTACGAGATGCCTTGCGAGCTCATTTTCTCAACGCGGCTCAGCCCGGCGGAAGCCACCGCCGCGAGTATCGCCAGCGCCACGGCCGCCGCGCCCCCCCTCCCCAAAATGCCTTGGCCGGACCGAACCCTGCCGGCCGCGGCCATGAAGGTGAACGCCAGCAGATAAGGGTATGGGACGACCCACGCGAATCGCTCCACAAGATAACCGATGACGGAGTAAAAGACCGGCACGAGAACGGGGTTGAGCACGACGGCCACGGGCAAGAGGGTGGCCCCCACCATGTACAGCCTGCCCGGCAGGCCCCCGGTGCGGAATGCCGGCCAGAGAGCGAGCGCGATGCTCATTATCCCGGGTATTCCCAACCAGGAGCAGATCCACATGGGATTTACCACATAAAGCGAATCGGTGAGGTAGAGCAGGTTCTGACTCTGGAGCTGGATCGGGTTCGCGGGCGCGTAGCTGAGCAATACCTTGGCCCCGGCGGCCGGGACTCCCAGCGCGAGCCACAGTATCCCCACCCTCCCTATCGCGGCGCCCAGCGGGCGGCGCGCCCGCCCGCCCAGCACGATCGCGGTCACCAGCAGACAGCCCCAGGCCGCGAGGGCGAGCACTATGGCCGATATGTGAACGAAGCAGCAGGCTGCGAGCCCGATAGCTGAGAGTAAGGCGAGCCTGCCGCGCTCGCCTCCGGCATACTTTATGAGCATCAGGATCAGGACCCAGCTTGCGATCTCGGAGACATTGTGGGCGTAGCCGATCTGGGCCGGAAGCCTCGACCCCGCCCCGCCGAAGCAAGATATCCAGAAGACCGCCGATACGACGCCTCCCGCCGTCGATCCGGTCAGCGCCCTGCCGAGGCAGAACACGATCAGCAAGGTCAGCGGCAAAAGGGCGCCGGGAAGCCAGACCCACACCTGCACGGGGTCCTGGCCGCTGTACAGGCTCATGGCGGCGAGCCCCGCGTGGAAAAGACCTTTCCTGGGATCAGGAAGCGAAGCCTCCGGATGCTTGTAGAAGGCCGTAAGCGGGGTGAGCTTGCCGGTATCGCGGATCTCTCCGATCGTGGCCAGATGATCGAAAGAGTCGGTGCTCGCTCCCATCTCGCCTGAAAGGTTCGAGGAAAGAGCGACGGCGAGCAGGAGCAAAGCGGCTACCAGAAAGTGGGCCGCGCGCGATGAGCGAGCGCCGCTGCCCCCGCTTGCGCCCTCCGTGGATTCGCCGGGACGGCGCCGGGCCAGAGTCGCCGGCAGTGCAATCAGTATGGTCGCCGCGGGGATGAGCCACGCGAGCTGCCGCAGGCCCCACCCGGCCGCGAGGCATAAGAGGCCGGCCGCCACGAGGACCATCAGGCTTCCCAGAAAGGAGAGCGCGATCCTCTCCCAGAGATCCAGACCGCCACCCAGGCGAAGTAAGGATACGGCCGCCCCCGGCAGCACCAGAACCAGAAGGAAGGAGCACCACATGCGGGGCACCGGCCCAAGCGACTCCGCCTGAGCCAGGGCAAGGAGAACAGCAACGATTGCGGCCGCAAGCGGCCCGAGTAGGGACCGTCCGCCGGCGCCGCCGACCATGCCGCGAATACTCATACGCCCGCCCTACGTCTTGGTCTCGACTCTCTCGATCGCCCTGAATGACAGGTTCGAAGTAAGAAAGAAAGCCAGGCCTATCGCGGTCACCGGCACCCATTGCGTGGCATGCAGCACGATTGAGTAGCCCAAGGCGCTGGCTCTGTCGATCCCGTATATTGCCAGGGCGAGCTGGCAGGAAACGTGGAAGGTGCCGACGAACCCAGGGGCGGCCGGGATCATCACGCCGAAAGCGGTGGCCACCAGTACTACGACGGCAGCGTCCACGGACAGGTTCCATCCGAAAGCCATGAACATGAATATGATGGACGTCGTCAGAGACATCCATGTCAACACCGACAGCAGCGCGACGCCCGGTATGTGCCTGGCCTTGGTGAGGATTCCCAGCCCGTCGACGAAGGACATCATCATTCTCTCGATCGTCGAAGCGAGCTTTTCGGGCAGCGGCCTGGAGAAAAACCGCAGGACCTTCAGCGCGGTGGATCTCTTCAGTCGGAGAAACAGCAGAAAAGACAGGGCGGCTACGCTCAGGCCGAGCATGGTGTAGCCGCCGGTCTTGATCTCCGTAGGGAAAGGCACATAAACCACCACTATGCCCAGGAAGAACAGCACGGTGAACAGATCGATCATGCGCTCCACCACGATGGTCGCAAACGAGGCGCTCCTGCTGACATTCTCCTTGCGCCCTATCGCATCCGCGCGCACCACCTCCCCCAACCTCGCCGGAAGCACGTTGTTGCCCATCGCCCCTATCATGGTGGCGGCGAACAGGCTCTTGGTGGGAATGACCTTTACGGGGCCGAGCAGAAGTTTCCAGCGCATCGCCCTCAGGAAAAGGCTGGCGATCACGGCGGCCGCCGAAGGGATTACGTAGCCGTAATGGGCCTGGCGCATGCTCTTCCAGGTCTCACCGAAATCGACCTTGCTCACAGCCAGCAAGATGAAGACGGCGCTTATGACCAGGCTTGCTGCAAATCTCTTGTCGATTCTCATCTGTCCGCCGCCTGCCGGCTTCCGGCAAAAAAACTTGGGAGGACGGCACCCTACGGATCGAGCGATGCGCGGGCTTCAGGCGAGCCCGCGCCCAAAGCGACGGTCGTGGCTCGTCGAGCCCGTGCCGATCGTGAATCCTCCCGCGGTACGGATATCGTAACCCGGATCAAACTCTCCTGTATATGAACCCAGGTATGAAGTGCTTGTTTCTGTTGAGCACCACCCCGAGGACCTCGCCGCCGCCCTTCTTCACGGCATCGACGGCCTTGACGACCACCTCTCTCTTGGTCCGCACCGCCTGAACCACGAAGACCACCCCGTCCACCTGCTTGGCCAGGACAGTCGTCTCGGGATATGCAAGCACCGAAGGCGCGTCGAAGATGAGATAATCGTTCGTGGCCAGGATCTCCGCGATCATCCTCTTGAAAGCCTCCGAGCCGTACGCCTGCATCGGCACTATCGTGGACTGGCCCGCGGGCACCACGCTGAGCCTGGGATACGCCGTGGACCGCATGCACTCCCTCAGAGCGCTCTTACCCGCCACCAGGTCGGTCAGTCCGGGGCCGATCTCGATTCCGAAGAACTCGTGGACCACCGGGTGGCGCAAGTTCGCATCGACGAGCACCACCTTGGACACCGGGTCCCGAACGAGAATCTGAGAGAAAAGCCTGGAAACAGTCGAGGTGCCCTCGCCCCGGACCGAGGAAGCAAATGCTATCGCCTTATGCGGCCTGGTCAGCTTCGACTCGAGGGAGTATCGCATGGAGAGGATCTCGGCGACGAACTCCTCCGGAACACCGAGATCGGACTGCTGCTCCCGGGAGGCGGCCTGCCCAGGGGCCCCCGCGGCGGGCGAAGGAGCATTGTCCTTTCCGCTCACCTCGTTCTGAACTTTCTTCAATGCGTCGAAAATCTTGCTCATGCTCCGGCGCTCGCCGTCATCCCCGTCAGATATCTGTCACCCTCACGCCGATCCCAGCACAAGTCCTGTAATGCCTCATCGACTATGCCCGAGTCAATACTTCTTTTCTCCGCGACGAAGGCGACGAGCAGGGAACGATCGCAAAGGATGTTGGTAAGCCTGGGGATGCCGCGTGTTATCGAATGTATGGAATCGAACGCATCCGCGCCGAAGCTCACATACTGGGGATCGGCGCCCGCGACGCTCATACGGGTGGCTATATAGCTTTCGACCTCATCCACGCCGAGCGGCCTGATATTGAAGCTGCCCGGTATCCTCTGCCGTATCTGTCTCACCGAAGGCACGGCGAGAGTCTCCATGAGCTCCGGCTGGCCCACCATCACGATCTGGAGCAGCTTTGCCGTGTCGGTCTCCACGTTGGAGAGCAGCCTAAGCTCCTCGAGCAGGTGGGGCCCCATGTTGTGGGCCTCGTCGACCACCAGCACACAGGTCTTCCCGGCCTCGGCCTGCCTCAGCAAGAACTCCGAAAGTGAGGCCACCAGGTCGGCCTTCGAGCCGCGCCCGGCCGTGTCCAGGCCGAAGTCCCAGGCCGCCAGCGCGAGAAGCTGCTTGGGGGTGACCTTGGTATTGAGAATGACCGACATCGCCACCTCGTCGCCCAGCTCCTGGCCCAGGGCCCTGATGAGGGTCGTCTTGCCCGTACCCACCTCGCCCGTCAAGACCAGAAAGCCCTTCTTCTCCCGCACCCCGTACGTCAGGTACGCCAGCGCATCCCTGTGGCTCGGGCCCAGGTACAAGAACCTGGGATCAGGCGTCACATTGAACGGGTTCTCTCTCAGTCCGAAGAAACTCTCGTACATGCCGTATAAGCTACCTTTCGCGGCCCCATGGATCGCGGACCGTAAGCAGCGCAAGCGTCCGGGCCCTAGAGCCTCCCCTTCTTCATCTCCCATAGGCTCGCCAGCACAGGCAGCCCCAGTACCGATTCCGCGTCCTCCGGGTCCTTGATGGAGTGGTCGAGGCTCTCGACGAAGGAGATCAGCACCAGGCCTACGACGACGCTGAAGATAGGCGCCAGCGCCATGCGCACGTAGTCCTTAGTCTTCCTGGCGAAGGGCCTGCTGGCGGGAGTGATAAGGGTGACTCTCCACGCGGGGCGCGTGGCGTGTGAGACCTTCGTCTGAATCTGCGACTCCCTCAGCTCCTTGTATCTTTCCTGCAAGGCGTCGATCTTGAGCTGCATCTGCTTGTACTCGCCCTCCTTGTCCGCCAAAGTGGCGAGTATGGCTTCCGTCTCCTGGATCGTCCGCCTGTGACTGGCCGCGTCGCCCTTGAGCAGCTCCAGGTCCAGCTCGTCCAGCCGGATCTTGTCGATCACCTCGTTTCGAAGCTCGTTCTCCAGAACGGCGATACGGCTGTTCAGCGCGGCGAGAGGGGGATACTTGTTCGTAAACTGCGCCGCAAGGGCATCCCGCTCGCTTCTCAGCTCCGCCAGGTTCAATTTGTGCCGGAAGATGACCTCCATGTCACCGTACGAGGAGTGAGGGTCCCTGGGTATCCGCGTCGTGAATCCGCTCTCCAGCGCATCCTTCTCCGCCTTGAGCACCGACTGCTTGGCTTCGATCTTCTGCCTCAGGTCGTCGAGGCCCATTACGGCCTCGTTTAGCCTGACCTCGAGATGGCGCATCTCGTACGGCGAGAAGGTGAGCCCCTGGGCCCTTACGAAATCCGCCCTCGTTCCCCGCAGCTCTTCGATCTCCCTCTCCACGCCCTCTATCTGCTCGCTGAAGAAGTCCTCGATGTCTCGCACGTCGTAGGTGTTCTCGCGATACTCCATGTAGGCCTCGGTCACCGCGTTGCAGACCATGCGGACATAGACCGGGTCCCTGTGCAGGTAGGATATCGCCAGCACGTTCGACTCCTTGACGACGGCCGCTTCCACGTATCCCCTGGCTATGAGAGGCCTTGTGTCCATCCCGGCCTCCTCCAGCTTCTCCTTGAGGATGTCCCTCGCGCGCGACAATACCGAGTGGCTCTTGACGGCCTCGAGCTCCGAGAGGACCTCCTCCTCCCAGGTGAGGTACCTGTAGCGGGCGTCGATCATGCTCTCGAGCTGGCCTCGCCGCACCAACACCCTCGCTTCGGACTCATAGAGCACCGGGTCTCTCATGTTGATCATGGCCACTACCCCGGTCGAAACCAGGAAAAGGATCAACAGGACCCACTTGTACTTGAATATTACTCTGAGGAAGTCCCTCAGCGACGTCTCCCGCCGCTGGCTCTCCCCTTCGATTGATATATCCTCTCTCACGGCTACTCCCCAATCTCCGCGGCAAGCGGAGCAAATCCAAAAATCAAGTTACAACGCGAACCAACCACTTCTATTCGAGAAGGACTATCAGCTCGTACCCCCTTACTATCAAAGTGAGGGGGTGTGTCCATCCTTTGAAGAACGTGTCGAGCCAAGTGCTCATCGTGCCGATCTTGGTCCTCGGTATATACACTATATCGTACGCCTGGAGCTGCGCGTCCTGCTGGAAGTCACCCTCCTCGAGGAAGCGCTCAATGTCCAACTTGGTGCCCTTGGCCTCATAGGGGGTCACCCTGCGAACCAGCACCACGTCGGTAAGCTTGGCCATGTTCGACGGACCGCCCGCCTGGCTGATCGCCTGGGTGGTTGTCATCCCGTGCATGATCTCGTAAGCTCCGGGGTTCTGGACCTCGCCCAGCACGTAGACGAGCTGGTCCGTGTACCGCGTGACTATTATGGCGATATCGGGCTCTATCACCACTTCCCTGAGACCGACGGTGACCATGGAATCGAGCTCCGAAGGGGTGTAGCCCGCGGCCATAACGTCTCCGACGAACGGGAACGTGACCTTGCCGTCGGGTCTCACGACCGCCTCGGTGCTGAAGTCCATCTGCGTCGGCAGGACCATGGAGATCTTGTCCCCGACGGCCAGTCGATACTCGGGCGCGACGTTGGGCACTCTGGGCCCGCCCATGGGGAACTCCCCTCTATCGACTCTCGTCCATCCACCGCTGCCGCCGCACCCTCCCGCAAGAACGGCGGCAAGGGCGAGTGTTACCAAAGCTTTGAATCTCGAGTTCATAGACATCTCGTTCCAACGCGCGCGCATTCGCGCTTCGAAAATGCCCCGGCCCACAAAGCAGAAAAGCCTGCACCCTTGTCCGGCGATTCGCCTCGGGCACAAGCTTCAAGATGTGTCGTGAATATCACTCTTGCTGGCCCAGGAACCGCGCGGAGGACACCAACCCCAATTCTGCCGCCCGCTCGACCGGCTTCGCCGCCGGCCTAACGAATCATTAAGTCGAGAGCTAGCCCTAAGCTCTAGATTCTTCAGAATTCATCGGCTGGAATCGCCGCAGTCCTTAGCAAGCCCTTAGGGCACACCTCCTTGCCAGGCAAACCTGGCTTCTCTCGGCCAGCATCCGCTATTTTACACCCCCACACCCCACCTGTCAATCCGATTCGGCGTAAAGGCATCTCCCAGGGGCTGTTGAGGCCGTCGCGGGCCGGCTCGGCGCTTGAGCAGGTCGCTTCCGGCCCGCCGGGCGGACAGCGTGGGCCTCGTGCCCGGCTGCGGGCCGCCTTACGGAGCCCGGGCGCGCCATGGGAGCCGGCTCCGCGGTCGACGGCCGCACTTTATAAGACAACGTGAGCCGGGGTCCGGTTTCCTGAGCCTACGGCTCATGAGGTCCGGCCCGCCCCTGGGGGCCGCTGCGCGACGCCCATGAAACCGTTTCCGCCCCGGTTGCCCCTGTTCAGATCGATCAACATCAGGATCATCACAAACGGGTGAAGGAGGAGGAAGTACAGGGGCAGGATCAACCAATGTCTTCGGGAGAACCGGGAGGAATGGGGCAGGAATGTGTATAGAATCTCATAAGCCAGAGCTCCGAAGAAGCCGTAAGTGTCTACCCCCTTTCGCATTGCCAGCCCCGCGGAGGCGATCTTTCTCTCGATCTCCTCCCTGGTATAGTCGCGGACGTGGCCGAACTGACTTCCGCCGGCCCGCTTGTTCGCGCGCCCTTCCATGCGCCTGAAATAGGGCAGGATCCTCTTCGGCTCGGTCGGGACGTAGATTATCATGGCGCCCCCGGGCCTCAGCGATTCGGTCAGCTTCTTTAGGGCCCTCTCGTCGTCCTCTATGTGCTCGAGCACGCTCCCGCAAAGGATCACGTCGTAGGCGCCGTTCTCGTCCAGATCCAGGACGTCCCTCGACACCACCCGCACGTGGCTCAAGCCCGCCCGCCCGGCGAAGGTCTTGAAGTCGGCGGCCAGCTTAGGGTCGACCTCGAGCGATGTGAGGGACAGCTCGGGATGACGCGAAGCCACGTAGTAGGAGTACTCGCCGTACCCGCACCCCGCGTCCAGCATCGAACCGGCGCCGGAGTCGTTCAGGAGCGTCCTGAGCTCGCGGACGATGTACCACGACCGTAGCTGAGTTATGAACCTCAGAAGAAACATGACCCGCCGGAAGAGCGGGTTCGTCTGGATGCCGCGTGATTCGGGCACCGATCGATCGGCGTTTGCCATATTAACGAGCGTCTTCCCGGACGGCCCTGCGGGCCTCCAGCTTGATGGCGCTTGCGAGCAGAGGTATCAGTATCTCGTGATGCCCGGTCAGGGCGTAGCTCCTGCCGTCCGCGGGGACCGGACGCTTCAGCACGTTCACGGTCGGCCGGTAGTGCTGGATAAAATCCAGGTTGGCGGTCACCAATCCGCCGAAGTCGCAGCCCAGACTGCGGGCTATGGAGCAGGCCTTGAGAAAGACCTCGGGCATGATCACCGCCGAGCCGGCGTTTATCACCACTGCGCCGGCCAGGTCTGAGACGCAGCCCGCCAGCACCTTGAAGTCGATGTAAGTCCCTTTGCCGACAGCCTCGGGGTCGAGGCTCGAATGTTGGTGCACAACGTCCGTGCCGAGCGCGACGTGAACCGTCGCCGGCAGGCCCATCTTCCAGGCCGTCAGGACCACGCCCGTTTCCGGAAACGAGGGTTTGCTCTCGGACAGCGCCCGGCCCAGGCTCTCGCCGATGCCCCAACCACGGGCGGCGCCGTCGGAAACGGCCCGGTTCATGAGCTGCGCCGTCTCCTCGGTCATGCCGAACTCGCCGCGGCCCATGGCCGTCTCCACGTCCTCGGAGGTGTGACCCCACATGGTCATCTCCAGATCGTGTATGGCCGCGGCGCCGTTCATGGCAACGGCGGTCACCAGTCCCCTTCCCATGAGATCGACCAGGTGGGGCGCAACCCCGCACTTGATGACATGCCCGCCGATCATCCATATCACCGGCCTGTCGTTGGCCCTGGCGTAGGCGACGCTCGCGGCCAACGCCCTGAGGTCCGAAGCAGCCAGGACATTCGGAAGAGCATCGAAGAACTCCTCCAGGCCGGCATCCGGCTCTACGGGAGAGCCCGCGTGCTCCTGCCTCACCTTGCTCGCCCGGTCGAGGATCGAGATGCCTTTGACCTTGGAGAAGTCAAGCTCCTTGAAAGAGCCCATCACCTGCCCCCTTCAGCGCCTCCGGCGCCGGCCGGCCCCCCGCAGGGCGCCGTTCTGCCCGCGGCACGCGCGACGTCGAGTCTCTCACCGCGCGTCCAGCCGGTGAGATCAGCCGTGATAGAGCCGATCTTGATCTGCGTCTTCATCCTCACGGGCATCCTCATCTCATCGTCCGTGAGCCAGACCGTCAACCTGCCCTCGTGCTTGAAGATACCCTCCGACTTCAGTCGGGGCTCCACCACCAGGCAGTCGAACCGGCCCGCCCTCGTCTTGAGCCTTTCCCTGCCCAGGACCCGGACCCTCAGAGGGTAGTTCTTCTTCCCCGAGTGGTTGGGAAACGCCACCAGCCCGCCCACCTCGAGGTCGAGCGTTCGCACGTAATACAGCGATGACAACGCGTCCTGAGTCCAGCGCATTATCTCCGCCGTGTCACCGTCCGCGTAGTAGGCCAATCCCGCGCAGTGGTCCATGTGGACTATCTCGTCCTTCTCGTAGCTTCCCTCTCTAAGGTGTTTCTCGAACTTGCGGCTGAACAGGCCGCCGACGTCCATGAACGACTCCACCCGATCCCGCACCTTGAAGAACGTGGAGACTATGCTGTTGCTGCGCGCGGTCGAGACGAGTCTGTAGCAATCGTGCCCGTCGATCTGCTCCACGGCGGCCACGCTCAGCGTCGCCGTGCCCGCGTTCAATACGTTGTAGTTGACCGAGAACTCCAGGTGCTCCCCGACCCCGAAAGGCACGGGGGCGGGTCCGGGCGACGCCGCACCCGCCGTCCCCTCGTCCTCCTCCTCGGCGGATGAGATGGGAAAAGCCGCCGCGGCGCCCGCGAAGTAGAGAGGCTGCTCCCACGCGCATCCGATCAGGACGGAACACGCGGCCAGCGCCGCGCACAGCGGCACAAGGGAGCTCCAACGTCGTCCTCCGGTCACAGCAACCCCGCCTTTCGCAGCCTTCTCGCCTCCAGCGTCCTAGACTGCGCCACCCTGTAGCAGGCGGCCGTCATCCCGAATACCAACCACACCAACAGGAAGTACATCGAGTTTCTTTGGAAGCTTATCTTGATCGCATCCACCGAAAACACCACGAGCTGCACATGGATCACCGCCAAGAGATCGGTGGAGAAGCACCTGACTCCCGTCCACGGGCTCATATAGCGCACGCTCATGCGTATAAAGACCGCCAGAAGCCAGATGAAAAGGGCGACCCCTATCACTCCGATCGTGTAGAAATAATACAGATAGGTGCTGTGGGGGTTGTACATCTTGCCCATTGTATGAGTAATATCATAATGCGGGCCGTGCCCTATCCAGGGATACTCCAGGCTTCGCTCCCAAGCTTGTTGCCAGGGCACTCTCCTGGAATCGGGTACGATCCCGTAGAACTTCGTCTTCTCGATACGCTCCAGGACCG
The DNA here is from genome assembly GCA_964531335.1 of uncultured bacterium. GTDB lineage: Bacteria > Eisenbacteria > RBG-16-71-46 > CAZHEV01 > CAZHEV01 > CAZHEV01. Next base: position 12,998 of record CAZHEV010000012.1, on the reverse strand, counting down.
ATCCGGTGGGCGTGAACTCGGCCATGACGAACTCGAAGGTGGCCACCGCCGAGACACCTATCAGAAGGACGCCCATAAACTGGTACGTCTTCATCCTCTTCCGGAACAAGAAGATGAGGTAGAGCAGGCCGAGGCACATGGAGACGAGCGGCATCCTGTGCATCGTCCCCAGTGCCGTAATCAGCGCGCCGAGCATCATCAGCGCCCAGAAACTCTTCATGAAGATCGACCGCGACCTGCTGAACATGAACGCCTGAAGCGGCGCGCTTATGGCCATGTACTCGCCCAGCAGCTCGCCGTCCCTGAACGGGCCCCAGATCCACCGCGCCTCGAAGTATCCTTTCTCCGGCGGGCTACCGGAGAGGGTGAACCACGGGATCAACCTCAAGCTCGGAAACCAAAGCTCTATGAGGCTCAGGGCGATGATAACGGCGCAGGTTAGCGAGCTCGCCCAGACCATCCGCTTCAGCCACTTCTCATTGGTAATGAAGTTGAGCATGAGAAAGAGAAGCAAGACCGCCGAGACCTGGATGAGCACCTTCTTGATGGCCGCGTCCATCACCAGGCCCGAAGGCGTGTGATAGAAGGACAGGACGTGCATTACCAGGAAGAAGATCAAAGGCACCGCGATGGGGGTCTTCCAGGTCGCCTGGGCTCTTCCCGACGCCGCTCTCACCATCCACACCAGGGACACCAGGAATATAGCCAGCGAGCTCGTCGGCCCGAGCACTGTGGTCGCGGAGAAAGGCAGCATGAACGCCAGGACCGCGATCACGTTGGGCAGCCGTGACCTCACGGCCAGGTAGAAGAGAAACAACGCCAAGGCGAGCTTGATGATCCGGGGATTGGGGGAGTAGATCATCGCCCCCAGGATTATCGCGGCCACGAGCATAATCCCGTAGAACCCCGCGGCCTTGGCTCTTCTCTTGGCCTCCGAGTCCGGGGCGTAGGCCCCCGCCGTCACATTCCTGTCGTTGATAAGTCCCATGATCCCCTCAGTTACATCGTACCATCCCGAAGGCCCGTAAGCACCCATTCTATCGGTCGTCATTCGCCGGAGCGTACTTTAAGCCGACTCGGGGGGGGTACCGGGCCATGGCTCCGCCACGCCCCGGCGGAGGGGGCGCGACCCGGGAGCGGCTCAGCCGGCCGGTCGCGTCCTTCTTGAGTGCGCCGCGCGTAGAGCCGCGCCCAGGTATCGGCCCTACAGTGACAAGGGCCGCGCGGCTAGCAGATGCGAGGGAGCTGCTCCCCGGACAGCATGGTCAGCACGCGCTCTGTGCCTAGGGCGCTCCTTACGCTGACCTCGCCCCCGGTGCAATCGAGCACCCGCCCTATGACCCGGCAGCCCGCGCCCGGTCGGTCGGCCGCTATTATCTCCGCGGCCCGGTCCGCCTCGGAATCGGGCACGACGGCGACGAAGCGGCCCTCGTTGGCGACGTACAGGGGGTCGTAGCCGAGCAGCTCACAGACGGCTCTTACGTCATCCCTGACCGGGATCGTCTCCTCGAGGATGCGGATGCGGGTGCCCGAGGAGCGCGCTATCTCCAGAAGCGCCGTGGCGAGACCGCCGCGCGTCAGGTCCCGCAGACAATGCAGAGAAACGCCGGCGCAGGTCAGCTCGCTTACGCACTTTGCCAGCGGCGCGCAGTCGCTTTCGATATCGCTCTCGAGCTCAAGCTCGGGACGCGCGGACAGCACGGCTATCCCATGGCGGCCCAGGTCACCGTTCAACAATACGACATCTCCGGGGCTCACACGTCCGGGCCCGACCTCCACCCCCTCCGGGATCTCGCCTATCCCCGACGTGTTGACGTACATTCCGTCGCACCTTCCCCGCTCCACGACCTTGGTGTCGCCGGTGACTACGCGGACGCCCGCCCTGTCCGCCGCGGCGCGCATGGATGAGACCACCCGGCGCAGCTCTTCCAGCGGCAGCCCCTCCTCCAGCACGAAAGCGGCGCTCAGCCACAGAGGACGCGCGCCCGCCATGGCAAGGTCGTTGACCGTCCCATTCACGGCGAGCGACCCTATGTCGCCGCCTGCAAAGAAGAGCGGCCTTACGACGAAAGAGTCCGTCGTGAAAGCGACCTTTCCCCCGCCCGGGCTGAGCACGCAGGCGTCATGCTCGACTTGGAGCTCAGGGTTCTCGAAGGCCTTTGCGAAGAGGCTCTCGATCAGCCCGTGCATCAACCCGCCCCCTCCGCCGTGCGCCAGCGTTATCCGCCCGCCGCCGCCGGCCCGCTCAGGGCCGGCCGAGCCGCTCTCTCTTATCTCACTCATAGTCCTCTCCAGGGTGCCTGGTACGACCTCCGGCCGCGGGCTTCGGACAAATCCGCGCCTTCCGCCTCGCTCAGCGGGTCGCCGCGCGGCGCCTTCCGGCCGCGTAGTAGGCGGCGCAAGCCCCCTCGCCCGATACCATGGGCGCGCCCAGCGGGTGATCGGGCGTGCAGCCCTCCCCGAAGGCCGGGCACTGGTCCGGGTGGAGCCTGCCCCTCAGGACGTCCCCCGCCCTGCACGGTCCGGGTTCGAACCGGGGCGCGTCGCGCAGGGAGAATCGCCTCTCCGCGTCGAACCGCGCGAAGCGGTCCCTGACCGCCAGGCCGCCGCGCGGAATGATCCCAAGGCCTCGCCACTCGCAGTCGACGGCCTCGAACACGGCGTCCATGACCTGTCGGGCGCGCATATTGCCTTCGCGCCTCACGGCGCGCGAATACCGGTTGTCCAGCCCGCACGATCCCGACTCCAGTTGCCGCGCGGCGGAGAGCACGCCTCGTAGAATATCGACCGGCTCGAAACCGGTGATGACAATCGGCAGGCGATGCCGCTCGGCCATGTCCTCGTACTCCTCATACCCCATTACCGTACAGACATGACCCGCGGCCAGAAGGGCATCGACGCGCGAGCTCGGATCTCCGAGGATGGCATCCACCGCGGGCGGCACCAGCATCTGCGCCGAGAGCAGGGACAGGTTGTCCAGGCCCATCTCTTCGGCCTGCAGCACGGCCAGCGCGTTGAGCGGCGCCGTAGTCTCGAAGCCTATGGCGAAGTAGACCACCTCGCGCTCCGGGTTTTCCCGCGCGGTCGCCACCGCGTCCGTGGGCGAATAGACAACGCGGATGTCGGCGCCCGCGGCCCTCGCTCCGAAAAGATCGGTTTCGCCTCCGCGCACGCGCAACATATCTCCGAGCGAGCACAGGATCCCATCGGACCCGCGCGCGGCCTGTATAGCCTTGTCTATCTTGGAGGCCGGCGTCACGCAGACCGGGCAACCCGGCCCGTGCAAGAACTCCACTCCCGCCGGCACGAGGCTGTCCAGGCCGTGCTTCAGGATCGTGTGGGTCTGTCCCCCGCACACCTCCATGATCGTCCATCCGCGCGTCACCGTCGATTCGATCTCCGCGATAAGCGCCCTGGCCCGCTGGGGGTCCCGGTATGCGTCGACGATCTCCTTTTGCAACATCACTTGCCCATGTCGAGCTTTTCAAGCTCCATAAAAGACCGCTTCGCTTCGAGCGGCGACAGCACCGCTATCGCCACGCCCGCGTGTACCAGAAGGTGGTCGCCTATCTCGGCCTCGGGAACCAGGCAGAGGTTGACGGTGCGCCTCACGCCTCCGAAGTCGACCTGTCCGGTTCGACTGAGCGGCGACTTCCCCTCATCGCTCAGCAGCCTGCCGGGCACGGCAAGACACATGGTCAGTCCTCCTCCCCGAGGTCCAAGGCCGCCGCCGCGAGCTGGCCCAGCGCAAGGCCCCCGTCATTGGGCGGTACCAGATGGTGGACGTACACCTCCATTTTGCCTTCCTCGAGGGCGGCGCTCGTAAGCTCCGACAACAGCCTGTTCTGGAAACAGCCGCCTGAGAGAAGGACCCGACCCGCTTCCAGCCGCCCGCACGCGCCGGCGATGGAGCGGGCGAGGGCGCGATGGAACTTGAGCGCGATCGCCTCCGCGGGAACGGCGCTTCCCAGATCGGCGAGAATGCCTTCCATGAGGGGCGCCCAGTCTATCACCAGCGCGCCTTCGGCCTGATTCAATGTCGCCCGGTAGGCCGCGCCGGTTCGGGACCTCTCAGCCGCGAATTGCAGTCGCATGGCGGGCTCGCCCTCGAAGCTTGTCCTCTCGCAGACACCGGTCAAGGCGGCGGCCGCGTCGAAGAGCCTGCCCGCGCTGGAGGTGACGGGGCAGTTGAAGCTCTCGCGCAACATCGCAAGCAGGGTCCTTCGCTCGGACCGGCGAAGCGAAAGCCGGCCCAGCAGGTCCTCCCGCGACTCCAGCCCATCCCCGTAAATCTCGTACAGCACCCCCAGGGCGCAACGACGCGGGTCGCTCACGGCGGCGTCCCCGCCCGGGAGGCGGAACCTGCGCAGGTGGCAGACCCTCCTCCAGCCTTCGGCCCCCACCAATATCAACTCGCCGCCCCAGATCGTCCCGTCCGTGCCCAGTCCGGCCCCGTCCCACGCGACTCCCAGAAACGGAGTCGCCACTTGGTTCTCCATCATACATGAGAGGACGTGCGCGAGATGGTGCTGCACCTTCTTCGCCTGGAGGCCGGTCGACCGTGCGTACGACGTCGTGAAGTAATCGGGGTGCGCGTCCATCGCGACCGTCTCGAGTCTCAGGCCGTGCAGTCTCTGAATGGAGGCCGCCTCGCGCTCGAAAGCCCGCGCGGCCGGGAGGCTGTCCAGGTCCCCGATGTGTTGTCCAAGTACCGCTCTCCCCCCGACATTGACGGCCAAAGCTCCCTTGAGGTGCCCTCCGAGCGCAAGCATGGGCGCCGCCCCATGATCGAAGTCAAAAGATGCCGGCGCGTAGCCCCGCCCGGAACGCAGAAGCGTCGCCGCCCCGTCGAATACCTGAACGACGGAGTCGTCCATCTGGCGCACGATTCGCCGATCGTGCAACAGAAGGAAGTCGGCGACGAGGCCCAAACGCTCCAGTGCCTCTTGGTTGTCGATACAGATCGGCTCAGCCGAGATATTGCCGCTGGTGGCGACAATAGGAAAGCCCAACTCATGCATCAAAATGTGATGCAGTGGAGTGTAGGGCAGCATAACGCCGAGATATGGGTTGTGCGGCGCCACGGCCGCGGAGATCGTGAGATCGTCCCCCAGCCGCGGCATCAACACGATCGGCGAGCTCTCCGAGACCAGGAGCGCGGCCTCGATCGGACCCACCCGGCACAGAGATCTCGCGATCTCCGCCGAAGGGCACATTACGGCGAATGGTTTCGCCGGCCTGTTCTTGCGGCGGCGAAGCCTCTCGACCACTTCGTGGTTTCCAGCGTCCGCGAGAAGCTGGAACCCGCCGAGGCCTTTGAGGGCGACGATCCGCCCCCCCGCGATCAGCTCACAGGCTTCGAGCAGGGCGTCGTCCGATCTCGAAACGACCTCGCCGGTACCGTCCCATAGCTCCAGCGCGGGGCCGCAATCGGGGCAGGCGTTGGGCTCCGCGTGAAAGCGGCGATCCAGCGGGTCCTCGTACTCGGCGCGGCAGCGCTCGCACATTGTGAAATCCCGCATGGCAGTGGCCGCGCGGTCGTACGGCAAGGCCTCGATGATACTGAACCGGGGCCCGCAATCAGTGCAGTTGGTGAAGGGATATCTATACCTGCGGTTTGCCGGGTCGAATATGTCGTCCTTGCACGCGGAACAGGTGGCGACATCTGGAGGCACAGCCGCGGTGCGCGCCCCTCGAGCGTCGCTTTCCACCACCGAGAAGAGCGCCTCCCCCATCGGTTCGGTCTCAATCTCCCGCGAAGCATCGATACGGGCGAGCGGGGGCAATCGATCCTTCAGCCCGCGCGTGAAGGCCTTCAGCGACTCCGCCGGTCCCTCTATCTCGACGACTACTCCGCCTCCATCGTTTCGGACCCAGCCCCCGAGGCCCAGGCCGCGCGCCAGGCGGAAGACGAAGGGGCGAAAGCCCACGCCCTGGACCGCCCCTCGCAGCTCGAAACGCAGGCGCCTGGCCGGCGCATTTTCCTGCGCAATAGCTTGCCGTCTCATCGTCGCTCCCGTCAGCCCGGCAGCTCCACCGTGTCCAGGATTATCGACTGAGCGCGGGCGTCCTTCACGTCTGTCAACTCCTCCACCTCGAGCACCGCCCCCTCCGCCGCGGTCCCCCGGGCCCCCGACTCGAAATGCTCCCGGAAGTGCTCGGCAGAGATGTGTGAGAGAGCGCCGAGCTTAATCTTTACCTTCAGCACTTTGTCGGCCCCGTGCTCTTCAGCGACCGCGTCGATCTGACGCAGAATGTCGGCCATCAGTGTAAACTCGTGCATTCGTTGCCTCCTACCTCCGCCGGCGCGGTCTCTATCGGCAGGCCCGGGCGATGAGGCCCGCCACCTTCGAGGCCGCCGCCTCCACGGCCGTGGTCAGCCCGCTGCCATGGGAGAAATCCGATCCCTCGATGGCGAAAACCGTCAGCTCGCCGGGCAATCCGCCCAGCACACGCGAGAGCTCCACCGCCTTCGCGAGATCCAGCGCGTGCGTCGAGCACGAACTCAAGATCTCGCCGGGGATCGGCCCGCCACGGCCGTCGAATTGGTGGATGGTTCCGGGCGCCGCCCCGGATACGCTGCAATCAATGACGTAGGCGCGCCCGCAACCCTGCCAGGCGCTTATCAACGCGTATTCGTCTCCCACCCCGCAAATCACCCTGGCGCCGGACGGCGCCGTCTCTCTCAGCCGCCGGGCCACCTCCAACCCCACGCCGTCGTCGCGACGAAATTCATTTCCGATCCCGATAATAACGATCCCAGGAGCAGAGTCCATAGCACAGCCCTACAGGCGATCTATCTTCAGCTTGAGGAAATGGCAGGAGCAGGAGATGCAGGGATCGTAGTTGCGGATAACCTGTTCGCATCCCCAGGTCAGTTTGTCATCGGGGAGTTTGGCATTGAGTCTGACGAACTCGAGCAAATCTTCCTCGATCGCCTTCTGATTCTGTGAGGTCGGCGGAATGATCCGCGCGTCCTCGATCACGCCATCGGCGTCCATGGTGTATCGGTGATAGAGCATGCCCCGGGGCGCCTCGGTGGCCCAGTGGCCGGTGCCCGCTTTGGGGGATACTTCCACGGCGGGCTTCTCGGGCTCTTCGTAGTCTTCGATGATGCGCAACGCCTCACAGCATGCGAAGAGAGTCTCCAGAGAGCGCACTATGATGCTCTTGAACGGATTGCGGCACTCCGCGCCGAGACCGACTTCTCCGGCGAGCCCCCGCACCTCCGCCGGCAGCTTCTCGAAGTTCAAGGCGTACCTGGCCATGGGTCCCGCGAGGTAACCTTTTCGACCCTTGACCGCGGCTTGCAGGGAGGTCGAGTGTTCCACCTGCTCTTCTTCGAAGTGCTTCAGAAAGTCCTTGTACTCGATATCGATGCCCTTGCTGGATACGATCCTGCCCTCGTTGAGGGGATACTCGCCGGGATGGCTCAATGAGACGAACTCGTAGTCCTGCTCGAGGTCCGGGAACGGCAGATTCGCCGTCCACTTCACGGTCTCGACGGCGGCGTCGCGGGCCCATTTCAGGCGCTCCTCGATCCCCGCCAGCTCGCGTTTCCGCGGGGCCCGGTAGAACCCCCCGACCTTCACGTTGATGGGGTGGATCTCTCTGCCCGCCATGAGCGTTACCAGGTCGTTGCCCACCTTCTTCAGCTCCAGGGCCTTTGTGACGGCGTCGGGGTGGTCCGCCGCCATCTGCACGGCGTCCTCGTAGCCTAGAAAGTCCGGCGCGTGCAGCATATAGATGTGCAAAACGTGCGACTCGATCCACTCCCCGCAGTAGATGAGCCTTCGCAAGCGGCGCAAAGGCCCCGGCACGGTCACGCCGCAAATGCTCTCGATGGCGTGCGCGGAGCTCATCTGGTAAGCGATGGGGCAGATCCCGCAGATGCGCGCCGTTATGTCGGGAGGCTCGGTATACTTGCGGCCGCGGAGGAAGGCCTCGAAGAACCGCGGAGGCTCGAAGATCTTGAACTTCGCGTCGACCACCTTGTCGCCTTTCAGCCTTACGTAGAGCCCCCCTTCGCCCTCCACCCGGGCCAGGTAATCGACCTTGATCTTCCTACTCTTCATAGCTTTCACTCGCTTTCCGGAACGGCTCCGCGAAGGCGTTGAAGCCCCGGAACGCGCGGACCAGGTCCGGGTCGGAAACACCCAGTCTGCGCCAAACCTCACCGAGCGATCCGGTGTTGGGCGTCTCTTTGGGCCCGAAGCAGCCGTAGCAGCCGCGGTTGTAGACGGGGCAGATGGCGCCGCACCCGGCGTGGGTAACGGGGCCCAGGCAGGGGGTGCCTTGCGCAACCAGCACGCAGACCGTGCCGCGTCTCTTGCATTCGGTGCACACGCTCGTGGACGCGATGTTCGGCCGCCTGCCGTTGAGAAAAGCGCTGATCACCTCGATCAACTGGTACTTATTGATGGGGCAGCCCCACAGCTCGTAGTCCACGAAGACGTGATCCGAGACGGGGGTCGACTTGCCCAGGGTTGAGATATACTGCGGCGACGCATAGACGATCCGCGTGAACTCCTCCACGTCGGCGAAGTTACGCAAGCCCTGGATCCCCCCGGACGTGGCGCAGGCGCCGATGGCAACCAGGTGCTTGGAGGCCCGCCTGACCTTGTGTATGCGTTCCGCGTCGTGCGGCGTGGTGATCGAGCCCTCGACCAGGGAAAGATCGTAGGGGCCCTTTACCACCCGGCGCGACGCCTCGGGGAAGTTGGCAATCTCTATCCTGTCCGCGATGTCGAGCAGCTCGTCCTCGCAATCGAGCAGGCTCAACTGGCATCCGTCGCAGGATGCGAATTTCCATACGGCGAGCTTGGGTTTGGAGCGCCGCGACATGCTAGAGTTCCCTCTTCGTGAATATGCCCTTGATCGCGTCAAGGCGATAGACCGGGCCGTCCTTGCAGACGAAAGTCGGGCCCAGCTGGCAGTGGCCGCAGAGGCCGACACCGCATTGCATGTTGCGCTCCATCGAGACGTGGATGCGGTCCTCGCTCACCCCGCGCTTGATCAGCTCGACCGTCGTGAAGCGCATCATGATCTCCGGGCCGCAAATCATCGCCACCGACTCCATCGGATTGAAGGGTGACCGCTGTATCAGCTCGGTCACCACGCCAACGTTGCCGTGCCACCGCCCGGTAGCCCGATCGACGGTCAAATAGACCTCGAGATCGAATCGGGAGCGCCAGCGCTCCAGCTCCTTGGTATATAGGATGTCCTCCGGGGTGCGGGCGCCGTAAAGCAAGACGACCCGGCCGTACTCTGCGCGGTTCTCGAGCAGGTAGTGGATCACCGGCCGCAACGGCGCCAGCCCTATGCCCCCCGCGACTACGACCACGTCGTGACCGACCGCGGCCTCCACCGGCCATCCGACGCCGTACGGTCCGCGCACGCCGATCGCCTCGCCTACCTTCAGCTTGCTCATGGCCTTTGTAACGGTGCCCACGGCGCGCGTGGTATGCACCAGGATGTGCTCATCGCCCGGAGGGCCGGAGATCGAGATCGGCACCTCGCCCACTCCGAAGACATAGAGCATGTTGAATTGCCCCGGCCGGAAGGAGAAGGCGCCGCCCTTCTTGAGCGGGGCCAGCTCCAGGGAGAACGTGTCGGCGGTCTCCTTCATGCGTCGCCTGACGGCGAACGGCCTTACCAGCATCGGGTCGGCCTGTGTAGAGGCCGCGTTACTCGTCGGAAGGGTTTCCATATAGATCCATCAATTGCAGTCTCGTCGCCTCCAACCGCTGCGCGATCAGGAGCGAGAACCGCCTCATCAGCTCGTAGCCCAGGTCATGGTCCGTGTCGAGTTTGTCCCGCAGGCACTTTCCGTCGAGCACGATGGCCCTGGTCAGCTCGAACGCGCGCGCATCGAAACGCCAGCGGTAAGGCGGCACCATCCACGACCATCCCAGCACCTCGCCGGCCTCGCGGGTCTGTATCGTGACCGGGCCCTTCTGCGGCACGAAGGTCTCTATCATGACCTTGCCGTGCCGGATAATGAAGAAACTGTCGGCATCCTCCCCTTCGCGGAATACGAACTCCCCCGCCCTGAACACCGAGTTCTTCGCGCAGCCGACCAGCAGCGCGATATGCTCGTCTTTAAGCTCAGCGAAGAAGGGATGCTCTTTCAGGATTCTCTCCAGGTTCTGCATGCTTCTCACCCCTCCCTTATTCCGCTCGAGCGCCTTCGGCGCCGGCCCGCAACGCTCGCACCTCCTCGGTGATGTCTATAGCGGCGGGGCACCAAGTGATGCAACGGCCGCAACCCACGCAACCGGACATGCCGAACTGGTCGATCCAGTTCCCCAGCTTGTGAGTCAGCCACTGTCTGTACCGGGCTTCACCACTGGTGCGCACGCTTCCTCCGTGTATGTACGAGAACCGGATCGAATAGCAGGTGTCCCATTGACGGCGCCGCTCGACATGCTCGCCCGACAGATCCGTGAAATCCTGTATATCGCTGCAGAAGCAAGTTGGACACACCAATGCGCAGTTCGAGCAGCTCAGGCACCGCTCGGCGACCTCGCCCCAATGCGGGCTGTCGAACCGGCTCGCAAGCATCTCCACGATGCCGTCGGTGTCCAGCTCGCGCCCCATCTTCCCGGCCGCCGCCCGCTCCAACTCCTCGGCGGCCTCGATCTGATCGGGCTGGGCGGGCCTCGCCGGCGTCTCCGACAACACCTCCGTCCCTTTCCGGCCGCCGGTGCGCACGAGGAACCAGTGCTCCTTGTCGTTGCAGACTTCGGTCAGCGCAAGATCGAATCCTTCTTTCGCCACCGGCCCGCTTTCCATGGATGCGCAGAAGCAGGTTCCGCCGGGGCGCACGCAGTTCACGGCGACCACGAACGCGCCCTCGCGACGGCGCTTGTAGTTGACGTCGGCATAAGGGCCGCGCGAAAGTATTCGGTCCTGGATCTTCAGAGCCGACAGCTCGCAGGCGCGCACTCCCATCAGCGCGGTAGGTTGGGATTCGGATTCAGCCTCGAGTATCTCGAAGCTCTTACCCTTGCGCTCGGCGCGCCAGAGCACTTCCTCGGCAACGTGGAAGAACTTCTTCCAGGATTGCTGGCCTACGACATATCTGAACAGCGCCGGCAAGCGGGACTTGACCAGCCGGTAGTGCCCGGCTTCCTGGCGGTCGGTGTATCCGGCGGGCAGATCGGAGGCCGACTCGATACGGTCGTAGATCAGCGAGCCTTCCGAAACGGTAGGTCCCAGAAGTCGCGGATATCTCTTCTTGATCGCCTGGAGCAGCTCGTCGAAGTCTTTCCGGTCGATAACTCTTGGTGTGTCGGTAGTGTCTGTCCCCGTTGGCATCGCACCCTGCTCTGAAGCCGGCTTTGGGAGGTATGCTCTGCGGCCGGGCTTTCCAGGAAAAGCGCCGTGTCTGAGCAAGACAGTGTTACAATGACCGCCACGGTTTGGCAAGGGAATTCTTTCGATGCTTTCTTGGCCGCGCCGCCGCTCGGACCCGGGGACGGATAGCCCGGGTCCCATCGGGCGTTCGACCGTTTTGGAGGACGGAGCCGCTCCGGAGCGGGCTTGACGCGAGGCCCCGACGGCGCCCTTGCGGCCCGCGGCGGCAAAGCGCCGCGGTGGATCCCCCCGTCCCGGCCCCGGCGCCGGCCGCGCGGGGATCCTCGGCTCTAGTCGCCCGAGACGGCGCCGATGATCGCTTTGCAAAAGGCGGGCAGGTCGGAGGGCATCCGCGACGTCACCAGTTTCCCGTCGCGCACCACCTCTTTGTCCTCGTACTCGGCCCCGGCGTTCACCATGTCATCCTTTATGGCAAAGAAGCAGGTCATGCGCTTGCCCCGGACCACGTCCGCCGAGGCGAGCATCCACCCCCCGTGGCAGATCGCGGCCACCACCTTGCCGCCTTCCGCGACATCCTTCACGAATTTCACCATCGCCGAGTGGCGGCGCATGTGATCCGGCGCGTATCCCCCCGGCACCACGACCGCGTCGAAATCACCGGCCTTTACGTCGTCTATCGCGGAGTCCGCTTTCACGGGGTACCCGTGCTTAGAGGTGTACGTCTCCGCCCTGGGACCTATGACCGTCGTCTCGGCTCCCTCCTCGGCCAGCCGCAACTTCGGGTACCAAAGCTCGAGATCCTCGTAGATATTCTCCACAAGTATGGCTACGCGCTTTCCGTCAAGCTTCATTTGAGCGACCCCCTCTTCTTGAGTTCTTCCTTGCGCAACGTCGCCTACGCATTCCGGCTTCCCCGGTTGTCGCGCGGGTCACACGGCCCGCGCGTGACCTGATAGCGAGAAGCCCGGTCTCATCAACCCTATGGCACCTCAACCTCGAGAGAAACCAGGGGTCCGCCGAACCGGCCCTCGGGCATTTCCCCAAGCACGGCATCCCTGCCCCCCTCCTTCTCCAAGCTCGCATCGGCGCCCCTCGGCTCCCACCGGCGCTATCCGGCGCGCAAAAAAAGAAGGGCCGCTCTTACGAGCGACCCTTCAAGAGTTCACCGGCAGCGACCTACTCTCCCACACAGTCCCCCGTGCAGTACCATCGGCGCTGGAGGGCTTAACTGCCGTGTTCGGAATGGGAACGGGTGTTTCACCTCCGCCATGGCCACCGGCAAAATCACCGATCTCGAATTCGCGTTGCAGCGTGTAGTAGCAAGCCAATCACCTTGGCGCCCGGTCAAGCCTCACGGCCTATTAGTACCGGTCGGCTGAACGTATCGCTACGCTTACACCTCCGGCCTATCAACCTCGTAGTCTACAAGGAGCCTTCAGTCCAGCAAAGCTGGAGGGATATCTAGTCTTGGGGTGGGCTTCGCGCTTAGATGCTTTCAGCGCTTATCCCTGCCGAACTTAGCTACCCAGCAATGCCCCTGGCGGAACAACTGGTACACTAGAGGTTCGTCCGTCCGGGTCCTCTCGTACTGCAGACAGCTCCCCTCAAATATCCTACGCCCACGACGGATAGGGACCGAACTGTCTCACGACGTTCTAAACCCAGCTCACGTACCGCTT
>CAZHEV010000011.1:17595-108672 GCA_964531335.1 uncultured bacterium | reverse complement strand
AGCTGGGCAGGATTGCCGCCGTCCCGCAGCTCGGCGGCCTGCACCATCGGTACACCAGGATCGGGGCCTAAGCAGTGTCGACGCTCTCCCTCCATATGTGCACATAGTCGCGGGGTCATCTGGGAAGAACAGCCCACAAAACCTTGCGAATCGTGCATCCCGCCCTCGGTTCAATGGTTCAATGGAAATCTCACCTCGATCCGCCCGTGCCGCACTTCCCAAACCTGACACCAAGATTTCAGCCGGCGCCGCCTGAAATCACGTCAATTCGAACCCGGATGGAATTTTCGGGAGGGACAGCGGCTGCGGTGGCATGCGACCTTTGGCTGGACGCCGCGGGTCGAGATTCCCAAGGCGAAGATCATTGATCTCCGACGTCGTATTAAGCGGCAGACAGGACGGGCCACAACCCGTGCCTCGCTTTCAAAGACACTCCAGGAACTCAACCCCATCCTACGCGGGTGGACCTACTTCTATCGATTCTGCACGAACGCCAAACCGATTCTTGCACACCTTGATTGGTATGTGGGGGATCGACTCTGGCGATGGATGAGAAAGAAGTACCTAAAAGCGAACGCGCATGAGATTGCTAGACATCGCCGCCGGGCCGCCGGTAGACACCGGAGGATCTGGGCGGATGACAATGCCGAGCAGTTTCTCATGAGCAGTGTCGCGGTTATGCGATACCGGCGGGGATGGATGAGGACACCCGACTACGCCATAGCCCTTGGAGAGTCGGATGCATAACGAAAGGTGCACGTCCGGTTCGGGAAGAAGACGCGGGAAACCGACGGTGGCAACACCGCCCGGCGCTCGCGTCCTACTTTCACCGAAGCTGAAGGGCCCGGTCAAGTGGAGCTGCTACTACCTCTACGTGATACTGGACGTATTCAGCCGGTACGTGGTGGGCTGGATGGTGGCCAACCGAGAGAGTGCTCGTCTTGCCAAGAGGCTGATCGAGGAGACGTGTCGGCGTCAGGGCATAGGGCCGGGGCAGCTGACGATCCACGCCGACCGAGGTCCGTCGATGGGATCGAAGACGGTGGCTCAACTGCTGGATGACCTTGGGATTGAGAAGAGCCACAGCCGCCCGCACGTGAGTAACGACAACCCTTACTCTGAGGCGCAGTTCAAGACGCTGAAGTACCGGCCGGAGTTTCCGGGGCGTTTTGGATCTGCCGAGGACGCCAGGTCAAGCTGCGGTGCACTCTTTCGGCTGGTACAACGACGACCACTACCACAGCGGCCTCGGCTGGATGACGCCGGCCGATGTGCACTATGGGCGTGCGCGAGAGAAGCGGGAGCGCCGTGCTGGAGTGTTGGCGCGCGCATATGAGGCGCATCCCGAGCGTTTTGTGCGCGGGTTACCGAAACCGGCGGAGTTGCCGAAGGAGGTGTGGATCAACCCGCCGGTGAAAAAGGGGGGTACTCCTGGGCCTCATGGGGTCGAGATCTTCAATCCTGGAGCTTGTGGTGAAGTCGTCCCTGCGGTGGCCTAGAAGGAAAGGAGGAATTGCTGCATAAACTCGAATGGGCACGGTCCAAGTCTCATTGACAGACTCCGCATGGTGGGCATAATGGTGAGGCAGGTCGCCCGTAACGTCAACCAGACCAATGCGGACGAGATTTGCGGAAGGGACAGGTGACACTATCGGCGGTAGACAGGGGTGCTGGATAGCCGATGAGAGAACGGGGCACCTGGTGAAGTTCGTGGTGACCGAATCTGTCTCGAAGTTCACGTCGGAGAGTAGACCAAACTATGGGTACCTGATCCTGGCATGGGGGGATGCCCCGCAGCAGTTGACGGCACCGCTTTCGAGTCCGGTCTTGCGGCTGTTTAGCGGTCCTAAGGTTCAGAGCCACAACTAGTCGAGTAGTTCCGCCATTCGGCTTCACCCTCACAGATCCCAGCATGCGGCTTTCCCGCACTGGGCTCCTCCGGAGGGATGCCCAAGTTCAGCAAGACGATCCCACCAGGAACGATTGAGCCGAGGGTTAGGCAAGGGAAACAACCGCGAAGAACACCCCACAAGACCTCGCGAATCGTGCATCCCGCCCTCGGTTCGATGGAAATCCCCCCTCGATCCGCCTGCCCCGCGCTACCTTCCCAAACCTGATACCAAGATTTAAGCCGGCGCCGCCTGGAATCAGGTCAATTCGAACCCGGATGAAATTTTCGGGAGCGACAGGGTCACCATGTCCCTTCCCATTCCCAGCTCCCCGGACCTTCCCGCTGGAAGCCGGCTCCCCATCGCGCTAAACTAGGTGGTCCGTAGTAGTCGTTTCGAGCCCATACCCTGCGAGACCGCCCTATGCTTTTCGAGGAGATCATAGAACAGGAGCGCCCGAAGGCGCTGCTCCGCCGTATCTTCAACTCGGGCCGCATCCCCCACGCCTTTCTTTTCACCGGGCCCTGGGGGGTAGGCAAGACCGCCACGGCCCTGAGCGCCGCCCGCGCTCTGTGCTGCGAGAAAGGGCCTGCGATCGCTTGCGGCACCTGCCCCTCCTGCGTAAAGGCTCTCAGGTTCGTCCATCCGGACATCCATTTCTTCTTCCCCATGCCCTCGTACAGGAAAGAGGGCGACGCCGCGGCGGCGCGCCGCGAGATCCTGGATGAGATGGCGGAGGACCCTTTCCACGTGGTCAGGTTCGAGAAGGCGCACTCGATAGGGATAGACACAATAAGAGACGTGAAGGCCCAGACGGTCATGCGCCCCGTGGAGTCCGCCCGCAGGGTGATAGTGCTGTCCAGGGCGGAGAAGATGACGGAAGAGGCCTCGAACTCCCTTCTCAAGGTTCTGGAGGAGCCGGCCGGTGAGGTGGTCTTCTTCCTTACCGCGGCCAAGCCCGATTGGCTGCTCCCCACCATCACGTCCAGGTGCAGAGAGATATCGTTCTCGCCCCTGTCCGGAGAGGCGGTCTCCCGGGTGTTGGTGGAGCGGGGCGGCGTCGATCCGGAAAGGGCGTCGCTCGCGGCCGCTCTCTCGCGGGGGAGCCTGGCTTCCGCTTTGATGCACGGTGGGGAGGACCTGGCGGCCTGGCGGGACAGGGCACTCGCCCTCTTCGACGCCGGCCGCGCCGGCCGTGACGCGGAGCTTCACAGGCATGCCCAGGCCGTGCTTTCGGAAGGTGGTCGCGCCGCCATTCCGAGAATCGTCGAGATCATGCTCGTATGGTGCCGCGATCTGCTCGCGATCCGCTGTGGCGCTCCGGGCTCGATGGTGGCGAACCGTGACAGGCTCGACCGCTTGAGATCGGAGGCCGAGGGTCTCTCGATCGAGGAACTGCACCGGAGGGCGTCGGTGCTGGAAGATATGACGCGGCTCGTAGAGGGCAACGTGAACCCGCCACTGGTGCTCTACGGCGGGGTAGTTCGCTACTCCGACCCCGATCTAGGCCCGGAGGAGATAGCCGGGAGCTTCCCCCGGTCCCTTTTCGCGGGCTGACTGTTTCTGTTAGAATGGCTGAGACGGCAGATGATCCGGCGCCGGCATGGCTGGAGGCCGACCGGTCGCACCAGGGGTTTTTCTGCCCTATTCATAAAGCCCAAGACCTTTGAAACATTAGACTTCGGGGCTCGGCCCCGACCCTAGAGGATAGAAAAATGTCTGAGATAGTGGAGGTCCTTTTCAAGGGCGAAGTCAGGGAGCTCTTCGAGAATCCCGGCCCGGTGATCCTCCGCCGTGGGGACCACGTGGTGGTCCAGGCCGACAAGGGCGAGGACATGGGCAAGGTGATCAACAAGGGCGAGTGGGTATCGAAAAAGGCCAAGAAGCCTCCCGTGCGTCAGGTGGTCAGAAAGGCCAATGTTGGCGATATGGATAGACTTTCCTCCAACCAGGCCAAGGAGGAGGAGGCCTTTCGCATATGCAGCGAGCGGATAGAGAGCCGTGATCTCAAGATGAAGCTCGTCGACGTGGAGTGCCGGTTCGACGGCAACCGCATCACGTTCTATTTCACCGCGGAGAAGCGGGTGGACTTTCGCGAGCTTGTCAAAGACCTTGCGTCGGTCTACAGGACCAGGATCGAGCTGCGCCAGATCGGCGTGCGCGACGAGGCCAGGCGCGTGGGAGGCTTCGGCTCCTGCGGGCGCAAGTTCTGCTGCACGACTTTCCTCACGGAGTTCGAGCCCGTCACATTGAAGATGGCTAAGGAGCAGTATCTGTCTCTGAGCCCCTCCAAGATCTCCGGAGCCTGCGGGCGGCTGATGTGCTGCTTGATGTACGAGGTCTCGGCGTACCGCAAAGCTCTTCACAGCTATCCCAAGGTGGGATCCAAGATCAAGGTCGGCGACCACGAGGCGCAGGTCAACAGGGTGGACATCTTCAGAGAGGGCGTCTTCGTGGACGATCCTGAAGGCGGCGAGAACTTCGTCCGGAAGACCGACCTGTCAAAGGCCCCTCCGAGGGGCGACGAGAGCGACGAGGGCAACGGCGACGGAGAGGTCGATGATTCAGGCCATGACGAAGAGGAGCCCGAGACCGGAGACGCCCGGGGCAAGTCCTCCGGCGCGGAAGAGCCCCCGCGAGTCCCGCCCAAGGGCCCTGACAGGGGTGGGCGGGGAGGCCGGCGCGGTCGCCGTAGAAGCAACCCCCGCCAGGGACGCGGCAAGGGGCGCGGAAAAAAGGACGGCCAGGCCCGGGATGAAGGGCGGGCGCGGCCGCAGCACGGAAACCATGACAATCCCAGGCGGTGACTCGAGCGGCCCTGGGGCGAAGCGACGAAAAGACCGAGCTGCGATTGAGCCGGCTCATAGAGGCCACATAACGCGATGACCAAGAAACCCCCCGGCTGCTTCTACTTGACCACGGCGATAGACTACGTCAACAGCGAGCCGCACATAGGCACGGCCTACGAGAAGATAGCCGCGGACGCCATCAGTCGGTTCAAGCGTCTCCAGGGCCGCGACACGTACTTTCTCATGGGCAACGACGAGCACAGCCTCAACGTCTTCAAGGAGGCGGTGGCGAAAGGCCTCGACCCGCAGGAGTACTGCGACCGCATGGCGGAGAAGTTCAAGGAGACGTGGGCCAAGCTCGACATAGCGTACGACGACTTCATCAGGACGACCGAAGACAGGCACGTCGCCGCCGTGGAGGAGATCTTCCGTCGCATAAACGAGCGCGGCGACATATACAAGGGAAAGTACGAGGGCTGGTACTGCGTCTCGTGCGAGGCCTTCGTGCAGGAGAAGGATCTTGTCGAGGGCAAGTGCCCGACGCACCGAAAAGAGCCGCAGTGGCTGGCGGAGGACAGCTACTTCTTCGCGCTCTCCAGGTACCGCGACAGGCTGCTTTCGCATATCAGAGAGAACCCGTCGTTCATAGTGCCGGAGATCCGCCGCAACGAGATAGTCAAGGTCCTGGAGAGCGGTCTCGAGGACATAAGCGTTTCGCGCACCGCCTACAAGTGGGGGGTGCCTCTTCCCATAGACAACTCGGCCATCGTCTACGTCTGGTTCGACGCTCTCATCAACTACATCTCAGGAGCCGGCTTCCCCTCCGACAACGGCAAGTTTCAGAAGCTGTGGCCGGCGGAGCTCCATGTAATCGGCAAGGACATCACCAGGTTCCACTGCATAATCTGGCCGGCGATGCTCATTAGCGCGGGGGTCGATCTGCCGAAAAGCATTCTCGGCCACGGCTTCGTGTCCTTCAAGGGCGAGAAGATGAGCAAGTCTTTGGGCAATATCGTGAGTCCTCTGGAGGTGGCCGACAGGTTCGGCGCCGACCCGCTGCGGTACTACCTGCTCAGGGAGGTGCCGCTCGACAGGGACGGCGACTTCACCTGGGACCTGTTCATCGAGAGGTACAACTCGGATCTGGCCAATGACCTGGGCAACCTGGTAAGCCGCACGCTCGCCATGGTCGGGCGCTATCTCGAAGGCGCCGCGCCCGCTCCAGCGCCCGCCGGCTCCGACGGGGGCCTGGCCGACCTGTACAGGCAGGTGCTCGACGAATACGCCGGCAGGATGGAGGCCTACGACATACACCTGGCGACGCAGGAGATTTGGAAGCTGATCCGCCGGGCCAACAGGTACATAGAGGAGAGGACGCCTTGGGCGCTCGCCAAGGACCCTTCGCGCCGCGGGGAGCTCGAACAGGTTCTCGGCACCTTGCTCGAGGCGATAAGGGTGACCGCTGTAATGCTGGTGCCGATAATGCCCTCGAAGTCCCGGGCTATCTGGGACAATCTGCGCCTCTCGGGCGATCCGGCCGGCTCGGTGCTGAGCGAGCTGCGCTGGGGTGATGCGCCCGGGCGCTCCGCGGAGCCGATCGCCGCGCCTCCGCCTCTTTTCCCAAGGATAGAGAGCTGACCCGCTCCGCCCGCGTCGGGGAATCGCTCAGGGCGACTTCGGACTAGTGCTCCACTGTCCAGTTGAGCTCGACGGCCGATTGGCTCTCATGGCCGATTATCGTCTCGACCTTGAAGTGCCTGGTCAGGAAGTACTCCAGGTTGACCAGGAAGCGCGCGCGATCCTCGAGGTTTTGCTCGTACTTCAGCAGCACTCGGGGGCTGATGTACTTGCCGATGATGAGAGAGGTGCCCTCTTCCGGCTCCGTTCCAGATGTAATCCTCACCATGTCCACGCCGAGCTGCCTCGCCAGTCTGGCCTCGAGCTGGGCGGCGCCGAAGGACGTGGCTATGTTGGCGGCCCTGTTGCCGAGAAGCTGGACCTGATCGCTGTCCAACTGGTCCATCGGCCTTCCGAAAACGAGGAGCGACATTATGTCCCCCTCTGGTAGCTCCGGCTCGGAGCTCAGTTGAATCCTGGGGTCGAAGGCCGAGCCCAGCAGCGCGATCTTGATCAACGTGTCGCCCACCTTGGTGGTCAGCAGCATGTCGAGCGAAGGGTTGATCTCGTCTCCTCCGTAGAAGGTCGCCGTTCCGCGATCCACGAAAAAGGTCTGCCCGAGAAACACGAACCTGCCCTGTACCGCGTCCAGCTCCCCCGTGATAGTCGGAAACGTCCCCCTTTGCACGAGCCTGAGTTCGCCGGCGAGCTCGACGTCGAGGCCCCGGCCGCGGATCCAGAGCGCGGAGGGTATATCCACCTGGACGTCGAGGTCGAGCTGCGCCTTGGGCGGCGCCGGCACGGTCTGAAGCCTTCCCCGGGGCTGGGCTTCGCCCTCTCGATCCGCCTGCGCGAAAGGCAGCTTCCCGCCGCTCTCCACGGACTCGAGGTTCCAGAGAAGGGCTTGTCCCTCCGCGGGGTGCAGCTTCCTGGACTTCTCCGGAATGACTATCACGCCGTTTTGCACCTCGATACTTCCATCCAGTGAGGGGTTCATCCTGGTTCCGTCTATGTCTATGTCGGCGCCCGCGGAAACACGCGTGCCGTCTTCGAGGGAGACCTCGATCTCCGGGATTTTTATCTCGCCCGCGAGATCGGGATTGGCGGAGGAGCCCGAAGCCACCACTTTGAACCGGCACCTGCCCCCGATGCCGGCCCTGGGCGGCAGCAGCGGATCGAAGTCGGACAGGTCGAGCGGTTGTGACGCAACTTCCACCTTCAGGTCCCTGCCCTTGTCCACCTCAAGCTGAAAGGGGAAAAGGCTCCAGGTGGCCGGAAGAAGAACCGTCGCCATGATACGTTCTTCGCCGAGCTCCCTGAGGCTTAGCGCCGCGACCAGGCCGCTGCCTTCGATCGACGGCATAGCCGGCAGCTCCAGCGCGGCGGCCTCGACCTCTTCGAGCATCTTCCCGGGGCGGGCGCCCTGGGTTTCAGCTTCCACCCCGGAGATCGCCTCGGCCATGAAGCCCACACTATAGCCCGACATCTTCGGCCACTCTTCGAACGCCATGCTGCCCTTGAGAGCGGCGCTGGGCGCCTCCGCCGTGCCCTCCAGGATCAGTTCCGCATCCAGAGACGCGGTGCGCTCGGTCTCCGAAAGGACCGTGCCCGCTCGATTCGCGAAGGGAACCGGGAAGTTATTCAAGGCGGCCTCCACTGAGAGGGGCCCCTCGTTCAGCGAAACGCCGGGCGGATATATGCCCACGTCGGCCGGCAACTTCGCGCCGGCGTCCGCAATCGTGCTGTCGCCCTCGGTCACGGTCATCCGAAGCGCGAGCGCCCCCGGCGTACCGGACGCCGTCGAGACGTTCAAGCTCACCTGTAGATCCCGCCTGTCTCCCAACCCCAGCCCCTTGGCGCGCAGCTCCGCCTCGATCTCCGCACGCTCGGAAGAAGACGCATCCAGCTCGAGAGAATGAGGCCATAGCCCCTCTGAGACCTCTATGAAAGGTGGATCCTCCGGCAGGTCGAGATCCGCCTCCACGCTCATTGCCGACGATCCATCCTTCGAGACGTAGCCGTCGGCGGCGAGAGTGCCAAGGGTCCCCTTCAGGCTGAGCCCACGCACCTCTATTCTCTCCCCGCCCGAAACGAAAAGGAGGGCGAAAGGTCCCGTCGAGCGCAGATCGCGCTCCTCGAGAGCCAGTCGTAGAGATTGCGTTTCCATTCGCCATCCGCCGCCCTGTGTCTCGGAGCCGCCCCCGCCCGACGTCTCCAAGTCGCGGCCGCCTCCTTCAGCAAGAGCGTGGATAGTTGAGGCGGTCGACAGGTTGATTTGGCTGCCGCTTGCATCCAGGGCGATCTGTGCCGGGAGAAGACCTCCGGCCGTGTCCGCGGGGGCATAGCTGACTTTCAGGCTGTCGAGGGCGACAGGGCCGGCTATGAGTCCCTTGACCGCGTCCAACTCGGCCTTGAGGCGACCTCCGCTCCAGCTCGCCTCCCCTTCGACTCTCGGGATTTCCAGCGAGGGCGTGATCAAGCCCAGCAGGAACGAGGCCTCGAGCGCGGGCTCAGCCGCCGGCCCCGAAAGGTGCGCGCGGGCCCTCAGCCCGACGTCCAGTATCTCGCCCAGGGACGGGGCGAACCTGCGCAGAAGCTCCGGGTCCATCATGTCGAGCCGCGCTCGCATGTCCCACACCTCGTCCTGCTGCGAGCCCGAAAGGCCCACGTCCAGCCCCAGTAGCGACACGTACGATGAGTCTACCCACACCTCGCCTTTCGCGCCTCTGAAGGATATTGCAGAGGAATCGACCCAGGCCGTCCCGTCCAGACTGGCTGCAAGATCGAACATGGCTTCGGGAAGCCGGACGCCCGCGTTGAACCGGCCCGCCACGGGGCCGAGGTCCTTCACCTCGGCGCCTGAGGGAAGAATTGTTGAGAGCGCGCGGGGGCCGGGCAGCGTGAACCTCCCCGCCGTAGAGACGGCGACGTCTGAGCCGGAGATCTCCAGGGTGCCGCCCGCGGCGATGCCCAGCCCCTCCTCGGCGCTCCAGTCGGCGCGCAAGGAGTCGGCGTCCTCGGGACTTCCGGCAAGGGCGCTGACGATCGGCTGAGGCGGCGCCGGCCAGGTCCAATTCAGGTCGAAGGTCCCTTGGGCGCCCAGAGGCACTTGCGCGTCGAGCCGCAGCTCGCCGAGGTCGCCGGTGAGCCTGAGGTTCTCGAAGGACAGCTTGCGCGCCCCGGGCGCGTAGGCGGCGGCGCACTCACCAAAGCTCTCGGCCGCGTCGCGAGACATGCTCAAGTACGATTCAGGCTCTCGAGTCGAGCCCTCGGTCACGCTTCGGACCGTCAGCGGCGTCAGCGTGGCCGCGATCCGCCCTGTCTCCTCATCCGGCAGCGCAACGCTCGAGGTCGTCGCGAGGACCATCTCCATTGCGTTGGCGTACAGTGTGACCGATACGGGAGGCTTGGACCCCGAGGGGTAAGAAGCGGGGGTTGCGGCTTCGAGCTTGAGCCTCTCGATCTCCACTGCGCCTCCCCGTCCGGACGCATCGAGAAGGGCTCTTATCCGCGGCGCCGACCTCGGCCCGTCTAGGACCAGCGTGAAGTCCGCGGCAAGGCTTTGCAAGGGCTCCGCTCCAAGCTCCAGCGCCTCCAGCCACCTCGTCCCGCCGATCTCCAGATCGGCATACGCCCTCACGTAGTCGGGCGAGAGGGCGGCGCTTCCCGCAAGCTCCAGATCCGGCATACTCACTTCGAGCGTGTCGAGCGATACTTTCCCCTCACCGTAGCTGAATCGCGCGCGTCCGCCGTCCAGCCAGGCGTTCGATTTGAAATCCGCGCCGCACGCAATCGATGTCGCGGGCGCGAAACCCACCTCGCCGTCCAGCCTCATGGGCAGCCCTTCCAGCTTGGGATAGCCCGCCAGCTTCCCTTCCAGGCCCGGAATGCCTGCGAGATATCGAGTCCCCGGGACAAGCACCTCGCCTTCGAAGGCCAGGCCGCTCACTTTGCCGTCCGACCTGGCGAGCCGGCAGTCGAGGTCGAGCCCCACTTGCTCGAGAGGTCTCGCCCCCTGTTGGGTGGTGAGCAGCAGGCGGAAGTGGTCTCGTTCCCGCGGCGTTATGGTCAAGAACAGGGTAAGCTCGGGCGAAAGCGCCGCGGCCACGTTGCCGGACAGGTACCCGCTGCCTATATCCAAAGCGAGATCGGCGGAGGTGATCCTTGGCCTTTCGAACACGCGGTTATCAGCGCTTGCGCTCAAAGTCATAGTCTCCAGGCGCGCCGTCGCGGGATTGCCGTGTCTCAAGTCGAGACCTGCAACGAGGCTCAGCTCTTCGATCACCGTACCCTCGAAAGCCCTGATCGAGCGGGCTCTAAGATGAATCTCCTCGACTGCGATCGACGGGACGCCCTTGATCGAGCCCTCCCTGGGGAATGTGCTTCCAGCGCCCTCGTCGCCCTCCGCGCCGGCCGGCTGCTCGGGCGCAGGCTCCTTGGTGGAAAAGAGCGCCCGGATCGAAGGCACGTCGGCGGAGAGACCTTCCACGGCCAGGCGAGTTACCCTTATGTCGCGCTTTAGCAAAGACAGGATATCGACGGAGAGCTCAGCATCTCGCACCGCCAGAAGCGTGTCCGGCCGTTGCGGGGCAGACGGGGTAGCGGCGCCCGTTTCGGCCGCCGCGCGAGAGGCGCCGCCCGTCTCGCCCGCGCTCGATGTGCCGGGGTGCTTCCGCCGGCCCGAGCCACCTTCCGCCTCGTCCTCGCCTGCAGCGTCCGGCCCCGACTGCCGAGCTGGGCCCGATTCGCCGGTCCAGAGGGCTTCTTCGAAACTCAGCGTAAGTGGGAGCGCCCATCGTGTCTTTTCCACGCTCAGGCTTCCGGGCAGCGATTCGCTTGCGACGTCGAAGGCTCTCGAGACGATCCGGTCCCTCGCCGGAGGGA
The DNA here is from genome assembly GCA_964531335.1 of uncultured bacterium. Lineage (GTDB taxonomy): Bacteria > Eisenbacteria > RBG-16-71-46 > CAZHEV01 > CAZHEV01 > CAZHEV01. Next base: position 97,493 of record CAZHEV010000011.1, on the reverse strand, counting down.
GAAGCAGGACCGCGACCAGGAACAGCAGGAGGATCGTTATCGCGAGCGCGCAATACACCAGGATCTTTCCCGCTCTCTTCGCGATCTGTCTCGAGCTCATACGACGCCCCATGTTTTAGTAAGGATGGCCGATCGACAGATGAAGGACCGACTTGGGCTGCGTCTCTTCGAGGTCCGTCAGCCTGTAGCCCCAATCGGCCCTTATAGGCCCGATGGGCGTTCTGATCATCAGACCCGGCCCCACCGCGACCTCCGTCCGATCCAGCTCATAGAATTGGCCCTCGGGCCATACCTGGCCCGTATCTACGAAAAGCGCGCCCCCGAAGCGCCACAGGATCGGGAATCGCAGCTCCATGGACGCCTCAAGCATTGACGCTCCGCCCAGCGGCGCCTCGCCTTCGTCGAGAGGGCCCAGCTTCCTGCGCTTGAACCCGCGCATCGAAGTAGCGCCTCCCGAATAGAACCTCTTGTTCGGCAGAAGGTCCTCGGAGTCTCCGAGCGGCGCGGCGACGCCGCTTTTTATCCTCGAGGCCAGTACCACGTCGTTGCCGAGCGGCGTGTAGAGCACGGCCGATCCCTGAAGGGAGGCGTAGTGGGTGCCCGAGAGAAACCCCGGTGGCCCCCATTCCAGAAGCAGCCGCGTGACCGTGCCTCTGCTGGGAAAGAGCCGGTCGTCGGAGCTATCCTTGATCAGGTCCAGCGATATCACGGTCAACAGGCCGCCTTGCTCGATGAACGCGTCGGGCTCGTCCGTCCTCACGTCCACGTCCACGTTGGACACCGAGAGCCCCGCGCTCAAAGAGGTGAGAAGTGTCGGACGATAAGTTCCCGTGAGATCAAGACCGGTGCTGAGAAGGTTGTAGCTGTCCTCTCTCTCGCTCTCGATGCTCACGCCGGCCAGCCCCCAGGTCCTCGGGCCGAAGAACCCGGGCCAGCTCAGCGAGACGCTCCCGGTCTGCTCGAACTGCGAGTAGGCCGATCTGATCTCTATGCCGCGGCCGCGCTGGAACAGGTTCCTGTGATGCCAGCGGGCTCTTACCTTGAGCTGCTCATCGGTCCAGTACCCGACATTCGCCTCGAAAGTCCACGGGCTGCGCCTCGAGAGATCGGCCTGCAGGTTGATCCTTTCCGCGCCCGCGTCCACTACGCCGAGGCGAATCCTGGAGAAGAGGTTCAAAAGGCGCAGAAAGTCTTCGGCCTCCCTGACAACCGCGGGCGAGTAGAGCGTCCCCGGCTTCAAGTCGACGGTTTTCTTCGCAAGGGGCGCGAGGTCCTCCGGCGCGCCGGTCACCACCATCTCCTCGAACCTGTACACCGGACCGGGCTCGGCGTTGATGTGAACCGAGACATGCGTGGAGTCCTCTTTCTCGATCACCGCTTCGACCTCGGCCCTGGCGTGGCCCGCGTAGCGAAGGACCGACCTGACCGCGTCCACGCTCTTCTTGACGCTCTTTTCCGCGAACACGGCGCCCGGCTTGGCCGCCAACCTGTCATGCGCCTTCTTTTCCAAGGCGGGAGGAACGCCGGCCACGCCCACGCTGTCCACCACGACGGCCGGCCCTGGGGTGACCTCGAGCAACACCTCGACTTCCTTGTCCTCTCGCTTGCCCTTGAAGCGAGGAGTGATATCCGCGTACGGATATCCCCGCTCCGCCAGGAACAACCTCGCTCTGCGCAGGTCCTCGCTCAGGGCCTGCTCGTACAACGAAGCCTTCTTGCGGCCCAGGAACTTGGGCTGGCCGGAGAGCTCGAGCCCTTTGCTCATCTCCTTGGCCATGCCACCGTCGATCCCCCGGATCTCGAGCGAGGACACGGTCCATCCCTTGTACGCTGAGACCACCTGTGTATGGTCCTGATCGCCGCCGGCTGCCCGAGCGACGAGAAGCCACAACAGGGCCAGCGCCGCCGGCCGAAGCGCCTGCGCGAGCGATCTCGATCTTCTAAGCATGGATTTCCGAGTCATGGCTGCATCCAAGGAACAAGGTCATCGGGTGACCCTAAGCCTATCAGCGGCGCCCGTCCCGTGTCATCCATCACGGTGGGGCGACCCGCGACCCAGCGCCCGCAGATATCGGGGGGAGTTCTGCGTGCAAGCGGTTACGAACAACCCGGCAAGCAACTCATGGGCCCCGATGCGGAGCCACGGTAGGGCTCATCAACGCCGTCTGCGGGGGCGCGGCCCGGCTCGTCCCCAGACCTGTAGAATGTGCGTGACAGACCCAAGGAGAATCATGAGAGTCGGCATGAGTTTTGCAACATCAAAACTTAGCGGTGACACAAGTGTAGCTAAATATGGTTGACAGACTTATCGACTATTTGAGATAATTAAGATTGGAGGTGTACCCGGTGGGGATTCGATATCGTGAGGAGAAGACCACCCAAGCTGCAATGCGATTCTTAAAGCTTAGGGGTGGTCACATGAGCCATTTGAAGCTCATGAAGCTGCTCTACCTTGCCGACAGGCGCTCGCTCATTAGTCGGGGGCGGCCGATCACCTTTGATTGGTACTACTCCATGCCGCAGGGCCCCGTGCTGAGTTTCACCCTGAACAAGATGAATGAACAGACAGATGAGACGAATCTATGTTATTGGCATAGGTATATCTCTGAGATAACCGACAATGAGGTCAGGCTCTTGACTGATGATATTCTGAGCGATCAGCTTTCGGAAGCAGAAGAGGACCTTATTGACCAAGTATTTGCCGAACACGGGCACAAGAGCAGGTGGGAGCTGAGAGACTATTGCCATAAGGAATTGCCTGAATGGCAAGATCCCAAGGGGTCAAGTCTACCGATTCAAATAGAGACAATCCTGAGAACCGAGGGCTTCAGCGATCCAGAGATTGATGAAGTCTTGGATACACTTGCCGCTGAAGAAACAGCTCGCGATCTGCTTGGGTAGATGGAACTCCTCCGCGCTGGACGGACGCTCTTTCTCCGCAAAAGCGGCGAACCCAAACCACACCTTTGGTTGGTCTTGACTGATCCCGACACTGCCTCTAAACGATTTGTTGCCGTGATGGTCCGTACCGTAACTCGGTTTACTGACGATACGGTGACTCTAAATCCAGGCGATCATCCATTTGTGAGGCATGAATCCTCGATCCACTACTCAACGGCAGACTTCTTTACAACTAGGCACATAGAAAGCGCCATGACCAATGGGACTTGTCATCTAAGGGAGGATATGTCGCCCAGATCACTGAAAACCGCGCGCGAAGGCTTATTGGTGTCAAAACATACAGTTAAAGCGGTGAAGGATTTCTGCCGCGAACAATTCAAGTTATAGTAATATGGGCTTCTTCATATTCCATGCGGGATTCGCAATTTGCGGTTCCGGGCCGACACCCCTATTGCCACCAGGAGCACGTGAAAATCCTACCCCCAAGAGTCCCGCCCCCCAAAGCGCTTGACTTTCGGCCCGGATCTTGATAGCATGATTTTAGAGCTATATGTGTAGGTCGCCGCTGTCGGCGGCTTCCCTATCTGCGAGGTAACCTGCAGCTAGACTTGCTACCAGTCGATCCGCGTCACTGCGACACGTAACTGACGACACTGGAATAGATTAAGCGCGGCATGCGGAAGGCCGGGCGGCGGCGCCCGAGCCCACGGATAGGCGTATGCCCTGGACGCCGCCGGGCGGCGTGGGGAACTTCAGGCGCAGATGATAGACACTCATGCCCATCTGGGCTATCCGGATTTCAACAGCGATCGGCGCGAGGTCATAGACAGGTCCTTCGAGGCGGGTTGCGAGGCGATAGTAGAGGTCGGCTGGGACCTGAAGAGCAGCGGGGCCGCCGTCGGGCTGGCCCAGAGGGAGCACCGAATTTACGCCGCTGTGGGGGTCCATCCCCATGAGGCGGGGACTGTTACACCGGAGACGCTGGACAAGCTCGAAAGGCTCCTGGACAGGCCCAAAGTGGTCGCCCTCGGAGAGACCGGCCTGGATTTTTACCGTAACCTCTCGCCGCCGGCCGTGCAGAGGGAGGTCTTTCGCCGCCAGATCGCGCTGGCCGGGGAGAAGTCCAAGCCTCTTGTGATCCATGACCGCGACGCGCACGCGGACGTGTTGAAGACCTTGAGGCGGGAAAAGGCGTCCGAGGTGGGCGGCGTGATGCACTGCTTTTCGGGCGACGTCGAGACCGCGAGGCAGGCCGTCGATCTCGGCTTCTGTATCGGGCTCGGGGGCAGTCTGACGTACGGCAGGAAGGAGGATGTCTGGAGGGAGATCCTCCAGGTCACCCCAAGGGACAGAATCGTCGTGGAGACGGACTGCCCGTGGCTTTCGCCGGCCCCGTTCAGGGGAAAGCGCAATGAGCCGGCGAGGGTGCGCATCGTGATCGAGAAGCTGGCGGAGCTTCTCGGGGCGGAGCCGGGCGAGGTGGAGCGGTTCACCACCGAGAACGCGCGCAGGCTCTTCCGCCTGGACTGATTAGGTTTTCCGCGTAGTCGAGCCGGCCGCGCGCGGCGGCCCGTGCTATGCGGCCGTGTAAAGAGAAGAAAGCTGCAGCTGGGGAAGGAGCGTCATTGCTGTTCGGCCAGCCCTGCTGTCCGGCCTCGAAGCTGAGGCCGGCTGTTCCCAGGGTAGCCCCTCCCCCGGCTGCGCATTACGGAGATACTTAGCGACTACGGGCGGCCCCGACCGGCCCCGACCGGGGACCCCGCCTTCCAGACAAGGGTTTCAAGGTGAAACGCGCCCTGCGTCCGAAGAAATCCCTCAGCCAACGCTTCTTGAAATCCGCAGAGGTGCGCGACGCCATACTGGACTCCACCGGCGTAAGGCCGGACGACGTGGTCGTGGAAATAGGCGCCGGAACGGGGGCCCTCACCTTGGGCCTTGCCGAGACGGCGGCCCATGTGATAGCGGTGGAGATCGACCCGAACCTGGCGGAGGAGCTCGGCGAAGCTACGGCATCGATCGGCAATTTGAGCGTCCTTTGCGGGAGCATTTTGGATGTGGATCTGGCCGAGGTTGCGTCCGAGCACGGTCGAGAGGAAGTAGTCGTCATCGGTAACCTGCCCTATCACCTAACAACCGAGATCATTCTCTACTTTGTCGAGCAACACGCGGCCATCCGGCGCGCCACGACCATGGTGCAGAAGGAGTACGCTGAAAGGCTCCTTGCTTCGCCCGGGGGGCGCGACTACGGCGCGATCACCCTGCGGCTGAGGTACGTCGCCGGCGTGACAAGAATCATGGACGTCCCGTCGACGGCATTCTCCCCGAGACCCAAGGTCGACTCCACGGTGCTGGCGCTGGAGTTCAGGCGCGAGCCCCCTGTAAACGTCGCCGACGAGGATCTCCTGTTCAGATTGATCAGGGGGACCTTCGGCCAGCGTCGAAAGATGCTCGTCAATACTCTGTCCATACTATCAGGTCTGGACAAGGAAGAAGTCAAGAGGGTATGCCGATCAGTGGACATAGATCCGGGCGATAGGCCGGAGAGGCTGGGCCTGGAGGAATTCGCGAGACTGGCGGATGCGTTTCACCCCTTTGAATAAATCCTCGCGGGTCGCCGGCGCGCCGCCGGGGGCGACCACGCGCGCAAACACACAGAAGGCGACCGGGCGCGCGAGAACGCCGAAGGAGAGCGGGCGCGGACCGCGCCGCTCGACCGCGCGCTCGGTACGGCTTCGGAGCGGCTCGGCGCCGGCTGCTACGGCGTGCGCCGTCCTGTGCGCGCTGCTCGTCTCGGCTCTTGTGGCGATTCCCGAGGCATCGTGCCAGGAGTCGGCGCCTGACACCACGGCCGCCGAAGGCAAGAGCGCGCGCGATTGGCTCCCTCACGGTACGTACCAGACGAACTATGACGTAAACCGGACCGTGCAGAGCTGGACCCAGACTTTCAATACGCCGTACTCGATAGGCAACCTGCGGATCAACTCCAACGTCTCCTACGGCTACTCGACGGACTCGAACAACGAGAGGAAGACCGTTAACAGAATCGCGAGGACTTCGTTCAACTATCTGCCCCTGGAAGGACTCAAGCTCGGACTGGCGCTGGATGTGACCAGGAACAACATGGAGACTCCCACGGCGGATACCAGGAGCAAGACGGACAGGGAGAAGATACAGCTCACGGGCGAGTACAGCTTCTCGCCGCTGGACGAATGGACGATGAACGTCTCGGCGAAGACCGGCGGCGTGGACGAGCTCCTGGAGAACAGGACGGTCGGCAGACAGGGCCGCGGCCGCAGCAGCTCGGCCGATTTCAGAAGCAACTACAAGCCCTGGGAGTTCATGACGTGGGGCCTGGATCTCGGAACAGACGTCACGTCCCTCGACTCGGAGGACTCCAAGACCGGGCTTAAGACGAAGGACAAGAACACCGGCGAGAGCTACAGGACCAGCTTCGACTTCAGGCCGGGCAACGTATGGGGGGCCTCGCTGGGGCTGCGCAGGCTCGAGAGCCAGTTCCAGTACCCCAAGGAAGAGGAGCAGGAGACGAAGACCGGGCTGTCCAACGCGGGTGACGTGAGCTTCTGGATCAAACCCCTCGACAAGATGAACCTGAACCTCTCCGCCTCGGTAGAGCGCAAGACCATCGACTTCGCCGTGGAGAGGGTGCGCTCCACCCTGACCGAGGTCGAGTCTTTCAACGGCGATTTCAGCTACGAGCTGTTCGGCGTAAGGATGGAGACCCGCATGTCGTGGGACGACCAGCGCAGCGAATACGGGAGCGGACCGGAGGTCCCGATAAGCGTGCTCAGCCAGGCGGGCTATCTGTACACGAGGTCGCTTCAGGGAAGCCTGAGCAGGAACCTGGGAAAGAAGGTGGAGGCCCGGGCCAACGCCGACATCTCCCTGAGGTCTTACGACTTCGACGACAAGGAGAACAACCCCGACGACCGCGACCTGCTGAACCAGAACCTGAGCCTGGACGCGACCTATACGCCCACCAGGAAGTTCTCCACCGGCCTGGGGCTGAGCAAGAGGACCAGCGAGCTGGTTTACATAAGCCCGGAGAAGTCCACCAACAACAGGGAGGCCGAGACCTACGCGGTCACCGCGAACTTCACCTACAGGATGAGCCCGACGACTTCGATCTCACAGAACACCAGGATGAGCGCCGACTACAGCTTCTACGAGTTCTCGGACGAGAGGGACTTCCTCCTGAGGAACACGATCCTGCACACGGTGCTCAGGACCAGGGTGATGAGGGGGGTGGGTCTGGTCTTCATACACGACTACAGGCACCAGGACCAGGGCGGCGTCTCGCGCAGGGGCGGGACGGTCTACTACGGGCGCACCGGCGACAACGACCGTCACGATCTCACCGTCATGGTCGACTACGAGCCGGTCAGCGGCGTGAACATGACGGTGAGCCAGCGCTTTCAACAGGACAAGAGGTTCAGCATAAGCGAGGAGGATAGAACGCTGGTCGGCGAGAGCGAGAGGGCGGAGCTGCTGGCCAGGATGAACGTAAAGTATAAGATAACGGATAACACCAACTTCGACGGCAGATTCGAGAGGATGGACAGCAGCGCCGAGGGCAGGTACTGGAGGGTCACTGCGACCTTCAGGAGAAATTTCTGAGCGAATACCGAAGTGGAACTCGACGAACGGATGGTGGTGTAAGACTTATGGCCCGCAATGGACGAAAGATCCCGGCCGGAACTTCGAGTAGCACGGCGGCCGCGGCGCTCGGACTGCTTCTGATGCTCGTCGTGCTCGTACCCGCATGCGGGGTGTTCGACACCAGGGACCCTAATCCGCCGGAGGGCGGAGACCAGACCCCCCAGCAGAGGCAGACCGAGCCGGAAGCGGTCTTCTTCAACTTCAGCAGCGCGCTGGCCTACCAGGACCAGCTCCTGTACGAGGAGACCCTCAGGGAAAACTTCGAGTTCGTGTTCGACGAGGTGGACAGGAGCTACTTCGAGACACAGGGCGGCGGGGACGTCTTCGACGACTGGGGGGTGGACGCGGAGCTCAGCGCGATCCGATTGATATTCTCCGAGTCCGAGAGCCTCACGGTCAACTTCGACGTGGAGACGACCCAGGAGTCACCGGACTCGGCCCTCATAAGGCTCGACTACAGGTTCAGGCAGAGGATCTCCGGGGAAGAGGTGGTAACCTACAAGGGCTTTGCCGATATTCACATGCGAAACGACTCCGGCCTGTGGTCGATAGACAGGTGGGAGGACAAAGAGACCTCATCCGTCTATTTCACCTGGGGACGCCTCAAGGGCAACACGGTGGTGGGAGGCTCGACCACGCGCAAGTAGCTACTGTCTTTGTCGGAGCACCGCTCTTCGCGCGGCGGTCCGCCGGCTCTTGCGCGCGGCCGTGCCGCGACGCGCCTTTGCGCGCGGTTCCGCGCGGGGGACAGGCTGCCTGAGGCGCGCCCGGAGATTGACCGTGAAAAGGCGTCTCTGGTATAATTAGCGAGGGATTGCGGGACGGAGGCCGGCGAAGCTCCGCATATCCAGCGCCCGCCCCCTGTTGGAGGAAGCAGAGATGAGATTCAGGGAGTCATATCTTATACTGGTTTCTTTGCTCGCGCTCGCGGTGGGCCTGGGCCCGCAGGGCTGCGGCCTGAGCCCGGAGAAAGACGAGCCCGCGCCCGTGCCTTTGCCCACCTTCCCTCCGCAGGACCCCGAGGATGTGCTGGAGAACATGGACTACGCGTACGAGAACTTCGAGTACGAGAAGTACCAGCCGCTTCTCCATCCGAGCTTCCACTTCGTCATAGACGAGGACGACCTGGACGAGATCTCGAGCGATCTCTACAACGAGCAGGGCATCTGGTTCATCGAGACCGAGCTGGAGCTGGCCCGCAATATGTTGAATCGCAATTTCGTTCCCAGCGAAAATGCCGATCTCCAAATAGAGAGCATGGAACTGGTGATCGATTTCTCCACCGAGCCCGAGCCGTCCAACCTCGAGGACGCGCCGGAGAACACGCTGGAGGCTTTCGTCAACTTCGACCTCCGGGTGCGGACGGTGGGCGATCGCACTCTCGATGTGCGGAGCCGGCCCATATTCTACTTCCTTCCCGACACCGTCGTGGCGCAGGACAGTACCTTCACAATGACCATCTGGCGGATAGAGGACGCCCCGCATACGGGAGGATAGGGACCGCTTGGCTCGTTCTTCCTCAAAGAGCCGATCCAAGAGAACGCCGCGCGCCGGGAGAAGCCGCGGCGCTCCGGCCTCCGCCGTCCTCCTGGTCGTTCTTATCGCGGCAGTAACCCTTCTCATCCTTCATTTGACGAGATCAGAGGACGCCCGCATGTGGTTCGAGTCAAACTTCGGCCGCAAGACGCAGGGCGATCCCGCCCTTCTGGCGCTCCACGTGAAGCAGAACGTGCACGCGGCGCTGATGGACCTGGGCGTCACCGAGGACCGGATCACCTCCGAGGCGGCCGACGCCGACGGGGCGGGCGCCGGGCCTGTAATGTGGGAGGCGCCCCTGCCCCCGGATATATCGCTGGAGAAGGCCAACCTGGCTGTCACTAAGGCGGCCGAGGGGGCCGATGGCCGCGTGGTGGACGGACGGGAGTGGAGAGGCAGGCCCGGGCGGCGCAGGTTCCTGACGCTGGCGGTGGCCGCGGACTCGGCGGTCTGTCTGGAGCTTCTCCTGTATGAGACCGAGGGCACGGAGAAAACGGATGAAAAGGAGGCGAGGTTGGCGGTCGTGTTGGTGGAGGCGGGACGGGATCTCGACTCCGCGACCCGCCGTCTCATCGAGTCGCCGCTTCCGCTTGCCGTAGCCGTCCTTCCCGCCCGCCCGGCCTCGGAGGAGACCGCGAGGCTGGCGCGGGACAACGGCAAGGAGGTGCTGTTGCACCTGCCCATGGAGCCCGCGGGCTTTCCCAGGAGGGACCCTGGGTCCGGGGCGGTCTTGCTGGACCATTCCGAGGACGAGATAAGGGGCCTGATCCGGCTTCACCTGGAGAAGCTGGGGCACGTCTCGGGCGTCGTGAACTACATGGGCTCGGCGTTCATGCGCGACCGCGACCTGATGCGGGCGGCCCTTCTCGAGGTCAAGGCGCGCGGCCTCTACTTCATGGAAAGCCCCAGCTCGATAGAGAGCGTCCTGCCCGAGACCGCGGGCAAGCTGGGTGTGCCCTGGTTCAGGGCGGATCTGTTCCTGGAGTCGTCCGGCAAGGGATCAAAGGCCCTGGCCGGACGATTGGACAGGGCCGAGAGAGTCGCCCTTCAAAGGGGCGAGGCGACTGTCCTTTCCGCGCCGACCGAGGAGCTGCTCGAGCTTTTGACCTCCAGGGCGGCCGGCTACGAGGAGAGGGGAATCGTCATGGTGAAGCCGTCGGATCTCATGGGAGATCGATAGACGCTTGATTCCGCCTTGTTCCGCGGCTAGGGTGCAAAGGTAAACGCATCCCAGGGCTGTGGAGGTTCTTGCCATGATCGAGCTTGTTGTAAACGTAGACCACGTCGCCACTATCAGGGAAGCCAGGATGGGCTCGGACCCTGACCCGGTCACAATAGCGCTTATGGCCGAGGCGGCCGGCGCATCCGGCATAGCTGTCCACCTTCGAAGCGACAGGAGACACATTCAAGAGAGAGATCTCCGGCTCCTTCGCGAGCTGGCCAAGACCTCTTTCGAACTCCACATCAACCCCACGGAGGAATCGCTCGGGTTGGCGCTCGCCTCCAGGCCCGACGTGGCCACACTCGTGCAGGAGTCCGACGGGGCCGCCTCGTCGAGCATCGACCTCATATCCCTCGAGGAGGGGTTGAAGGAGACGGCTCAGGCGCTGAAGCGGGCCGAGGTGGGCCTGAGCTTCTTCATCGAGCCCGAGCTCAACCAGATAAAGGCCGCCTCCCGGATCGGAGCGGGACGCGTGGAGCTCCGAACTCATAGGTTCGCCGGCGCCTTGAAGACCGGAGCAGAGGAGGCGGAGCTGGAGAAGCTCTCAGCCTCCGCGACGATGGCCGCCAAGATGGGGATGGCCGTGTACGCCGGAGGGGGCATAAGCTACAGGAACGCGGCCAAGCTGGCGCAGATCGAGGAGCTGGAAGGGCTTGTCGTAGGCCACGCGATAGTGTCGAGATCCGTGGCCGTGGGCATAGAGAAGGCCGTGGGGGACATGCTCTCCCTGGTGCGCTCGGCGAGGCTTGCGTAGGAGCGGGGCCGGCGTCCCGGCGGGGAATCGGCTTTAGGGAATCGGCTTTTCTGTTGACATCACAGCCGAGAGGGGCTAACCTAAACGGCTGTGTTTTTGTTGCCTTATGGGAACTCCGAGTTACCCGTCATTTGTCTAGCGAGGGAAAGACGCTTTGAGCAACAAGTGGAAGATACTCAGCGTGATCGCGGTCATGGTTCTGGCCGTGTATTACATATATCCCACCGTCGTCTACTACACTATGTCTGAAGAGAAGAGGGCGTCCAAGACCGAGGATCAGCTCGCCGAGCTCCTGGGCAAGTCGATGAAGCTGGGGCTCGACCTGCGCGGCGGCATGCACGCCGTGTTGGAGGTGGACAAGTCCGAGCTGTCCGAGGAGGAGGCGGAAGGCTCGCTGGACAGGGCGATCGAGGTCATCCGCAACAGGGTGGACCAGTACGGCGTGACGGAGCCCGTGATTCAGAAGCAGGGCGAAGACAGAATGGTGGTCCAGCTTCCCGGCATCGAGGACGAGGAGGCTCTAAAGCAACTGATCGGCCGGACCGCCCTTCTCGAGTTCAAGCTCGTTCTGACCGACGTAGAGGCGCGCCAGATCTTCGACCGCCTGGACAGAGTCATCGCCGCGAAGATCTCCGGAGACACGGCCTTCGCCGACACGGCCTTCGCCGACACGGCGGAAGCGATGCCCGGCGTCATGGATTCGATACTCGCTGAGAAGCCTCTCACCGGCAATTTCATGGGCCTGAGCGGGGGCACGGCGCTGGTGCCCAACGACAAGGTGAGGGAAGTCCAGCGGCTGCTCGAGATGGGGGCCGGCGATTCCGACTTCTCCATGCTTCCGGTCGACGCGACCATCGCGTGGGCCGACGACGAGATGACTTATCAGGGAGAGCGCGTAAGGGAGCTGTACGTCCTCGAGAAAGGCACGCCCCTTACGGGCGCGGGCGTGAAGAGCGCAAGGGTCAAGTACGGAATGGATCAGGACGACCCGAGCGCACCGGGCGTGGAGATGATAATGAACAACCAGGGGCGCACCATCTTCGCGCGCATGACGGGCGCCAACGTCGGAAAACAGATAGCCATCGTGCTGGAGAACCGGGTGTCCTCGGCTCCCGTCGTCCGGGAGAAGATAAGGGACGGGGTCGCCGTCATCACCGGCGGCTTCGACGACGACGAGGCCCGGCAGCTCGAGGTGGTGCTGAAAGCGGGCGCCCTTCCCGCGCCCATGCTCTTCATCGAGGAGCGTACCGTGGGGCCTTCGCTGGGCTCCGACTCCATCAGGCAGGGGCTCAGGGCCGGCCTGGTGGGCGGGGTGATCGTGCTGGTTTTCATCATCCTCTACTACAGGGGCTCCGGCATCATAGCTGTCTTTGCGCTGACTCTGAACTTGTTCCTGTTGTTCGCGATACTCGCCGGCTTCCACGCCACGCTGACGCTTCCCGGCATTGCGGGAATAGTTCTGACCATCGGAATAGCCGTCGACGCGAACGTGCTCATATTCGAGCGGATAAGAGAGGAGTTGCGCGCGGGCAAGACCGTGAGGGCCGCCATCGAGAGCGGCTACAGCCGCGCTTTCGTGACGATCGTCGACGCCAACGTCACCACGCTCATAAGCGCGGTGGTCCTCTATCAGTTCGGAACCGGCCCGATCAAAGGGTTCGCCGTTACGCTCAGCGCGGGCATCCTGGCCAACATGTTCACGGCCGTTCTCGTTACGAGATTGATCTTCGACGCCATCACCGCCAGGTTCCAGCCGAGGAAGCTGAGCATATAGGGATATAGAACGAGGGAACGATGAGACAGCTCCTGGTTGATACAAGGTTCGACTTCATGGGGAAGAGGAAGCACGCGGCCGTCGTTTCCGCCGTCCTGGTCCTCGTCTCGATAGTATCGCTGATCGCCCACGGTGGGCCGCGCCTGGGTATCGACTTCGAGGGCGGCACCCTGGTCCAGGTCCGGTTCTTCGAAGACATCCGCCTCGACGAGATAAGGAGCGCCCTGTCTCAGGCCGGGCTGGAGACCGCGGGGATCCAGAGAATCGCCGGTGAGACGGGAACGCACAGCGAGATCCTCATAAGGATGCGGCACGACCCCGCCAGGGACCCGTTCGGAACGGTGAAGTCGGCCATACAGGAGAAGATGCCCGACCTGGAGATGGAGCTCAGGCGCCAGGAGACGGTCGGGCCGAAGATAGGCGAGGAGCTGAAGGGCAAGGCGATCTGGGCCATACTCTGGGCCCTGATCGGAATCATGCTCTACGTCTCGTGGCGCTACGAGTTCAAGTTCGCGGTGGGCGCCGTATTGGCCCTTTTCCACGATATCCTGCTCGTGCTCGGATTGTTCTCCGTCCTGAACATGGAGATCTCCCTGACCATCATAGCCGCCTTCCTCACGATAGGCGGGTACTCGATAAACGACACTATAGTCGTGTTCGACCGCATCCGCGAGCAGATGCGCACCTACAGGCGGGAGAGGCTCCCCGTCGTCTTCAACATGAGCATCAATCAGGTGCTGAGCAGGACCGTGATAACCTCTTTCACGACCCTTTTCGCGGTGCTATCGCTGTATATCCTGGGCGGCGAGGTGATTCATGATTTCGCTTTCGCCATTCTGGCCGGGATCGTGGTCGGCACCTACTCCTCGATCTTCGTGGCGAGCGCCAGCGTGGTGGAGTTCGCTGCTTTCAGCTCCAAACGGGCCCGTTAGGGTCTCTTCACCGCGTTTCAAGCTCGGTATATCCGCCCGATCCGCCCGAAACGGCCGCCTTGTTCGCGGGCCGGCGCGGATGCTATAATTATGGAAAGCTTGCTCTGTTCGTTTGAGGGAGCTGCCATGATGAATCCGCCGCTCAAGTCCTTTTGCCTCGCCGCGCTTGCGCTAGCGCTGACGCTCGCGCAGGCAGCCGGTCCTTCCTCGGCCGGCCCCACGCCCCGGAGCCCGCTGTCGGTGCTCTCGGCTTTCGAGGAGGCTTGGGCGGAGGGCCGCGCCGACATGCTGGAAAAGACGTTGGCGCCTGATAAGATAGCCCTGTCGCTGGGAGACGCGGGTCCGCAGAACGAGGCCTATACCAGGACCCAGGCGGCCTATCTCATCACGGACGCCCTGACCTACAAGGTCACCGAGAGCTTCGAGTTCGTGGAGTTTAACTGGAGCGAGGAGGGCTCGGAGATGCCGTGCGGCACCGCGCGCTGGAAGTTCAGGCGCTCCGAGGAAGGGCCCGTGAGGGAGCTGCTCTTGAAGGTCACGCTCCGGAAAGAAGGTATGTCCTGGTCGGTCGCGGAGATCAGGGCGCTGCCGCAACGTTAGGGCCGCCGGGAAAGCCGGGGCCGGGAACCGCTCAGCGAGCGATGGGTAAGAAGTAGTGGGGACAGCCGACCGCCCGCCTCGGGCGGTTTTTCGCCCCAATGAACTTCTTTCCAGTGATCGTCGTCTCAATTATATGAGGGCGCGCGCGGGGGCGTAGGCGGCGAAGGCCTGGTATGTGGCAGCGCCGGCCGGGCCCAGGGATGACCGAGATAGAACAAGGACGGCGGGCTGAGAGACTTTCCCGCCGTCGATACGCGCAACCAGAGCGCCCGTGCGGGAGCTGTTATGAGCCCTATGAAATCCCTTTCCGTAGTAATAGCGGTGGCGGCCCTGTGCGCGGCCGCCCTTCCCGCGGCCGCGGACATCACCTCGCAGGAGGGCGGCTTTTCGATCGCCAGGCTCAAGTACGGCGGCGGCGGAGACTGGTACTCCAATCCGAGCTCCCTTCCCAACCTGCTTGCCGCTCTGAAGGAGCGCACGGGCGTGGCTGTCGAGGTGGATAGGGAAGGCCGCGTGGAGATACTTTCTGAGAAGCTCTTCGACTACCCTATGCTCTACATGAACGGTCACGGCACCGTCAACTTCACGCACGCGGAGGAGGAGCGGCTTCGCAGGTACCTGGCCAGCGGGGGTTTCCTGTGGGCGGACGACAACTACGGAATGGACAAGTCCTTCCGCCGGGAGATGGCGAGCGTCTTTCCCGAGTCCCCTCTGGTCGAGCTGCCCTTCACGCACGACATTTACCATATGCTGTACGATTTCCCGAACGGGCTCCCGAAGATTCACGAGCACGACGGCGGCCCGCCTCAAGGGCTGGGAATCCTGCACGAGGGAAGGCTCGTGGTTTTCTACACCTTCAACACTGATATCGGAGACGGGCTCGAGGACCCCGGCGTGCACGGCGATCCTCCCGATAAGCGGGAGGCGGCCATGAAGACGGCGGTGAACATCGTCCTCTACGCCATGACCCATTGACGCGAGACACCTTCGCCTGGGGTCGAACCGGCCCGGGCGGGCTCGGAAGTGAAAAATGGAAGAACACAAGAGAGCTGACAGGATGATCGATCGCGAGGGGGCGCGATACGACGCGGTGCTCCGCCTGCTCAAGCGGGCGAGGCGCTCGCTCGTCCTCAACACGCTTGCCGGCGGATCGATCCGCTGGCTGTGCGTGGCGGGCGGCGGGCTCGCCGTCGCGCTCGCTCTGGCCGCC
Organism: uncultured bacterium; assembly: GCA_964531335.1. Classification (GTDB taxonomy): domain Bacteria; phylum Eisenbacteria; class RBG-16-71-46; order CAZHEV01; family CAZHEV01; genus CAZHEV01. Next base: position 81,887 of record CAZHEV010000011.1, on the reverse strand, counting down.
GTCCTGCCGTCCTCCGTGGCGGGGACGCTGACGCTGTCCCTGGCATGGCTTTCGCTGGCTATAACCAGCCTGGCAGCGTTCGTGATAATCCCCCTGGTGAGGCTTCCCGGGCTCGAGGCCCTTGCCGTGCGCCTCGACTCCACGCTGGCGCCCGGCGAGAACCCGCTCATCAGCTCGCTTCAGCTCGGAAGGAAACTGAGCGGCGGCGGAGAGGACCGCTGGGTGTCGCGGCCCATCATGGAGAAGGCGGTCGAGGCCGGCGCGCGCGCCGCGCGAGAGATGGACTCGGGGCCGGTGGTCCGCGATCGCGGGATGGGGACGTGGGGCAGAAACCTAACCATAGTGGCGGCGTTCTGGGGCGCCATGGGCATCCTCTGGCCGGGCGAGATAAGCACCTCCGCCTGGATGCTGACCAATCCGATGGCCGCAGGGCCTTCGCCCATATTCCTATCGGCGGGCCCCGGCGACGTCGAGCTGGACGCGGGCTCCGACCTGACCGTAGAGGCGGTCGTCGTGGGGACCGACCAGCCGCCGCAGATCAGGGCGCGAAAGCTCGGGGGGGTCTGGAGGCGCGCCGGGATGCACCCCAGGCGATCCGGGTCATTCCCGATCCCCGGCAAGTTCGTGGGCGCGGCGGGCGACATGCTGGCGAAGGCCCCCGCGGAGGCGGGCACCGACTCGCCCGAGGGCGCGGGCGGCGAAGAGACGGCATCGGCCGGCGCAGAGGAGAGCGGCCTCGCGGAGGAGCTTGCCTCTTATCGCGAAGGCGCCGGCCGGCGCGAGCTGCCCAGGCACTACTACTCCTTCACCCTGAAGGGACTTCAGGAGGACCAGGAGTACAAGGTCGTGGTGGCCGACCGCGCGAGTTCCACGTGGAGGGCCGTGGTCAACCAGCCGCCAAGGGCGGTCGCCTTCCGTATGAACTATACCTTCCCCGACTACACGGGGCTCCCGCCGCAGAGGAACGTCTCGGCCTCGGGGGACATCGCCGCGCTCAAGGGGGCGTCGGTCGAGCTGGAGATAAGCGCCAACCGCGACCTGGCAGGAGCGCGCATGGACTTCGGCGGGAGTGCCGGCGCCGGAGGCGATAACCCGGATGAGGCCGCGGGCTCCAGGTCCATTGAAATGACCCCCACGGCGGACAGGGCGTTTCTAGCCGCGTTCCGCTTGATGGAGGAGGACAAGTACAAGGTCGGCTTCGTCGAGAAGGGCGGCCGGGAGAGGTCGGACCCGAGGACCTTCAAGATAACGCCGCTTCCCGATCACCCGCCGATGGTGAGGATAGTCTCGCCCGGGCGGTCGGTCGATCTGTCCTCGGAGATGACCGTGGACGTGAGCGCCTATGCGGCGGACGACTACGGCATCTCCGAGATGAGGCTCGTGCACTTCAGGGATGGCGCCGAAGAATCCCGTCTCATCCTCAGCTCCTACTCCGGAGCGCCCAGGGAGCTGTACGAGTCGCACGAGTGGGACCTGACCGAGCTGGGGCTCCTGCCCGGCGAGGTCGTCTACTACTGCGTCGAGGTTTTCGACAACGACACGGTGAGCGGCCCCAAGGCCGGAAGAAGCGAAGTGCATTCGGCGCGGTTTCCCACGATGGCTGAGATATACGAGAGAGTGGACGAGGGCTACGAGGAAGGAATTGAGGATCTGGCCGATCAGCTACGGAGGGGACGCGAGCTCAAGGAGAAGCTGGAGGAGATATCCAGGGAGCTGAAGTCCAGCGGCGAGCTGTCCTGGGAGCAGCGCCAGAGCGTCAAGGGAGCCCTCAGCGACAGGGAGAAGCTCACCGAGGCGGCCAAGGAGATAGCGGAATCGCTCAACGAGGTGGTGAAGAAGATGGGCGGCAGCGACCTCGTGGACGAGGAGGTCGTGGACAAGATCATGGAGATCCAGAGGCTCCTGTCCGAGATCACCGATCCGGAGCTCAAGGAATCCATGGAGAAGCTGAACGAGGCGGTCTCCGAGGTCGACAAGGAAGAGCTCGCGAAGGCCATGGAGAAGCTCGAGATGGACCACGAGAAGCTCCTCAAGAACCTCGACAAGACCATAGAGCTCTTGAAGCGGCTCAAGGCCGAGGAGCAGATGAGGGCCGTGCGCGAGCGGATCGAAGACCTCAAGAGGCAGCAGGATAACATAAACAGCTCGCTGGAGAAGGACGATCCCGCCGGCGATGATCTGGAGCGGCTCTCCAGGGATGAGGAACAGGTCAAGGAGGGCCTCGAAGGGCTCGAGTCGTCTTTGAGCGACTTGCAGCAGGCCCTGGCCGAGATAGACGCGCAGGCTTCGGCCGAGATGGAGAAGCAGGCGCAAGAGGCCTCCGAGGAGGGCCTCCAGGGAGAGGCCCAGAAGGCCGCGGACCGGATGAAGTCCGGGTCGCCGCAGGGCGCCATCCAGCCGGGCAAGAACGTTTCGAAAGGGCTCTCGTCGATGTCGGAGCAGATGCAGTCCTGCATGGACTCGATGAGGCAGAGACAGACGCAGGAGATGGCGGAGAAGCTGGGCAAGGCGGCCAGGGACCTCGTATTCCTGTCGAAGGGACAGGAGGCGATGGTCTCCTCTTCGGACGCGGAGTCGCCGCAGGCGCTGGCGCGCAGCCAGTTCCAGCTCCACTCGGGCGCGGCCCAGGTGGCGGACGATCTGGAGGAAGTGATAAGGAGCAGCTTCTCGCTTTCGAGAAGGCTCGGCATGGAGCTGGGCGACGCGCTGCACAAGATGGAGTCGGCCACCAGCGCCTTCGAGACGGGCAGGAAGCAAGCCGGTCTCGCGACAAGCTGGGAGGCCGTGCCGTCCTTGAACAAGGCGGCCCTTCAGTTGATGAAGGCCAGCCAGTCGATGACCTCGATGTCTCTGTCGTCCTGCCAGTCGCCGTCCGGTCAGGACGCGGCGAGGCAGGAGATGATGAAGCTCTGCGGCATGCAGAGGGAGGTCAACGCCGGAACGCAAGGCCTGGTCAAGAAGCTCTCCGAGGAGGGCGGTCGCCTGCAGCGCTCCACGCAGGAGCAGCTCGCGAACCTCGCGGCGCGACAGGAGATGATCCGGAAGGGCATGAAGGAGGTAAGCGGCGAGCTAGGGGACAGGAAGGACGTTCTCGGGAGGCTCGATGAGCTGGCCGAGGAGATGAAGAAGGTCATCGGTGACATGGAGAACGAGAACGTCGACAGAAAGACTGTCCGCCGGCAACAGCAGATCCTGAGCCGGCTGCTCGACGCCCAGCGCTCGATAAGGAGAAGGGACACCGACAACGAGAGGATCTCGCGCGTCGGGATGGACGATCCCGACCGCCTTCCCCCGGGTGCCATTCCACCGGAGCTGCTCGACGCCGCGGACAAGATGAGGTCCGATGTCCTCCAGGGCAAGGCCGATCCTATACCATCCGCTTACCGCAGGCTGGTCGACGAGTACTTCAGGGTTATCTCGGCGAAGGGGTTCTAGAGTGACTTTCAATATATCGTACAAACCCGCGCGGGCGGCGGCGCGCCTGCTCTTGGCGGCCTGCGTCCTGGCGGTCGCCGCGGCGGTCCTCGCGCCTTTGGTTGAAGCGCGGGTGCAGGGGTCGGACGCGGACCTGAGACGCAGGCTCCAGGCGGCCAACCGGCTGCGCGTCGTCGGACGCTACGGCGAGGCCGCCGAGTTCTACAGGAAGCTGTACGAGGACTACCCCCAGAGCGAGGCCGTGGTCCGCGAGTACGGCGAAACGCTCCTGCTCAACAAGGACTACGCCGAGGCCGAGGCCCTGTACCTGGCCATACGCGAGAGGGACGGCAGGCCGCTCGCCTACGCCGTTCAGCTCGAGCGGATACACAAGCTCCAGGGAAGATATCGTGAAGCGGTCGGAGACTGCCTGGACGTCCTGGCGGCGAACCGCGCCAGGATAGACTGGGTCCGGGGAGAGCTGGCCGACATAGCCGGCGGCGCCGAGGATGGAATGGACCTCGTCATGGAGGTCATCGAGGCCAGGGCCGGCGAGAACCCCAGGTTCGGCGAGTACAGGATGCTGGGAGTCGAGATGCTGGTGAGGGCCGCGCGGCCGGAGGAGGCCGCGGACATGCTGGAGGCGCTGAGAGGCGACGAGGACATAAGCGCCGAGAACCTGCGCGAGTTGGGAGTTCAGCTCGACGCGCTCGGGGAGAGGGCTCTCGCCGTCCAGGCGCTCGAGATGGCGCTCAGGAGGCAGGGCGGTGTCAGCGCCATCGCGGGCTCCGCATTCGAGCTCTCCAAGCTTCTGGCCGAGGCGGGCCGGTCGGTCGAAAGCAGGCAGGTGCTGCTGGATCTCGCCGAGCGATACCCCAACAGCGCGATAGCGTTCAAGGCTCATCTGATGGTGGCCACGCTCGAGTCGGAGGCCCTGGGCAGGCCGGAGGCCGCTCTGGATCTCTACCGGGATCTGTTGGGACAGAGGAAGCTCCCCGTGGACGCCGGCGAGGTGAAAGCGGCCATGGGCAAGTGCCTTCTGAAGCTGGGCAGGCTCTCCGAGGCGAGAGAGACCTATGCCGGCCTGGCGGAGGACCCCTCGGCCCCCAATCCCGAGGCCGAGTTCATGGCGGCCGAGGTCTCGTTCTTCATGGGCGAAACCGACAGCGCGCTGGCGCTGTATTCGAATCTCGCGACACAGCACCCTGATTGGGAGCTCGCGAACGACGCCATAGATCGAGTGTTCCTTTTGCAGGAGAACGCCGGCGCCGGCGGGGTCTGGCTATCCTTCGGTCCGGGCCGCGATGAAGCGCCGGCCGACAGCGCGGTCGAGGCGGAGCCCGACCTCGGAAACCCGCGATCGGATCCGCTCAGCCTCTTCGCCGCGGCCGAGCTGCTGGCGGCCATAGGCAGGCCGGACAGCGCGCTTGCCTATCTCGAGGCGATTGTAACCGTGCACGGCGACGGCCCGCTCGTGGACGACGCCGTTTTCAGGGCGAGCGATCACTACCTTTCTCTCGGGCAGGTCGACAGGGCGATGGCCGGTCTTTCGCGGGTGGCCGAGGAGCATTCCGGCGGAAGGCTCGCGGCGCTGGCAAGGGAGAGGCTAGGGGACATATGGTGGAAGGAGAAAGGAGACGGAAGGCGCGCGCTCGAGGAGTACACAAAGGGCCTGGACGAGTATCCGAACAGCCTGGTCGCGCCCAGGGTAAGGGACAAGGTGGCACGCCTGCGAAGGGAGGCGGGCTAGTGAAAGTCCCAAGGATCGCTCTTCGCAGGTCGACGCCCGCGATCTTCGCGCTGGTCGCCGTCCTTCTCTCCGCGCTTGGCGTCTCGCCCGCCGCGGCGGCCCTTCTGGTTCCCATGGACTTCGCTCAGACCGACCACTTGAGGGCCTACGGTCTGGCCTTCTGGTCGCTGGAGCGGGGCCAGAACGTCGAGTGGCTGCTCAACTACCGGGGCGGCTCGTTCCTTTTGAGCTCGCATCCGGAGATAGGGCGGGAGGCGCGCATCAAAGGCGTGCTGATCGAGGAGATCTCGGGCTCCGATCTCGCTTCCATATACAGCGAGATAGAGGCCAACAACATGGAGTCGGTGCTTCTGGAGAAAGCGCCGAGGATAGCGGTTTACGCGCCGCCGAACCTACAGCCGTGGGACGACGCCGTCACGCTGGCCCTAACGTACGCGGAGATCCCCTTCACTATCGTGTACGACGAGGAAATCCTCGACGGCGAGCTCGAGAAGTACGATTGGCTTCACCTGCACCACGAGGACTTCACCGGACAGTACGGCAAGTTCTATGCGAGCTTCAAGAACGCCGACTGGTACAAGCAACAGCAGGCGCTCTACGAGATGAAAGCCCGTGAGGCCGGGTTCGCGACGGTCTCGGAGCACAAGAAGGCGGTGGCCCGTAAGATCAAAGAGTACATCGCCAAGGGCGGGTTCATGTTCGCGATGTGCTCGGCGACGGATACTTATGATATAGCGTTGTCCTCCGAGGGGGTGGACATAGTGGACGTCCAGTACGACGGAGACCCTCCCGATCCTCGCTGCCAGAGCATGCTCGAGTACTCGAAGACGCTCGCCTTCACGGACTTCGTGCTCCAGATGAATCCGCTCATTTACGAGTTCTCGGACATAGACACGAGCAACCAGGCGCTGGCCAGGGGGCCCGACGGGGAGTACTTCACGCTCTTCGAGTTCTCCGCGAAGCATGATCCGGTGCCCACCATGCTGACCCAGTGCCACGTGTCGGTGGTCAAGGGCTTCCTCGGACAGACTACGGGGTTCAATAGAGAAAGGGTGAAGGAGTCGGCGGTGATCATGGGGGAGGTGGAGGGCACCGAGGAGATAAAGTATATCCACGGGAACTTCGGCCGGGGCACCTTCACCTTCTACGGGGGGCACGACCCCGAGGACTACCAGCACGCGGTAGGAGATCCCCCGACGGACCTCTCACTTCACAAGGGCTCGCCCGGCTACAGGCTCATCCTGAACAACATACTCTTCCCGGCCGCGGAGAAGAAGGAGCAGAAGACCTGAGGTCCGCGCCGCCTCGGAGGATCCGGCCGGTCCCAGGCCGGTCCCGAAAGGGCCTTGACATTCGGGGCTTTCCGGCGGAATATCTAGTAGTTGTACGGCGGACCCTTGGGAGAGAGAAGCTCAGCACGCGCGTCAAAATCATAGGATGTGAAGGGAGGGGGGGAAGATGATGGATTCCTATCCCGATTGCAAGAAGTGCAACGAAGGGGTGCTACTGCCGCTTTCCGACTACGGCAGGGACGGCGCCCCGATCACTTATAAGGCATGGGTGTGCTCCAACCCGGTGTGTGGGTACAACATCCGTATCGATAACGGAGAGATAAGCTTTGGGCGACACATAGGCCAGTCGCCCAAGTAGCGCGTCCGATGTCGCGCGCCCGCTTCACCCGGCGTCGTTTCGATTTCACATCGCCTTTCAATCGCGAAGCGGCCGGCCTCCCGCGCGTCATGTCCCCGAGAGGGGATTGCTTCAGGCCGGCGGGCCGTTGTCCATCAAAGCCGCACCCGACAGGTCTCCCCGGCATGCGAGGCCGAGATGATTAAGGCCATAGTGTTCGACCTGGACAACACCCTGACGGACTTCGTCAAGGTCAAGGAGAACTCGATCGACGCCGCCGTCGACGCGATGATAGACGCGGGCCTGACCAGGTCCAGGGCCGAGATCCGCAGAAAGATCTTCGACATCTACGCCAGGGAGGGCATCGAGCACCAGCGCGTCTTCGACAAGTTCCTCCAGGAGGAGCTTGGGCGCGTGGAATACAGGAAGCTCGCGGCCGCCATAGTTGCCTACCGGCGCGCCAGGGACTCCACGCTGGTGCTGTACCCTCACGTTCACCTTACGCTCGTCGAGCTCGTAAAGAGAGGCATCAAGCTGGCGGTTGTGACCGACGCGCAGAGCCTCCAGGCCTGGTTGAGGTTGTGCTATCTCCAGCTCCATCATATTTTCGACCACGTCGTGACGTACGAGGACACCGGCAAGTTGAAGCCCAGCTCGGCCCCCTTCCTCAGGGCCTTGGACCTTCTCGGCGTCGAGGCGAAAGAGGCCATGATGGTCGGAGACTGGCCCGAGCGGGACATGGTGGGCGCTTCGAAGCTGGGGATGACGACGGTCTTCGCCCGTTACGGCGACACGTTCGGCACCGTGCAATCGGGCGCGGACTATGAGCTGGACGACATAATCCAGTTGTTGAATATCGTGGACGAGCTGAACGAGAACGACGGCGCGCCTTCGGATTGAGACCTCGGATTGCGTACTTCGATCGGGATCGACACCATAGAGATAAAGAGGGTCGAGCGCGCGCTCGAACGGTACGGGGACCGGTTCCTGAGGCGGGTCTTCAGCGCCGAGGAGATCGAGTACTGCATGGGCCGGGTGAGACCTGGTCCGTCGTTGGCGGCCAGATTCGCGGCGAAGGAGGCCTTCTACAAGGCGGCCACTCCGCTGGCCCGCAAGCCGATATCGCTGTACTTTCATTGGAGAGAGGCCGTCGTGTTGAGGGGCGAGAGCGCGCCCTCCCTGTACCTCGCCGGCGACTTCGAAGACGTGGTGAAGGACATGGAGGTGTCGGTCTCTCTGTCCCACGACAGGACGCACGCCGTGGCGGTTGTCATAATAAGCAAGCCGTGAGCCCTCGAAGGTTCCAGGGGCGATCAGCCGATACACCGTTCGCATGCGCTGAAGGAGCGTGATCCAGTGAAGCTCGCGACCGCACAGCAGATGAGAAACATAGACTCGAGGGCCATGGACGAGCACTCCATCCCCAGCCTGGACTTGATGGAGAGCGCCGGGTCCGGTATCGCCGCCGTCGTCGAGAACGAGCTCTCCGGCGTCTCCGGGAAGAAGGTCGCCGTTGTATGCGGAAAGGGCAACAACGGCGGCGACGGGCTGGTGATCGCCAGGCACCTTCGCTCCAAGGGCGCCGAAGTGGCGGTCTTTCTTCTGTCCAAGGGCGAGGGGCTCAAGGGCGACCCGGAGGCCAATCTCAGGCGGTGGGAGGATTCGGGCGAGTCCGTGACGGAGCTCGAAACGGAGGACTCCCCGGGCTGGGTGGAGCTGGAGGATTCGCTGTCCAGGGCGGACCTCGCCGTGGACGCGCTGCTCGGAACGGGCGCCAAGGGTGCTCTCCGCGGAAAGGTGGCGCTGGCGGCGCGCGCGCTCGAGGCCTGCCCTTGCCCGGTCGTGGCGGTCGACGTTCCCACCGGGGTGGACTCCGATACCGGAGAGGCCGGCGAGCCGTGCGTGAGGGCATCGTTGACCGCGACGCTTGCCCTGATGAAGCCGGGGCTGTTCCTGTACCCCGGCGTGGAGCGCGCCGGCAGGGTCGTGCTGGTGGACATCGGCATACCCGCCTCGTGCGTAGAGGAGGAGGGCATCCGGACCGAGCTCGTCGAGCACCTCTACGCGGCCTCTCTGTTGCCGCGGCGGGCCTTCAACGCGCACAAGGGCACATGCGGCAAGGTAGCGATAGTGGGCGGGTCCGTGGGCCTGACCGGCGCGGTGACGCTGGCCGGCCTGGGGGCTCTTCGCTCCGGCTCCGGGCTTGTGACGGCACATGTGCCTGAGGGGGTGAACCCGATTCTCGAGACCAAGCTGACCGAGGTCATGACCTCGCCGCTGCCGCAGACGGCGGACACCTCGATCTCGATGGATGCCCTTCCGAGCCTCTTGGATCTAGCGCGTAGCATGGACGCCCTGCTCCTCGGGCCAGGTCTCTCGAGGAACCCGGAATCGGCCGAGCTGGCGCGCGCCTTCGCGGCGGAATATAGGAAGATGGGGAAAGAGAGAGCGCCCGTCGTCCTCGACGCGGACGGGATAAACGCCTTCGAGGGCAAGCTCGAGGGGCTGGAGGACACAGGCTGGGTGGTGACGCCGCATCCCGGAGAGATGGGCAGACTGACCGGCCGGAAAATAGGAGACATAGAGGCGAGAAGGATAGAGGCCGCCCGTGACCTGGCCGCGAAAACGGGCCTCACCGTGGTCCTCAAGGGCGCGCCGACCGTCACGGCGGACAGCTCGGGGGTCTGTTACGTGAACTCCACCGGCAATCCCGGCATGGCGACGGGCGGAACGGGCGATGTCCTCTCCGGCATGGTGCTATCGTTCCTGGGGCAGGGGCTGGACGGCCCTGGAGCGGCCGTTTTGGCCGTCTATCTCCACGGGCTGGCGGGCGATGTGGCCGCCGACGAGAACACGGTCTGGGGAATGTGCGCCGGGGACCTGGTGGACTATCTACCCGAGGCTCTGTTCGAGCTGTCATACGGCGACGTCGGCGACTAGCCGGGCCCGCTTCGCGAGTGCGCCGGAGGCCCCGGTGGTCTAGAATGAGTTCTTGCGCGAACCGGACGGCACCGTCCGTGCGATAAGCTGTAGAGGAGGCGAAAGATGAAGGCGAAGCTCATGTTGGCGGCGGTACTGGCCGCTCTTGTCCTTCCCGGATGGGCCGACGCGGGGATTCTCGGGCTCGGCGGCCACGGCGGCTACTTCAAGGTCGCGGAGGAAGGCGAGAAGAACTTCTACGCCGGCGCCCACGCGAGGCTCAGGCTCCCCTTGTTGTTCACATTGGAAGGCGCCCTCGACTACAGGCCGTCGGATTCGAGGACGGCCGACGGGGCGGTCCCCGACACGGAGCTGGACGTGACCACGTACCCCATTACCGTCTCCGCCCTGGTCTACCCCCTCCCCCTTATATACGTTCTCGCGGGCGTGGGATGGTACAACACCACGATAGAGTTCCGGGACCCCGGCGTTACGACGGGGCCCGACAGTGAGACGAACGACAACTTCGGCAGTCACCTGGGCGCGGGCGTGGAGCTGCCCGTAGGTGGAGGCAAGTCTCTCAGCGCCGACGCGAGATACGTCTTTCTGGACTACGATGTGACGGGTCTGGACCTTGGCAGGCTCAAAGAGCTCGACGCGGACTGCTTCGCGTTCCAGGTGGGCCTGACCTTCGATTTCTGATGGAGCCGGCGGTCAAGGGAACGGTCCCGCTCGGGCGCCGGCGTCCCGAAAACGGCGCGCCCGCCGGGGGCGGCCGTTTTTCAGCATGCGAGTTGTCAGCCGCTCAACAGCCCGTCTCCGTACTCCTCCCTCAGGTCCTGTATCGCCTTCAGCAAGTTCTCCACGAACCTCGGGTTGTCCGGATCCAGGGCGGGTCCTCCGAGCGACTGGACGACCCGCGCCGCCACCTGGTAAGCGGTCTCTCCCTCCTCTATCTCGGAGGGGCCGAGATGAAACAGCGCTATGGCCCGGACGAGTCGCAGCGTCTCGTCGGTCACCGACGGATCGTGGCTGAACTGGTAGTCCCCGCCGGAGGCGTTTATGACCGCCTCGGCGCGCAAGATGGCCTGGTCGTAGTTTTTGACCGCCAGGTGCAGCAAGGAGACCCCCGCGAAGGTGTCGAAGGTGGCCGTGAGCAGCGTTCCTGTGACATAGTTGAAGTTGCCGAGAGCGGTTTCGAGCAGGCCGAGGCGGGCGTTGGTCCAGCCGAGCCCCGTGTAGGCTTCGCCCAGCAGCTCGTCGTCTGGATCCAGCGCTATCGCTTCATTGAACCTGACGAGCGCGCCCTCGAAATCGCCGGAGCTGTAGGAGCTCCAGCCCTGGTTGATAAGGTCCTGCGCGTTGCCTCCGCCGCCGGATGAGCTGTCGCTCCCGCACCCGACCGCCAGGCACGCCGCCAAAGCCGCCGCCATCGCCGGCAGGAGCACCGTCTTTGTGATCGCTCGAGATCTCATCTATCTACCTCCTCAGTCGTAAACGCCGTTCCCCTCGTGCGCGGCTCTGTGTTGTCACCGGGTGAGGATCATCTTCCTGGCCTTGGGGCCTTCACCCTCTATGTTCAGCCTGTATAGATACAGCCCGCTGGGGCAGGCCGATCCGCTTGAATTGGTGCCGCCCCATGTCGCGGTGTACGGCCCGGGCGACAGGTCGGCGTCAAGCAGGTTCTTTACCAGCCTGCCCTTGACGTCGAACACCTTGATGGATACCGCACGGGTCCCTCCCTCTCCACCGATTCTGAACGCCACCGTCGTGGCGCCGCGGAAGGGATTTGGGAAGTTCTGGAAAAGGGCCGATCTCACCGCCCTACCCGCGCCGGGGTCCGTGCGTAGCTGGAACCTGCCGGGCTTGGAAGTCAGCGCGTAGAACTCGCCGCTGTCCGGGTCCCTGTAGGTAGGCACGGTCTCCCAGTCGCGACCGTCCCACCTGTACGCGCAGGTTCCGTTGTCAGAGGCGTCCTCCGAGCCGCGGAACGTCAGCTTGACCGGATGCGCGGGGCCGGACGGGGCCCAGGTCACCGAGTAGATCCTGCCGGTCGCGTCGTCGCCGCCCTCCGAGGCCGAGGCCGTGAAGGTCTCCACCTCGCGCCCGAGACCCCTGACCAGGAAATAAGCAGGTCCGGCGAAGGTGCCTTTCTCCACCGATACCGCCAGCGCTCCGTCGGGGCTTGCGAAGGTGGCCTCCGCGCCGGGCCTGATGACCTCTATGGAGAAGGTATCCGCCCTCGCGGTGACATTCCCCGCAAGGTCCGTCGCCTCCGCCGAGATTATCGCGTCTCCGGAGGAGGTCATCTCGTATGGGGAATAGTAAAGGCGCTCATCCGGGTCCAGAAGCTCCAGGTCGAGATCCTCGGGCGAGCCCTCGAGTGTCAGCGCCGCCGCGAGCTCTCCCTGGATGTCCTCGCCCACGACGATATAGAGGTCCAGGTACGAGTCCAGGTACGGGTGCTGGTGGATGCCCACGGTGACGCGCGGGGGCGTCTTGTCGTACAGCAACTGATGTATCTGGTTGCTCGTCGTGGTGTTGCCCTGGGAGTCGGTCGCTATGGCGTGCCAGTAATATGTCACGCCCTCGACGAGGGCTTCGGAGGACTGGAACGTGTAGGAGGTATCGCTCCCGGTCTGAATCCTCTGCGAAGTGTCGAAGGTCGGGTCCACGTCGTACTCGAACTCGAAGGTGACGACTCCTGCGTCCGGGTCTGAGCTGGACTCCCATATGAAGGTGGGGGTCGCTATGTTGATCCTGGCGTCGTCGTCGGGCGACAACAGGTCGAAGTTGGTCGGGTAGGAAGAGCAGATTCCCTCGCCGAACGCTCCGATGAGCCGGCCGCAGGGGCTGTTCGCGGGCAGGCACGGCGAATTGGAGGCGAGGTCCAGCGTGTCCGTGTCCGTGCTGCAGAATATGGGGTTGAGCTGAATGTCGGTGGCGCCGGGACTGGTCCCCACGTAGTCGGCCGGAAGGTTGTTGCTGACGCAGTTGCAGCTCAGCGTAGGCTGCACGGACGACCTCACTGATATTCCGGACCCCATGCTCGAGCCGAAGATTATGTTTCTCTCCAGGAGAACCTCGGCGTTGTGCCTTATATAGATGGTCCCTCCCGTCGGGGCCGAGTTCGCGAAGAAGGTGTTGTTCCGGATATCGGCCCGGGCGTTGTCCCTTACGACTATAGCGCCGCCCCCCAGGGGCCCGGGATCGCTCGTCGAGCTCACGCCCTGCGCCGCGTTGCTCTTGAACAAGTTGCTGTCGATCTGCGCGTAGGCGAAATTTCTCACCAAGATCGCTCCGGCCTCGGTGTTCGCATTGTTGAGCTCGAAGATGTTGTGCCTTATCACCGGCTTGGCCGAGTCGGGAGGAATGGTCCTGGTGAGGACCGCGATGCCCGCGCCGCCTCCCTGCTCTGCGCTCACGTCGAGCTGGTTCTCCCTTATCTCGTTGTATTCGATGACGGGGGACGAGTCCTTTATCCAGATCGCGCCGCCGAAGCTGGCCCGGTTTTCCGTGAACGTGTTGTATCGAACCGTGGCGGCGGAGCGCTCGAGACAGGCAAGCCCGGCTCCGTTCACATTACCTATGAAGACGTTGTTCTCTATCAGCGGCGCCGACCTCTCACACCTGACGCCGCTTCCCTTGTTGCTGATGATCCGGTTGTTCCTGATAATCGGGGACGAATCGCGGCAGAATATCCCGACCCCCGCCTCTCCACTGGTGACGATCTCCACGTTCTTGTACACGTAATTGTTCTCGATAAGCGGGTCGGCGCCGTCGACGCATGCGATGCCGGACCCGAAATTGGCCCTGTTGTCGCGTATGCTGTTGTTGGAGATGGTGGGCGAGGTGTCGCTGCAGTAGATTCCTCCGCCCAGCAGCTTAGTCGTCTGCGGGGAGAGGCCGTTCGTGAGGGTGAAGCCGTCGAGCACGGTCTCCCTCGTCAGCCCCGTCGCGAACCTCACGGGCTGGCCGGCGTCGGTTCCGGTAGCCTGTGCGTCGATCACGACCCGGTACAGCGAAGGATCCCTGGTGGAGAAGGTCTGGTCCCATCCTCCCAGTACCTTGATCTCCTTGTCGATCACCACGCGTTCCACGTAGACGCTGTCCAGCGCGCCCTTCCACCTGACGGCGACGGTGTCTCCCGCCGCGGCCTGGGTTATGCCGGCCTGAATGGTCGCGGCATCGTCGGGCACTTTGATGAACTCGCCCTCGGCAGATCCGTGTCCGATGCAGATCAGGACAAGGGACAGGATGGAAGCGCGGAACAACCCTCCATTACGCGATGCACTTCTACCCACCTCAGCACCTCCAGTTCGAATGGTAAAAGTAATCTACCCGCCCGAAGGGGGCATCAATAACGATACAGCGGCTATTAGTAGGATTAGGCTTCATAGTGACAGAGGCTTTGTTCAAGGTCGGAACCTTCCATCCCCCGGCCTTCTGGTGAGCGCAGACCCCTGGTCCTGGAAGCCACTGGGTGGTGAGGGCTTCCCGTCGGAAGCGGGCTCGTGGGGAGCCTCTCCACGCGGCCACGCGGACGTTTGCTCTCCGGTGAGTTCAGCCTATCAGCTACCGCGGCGGCCGTCAAGCGCCGCCGGGCGCGCGGTCCGGCGCCTTTCCGCGGTCTTGAGATAAGGCCTGCGGACGTGCTATGCTGGTAATGGGCCGATAGAACAGGAGGTGGGTCGTAATGCCTTACAGACCAGTGGGGCTCTGCCTTGCGGCGGCGGCCCTGTTGCTTTTCGTGGCTGTGCCGGACCGCGCGTTCTCGCGGGAGATGACTTGGGCCTACGTAAGCATCGAGGCGTCCAGGCACGAGCAGTTCACGCGGGCGGTCAGGGAGCTCGAGGACGACGGAGCCGTCTTCAGGCACATGGTCTACCCTTACGCTGCCATAGGTATGATCCAAGAAGGCTCCGAGCTGGCCATATTGAACACGCAGGGCGTCCGCCAGGTCTTTTCCGGCAGAATACCGGACTCCGCGCTTTTGGCGCTCCGCGGTCGCGAGGCGTTCGTGGCCAGGGCGTACAACAACATCTTCTTCCCCCATGGCCTCGCGGAAGCCTCATTTCCAGTGCCGGATGTGGAGCCGGTGCCGATCGACCCGCCGCCTCTGACCATTCCGGAGGAGTATCTTGAAGAGCTGAGAGACTCCCGCCGCGTAGCCCGGGCCGTGCCGCCCCCGTTTCCCGAGGCCACGAGCGAGTTCATGCTGGGGCACATAGCGGTTGCGGCCATCCTGCCGGAGAGCGAGCCCGGATACGGAAGCCATAACTGGAGCAGGGGAGAAGAGGATAAGACGACCGAGGAGATCATCTCGGCCATGGACTGGTGGGCGAGACACAGCCCCAACCAGGAGCTTGTCTTCAGCTACGAGATCAACTACGCGGTTCCGGTGAACATCGAGCCCATGGAGGACGGCCAGAACGGGATCGAGCATATCTGGGCCGGGCAGAGCCTGACGAACCTGGGGTATCCGGGGGGAAACCGCTTCCAGCAGGCCAGGGACTATATCAACGACATGCGCTGGAACTTCGGGGCCGATTGGGGGCTCGTCGTGTACGTGCTGCACGGAAACCCGGGACAGCGGTTCGACATGGGGGCTTTGGCCTACGCCTATCTGGGCGGGCCGTTCAACGTGAACGTTTTCTCGAACGGGTATCTGGGCCCGAGCAAGCTCGACAGGGTGATAGCCCACGAGACGGGCCACACTTTCTATACCCTGGACGAGTACCCGCAGGCGATTACCTTGTGCAGCGTTCGGTCCGGCTATCTGGACGTTGAGAACGCGAACAAGCAGAACGGAGGCGCCGGGTGCAAGAGCGACGTTCCCTGCGTGATGCGCGGCGGCAGCCAGCCCACCCCCTTCGACATTCTCGAGCCCTGCTATTACACGCGCGGCCAGGTGGGCTGGTGGGACTCCGACGGGGACGGCATCCCGGACATCCTGGACACGGGTCCCATCGTGGACCGACTTGTCCTCGACGACGAGTCCTCCCGCTCGGGGGCATCGGTCGATACCGTCTTTTCGGGCGACGTCACATTCAGTGGCTCGGTCTCCGCCGTGCCCATAAAGAACAAGAACAGGCAAAGCTTCGTCAAGGGCATGGACTTCACCGTAGAGCCCGTCGGAGCCGAGTACCGCCTGAACGGCGGCTTCTGGACTCCTTGCAGGCCCGCGGACGGCCGGTTCGACAGCACCTTCGAGATATTCGAGGTCACGCTCACGGGCCTGGTTCCGGGGCTCACCCACGCCTTGGAGGTCCGGGCGGTTACGGCCCACGGAAACGTGACCGCGGACAGCGCCGTGGTCTCCGCCGGGGTGTTGCCGGTCTTCGACTCGCAGCCGTCCGTCAAGATGATGGCGTCGAGTCCCGCGAAGCCGCCGGTGTCGATCTCGTTCGGGCCCGAGGCGGCGCCCGAGGAGATCGGGGTCATGGTTTCGTTGGAGGTCTATGTATTCGACCCCGCCGGACGGAAGGTCAAAACGCTGGAGGCGGGCGAGTATCAAATCGGCAGGCTTTACAGCACCACGTGGGATGGAAAGGACTCGGGCGGCAAGCTGGTGCCCGCCGGTGTCTATGCCATAGCAATGGCCTACAGAGGCCGGATCGACGTCCAGAAGATTCTGGTCATACCGTAGAAGCCGCAACCGAGGTAGGTCCCCCTTCAGGCTCGTCTTCCCTGCGCCCCGAAAAGACGCCGCGCTTTCGTCCGGATGAGCCCGCAACCGCGCCGGATCGAAGGCTCTGCCGGGTTGTGTTCCGCGTCCCGAGGCCGGTGGAAATGAGGTTCTGAGAGATGTTCCAGAGGCACATTTGGCGTCTGTTGATCGCTGCGTGGTTGTCCACCCTCGTCTCCTTCTCCGCGGCCTCGCTCTGCGAGGCGCAGCAAATGAAAAACGCCTACATCCGACTGTACCGGGGCAGCCACCGGGAGCTCGCGAACGCCGCCCGGGCCGCCGAGAGTCTCGGCGCCGTTCTGCGACACCGGGTCTATCCGTACGCGATGATGGGCGAGATCCCGGCCGGCTCCGAGCCGTCCTTGCGGGCCGTTCCCGGGGTGCGGGACATCTTCGTGGGACATGTCCCGAGGGACAGGATGGGCGCGATGGCCGCGGCGGAGCGGAATATCGCCAAGGCGTACAACGCGGTCTACTACGGATTCCAGGGGAGCTCGGAGGCGGGTCCGGAAGGAGACCTCGCGCCGGCGGACCTCGAGCGCGTGATAATCGACCCGGGGCCCTTGAGGATCCCGGAGCGGTACCTGGAGGGCCTGCCGGGCACCGCCGGCGATATGGCGGGCGCCTCGAGAAGCTGGCCCCCGACCAGCGAGTTCATGCTTGGGCACGTCGCCGTGGGGGTGATAATGCCCGAGAGCGACGGTGTCGGCTCGCACGATTGGACGGATGCCGAAGAAGAGAAGATGGTGGAGGAGGTTATCTCCGCCATGAACTTCTGGGCGAAACACGCCCCCGGAAACGCCCTGGAGTTCACGTACGAGATAAACTACAGGGTCCCGGTCAGGGTGGAGCCCCTGGACAGAGGCGGATGGATGATCGAGGACAAGTGGGCGGGCATGAGCTTGTCGAGCCTGGGGTTCGAGGGGAGCAACTATTTCGTTCAGTCCTACTCCTACGTTAACGAGATCAAGAGAAGGTACGATTCCGACTGGGGCTTCTTGATATTCATCTTGCACGGAAGGGAAGGACAGAGCTTCGGCAGCTTCCTCGCCTATTCGTACCTCGGCGGTCCTTTCAACGTCAACGTGTCCTCCAACGGCAGCCTGGGGCCCGATAACCTCGACCGGGTGATAGCCCACGAGACGGGGCATACCTTCTACACTCTCGACGAGTACCCGTCCTCGCCGCATGACTGCTCCGTTCGATCGGGCTATCTCAATGTCGAGAACGCCAACAAGTATCATGGAGGAGAGACCTGCAAGCTCAATGTGATGTGCATCATGCGCGGGGCCGACCCCTCCTATACGATCGATCTTCTTCCTCCCTGCGTCTACACGAAGGGCCAGGTCGGCTGGTGGGACTCCGACGAGGATGGAATCCCGGACGTTCTCGACACCGACCCCGTGGTCGAGTCCCTGCGCCTCGACCTGGAGGAGACAGGCGCCGTCGCGGCGGGCGACACGCTGTTTTCGAGCTGGGCGACCTTCGATGGGTCCGTGGCGGCGGCACCTCTCATCAATATGAACATGTTCTCCGAGGTGAGCCCGAGGAGCGTGACAATCGAGCCGGTAAGGGCCGAGTATCGCCTGGACGGAGGCCCATGGACCTCTTGCGAGCCGGGCGACCTCGGCTTCGACTCTCCCTCTGAGACCTTCAGCTTCGCCGTTCACGCTCTGGCGCCCTTCAGGTGGCACAAGGTGGACGTTCGCTCCGTGACGGAGCACGGCAACGTGACGCCGGACAGCCTCGTCGAGTCGATAGAGTTCTTCTCAGTGCCCAGGCCCGGCAAGACGGCCGTAGTGAACCTGACCTCATCGAGTCCGGCCCGCTATCCCGTCTCCATATCCTTCGCTCCGGAGCACCGGTCCGGCGCATCCGGGGAGATCGTGGCCGTTCGGGTGGCGGTATATGACGTGACCGGAAGGAGGGTGGCGGTCCTGGAGGACGGAGACTTCGAAACAGGGCGGTTTCACTGGACCCAGTGGGACGGCCTCGGCACCGGGGGAGAGCGGATGCCGGCGGGCGTTTACTTTGTGAGCATGAAGAGCGGCGGGAAGGTGGCTTCCAGAAAGCTCCTCGTGATACCCTGAACCACTATGAGACTGGTGGGCGGCGATTCTGAAGGGAGCGGCGGGGCGAGGGCATATGCGGCGCGGTAGCGAGACGGGCGCCATACGCGAGATGTTCGACCAGGTGGCCTCACGGTACGATCTGACAAACCGGGTGGCCACCTTCGGTTTGGATGCGGCCTGGAGGAGGCGAGCGGCCGCCCTGGCATCTGAGGGGGGCGCGACCACGATCCTCGACGTATGCGCCGGCACCGGCGAGCTTACAAGGGCCGTGGCGGACCGGATTGACGGCGGCACCGTGGTAGGTGTTGATTTCTCCGGGAAGATGCTGGAGATCTGCCGCGAGAAAACGTCGCGTTACTCGAAGACCATAGCACTTGCTCAGGCCGGGGCCGATGCTATGCCGGTGGCCCCAGGCGCGGCGGACGCGGCGTGCAGCGCCTTTGCGCTCAGGAACGTGGAGCCTATAATGGACGAGTTTCTGGGCGAGCTTGAAAGAGCGCTCAGGCCCGGAGGGAGAATAGTCCTCCTGGAGATAGGACGGCCCACAATGCCCCTTTTGAGGGGGCTCTACAGCCTCTATCTCTCCTGGGTGCTGCCGCTCGAGGGCCGCCTGCTGGCCGGGGTGTCCGCCCCCTACCGTTATCTAGACAGCTCGATCAGGCGGTTCCCGGCGCCCGCCGAGTTCTGCCGCCGCCTTGAGGCGGCAGGGTTCGAGCGGGTGGCGTTCGAGAGGCTGTCTATGGGCATAGCGACAATCTTCACCGGCTCGAAGCCGGCGGCCGGTTGAGCCGGCCTGCGCCGGAGGCCCGGCGCCGGGATCGCCCCCGGCAGGGCACTGGAGACGGATTCGATGAAAGTCAGCGGCTTCTCCTTCGTCAAAGACGCCGTGAAGCTGGACTTCCCGCTGGTGGAGGCGGTCACGTCCATTCTGCCGGTCTGCGATGAGTTCTTCATAGCGGTGGGCGAGTGCGACGACGATACGGTAGAGCTCCTGGAGTCGATCGACACCGACAAGCTGACAATAATCCACACCAAGTGGGACCCCGAGCTCTTCGTGCGGGGGGCCATAAACGCCCAGCAGACCAACCTGGCCCTGGAGCGGTGCACGGGCGACTGGGCCTTCTACATCCAGGCGGACGAGGTTCTGCACGAGAAGTACCTTCCCGTGGTCAGGGAGTGCATGGAAAGGAACCTGGACCGCGGCGAAGTGGAGGGCCTGCTCTTCGATTACGTCCACTTCTGGGGCGATTACAGCCGTTATCATACTGCCCATAACTGGTACAGCCGCGAGGTCAGGATCGTGCGCAACGGGATCGGCGTGAGGTCCTGGAAGAGCGCCCAGAGCTTCCGCAAGGACGGGCGCAAGCTCCGCGTGGTGCACTCGGGGGCGGAGATATACCACTATGGCTGGGTAAGGGACCCAAAGGTCATGAAGGCCAAGCAGAAGGCGCTCGACTCGCTGCACCATGGCGAGGAATGGCTGCGGCGCAAGCACCCGGAGCCGGAGGGGGCCGAGCTGGACTACGGCGACCTCAGGAAGCTGGCTGAGTTTCGAGGGACGCACCCGGCGGTCATGAGGCGGCGGATAGGGTCCAAGAGCTGGAGCGTGCCGGTCGAGGGAAGGAGGGTGAAAAGGCCCAAACACAAGCACGAGACCTTGAGAATGAGGCTGCTGTCCTTCCTGGAGAACAAGATCCTTCGCCGCAAGATAGCCGAGGGCAAGAACTACGTCCTCATCCGCTGACACTGTCGTTGGCGCGTCCGTCACTGACGAGCTGATGGGCAAGACGCCCTTGCGCCCCCGCCCACTCGCCGAGGCGGGCGAGTGGCGGCCTCGCTTTCGGCGCCCACTCGCCGAGCTAACCGGCTTCGCCGGTGGATCTCGGCTCGCTCCTGCGCAAAGGTCGCTGCGGCCGCCCACTCGCCCCGGCCCCGCTCGCTGAGGCGGCCTCGCTTCCGGCGCCCCTCGCCCCGGCGCCCACTCGCCGATGGGCTTGGTTGGAGCGGCGGCAAATTCACGGGTGGTATTGACATTTTCTCCGGAGAGAGGTTATAATTAAGGTAGCGAAGAGGGGTCCCCTGTCGGTATCGACCTTCAGGACCGTGCCGGGCAAAATCAGCGAAGAGGACGTGCCCTTGCTTAACCAGTTAAGCACGTGTTCCGAAGACGATGTCGCGACGGGGGACTTTTACTTGCCATAAACTTACCGCCTGGCGGTTTGTTTTCTCCTCTTGTGTTTCTCCGGATGTTTGTTGAAAGCCTCGAATTAGGGAGATGTATCAGCCCCCAATAGAATCCCTGGCAATTCGCGCGCAATCTTAATAGTAGCGGCCGGACGGACGGCGATTCACGGATGCCGGCCTCCATCTCCGGCTGCCGGAGATAACACGGATCGAGATTGGCACGGGGCCTCTAGTCGATCGGGATGTGATATAGATGTCGGGTGGAAAGCGGAAAGCACGCACGATAGTGTCCTGCAGCAGGAACATTTTGCGCCCTTACATGATGGAGTGGTACCTGAGAAGCAGGACGGAATCGGGCAATCCTTCCAACGTCGATGGATACGACGAAGACGTAAACGTATACATCGTAGATCTGATGTGCATGCTTCTGGACCCGGTGTGCTACCTCCAGGTCGAGAACTACGTCGCGGACAATGATTCGGATGTGTTCGCGAAAATCAGGGACAGCTCGGACAATAGGCTCCGCTACTGGGTTTACAAGACCAACGCCGACCACCTGCTCGTCTCTCTGGGCGTTTTCGGCACGGTGGCGGGTGAAGGCCGCGCGCTGATGACGTCTTCAGGGGAGCCGGCGGGCCGCGCCGAGGGCAGGGGGAAGGCGTACTACGATTTCGCCGCAAGCTACGCCGAGGCGCTCTACCGTGGCTCGAAGGGAGTGTCGGACGTGCTGAGGAAGCTATCCCACGGCTTCGAGAAGTACGTTGACATTCTGAGTCACATGAGAAGCGAGTATCTGAGCCTGATCGACACTCTCTCTGAAGGCGAGGCCTTCCATCTCCAGCGCGGGATAGAGCAGGTGAGGATGGAAGAACACCTGAAGAAGAAGTATGACGAGCTTCTCGATCTGTACCTGGAGTGGAAGAGGACGGGCGACTACAGGCTGCTGACCATGCTCAAGATGGTGTCCGACGAGCTCGAAGAGCTCGATCCCGCGTTCGGTTTCGACACTCCGGAGCCGGTTCCTTCATAGGCGTCCGGCTCCTCCGGCCATCTACTCGATCTTACTGTTCCCGGGCGGCTCTTCTCTTCATGAGCCGCTCGTGTTTTTGTCTCAGCTCATAAAACCGCGGGTCGGTCTTCGCCGCGTTGAAAGGCGAGGAGCCGATGACGCTCTTGAAAGGCCCGGGGTCCTTGTCGATGGCTACGTCGAGATAATAGATCGTGCTGTCCGCTTCCCCCGAGGCGCCGAAGGCCCTGGCGATCGCGTAGTAGGCCGAGGGCAGCTCCGGGTCGAGCCTGATCGCGGTGCGGAGCTGTTCGATCGCGTCCTCGTGTTCTCTGAGCAACGACATGGCCACGGCGATATTGACTCTGGTCGGCGCGAAGTCGGGATCGAGCTCGATGGCCCTCTCCCATACCGCGATGGACTCCTCGATTCTCCCCATGCTGAAGTACCCATTGGCCAGGTTGTTGTAGGCGGCCGGATCGTCGGGGTTCAACTGGACGGCCTCCTCCCAATGGGCCACGGCCAGGTCGAGGTTTCCAAGCTCCCTGTAAGCGGTCCCGAGGTCCCTGTGCGCGTCGGCGTCGGCGGGGTTCAGCCTCACGGCCGCCTCGAGATGGTCCTTCGCGTTCGCGAAATACCCCCTTGCCACCAGCGCGGATCCTAGAGCGGAGCGCGCCTCCGGATCGTCGGGTGACGCATCGACCAGCGCGACCAGCGCCTTGAGGTCGGGGTCCTTGCTCGCGAACTCTTGGAGATCCGCCTTGCGCCGGCCCTCCTCCACGGGGGGCCTGTAGGGCTCGTCGTCCCGCTGCCTCATTATTAGAACGACGGAGAGCACCGCCGCCAGGACAACAATGACCGCTGCAATGAATATCTTACGCATGGGACCCCTTCACCTCCGTGTCGAGTTATATGGCTTCCAGTGCCTGCTCCAGGTCGGCCAAGAGGTCTTCAGTGTCCTCGACGCCGACGGCCAGCCTGATCAACCCGTCCGTGATGCCGC
Organism: uncultured bacterium; assembly: GCA_964531335.1. Lineage (GTDB taxonomy): Bacteria > Eisenbacteria > RBG-16-71-46 > CAZHEV01 > CAZHEV01 > CAZHEV01. The sequence continues at coordinate 59,222 of CAZHEV010000011.1, read as the reverse complement.
TTCTCAGCCGGATCTCCTCGGGAACGGCAATATGGGAGGAAATCGCAGGGGGCAACATCAGTGAATCGACCCCGCCCAGGCTGGGTGCCAGAACAGTCAGCTCGAGTTTCGGCGCGAGCGAGCGCAGGGCACTGGCTCCTCCCGAGAGCTCGAAGCTCAGCACTCCGCCGAATCCCCTCATCTGACGCTTCGCAAGCTCGTGCCGGGGGTGCTCCGGCAGGCCGGGGTAGTAGACGCTCCGGACCTTTGGATGATCGCCCAGGTACCGCGCGAGCGCGAGCGCGTTGGCGTTCTGTCTCTCCACCCTGAGGTGCAATGTCTTCATGCTTCTGCCCAGCAGCCATGCGGCGTGGGGATCTATACAGCCTCCCAAGAGCCTCAAGGTCTTTCTGACCGGACCGATAAGCTCCGAGGGCCCGGCCACCGCCCCTGCTATGAGGTCGCTGTGCCCGCCGAGGTACTTGCTGGCGCTGTGAAGGACGATGTCGGCGCCGAGTCGCCGCGGGTTCTGGTTTACCGGCGTGGCGAAGGTGTTGTCCACGAGCAAAAGGGCTCCGGCCTCGTGAGCGAGACCGGCGGTCGCCTCGATGTCGACCACCTTCAAGAGCGGGTTGGTGGGGGACTCGACGCACACCAGAGCGGCGCCTTCGGAGACGGAGCGCTTGAGATCCTCCTCGTCCGTGGGGTCCGCCAGGCGCACCGGCAACCCCAGGTGGTCCCGCAACAGGTCGGCGGCGAGCTGGAACGTACCCCCGTATACGTCCCGTGAGACCACAAGGGGGGATCCCGGGCGGCAGAAGGTGATAAAGACCGTGGCCACCGCGGCCATGCCCGAGGCGAACAACACGGCCTCCTCGCACTCCTCCAGCTCGGCCAGCTTCTCCTCCGCGGCGCGCGAGGTGGGGTTCGCGTACCTGGAATAGATGTAGGCCGAGGACTCCCCTCTGAATACCCTGGCCATCTCGTCCACCGATGGGAAGGCGAACGTCGAGGCCTGGTGTACGGACTGGGTGACCGCGGAGGTCTCCTTGTCGATCCTCTCGCCCGAGTGTACGGCCTTGGTTCCCATTCCTTTCTTCACTACGGCTCTCCGATCTCCCGGTCCGCTCCTAGCGCTCCGTGTTGAAGTTATATACCTTCCAACCTTCGTTACCGGTCTTCTTGAGTTGAAGCGCGACCACCCGCTCCTCTCCCGTGGCCCTGTCGACTTGCAGTATCCTGGCGGTGGCCTCATCGCCCTTCACTGCGACATTCTCCATGCTGTTCTCCGCCGTCAGGTATGTCAGAGCCATGCCTCGGTCCCGGGAGATGACCCTGAGCAGGAGCTCTTTCTGATACTCCGTGTCGAGGGGCTCCCCCTCTTCTCCCTCCTCCTCGGCTACGGCGGTGCTTTGAGCGTAGTACAGCTCCCAGTCGATTATTCGCTCCAGGGTTTCGGTGTCCTGGTGCTTAATCGCCTCTACGAATTGCCACGCGACCTCCTCGACCTCTGCCTTTTCGGGCGAGCAGCCCGAGACGCAAAGCGAGACGATGAGGCCGCAGCACGTCACCAGGACGGGCGCGAGGCCGGCGCGGGCCCACCGCGACTTTGTCGCCTTCGCCCGCCGCGGCTCGCGCGGAAGACCTCCGCGCACGTTGAGAAGGGTCGATGTCAGGCGTCGCTTCATATTGTTCTCCGTTGAGAGCGGCGGTTGAGGCGAGACGGCGGCGCTCGAGACCGCCGCTGGATCTCCGGACGGAGCGCCCCGCCGGGGCGCCGTCAGGCCCGTCGAACGGACCTTACGCATAGAAGATTATTCCACAACGGGCGCCCCGTTCAAGCCCGATCTGGCGGAGGCCTGGCGGAGGCCTGGCGGAGGCCTCCGTGGCCGCCGGTGGCATTGACACGAGGCGGCGACGTTGATAGCTTCTGCTCATCCAAGACGGACCGGCTAGGGGGGATTGGCAAATATCATGAACGCGCTTCAGATAGAAAGCGTCACCAAGAGGTTCGGAGGCTTCACGGCGGTGGACCGCTTGAGCCTGGAGGTCCCCGAGGGGGCCGTGTTCGGGCTCCTGGGCCCGAACGGCGCGGGCAAGACCACCACCATACGGATGTCGATGGGCATCATCCTGCCGGACTCCGGCTCCATCTCCGTGTTCGGCCGCCCTCTCGACGGTAGGACGAAGGAGATGATCGGCTATCTCCCCGAGGAGAGGGGCCTGTACAAGAAGATGAAGGTGGAGGATGTCATCCGCTACCTCTGCGAGATAAAGGGGGCCTCCAGGGGCAAGGCGCGGGACAGCGCCGCGTACTGGCTGGAGCGCCTCGGCCTCGGCGAGTGGGCGCAGTCCTCGGTGCAGGATCTCTCCAGGGGCATGCAGCAGAAGCTGCAGTTTATCTCCACGATCGTGCACGATCCGGACTTGATAGTGCTCGACGAGCCCTTCACCGGGCTGGACCCCATTAACACGGGCGTTCTCAAGGACGTAATGCTGGAGTTCAACAAGAAGAAGGGTAAGACCATAATCCTCTCAACGCACTTGATGGAGCAGGTTGAGAAGATGTGCGACAGCATCTGCCTGATAAACAAGGGAGAGAAAGTGCTGGGCGGATGGCTCTCCGAGGTCAAGAGCCGCTACGGCCGGAACACGGTGGTGATGGAGTACGACGGTGACGGCGGCTTTCTGAAAGAGATGCCCGGCGTGGAGAAGATGGACGACTACGGCAAGTACGTCGAGTTGAGGCTGGGCGAGGGCGCGGACCGCCGCGAGCTGCTCCGCACCGCGGCCCGGAACCTGGATCTGAGGCGCTTCGAGGTCATGGAGCCGTCCCTGAACGACATCTTCATAGACATAGTGGGAGCGGAGAACGCGAAGGCGCTGAAGCAGGCGGGCACGTAGGAAGATCGATGTCCAAGGTATCCAAGGTAATCAGACGCGAGTACGTCGAGGCGGTAAGGAGAAAGACCTTTCTGCTGAGCACCACCCTGGTGCCGGTCTTCATGATCGGGGTGATCTTCGTCTCCATTTACCTCGCGGAGAAAGAGCCGGAGAAGTCCCTGCGGGTTGCGGTCGTGGACGAGACCGGGGAGCTGGGGGCGAGGCTGCGGGAGTCCATGGACGACACCTTGAGCAACGGGCGGAGGCGTTTCTCGATGGAGATCGTCTCCATGGGGGGCCGCTCCAGGGACGAGATCAAGGGTCGCCTAATGGAGAGGACCGAGTCGGGAGAGCTGGACGCCTTCTTGGTGATACCCGGCGATGTGATGGAGGAGGGCTCCGCCGAGTTCTACGCGCAGTCCGTGGGGGTGCTGGGCTTCGAGAGGCGCTTCGAGAGCGCTCTCGGAAGGGTGATAGTAGAGAGGCGGATGACGGCCCGGGGTCTTCCCGCGGAGCGGCTCAACGCGATGATGAAGGGCGTGGAGTTCAAGACGCTCCTCGTCGAGAAGGGGGTGGAGAAGGAGAGCGGCTTCGAGCAGGAGTACTCCACCACCATGGCGGCGGTGATGATCCTTTATATGACCATAATGGTGCACGGCCTGAGCATCATGAGGAGCGTGCTGGAGGAGAAGTCATCCCGGGTGATAGAGATAGTGCTTTCATCGGTCACCTCGATGCAGCTCATGGTGGGCAAGATCATCGGCACCGGACTGGTCAGCCTCACTCAATACGCCATTTGGGCCGTTCTGGCCGTGGCCTTCACCGTGGCCGGCTCCTCCGCCGGAGGGGGCGGCTTCAATATCTCCGAGCACATAACCTGGGGGGAGGTGGCCTACATGGCGCTCTTCTTCCTCCTGGGCTTCCTCCTCTTCGGAACCGCCTACGCGGCGATCGGGGCGATGTGCAATTCGGAGCAGGAGGCGAACAACCTCCACACCCCGCTGGTGATGCTCCTGGTGGCCCCCGTGCTGGTCGCGATAAACGTGATACAGGATCCCAGCGGGCTGCTGGCCAGGGTCTTCTCCTTCGTGCCCTTCAGCGCTCCCATCCTGATGTTCATGAGGATCAGCGTCTCCACGGTGTCGCCCGTCGAGATAGGGCTGTCCGTGCTGGGGATACTGCTGTCCATCGCCGTCATGTTCTGGATCGTGGCCAGGATCTTCCGCGTGGGTATTCTAATGTATGGAAAGAGGCCCAGCCTGCCGGAGCTGATCAAGTGGATCAGGTACGCTTAGTGGCGACGGCGGCCGCCGCGAGGCGCGGTTCGTCAGCGGGCGGACTCGCGCTCCGCCTTCTCCTGGTCGCTGTACTGTAGCTGATACAGCCTGTAGTAGATCCCCCGCTTTTCCAGCAGCTCCCTGTGCGTTCCGGTCTCGGCTATCCTGCCTTTGTGGACCACCATTATCCTGTCCACGCCCTTTATGGTCGATAGCCTGTGAGCGATGACCAGCGAGGTCCGCCCCTTCATCACCTCCGCCGAGGCGTCCCTTATGAGGGCCTCGGTCTCCGCGTCCACGCTGGAAGTCGCCTCGTCCAGAACGAGTATCTTGGGATCGAAGGCAAGCGCCCTCGCGAAGGCGATCAGTTGTCGCTGCCCGGCGGACAAGGTGACGCCCCTCTCTCCGACCTGCTGGTCGAGTCCCCCGGGGAGCTTCCTCAATATCTCATCCACCCGCGCCCTGCGCACGGCCTCCTCTATCTTCTCGTCGGGTATGAGGGAGTTTCCCAGCCTGATGTTGTCCCGTATGGTGCCCGAGAAAAGGTAGACGTCCTGGAGAACGACCGTGAGCTGTCTCCTCAGCGCTTCGGTGTCCATCTCCCTCACGTCCACCCCGCCCAGCTTGACGGCCCCGTCCCGGGGATCGTAGAACCGGCAGAGCAGGTTCATTATGGTGGTCTTGCCGCCTCCCGTCGCCCCCACGAAGGCCACGGACTCGCCGGGTTCCACCCGGAAGGACACGTCCTTCAGCACCAGCTCGCTGTCGTACGCGAAGGAGACGTTCTCGAACTCGACCAGCCCGGACCCTTCGGAGGGGACCCGCGCGCCGGCGGGCGCGGCAAGGGCGGGCTTTGTGTCGAGCAGCTTGAAGACCCGCTCCGACGCCGCCATGGCGCTCTGCATGATGTTGTACTTTTCGCTGAGGTCCCTGATCGGCTGGAAGAACCTCGTCGTGTACTGGGTGAACGCGACCAGTGTCCCGATGGTCAGGGCGTCGTCCAGCACCTGCCGGCCCCCGTGCCATATGATCAGGGCGGTCGCCACGGCGCCGATGATCTCCACGGTGGGGAAGAAGATGGCATAGTACAGAATGGATTTCAGGTACGCGTCGAGGTGCTCGTGGTTGAGATCGTCGAAGCGCCTGTGGTTCCTGGCCTCCCGGTTGAACATCTGCACCGTTCTGATGCCCGAGATGTTCTCCTGGAGGTAGCCGTTGATCCTCGAGATGGCGCGCCTGATCCGTCTGAAGGAGCGCCTGACCTTGCTTCTGAAGATCATGCTGGTCACGAACAGCATGGGGAGCACTATGAAGGTGACCAGCGCCAGCTTCACGTTCATCGCGAGCATGATCCCCATTATCCCGAGCAGGGTGAAGAGATCGCCCAGGGCCATCACCACGCCCGACGTGAAAAGGTCGTTGAGGACCTGGACGTCCCCCATTATCCGGCTCATGAGCCGTCCCACGGGGTTTCTGTCCAGGAAGGAGAGGGAGAGCGTCTGAACGTGGGAGAAAAGCTGAGTCCTGATGTCGTATATCGCGTTCTGGCCGGCCAGGTTCATAAGATATATCTGCCAGTAGCTCAGAACGAAGGCGGCTACGTTCAGTCCGAGGAGCGCGATCGCGACCACCGTGAGGCCCGACCGGTCTCCTGCCTCGATGTAGTTGTCTATTCCCACCTTGATGAGGTACGGCCCCGCCAGCTCCGCCGCCGACCCCGCGAGCAGGAGCACCACGGACGCGGCGACCCAGCCCTTGTACGGCAGGACGTACTTCAGGAGCCGCTTCATGAGACGGGAGTCGTAGGCCCGCCCCTTGATATCCTCGTCGTACTTATGGTCGGGAGACATCATGGCGATGACTTTTCCAGGCCGCGCTCGCGGGCTCTCGGAGTCCGGCGGGTCAGAGAGACTCGAGCTCGGCCGTTATGAGCTGCTTCTTGTACATCTCGGCGTAAACGCCGTCCGCTTCTACCAGCTCCTGGTGTGTTCCTCTCTCGACTATGCGCCCGTCTTCCATCACCAGGATCTCGTCCGCGTTGATCACGGATGAGATCCTGTGGCTGACTATCACCACCGTCCTTCGGCCTTGGAGCCCCGAGAGGCGGCGCAGGATCTCGGCCTCCGTATCGGAGTCCACGCTGGAGAGGGCGTCGTCGAGTATCAGTATCTCGGGATCTATTATCAGCGCCCTGGAGATGGCCAGTCTCTGCCTCTGGCCCCCGGAGAGGTTCACGCCGCGCTCGCCCAGGGGGGTCTCGTATCCCCGGGGAAGCTCCTCTATGTCCTCGTGCACGTGTGCTGTCCTCGCGGCCCGCACCACCTGGTCCCTGTCGGTCTCGGACAGGCCGAACGCTATGTTGTTCTCTATCGAGTCGGAGAAAAGAAATATATCCTGGGGCACGTAACCGATCCTGGACCTGAGTAGGGCCAGGGGGATCGTCCTCACGTCGACGCCGCCTATCGTCACGGACCCCCGCCGGGGCTCGAACCAGCGCGGTATCAGGTTGACCAGGGTGGTCTTGCCGGAGCCGGTTCTGCCGACGATGGCGATCGTTTTGCCCTCGGGGATGGTCAGATCGAGCCCCTTCAGCACCTCCTGCCCGTTGTAGCCGAACGTCACGCCCCGGAAAACTATGTCTCCGCCTATCTCGTCGATCCGCCTGGTCTGAGATCCCTCCGCTATGTCCGGTGTCTCATCCCAGACGGCTTTCAGCCTCACCAGGGAGGCGGTGCCCCTTTGAAGCAGGTTTATGACCCATCCGACTCCGATCATCGGCCAGGTGAGCGCGCCGAGATATCCCATGAAGGCCACGAACTCGCCTATGGACATGGAGCCGGATATCACCCTGTAGCCCCCGAACCAGAGCACTATCGCCAGGGCGAAGGCGACTACGACCCGTAACAGGGGGCGGAAGGCCGCCGACAGCTTCGCCGAGACCATGTTCCTGCGCACGTACTCCCTGCTGAGACGGCCGAACCTGTCGATCTCCGAGCTTTCCTGACCGTAGGCCTTTACCACCCTCACCCCTCCCAGGTTCTCCTGGACCATGGAGCTCATGGTCGAGAACTGGTCCTGCACCTCCCTGTAAGCCTTGTGAAGGGCCTTTCCCATCTTGTTCACCAGGATCGCGAGGGCGGGAAGGACCGATATGGAGAGAATTGTGAGGAGGGGATCGATCCTGAACATCCAGTAAAGGGACACCCCGATGGCGACCAGTGTGCTGAACGAGTACATGAGGGCGGGACCGACCAGATCTCGGACCGAGTTGAGGTCGTTCGTAGCCCTCGCCATGAGGTCGCCCGTGCTGGTCCTGTTGTAGAAGCTGAAGGACAGTCTCTGGATGTGCGAGAAGAAGTCGTTTCTGAGATCGTACTCGATCTTCCTGGACGTGCCTATCAACACCCTGCGCATCAGGAATCTGAACACGCCCTGAAGGACGGTGATGCCGACTATGGCCCAGGCGTAATCGGCCAGCCTCGAAGCGGGCACGCCCTGCTCCAGCGCGTCTATGGCGAACTTGACGACCCACGGGACGGCAAGCGCGACGCTGTTCGCGATTACGACAAAAAGAAGGCCGAAGATTATCGACCATTTGTACTTCGCAAGATATGGGTAAAGCCTTTTAAGCTCGCTCATTCCCGCCTTCGGTTCGGTCGTGTCTCATCTTCCGATGAAGGCCGTGGTCTCGGCCATCGAAGGGATCCCGCTTCTGCCCCCGAGCTTCCTGCACTTGAGAGCGGCCACCGCGCACGAGAACTCGAGCACGCGGGGAAGGTCCCATCCCTCCAGCAGGGCGCGAATGTAAGCGCCGTGGAAGACGTCGCCGGCGCCGGTCGTGTCCACGGCCTTCACCTTGAAGCCCGGCTGCTCGCAACGCCTGCCTCCCCTCTCCAGGGCGAAGCATCCTCCGGCGCCCAGGGTGACCACCACGACCTCCGGGCCCATCTCGAGAATCGATCGGGCGGCCTCCTCAGGATCGTCCAAGCCGGTGAAAGCGCGCGGGAACTTCTCCGACGCGACGAGGTGTGTTACGTGCGGCACCAGCCTTTCCACTCCCTCCCTGGCCGTGCCGGCGTCCATGACCACGGGGATCCCGGCCTCCTTCGCGCACAGGGCCGCGCTCTCCTGGGCGGCTATCTCGAGATCGTCCACGAGAAGGAACCTCGCGGACAGCACGATGCCCCTGTCCACCTCCGAGGGATCAAGGCGATCCAGCGACCCTCTCGACCACAGAATCGTCCTGCGCCCGGTGGGCTCGTCCACGAGTACGAGGGAGCACTGCGACCGCGCCCCCTCCTGGACCACGACGCCGCTCGTGTCAACCGCCTCCCGCTGAAGCTCTGAGATCGCGATGCGCCCGAGCGCGTCGTCTCCTGTCTTGGTCACTATCGCGGCCCTCGCCCCGAGCCTGGACAGGGCCACAAGGGCGGTCGCCGTCGGGCCACCGCCCTGGACCTCGAGCGATCCCGCCTCCATCTTCGTGTCCATCTCGGGCATCTCCCCAATGGCGGCCAGGACGTCGAGCGCGGAGTAACCCACCCCGGCGACATCTATGGCTCCCGGCACTATCGGCGTCCGGCGCAAACTGTCGAGGTCTCCTTTCCGCTGAACAGAGCCCGCAGTAGGCGGCGCGCAGACTCCACGCGCCCGCGTCCCTGCCCATTCTAACAGCTTTGCCGGGCCGGTGCGCCCCGGCGGTCCGCGCAAGCTCCACGCGCCCGCGGGCCCATCGAGCCTGTTGACATCTGGGCGCCGATGTCCGACAATTAGTTGAGACTGCATCTCAATCGCAATCCGGATCGGGGAAGACGCATGGCGGCGCAAGGGCATAAGTCACAATTTGTCAAGCACTTGAGGTCAAAGGGCCTGCCGTTCACCCCGCAGAGGGCCAGGGTGCTCGATGCCGTGGTAGAGGCGAGGGGCCACTTCGCGGCCGAGGACCTCTATATGCGCCTGGGGCTCGGGCCCGGCAGGGTGTCGAGGGCCACGGTTTACCGCACGCTCGATCTGCTCGTCGAGTGCGGGGTGGTTCAAAAGGTCAGGCTCGACGAGGAGCACTTCCGCTTCGAGCTGGCCCGGATCGGCAAGCATCACGATCATCTGGTCTGCGAGAGATGCGGTCAGGTCATCGAGTTTTTCAGCGGGAAGATAGAAGGCCTGCAGCAGGAGATCTGCAAGGGCGTGAGATTCAGCCCGGCGGGGCACACGCTTGTGATATACGGATTGTGCGAGCGTTGCAGCGGGGCGTGCGAGGACACGGCGCAAGATAAATCATAGATGCGCTTAAATGAATCCGTAGCGGTGAGGACATGGGAACAGGGGATTGGAGCTCGGACACGGAAGGCGAAGGAAGAGGGGGAGGCCGCGGTAGGCGCCGCATGCGCGGGCGCGGGGGCCGGGGTTTCGGGCGCCGCAGGCGATGCAAGGGAGCAGGCAGAGACAGATACGTGCTCGTGGGCAACCCGAACGTCGGCAAGAGTGTGATCTTCGGCGTTCTGACCGGCAAGTACGTAACGGTATCGAACTATCCCGGAACGACGGTCGAGGTGTCCAAGGGCGAGGCCTCCTTCGAAAGGGACGGGCGGTGCGAGGTCGTCGATACCCCGGGGGCCAACAACCTGCTGCCCATGTCTGAGGACGAGCTGGTAGCCAGGGACATACTGATGGAGTCCGGGCTAAAGGGTGTCGTCCAGGTGGTTGACGCGAAGAACCTCCGGCGCGGCCTTCTGATGTCCCTTCAGCTTTCCGAAATGGGCCTTCCCTTCGTCGTCGCTCTCAACATGAGCGATGAGGCGGCGAGCCGCGGGATCAAGATAGACGACGAGGCGCTGGGAAAGGCTCTGGGCGTCGAGGTCGTCCCTACGGTCGCGACCCAGCGGCGGGGAATGCGGCGGCTCACCAGGACCATCCCGGAGCAGAAGAAGTCCAGGGCGCGCGTGCGCTACAGGCCGGAGATAGAGAGCGCGTTGAGCGATCTCGAGCCGCTTATTCCCGACAACAACGCTTCTTCGAGATCGATCTCCCTCATGTTGCTGGCCGGCGATGAGAGCATGACGCACTGGGTCGACGACCATCTGTCGCCGGAGACCGTCGATAGGGTGCACGAGGTGCGCCGCCGCCTGCGCGCCGCGCTTCCGGCGTCGGTCGCTTACGCAATCACCGAGGACCGGCTCAAGGCCGCTGACGAGCTGCTGGGAAAGGTACAGGAGCGCTTATACCCGAAATCGGACGGGCCGGCCCGTACGGTGAGGACGGCGCTCGAAACCGCCACCACGCATCCCGTATGGGGCCACTTCATGATGGCTCTCACCCTGGTCGCCGTGTTCGCCTTTGTGGGATACCTTGGGGCGCAGGTGCTGGTGGATCTCCTGGAGACGCGGTTCTTCGGCGGGGTGGTGAATCCCGTCGCGGTGAGGGTCGCGGACGCCGTTCTGCCCTTTCCGCACGAGCACGTCGTCGGAGAGCAGGGCGTGGAAGCCGCGTACAACATCGTCGGTGGGGATCTCACGGCCACTCAGAGGGCCGCGAGATTCGTGCACGATCTGCTGGTCGGCCCCTACGGGATAGTGACCATGGCCCTGACGTACTCGGTGGCGATAGTGCTGCCGATAGTGAGCACGTTCTTCCTGGCGTTCGGGTTCCTGGAGGACTCCGGGTACCTGCCCCGCATAGCGGTGATGCTCAACAGGGCTTTCAAGTTTCTGGGCCTCAACGGCAAGGCCGTCCTGCCCATGGTGCTGGGCCTGGGCTGCGATACGATGGCGACGCTCACCGCCCGCATACTGGAGACTCGCAAGGAGAGGGTGATAGTGACGTTGCTGCTCGCGCTGGGGGTGCCGTGCTCGGCGCAGCTCGGCGTGATAATAGGCATGCTCGCCTCCATATCCGTGCTGGCCGGGCTGATATGGGGGTTCGTGATAGTGGGGGTGATGGCCCTTGTGGGATTCTTGGCGGCGAGGGCGCTGCCGGGCAAGGGCTCCGATTTCATCATGGAGCTGCCCCCGTTGCGGCTGCCGCGACCCGAGAACATCGTCTTCAAGACGCTCGCCCGTATGGAATGGTACCTGAAGGAGGCGGTGCCGCTTTTCATACTGGGCACGCTTGTGCTTTTCACCATGGACAGGCTGGCGATCATGTCTTCGCTGGAAAGGGCGGTCGCCCCCGTCGTGGCAGGCCTCTTGAATCTGCCGGTCGGCGCGACCGAGGCATTCATAGTCGGCTTCCTGAGGAGGGACTACGGCGCCGCGGGATTGTACACGCTGTCGAAGGAAGGACAGATGGACGCGATTCAGACCTTGGTCAGCCTGGTTGTGATCACCCTCTTCGTGCCCTGTATCGCCAACTTTTTCGTGATCATAAAGGAGCGCGGGATCAAGACGGCTGTAGCCGTGGTGGCGTTCATATTCCCGTTTGCGTTCCTGGTGGGCGGCGCCCTGAACTTCGTGCTCCGGGCTCTGTCCGTTCCGCTTTAGGGAGGAGCGGGCTTGCGCGGGGCGGACCCCTCGGCCGGGGAAAATGAAATGACGGACGAGACGACCGATTCCGAAGAAGAGCTGCGATGCCCACTCTGCGGGCATGTGTTCAGCGAAAAAGACGTGCAATGCCACACGGGCTGCCCTTTCGCCGAGGGCTGCCGGGTGGCGTGCTGTCCGAGCTGCGGCTACCGGCTGATACGAGAGTCGAAGACCGTCAAGTGGCTCAGACGGATTCTGCGGCGGTCCTAGGACTTAGAGACTCGCCGGCTACGGAGGCCATGGATGGAAGAGGATCGCATCGAGGAGATGCTCGAGCTGGTCTGGACCGAGAAGGAGACCGGCCCGGCCGGGAGATCCGATCTGCTCGCGAAGCTGGATGACCCCGACCCCGAGGGCGTCCTTCATGAGCTCGAGCGCCGAAGGCTCGTGGTGGTGAGAGGAGACGAGGTCGAGTTTCTTCCGGCCGGTCACGATCTCGCCTCCCAGGTGATCCGAAGGCACAGGCTCGCCGAGGTGTTGCTCGGTGAGGTGCTCGAGGTCGGCGAGACCAAGACGGAGGCGACCGCCTGCCGCTTCGAGCACATGTTGGACAGAGACGTCACCGACCGTGTATGCACCTTCCTGGGTCACCCGCCCAAGTGCCCGCACGGAAAGCCGATCCCGAGAGGCAGGTGCTGCGACCTGTACTCGTCCACCGTCAAGCCGCTGGTGTTTCCCCTTGCCGATCTGGCCCTGGGCGCGAGAGCGCGGATAGTCTATGTGAACCCCCGGTCCCACGCCCGGCTGGACAGGCTCTCATCCCTGGGAGTTGTCCCCGGATGCATACTCAGGCTACACCAGAAAAGGCCGTCGTTCGTGGTGGAGGTAGAGGAGACGACACTTGCCCTGGACCCTGAGATCAGCCGCGAGATCTACGTGAAAGACCTGAGCGCCGATGAAGAACGCGGAGGCGGCCGATGAGGTTCGCCCGCCCTCTTGCCGTTCTCCTGACGGCGCTGCTGTCGACGGCGCCGGCGGGCGGTTGTGACCGGGACGGGCCGGGGGATCGCTACTCCGGGCGCATCTTCTCCATGGGGACATCTTTCGAGATCGCGGTGAGGCTCACGGCCGGCGTGGACAGCGCCGCGGCGGCCCGGGCGGTCGAGGAGGCTTTCGGGACCATCGCCCATTTGGACTCTCTCCTCAGCACTTACCTTCCCGAAAGCGATATCTCGCACATAAACGGAGGCGCGGGGGGCGGCCACGTCGGCGTCGACCCTCTCGTCGTCGCCGTGCTCGACTCCTCCCTGTATTACTGGGAACTTACCGGCGGCGCCTTCGACGTCACCGTGGGACCGCTTCTGGAGCTCTGGGGCTTCAGGGGGGGCGAGCCAAAGGTGCCGGGCTCCGGCGAGCTGGCCGCCGCGCTCGACCTGGTGGGCTCCTCCGGACTGGACCTGGACCCGGAGGGTTCTTCCGCGAGGTTGAGGCGCCGGGGCCAGAAGGTGGATCTCGGAGGCATCGGCAAGGGCTTCGCGCTGGACGAGGCGGCGCGGGCGTTGAGGTCCGGGGGAGTGTCCCACGCCGTGTTGAACTCCGGCGGCAACCTTCTCTTCATGGGAGAGGCCTCGGAAGGCGAGCCCTGGAAGGCCGGCATAGCGCACCCGAGATCGCCCGGCGAGGTGATAGCGGCGTTCGAGGCGAGCGAGGTCGCCGTCTCCACCTCCGGCGACTACGAGAGATTTTTCGTGTCGGATGGTGTACGCTACCCGCATATACTCGACCCGCGGACCGGCCGGCCGGCGGCGGAGCTGAGTTCGGTAACGGTGATAGCCCCTTCGGCCACCGGCGCCGACGCGCTCTCGACCGCGCTGGTCGTCCTGGGGGCGGCCGAGGGCATGGATCTGGTGGAGTCCCTTCCGGGAGTGGAGGCGGCGATCGTGGAGGCGCCGGGCGGCGCTTCAGGTGTCCTCCATCTATCCGTTTCCTCGGGGCTTGCGGGCAGGATGGAGCCGAAAGGCGAGGCAAGGTTGTTGACATCTCCCCCCGCGGCCGTCAAATAATCGTGTGATGGAACAGTAGCCCGACTATTAATACTCCGGTGGTCGCATGGACATTGACGTTCGGCCCTCCAACAAGGAAGTCGTCATATCGGTACGGGGAGTTATCGACAGAGAGAGCTCCCCGCGCCTGGTGAAGGCCTTCAGGGATACCTCCAAGCTACGGCCCTCCAGGGTGGTTCTCGATGTCACCGATGTGACCAGGATGGACAGCACGGGAGTGGCCGTGATCATGCACGGGCTCAAGATCTTCGAGTCATACGGCGGCGAGTTGAGAATCAGGGGCGTATCGGCCGCCATCCGGCAGGTCTTCGAGGTCATCCAGGGAAAGGCCGGCGAGCTGGAGGAGCGCATCGAGAAAAGGCCCTCGGCCGTCGAGCGGCTGGGCGCCTCGGTGGTGGGCGCCGTGAGAACGGCCGGAGACTTCCACCATCTCGCGGTGTCCTCGATCTACTGGACCTTCATGGCGCCTTTCACCGGGGGGGGCTTCAGGTTCCAGAACGCGCTCGATCAGGCGTCGCACATAGGGGTCAACGCGCTTCCCATAGTGGCGCTGGTCTCTTTCCTGATGGGCCTGATCATGGCCATGCAGGCCGACTACCAGCTCCGCATGTTCGGCGCGTCTATCTTCGTGGCCGACCTGGTGGGGGTGGCGTTGACCAGGGAGATCGCCCCCCTGATGACGGCGGTGATCGTGGCGGGAAGGAGCGGGTCCTCCATAGCCGCGGAGATCGGTACGATGAAGGTCACCGAGGAGATCGACGCCCTCCAGGCGATGGGCTTCAACCCCGTCCGCTTCCTCGTCGCCCCCAAGCTGATGGCGCTCGGACTCATGGTTCCCTGCCTGACGCTGTTCTCCGTGGTCGTGGGGATCTTCGGCGGGTTCATCTTCGCGATGATCGGCCTGCAGATAGGTTACGCGGCGTACATAGACCAGACGATAAACGCGCTGCTCCTTTCGGACGTCATGTCGGGGGTGGTGAAGAGCTTTGTCTTCGCGATGATAATAGGCCAGGTCGGAAGCCACATGGGCTTTTCGGTCAAGGGCGGCCCCGAGGGCGTGGGCAGGAACACCACCTCCTCGGTCGTGGCCGGCATCTTCCTCATTGTAATAGCCGACTCGATCTTCACCTGGCTGTTCTACAGCCTGGGGTAAGCGCGGGCGCCGGCGCGCGGTCCCCTCGGCGGGATGGCGGATAGCGGCGGGACGAAATCATGGAACCATTGATAGAGGTAAAGGATCTCTACTCTCAATACGAGGACAAGCGGGTGCTCCACGGGGTGAGCCTCGAGGTCCTTCCCAACGAGATCTTCGTAATACTCGGGCCCAGCGGCTGTGGCAAGAGCACGCTGCTCAAGCACATGGTTGGCCTCTTGGAGCCGATTTCCGGTACGGTAAGCCTGTTCGGCAGGAGGCTGGACGAGATGACCGAGGACGAGTACCGGGAAACGCTGAAGAGGATGGGCATGCTCTTTCAGGGGGGCGCTCTCCTGGGCTCCATGACGGTGGGCGACAACATAGCGCTGCCCATAAGGGAGCACACGCGGCTGGACGAGACGACGATAGAGCTGGTTGTCGGCATAAAGCTCTCCCTGGTGGGACTGGGCGGATGCGAGGACCTGATGCCATCCGAGCTCAGCGGCGGAATGCGCAAAAGGGCGGGCCTGGCGCGCGCCCTCGCCCTCGATCCGGAGCTGCTCCTGTTCGACGAGCCGACGGCCGGGCTGGACCCTGTCACCGCGGCCGGGCTGGACAGGCTTATACTCCGGCTCAGGAAGGCCCTGGACATGACGGCCGTCGTGGTGACGCACGAGCTGGAGAGCATGAGAGCCATAGCCGACCGGGTGACCCTGCTGGACGCCGGAGAGGTGATCGCCTACGGCTCCCTAGATGAGATCGAGAGCTCCCGGGAGCCTCGCGTCAGGAGATTCCTGGACGCGAAGTTCGAGGAGGGGGGGGCGAGCGAGCTGTTGATGCGGGCTATCGAGGAAGTCGAGGAAGAGGTCGGCGACCAGGATCACAAAGACTAGATACGAGGGGGAATAGATATGAGAAGGACCTCCAGAGACATCAAGGTGGGCATATTCGTGGCGACGGCCATGGCCATCCTGATCGGCTTCCTCACCATACTGGGAGGGCTGAGGATATGGCAACCGTCGAAAGTCTATCACATCAGGTTCGAGGAGTCCGTGGCCGGCCTGGACAAGGGCTCCCCCGTCCGCATCAAGGGCGTCAAGGTGGGGACCGTCCAGAGGCTGCACATCCCCGGCGACGACATCACCACCGTGGAGGTCACAATATCCGTCGACAAGGCCACGCCGATAAGGCAGAATACCGAGGCCACGATCGGGACGGTCGGCATAACCGGGCTTCGATATATCGATCTCATGCCGGGGAGCGCCGACGCCCCGGATCTGCCTCCGGGCAGCACCATCACCGGCACGGAGTCATTCCTGGCCAGCATCTCCGGCACCGCGGAGTCGGCGATCATAAAGGCCGAGGTACTGATAGACAACCTGCTCGAAATCACAAGCGAGGACAACAGGGAACGAATAGAAAACGTGCTCCACGACGTGTCCACTCTGCTCCAGGAGAACTCGGGCGCGGTGAGCGAGTTGCTGGTGGAGACGCGCGAGCTGGCGGCCAGCATGAAGCAGACTTCGGACGAGATCCACGTCATGCTTGAGGAGAACAAGGAGGAGTTCGCGCTGGCTATAGAGAACCTCAACGAGATCTCCGAGAGCGCCCAGCCGATGTTGGCCTATCTGGGTGACGAGCGGACGATCCGCGAGATAGACGAGCTCATCAGAAACAGCAGGGAGCTGTCCCTGCGCTTGAACACTCTGGTCGGAGACAACCAGTACGCCGTGGACCAGACTCTCGCCGATCTCAGAGAGATTTCCAGGAATCTCAGCGAGTTCAGCCAGAGCATACGGGCCAGGCCTTCCCTTCTTCTCAGGGGCGCGGCCGTCGGCCCCAGAGCTCTCGAGGAATAGAGAAACCGCAGGCCGGGGGTGCTTGATGACAGTTTGCAGGTTTCCCAAGCTGATCGGAGCGGTCGCCGCCGCCGTGGCGCTCGTCGGGATGCAGAGCTGCGCCTCTAATCCAAACGTGCGTTACTACAAGCTCGGCGACGAGATCTCGACCGCCGCCGCCGGAGCGGACACCACCAGGCCGGCCGTGCGCGTCGAGCGGCTGGCGGTGCCGGAGCCTTACTCGGGACAGAGGATAGTGTACCGCCCCTCGAAGCGGGAGGTGGGGTTCTGGGATTTCCATCGCTGGGCCGAGCCGGCCGACAGAATGATCACCTCCAGGGTCGCCGGGCACCTCGCGCAGTCGGGGATCTTCGGCAGCGTGGACAGCTTCCCCTATACCTGGGAGCACGCCGACTTCGTGGTCAGGGGCGCCGTTCTGGCGTTCGAGGAGGTTGACAGGGAGGAGGGGTGGTTCGGCCACGTGAGGCTTTTCATGGAGCTTGTGGACACGGCGAGCGGCCGGACGCTGTGGTCTTCCAAGATAGACGTCGAGAAAATGGCCGAGGAGAAGGAGCCCGATGCCGTGGTCGAGGCTCTGGCCCTGGCTCTGGAAGAGGCCGTGGCCAGGGCGGAGCGGGGAATGGCCGAGGCGATAGGCGCTCGATAGGGCTCGGCCCGCCCGCGCCCGTTCACAGGAACGGGTTGAACGCCCTTTCGATTCCCACCGTAGTCGCCGGGCCGTGACCGGGAAACACGGATATCCTGTCCGGCAGCGTCAAGATCTTCTCCTTTATGTTCTCCGTCTCCTGGACGAAGAGGTCCCGGGTTCCTGTGCCGCCGACGGATCCGTTGAAGAGGGTGTCGCCCGTGAACAGGGCCTCTCCGATAAGGTAGCAGCACGCGTCCGGGGTATGCCCCTCCGTGGCGAGCACCTTTATCTCGAAGCCTCCTGTGGAGAGTACGTCGCCGTCTCGAACCGCCTTGGCCTTCACCTTCTTGAGCGATTCCCGCCCCCTGTGGTGCACGAACACCTCGGCGCGGAGCGAGGCCGCCGCCTCCTCGACGCCGCCCGCGTGGTCGTAATGGGTGTGCGTCAGCAAGATGGCCTCGACCTGGAGCTTTTCCTCTTCTATGCGGTCCCTCAGCGCCTCGGAGTACTCGCCCGCGTCTATCAGTATCGCGCGTCCAGAGGCGAGGTCGCAGCACAGATGGCAGTTGGCGTCCTCGACGTCCAGCAGAAACGAATGGACGATCCGACCGTCCTTGAATCTATATGACATGGCAACGCTCCCCGTTCGGCCCGGCCCCTAGGTCTCGGCGCCCTTCATGTTGCACGTTGAGAAATCGACCGCCTCGGTCCGGGCGCCCGAGAGAAGCGCCCTCTCGAATACCGCCCCGTAGACCACGGCCCCGGTCATCACGGCGCCGCGAAGATCGGCCTCGCGGCACACCGCCCTCCTCATGCTCGCGCCCGACAGGTCGGCGCCTCGCAGGTCGGTCCTTCCCAGCCTCGCGTAGTAGACGTCGGCCCGCCTCATGAACGCGCCGCTCAGGCGAGCCCCCACGAGATTGGATCGCTTGAGGTCGGTGTCCTCCATCTTGGCGCCCCGCAGGTCCGCCCTGCCGAGCACGGCGAACGAGAGGTCCGCGCGGGAGAGATCGGCGTCTCGGAGAACGGCCAGCTCCAGAGCCGCTTCCCTCAATGAAGCGCCCTCGAGCACGGCGCCCGTCAGGTTGCAGAATCTCAGGTTGCAGCTCGACAGATCGGCGGCGGACGCGCGCAGTCCGGTCAGCGAGGCCCCCTCCGCCGTCGCCCCCGCCCAGCGGGCCCTCTCAGCGCCCGCGCCGTCGAGCGCGGCGCCCTCGAGCGACGCCCCTCGCAGATCCGCGCCCGCCAGGACGGCCCCTTCCAGCAGCGCCATGGAGAGGTCCGCCCCGCCCAGGTCCGCCCCCGAGGCCGCAAGCCCCGGGAGCCTTGCGCCGCGCAGGACGGCGTCCGGCAGCGAGGCGCCGGTCAGATCCAGCCGGTCCGCCGTTATCTTCGCCAGGTTCGCGCCGGTGAGTTCCTCGCCGTCGCGGACCGCGGCCTGCAACCCGGCCAAGTACTCCCGCTTGTCCGCCTGGTGCTCCCAGCACTCGCCGCTCTCGTGAAGCGCGGCGAAGTTGCAGTCCGGCGCCGAGCACCACCTGTGCGCTGACCCGTCCATCTATTTGCCTCCCTGCGCGTTGACTTTCACTCGGGGCCTCCGTCGGCGGGCCCTTTGCCCGCTTCGAGCTTCTTCATAAAGGCCTCTATCGCGGCGGCGGTCTCAGAGTCCGGCTCCAGCTCCAGCGCCTCCTCCAGAGCGAGGAGCGCCTCCTCCGTTCTGTCCTGGGCCTCCAGAGCGCGCGCCAATTTGTGCCTTGCGAGCGCCGAGTTCCCGTCCGCGGCCAGCGCCTTCCTCAGAGTCAGCTCGGCCTCCCTGAACTGCCCCATCCTCAGAAGAATCTCCGCCAGTCCGATCAGAGAGCCCGGATCGTGGGGGTCGATCTCCAGCCCCCTCCGGAATGATGCCTCGGCCTCCTCGATGCTGTCCAGAGCGAGGAGCGTGAGCCCCCTTTGCGCGTGTACGGCCGGGATGTCCGGCGCGATCTTCTCGGCCCTTTCTATCTCTTCGAGCGACGCGGCCCCCTGCCCGGTCTTCCGGTACAGCTCCGCGAGCGCGAGCCTCGCGGGCGCGGAGTCCGGTGCGATCGCCACCACCTCCAGAAAGGCGTTTATGGCCTTGCTGTACTGGGAAGTTTTCGCGTAGAGCGACCCCAGGTTGTAGAGAGCCTGTCGCAGGTCCGGGTCGGCCGCGACCGCCTGCTCGTAGTGCTCCCGGGCCTTCGCGTAGGCGCCTCGCTTTTCCCATATCACGCCTAGGGAGTAGTGGGCGAGCGCGTAGTCGGGCCGCAGCTCCGCGGCCCGCGCGAAGTGAGGGGCCGCCGCGTCCGGATCGTCCTTCTGGAAAAGGACCGCGCCCATCCCGTAGTGCGCCTCGGCCGACAGGTCGTCGATCTCCAGCGCCCGCTCGAAGTTCTCCTCCGCGCCCTCGTAATATGTCGTGTGCAGGTAGGTGAGCCCGAGGCCCAGATGGGCCTCCAGGTTGTCGGGGTCGGCGGCCAGGGCGCGCTCGAACATCCTTATGGCCGCAGGGTAGTCCTTGGCGGCGAGATGCTGCGACCCTGTCTTGAGCCGGCCGGCGACGGTGGTCGGCTCCTTCGCCGGCTTGCCCGTCGAGGCGCAGCCTCCCGCGGCCGCGGAGATGGCTATGGCGGCCAGGCAGGCCGCCAGCGCGGGGTTGAGAGATCTCATGGAAGGAACTTCTCCGGATGGGCCAGCTTTATCGGCAGGTACTCGTCCAGAACGTAATTGAGACCGTGCTTGGCGAGGGCCTGCTGCTCGGCCCTGACCCCCATGCGAAGAAGCTGCTCCATCGCCCTTTTCCACTGGGGGTGGTGCTGGATGAACGGGTCGTTCTTTATGGCGTCCCTCGCCCTCTTGACGTCCACCTCTTTCAGGGGATGGGTCGGCAGCTCGTAGTCGATTATGTCCTGCGGCGTGATCCCCAGGAAGGACGCCTGCGGGACGCAGAAGTACTCGTTGAGGTGCGCCGCGTTGCCCGATCCCACCTTCATCGTTCTGTATATGTTGCTTATGCCGTACGGATCGCCGTCTACGAACACGTATACCGGGATCTTCTTGGCGTCCGCGAGCCTTCTGACGAATCTCCTGCAGGCCCTTGTGGGCACTCCCCCCATCGACACCAGGATGCAGTCCGCCTTCTTCCAGTAGCTGTGCTTGACCAGCCTCTGGAACATCCCCGCCGTCTCTATGGCCAGTACGAACTTGGCCTTGGTCTCGAACTCGAGGTGCTCGACGGAGATGGGAATCGAATAGGCCCCGGATCCGAACTTGGTGCAGTCGATCTTGATGCGCTTTCCCGTATCGCGGTCGACGTCCACGACGGTGAGGCGGCCCGCCACCTCGCCGCCCTTCTCTTCGGGCACGAAACCGAGCTGCTCCCTGTTGACCCTGAACAGGGCCTCCACGTCGTCCATGACCGTGTCCGACTCGTCCTGCTCCAGGAACCTCGCCTCGTCCCAGTTCTTGGACACGTAGTAGGCCTCCCGCTTGGTGGCGATATCGTCGGACTCGACCAGCTCCTTGGACAGCGCCATGAGCTTCAGGGTCTGCGCGAAGGTCTTCACGGTGTTGACGGTGAGGGTCCTCTCCTTGGTCTTGCCGGTCATCTGAAAGTAGCCCGGCTTGGGCCTGTACTTCACGTTGGCGAGCGACCTCACCGGGAACTTGAGCGACGGCTTCTGTCCTTTGATTATCTTGCCGTGCACCCCGGAGGCCTGCTTCCTGATGCTCTTGACCACGGGTTCTCTTGTCTTTGATTTCATGTCGTCTCCGGGGGGGACCGCGGAAGCCGGGCCGCGCCGGACCTGCGGGCCGCGCGGCTACAGCTTTCTGCTTCGTTCGAGAGTGTCTCTGAGCGTCTCGACGACCTCCCGCTCCTGGTTGCGCGAGAGCCCCAGTATGTCCGTCAGCGCGATTCCGATGTGGGGGATGTACTTCTCGATATAAGATTTCTTCTTATCCGCCTCCGCCTGGCGCGACCTGCGCCGGATGTGCGCGCCCAGCTTGCGGCCGCACTCCTGGAGCGCCAGCTTGATCTCCTTGATGATCTCGGGATAGTGGGCGATCGCCTCCTTGCTCTCCGAGGTGAAAGGCACCCACGCGGAGGCGATGTGGACCATCACCACGGCCGGTCCGCTCGGCAGGGCGCCCTTCGATTGCGCGAGCCCGTAGTTTCTCCAGGCGGTCTGGACCATCGACCTGGTTATGGCGCAGGCGCCCTGCTGGTACAGGAGCGGCACCCTGTTCGCGTAACGGAGCATCGTGATCAGCTCGTCCTGGGGAAGATCCTTGCCCCCGTAAGCGATTCCCGCCTCTATCAGAAACGGGTTCCCCCGGTAGACCGAGGGGCTGCGGGTCACCGCCACGACCAGCTCCGCGTCCATCTGGGCCTTCAGCCCGCGCGATAACAGCTCCTCCCCTATCGGGGAAAGACAGTTGGTCGGCGGGTTCATTATCTTGACGGCGCCGATCGCCTTGTAGAGGGCCTCGGCCTCGCCGCCCTGCACTCTCGAGGGCCTGGTCTTGGGCTTCAGGCCGGCCTTCTCGCATATCTCATCGGCGACCCTCGGGCTCACGCGCGAGAACTCGTTCTGGAGGAAGCTCTTCAAGTTCCTGGCCTTCGACTCCTTCAGCATCCTGACCAGTATTCCGAACTCGACTCCCTGCGGGTGGGGCTTTATGGCCAGAGGCTCCCTGGGAAGGTCCGGCGATACCCTCTCGTACCTTACCGGCCCCTCCTTCGGCGGATAGTAGAGTATGGAGGCGTGGGGGTTGGCGAGCGCGGTCTGCTCCAGGTAGCCGTCCACCGAGTGCTTTCCCTTCTTGTAAGTCGCCTCCAGCTCTATCTCGACTTTCGTTCCGTGCGGAACGTCCCATTCCACCTCCTGGTCGGACATTATCGAAGGAGCGTTTCTCTTGGTGTCTATCTGTATCTCGTAGTAGTGCGCGGGCCGGCGCGGCCCGGTCCGGGAAGTTATCGCCATGGGCGCGCCGGTGGTGAGCTGGCCGTACATCCCGGCGGCGGAGATGCCGAGCCCTTGTTGGCCTCTGGCCTGCTTCAGCGTGTGGAACTTGGACCCGTAGAGAAGGCTGCCGAAGATCTTCGGTATCTGCGACCTGACGATCCCCGGGCCGTTGTCCTGGACGATCAACCGGAAGCGGTCCTCGGCGAGCTGCTTCACCTTGACGGCTATCTCCGGCAGTATGCCCGCCTCCTCGCACGCGTCGAGCGAGTTGTCGACCGCCTCCTTGACCGCCGTCAGCAGGGCCTTGGCGGGGTTGTCGAAGCCGAGAAGATGCCTGTTCTTGGTGAAAAACTCGCTCACGGAGATGGCGCGCTGCTTGGCGCCGAGCTGGACGGCGGTGAGCTTGAGGTCCGTGGCGTGGCGGGCCTGCTCCTTCTTGGGCTCGTCCGCCGCCTCCGCCGCGAGCGGCGACGCGTCCGCGGGTGGGGCGCCGGGCGCGGGCGCCGCGTCCGGCGCTCCGCCTTCGACGATCTTCAACACGGTCTGCGCGGGGTCCGAGGACCGGTTTCGCGCGCCTCGCTTGCCGGACTTTCCTCGAGCGACTCCGCTCCCGGTCCTGGTCTTCGCATTGCTCTTGGGCTTCATCTTGCCCTTGGGCTTTTGCGAACTCTTTGAGCCGGAGACCCGCTTGCGTCTTGCCGCCATGTCTTTCCTCCAGTGCAGTCCCGAGAGTCTTCAGCTCATGCTAAATGCGCGGGGGGACGCGCCGCAAGGCATTAATTGTCTCGACGTTCTTCATCCGCGCCCAAGCGCTTCGCGAGCGACAAGGGCGTTGACACGGCGTCCGCCCGGCTAGTATGCTGCACACCTTACGGATCGACGGCCGTAAGTCGGCAAGAAGGAGGCATGGACGAACCGGGGGAGATCGTATCGATGCTGGGACTGGAGGACTACAGACCGATAGTAGGCGATGAGGTAATCAATGAGATAAACAGGCAGGTCCGGCCGCTTTACGGAAAGCACGTTCTCCACGTCAACTCCACCTATCACGGCGGGGGGGTCGCGGAGATCTTGAACAGCTTCGTACCGCTCATGAACGACGCCGGCGTTGACGCCGGGTGGAGGATCTTGCCCGGGACTCCGGAGTTCTTCGGGGTCACCAAGAAGTTTCACAACGCGTTGCAGGGCGCCGAGATCAACATGACGGAGATCAAGAAGAAGCTGTACACGCAGGCCAGCGAGGTCTTCTCCACGTACACCCACGTCGACCACGACTGCGTGATCATCCACGATCCCCAACCGCTGCCCCTCATAAACTTCTACAAGAAACGCCGGCTCTGGATGTGGAGATGTCACGTCGATCTGTCCAAGCCCAACAAGGAGCTGTGGGATTTCCTGAAACCGATGATCTCGAAGTACGACCTGGCGGTCGTATCGAATGAATCGTACAAGCAACCGGATCTCCCCATAGAGCAGCGCGTGATATATCCCGCAATCGACCCTCTCTCCGTGAAGAACATGGACCTGCCGGAGAAGTTGAGGGCGAAGTACCTCAAGGCCTTCGGCGGCGACGATCCGAACAAGCTGATAATCAGCCAGATATCCCGCTACGACCCCTGGAAGGACCCCGAGGGGGTGATCGACGTATTCAGGATAGTGAGGGAGAAGGTGGACTGCCGGCTGGTCCTGTGCGGGAACTCGGCCGCCGACGATCCGGAGGGGCCGGCGATCTACGAGAGGGTGAAGAGGAAAGCGGCCGACCTGGTCAAGTCGGGGGACGTGGTCCTTCTTACCGAGGAGGGGGACATATTCACGTTCGTGAACGCGCTGCAACGGCGCTCCGACGTGGTGATCCAGAAGTCCGTGAAGGAAGGGTTCTGTCTCGCCGTCACCGAGGCCCTGTGGAAGGGGACGCCGGTGGTGGCCTCCAAGGTGGGCGGCATACCGTTGCAGGTGGTGGACGGGGAGAACGGCTTCCTGGTGGAGCCCGACGACACCGAGGCCTTCGCGGACAGGATCGTGACCCTCCTGAAGGACCGCAAGCTCAGGGCGCGGATGGGCGCTAAGGGGAAGGAGAGGGTCAGGGAGAAGTTCCTGGTGACGAGGCTCTTATCCGACTACCTGGCGCTCTTGACCCAGATGCTGTGCCCCGCGAAACCCGGCGTCTGAATCCCACGCATTTTGTGCTAATATCATGTAGTAGAAGACTCGCGGGGGCCCCCTGAGGTGCCGCCGCGGGGTCGTATTATGGCCCGCCGGTCCCCTGAAGGGCCGCGGAGACGCCATGTTTGCAACGGGCGGAAGACGGGAAGGTGTGTGAGAGATGAGCGATCCTAATCCAGAGCAACTGCTGCGCGCTTTAGGTAAAGTCATGGACCCCGAGCTGGGCAAGGACCTTGTTTCACTCGGAATGATACAGAAGTTGAGCGTTGACGGGCCGAAGGTCTCCTTCGACCTGGTGCTGACGACGCCGGCCTGCCCGATGAAGCGCCGGCTCGAAGAGGCGAGCCGGGAGGCCGCCATGAGCGTGCCCGGAGTGAGCGAGGTCGATATAAACGTCACCGCGAACGTGCGCGGCCATCGCGCCGGCGGCGAGAGGGTGAACCTCGTTCCGACGGTCAAGAACGCCATAGCGGTGGCCAGCGGCAAGGGCGGGGTGGGCAAGTCCACCGTCGCCGTGAACCTGGCGATCGCCCTGTCCCAGGCCGGCGCCAAGACCGGGTTGATGGACTGCGACGTGTACGGGCCCAGCGTGCCTATGATGATGGGGACGCACTCGAGGCCCGAGGCCGAAGCCGGCAAGGTCCTCCCCGTCGAAAGATACAACGTTAAGATGATGTCGCTCGGGTTCTTGATGGAGCAGGACGACCCGGTCATCTGGAGAGGACCAATGGTGGCCAAGGCGCTCCAGCAGCTTCTCAAGGACGTGTCGTGGGGCGACCTGGACTATCTTGTCATGGACATGCCTCCGGGCACGGGGGACGCGCAGCTCACGGTGACGCAGTCCGTCCCGCTGACCGGGGCGGTTGTCGTGAGCACGCCCCAGGACGTGGCCTTGATAGACGCGGCCAAGGCCGTGGGCATGTTCAGGAAGGTCAATGTCCCCGTGCTCGGGATAATAGAGAACATGAGCTACTTTCTCTGCCCGCACTGCGGGGAGCGCACCGACGTGTTCAGGCACGGGGGCGCCGAGCGCGAGAGCAAGAGGCTGAACGTGCCCTTCCTGGGAGAGATCCCGATAGACGCCGGAATCTCCGACGGCGGGGACAAAGGCGTTCCCGTGGTCGCGGGAAGCAGGGACTCGAAGATCGCCGAGGTCTTCAGGAGCGTCGCCTGCGCGGTCGCCGCGGGGATAAGCGTCGCGTACCACGGGTGATTCTCCGCCCGGACGCTCCGAACGCCTCAGCGCCCTGCGGGAGGTGATTGACTTGGTCCCGCGAATGAAAAAAGACGGCACCCGGGTGAAGGCGGTGGCGCTCATATCGGGCGGCCTGGACAGCACGCTCGCGGCGAAGACGATCGCCGACATGGGGATCGAGCTGAAGCTGCTGCACTTCCACACCGGGTTCGACCTGGCGGACCACCGCAGGGAGCTGGACCCGAGAAGGGGCAAGAAGCCCCCGAGGCACGAGGCGCTGCGCGCCGGGGCGGACCTGGGCTTTCCCGTCGAGATAATAGACGTCTCGGAGGAGTATCTCGACGTGGTGATCAACCCCAGGTACGGGTACGGCAAGGCAGCGAACCCATGCGTGGACTGCCACATAATGATGCTCACCAAGGCGAAGGCGTACATGGAGAAGATAGGCGCCGATTTCATCGTGACGGGCGAGGTGATGGGCCAGAGGCCGATGACCCAGCACCGCCAGACCCTTAACATGGTCGCCAAGCGCAGCGGTACCGCCGACTTCCTCATCAGGCCCCTGTCCGCCAAGCTGCTCGCCGAGACCGCGCCCGAGAGGGAGGGCCTGGTGGACCGCGAGTCCCTCTACGGCATAAGCGGGAGGGGGCGGAAGGAGCAGATGAGACTGGCGGGGGAAAAGGGCATCACCGACTACCCGCAGCCGGCGGGCGGGTGCTGCTTCCTAACCGACCGAAACTACGCCAGGAGGTTCGAGGACCTGATGGCCCACAAGGAGCGGGGCTCCGTCACGGCGGAAGACCTCGACCTGCTGAAGCTCGGCAGGCATTTCAGGATATCGCGGTCGGGCAAGGTGGTGGTGGGAAGGGACCAGGCGGAGAACGAGCTCCTCGAGCGGCACACCGAGGGCCGGTGGACCTTCAAGGTCATGGGACACGAAGGGCCCCTGACGCTTCTGGAGGGGGATTCGAACGCCGAGGACATAGAGCGGGCCGCGGCCCTGACCGCCAGGTACTCCGACGGCAAGAGCGAGCCCCGGCTGGAGGTCTCCTGCCGCCGTCCGGACGGAAAGGTGGAGACGATGACCGTCTCTCCTCCGCCGGAGGAGTCCGTGAAGAGGTGGCAGCTATAGCGCGGCGGTGGTCTCCATGGACCCGGGGTCGGATCCGTGGCCGGGCTCGGTGAGCCCGTAGCAGCCGATCGGTGTCCGGTCCCGCCCATATTCCAGCACCGCGGGCGGCCCGTTCCGCGGCAAATCTCGTTTGACAGAACGGCTTATACGCCATAGAATTTTCCTGTACGAGGGCGGCCGAACGAGCCCGCCCGGGACTGCGGACTGGGGAAATCCGTCTTCGCGGAACCCCGTTTTTTTCACCCGGACCGAGGGGACGATGGGGCTCGAGTTCATAGAGGGCAACGAGGCCATAGCGAGAGGGGCGATAAAGGCGGGGTGCGACTTCTTCGCCAGCTACCCCATCACGCCCGCCTCTTCGATACTGCATCACATGATCCAGATGGTGCCCGACAACGGGGGCGTCGCCATCCAGGCCGAGGACGAGATCGCGTCGATGGGCTTCTGCATCGCGGCGGCCATGGCGGGCAAGAAGGTCCTCACCTCGACGAGCGGCCCCGGGATCAGCCTCTACAGCGAGAACATAGGGCTCGCCATAATGGGCGAGACGCCAATGGTTATCGTGAACATACAGAGGCAGGGGCCCGCAACGGGATCGGCGACCAAGGGCGCCGAGGGCGACATTCAGTTCACCCGCTGGTCCACGTCCGGCGGCCAGCCCATAATAGCCCTCAGCCCGGCCACTGTGGGCGAGGCCTACGAGCTGACCTACAGGGCGTTCAATCTGGCGGAGCAGTACAGGGTCCCCGTCTTCCTTCTGGCCAACAAGGAGATCGGGGTGACGCGCGAGTCGGTGGACCTCGACGCCGTGGAGCTTCCTCCCCTGATCGAGCGAAGGAAGGCCCCTGCGGGCGAGCCGTACCTGCCGCACGGCTTCGGATCGCTGGAGGAGGTGCCCGCGATGTCCGCGTTCGGCGAGGACCACGTCGCCCGGTTCACCACGTCGACTCACGGCAAGGACGCCTACCTATCGACGGACCCCAAGGTGATCCAGGAGATGATCGACCACTTTCACGCCAAGATAGAGCGCGCCGCGGACAAGATAGCGATGGTGAAGAGCGACCTTCAGGAGGGAGCGGAGACTCTCGTCGTGAGCTACGGGATAACTTCGAGGTCGGTCGCCGTCGCCGTGAAAGAGGCCAGGTCGCGCGGGGCCAAGGTGTCCTCCGTGGTGCTTCGGACGCTGTGGCCGGTTCCCGAGTCGGCCCTCAGGTCCGCCATGGCCGGCGTGAGGAAGATCGTCGTCCCGGAGATGAACATGGGCCAGTACCTGGTCGAGATAGAGCGGCTCGCCCCGAGGGACATCGAGGTGCTGGGAGTCAACAAGATGGATACGACTCTCGTCTCCCCCCGGGAGATTCTCGAGGGAGGCGGTCTGGTTTGAGCGATTCGTCGCGCCGGACATTCATGACCGATAAGGTGGGCCCGCTTCCTTTCTGCCCCGGCTGCGGACACACCTTGCTCATAAAGGCCCTGGACAAGGCGATAGTCAAGCTCAGGCCCGACCCCAGGAAGTTCGTCATAGTCACCGACATCGGCTGCATAGGCCTTAGCTGCCGGCACTTCGTGACCAGCGCCTTTCACGGGCTTCACGGCCGGTCGATAACCTACGCCTGCGGTCTCAAGCTGGCCAGGCCCGATCTGACGGTGGTAACGCTGATGGGCGACGGCGGCTGCGGCATCGGGGGCACCCATCTGCTGAACGTGGCGAGGCGCAACATAGGCATCACCCTGCTCGTCGCGAACAACTTCAACTACGGAATGACCGGCGGGCAGCACTCCGTGACCACTCCCTCCCAGGGGCTGACGCCGACCACTCCATGGGGCAACCTGGAGGCGCCGATGGACCTCTGCGGGACCGTTATCGCCGCGGGCGCGCCGTGGGTCTACAGGACCACCCAGTTCGACAAGGATCTGTCCGACGTGATAGTCCAGGCCATAGAGCAGCCCGGCTTCGCCATGGTCGATGTCTGGGAGCTGTGCATGGCCTACTACTCGCCGAGCAACGAGCTTCGCAAGAAGGAGCTGCTCGAGCTCTTGAAGTCCCACGGCTTCGATCTCGGAAAGCTGGCCGACAAGCCGCGCAGGGAGTACACCGCGGGCTACTGGGAGCTTTACGAGAAGAGCAAGAAGAAGATCGCCGCGAAGCCGACCATCGAGGCCGCCTTCTCGAGCTCCGTCGAGAGGCAGACGGGCATAATCATCGCCGGCAGCGCCGGGCAGAAGGTCCAGTCCGCCGCGTCGCTTTTCGCTCAGGGGGCGATGCACGCGGGACTCAACGCCACGCAGAAGAACGATTATCCTATCACGGTAATGACCGGCCACTCTCTTTCGGAGATAATCCTGAGCCCCGAGCGCATCGACTACACCGGCATCGACGTGCCGGACCACATGGTCGTCTTCTCCGAGGACGGGCTCAGGAAGACGAGATCCCGCATGGGGGGGCTTCCGGAATCCTGCACGGTGTACGCCGAGGAGACCCTCGACCTTCCGGAGACCGCGGCGAAGGTCTTGAGACTTCCCTTCGTCAAGACGAGCAAGGAGATAAGCAGGCTCTCCATCGCCGTCGTGGCCCTTGCCGCGGCGCTCGAGAACGCGGGCATGTTTCCTCTCGACGCGTTCGAGACCGCTATCCGCAAGTTCCAGAAGCAGAAGATCGCCGACATCAACGTCAGGGCCGCGGAGGCGGGCGCCGGGCTGGTGAAGGCGAAGGCCTCGGCGTAGCCGCCCTTCGGTCTCTTGTCTTTCATTTGCTCGTTCCCCGCGGCCCGAGGGCATATTATGCTGGGATGGACGCCTGGGAGCGCGGGGGCGATACGGAGCCGAAGATGAGCAATGGTGACAGAGGCGGCGCGAAGCCGCGCCGGAGTGAGACGCAGGGGCTGCGTGACCTGGCGCGGGAGGCCTCCGAGAGACTGGAGAGCGTGTTTCCCGCGAATGAAGCCGCCGTCGCCGGCGAGAGATCTCCGGCGAAAGGACCGCGCGGCAGGGCGCTGGTCTCGCACGTCTCCTTCGGAACGGCCAGGACTCTGGGCCGGATGCTCGCCCACCTGGGGTATTCGGTCGAGGTGGCGACAAGGCCGGATGAGCTGTCCCAGGGCGAGGATGCCGGCTCCTGGGACGTCGTCTTCCTCCAGGGCTCGCTCATGCCGCGCCCGGGCGCCGATCTCATATCGGCGACTCTCGATCGATGCGTTTCGGGCGACACCCCCGTGGTGCTCCTCGGAGATCCGGGGGAGGGCGTATTCCG
Organism: uncultured bacterium; assembly: GCA_964531335.1. Lineage (GTDB taxonomy): Bacteria > Eisenbacteria > RBG-16-71-46 > CAZHEV01 > CAZHEV01 > CAZHEV01. Next base: position 29,216 of record CAZHEV010000011.1, on the reverse strand, counting down.
CGAGATGGCCGGCCTCGACGTCAGGGGATATCTCAAGTGGCCGTTCGAGGTGGAGACGGTCCGGCGGGCTCTCCGCGAGCTTCCCTCGGCCCATCCCGAAGGGCCTTCATCTGGAGCCCCACGATAATTGTAATTCTATTGCGACGGCCCTCCGGCCCGCGACGGCCCTCCGGCCCGCCGGGGAAGCATCGCGGGAAAAGGCGCCGGCAACGCGTCGCGCTCGGCGGCGCCCACGCCGCCGTTAAAGCCGGCCTTCGTTTTACAGAAAATGCTTGATAAGGATCACGTCTTCGCGTACCTTGGCTGCCGTGATGGCATCCGCATCCGGCGGTCCCTTCTTGGTCCGACGGGAGGCGGGCGGTTGACGGCCGAGAGGCTCGTCGCGGGCACGTCGGCTGTTCGCGTCCACGAACCAATCGCTGTAACATCCGCTCGGCCATGCTCCCCTCAGCCATGCTCCCCTCGGCATGTTATATAGCGCAAGCGCTCGATCAGCCGCGCGGCGGACGGCGCGCCGCCGCGATCTCCTCGATCTCGAACGGTCCGCCCCTCCAGCAAGGAGCAGCGAGAGAATATGGCCGAACGAAGCAGAGTCTTCACCACGTTTCAGGCAGCCGACTACTGCCAGGTCAGCCCCTTCACCATAAGGAACTGGGTCGAGTCGGGACGGCTACCCGCGTACAAGACCCCGGGAGGCCACAGAAGGATTCTCAGGCAGGACATGGACGAATTCCTCAGGCGCCACGGCATGCCCCGGACCGAGGAACCGGGTCCTTCGGCCTCGAGGGTCCTCGTCGTTGACGACGATGAGACCGTGACGGAGTTCGTCGGCAGGATGGTCAAGCAGGTCGACAACCGGGTGGACGTGGCCGTGGCCTCGGACGGCTTCGAGGCCGGCGCTCTGGTGACCAGCTTCCGCCCCGGCGTCGTCCTTCTCGACCTCAAGATGCCCGGCTTCGACGGCTTCCAGGTGTGCCGGAGGATCAAGGGCGACGCCTCGATGGCCGGCGCCACGGTGATAGGAATAACCGGGTACTACAGCCCCGAGTACGATGCGAAGTTCAAGTCGTGCGGGGGATGGAGGCTCCTGAAAAAGCCCCTGGACGTGGAAGGGTTGAAGGGGGCGATAGAGGAGGCGCTGCGCGGGCTGTCGGTCCGGCGCGCGAAATCTCTCAAGCCGCGCAGGCCCCATATCTCCGAGGAGCGGCCTAACGCGCCAGAATGATCTTCTTGCTCCTAACGGCGGAGTCCGTCCTCAGCAGGCAGAAGTAAACCCCGGAGGCGAGAGGATCGCCGCTCGAACCCGCGCCGTCCCATAGAATCTTACGAACGCCCGCGCGCATCACTTTCCCGTCGGCCAGAGTCGCGACGCGCCGCCCGGCCGCGTCCAACACGTCCAGGCTCACGCGCGCGTCCGACGGAAGATAGAACGCTATCTCCGAGCGGCCGGTGAGAGGGTTCGGGGTTGCCCCGTAGAACCGGACGGCGCCTGGGCGCGGGGGGCCGGCGCCGGGGCCGTCCACTATATCAGACGAGATCGCGAACAGGCTGTCGCTCTCGTCGTGCCCGGCGTTCAGGCTCGGATCGAACGCCACCACCTTCACCATGACGCTGTCGCTCGGCGTCTCCGGTACCTCCCAGAGATAGTGCGAGTCGTTGGGCTCGCCCGAAGAGGCCACCTCGTAAGTGCCGCCGCCGTTCAGCGAGTAGTAGATGCCGACCGAATCGACCCCGGCCTCGTCGGAGGCCGTCCAGCTTATCACGCTCAGGCTGCCCGTCGCCCAGATCTCCCCGCCGTTCGGACTCTCCACCTCGACCGAGGGCGCGGTGGTGTCCGCGACTATGGCGAAGAGGCTGTCGCTCACGTCCTCCCCCGTGATCCCCGCCCTGTCGTAGGCTGCGACCTTGACGATAGCGCTGTCCGACAGCGCGTACGGGACCGACCATACGTAGGAAGAGTCGTTGGGCTCACCGGAGGCGATCTCGGCGAAGTCGTTCCCGCCGTTTGTGGAATAGTGAATGGCGACCGAGTCCACGCCGTTGTCGTCGTCGGCGGTCCAGGTTATCTCTCTCGGCGCTCCGGCGGGCCATCCTTCGCCGCCCGCGGGAGAGGTGACCGTCACCGCGGGGGCCACGGTGTCGGGGACTATATGGAAGACGCCGTCGCTTGCGTCTTCGCTTTCGTTCTCGCGCGAGTCGTAGGCGATTATCTTCACCAAGGCGCTTTCGGCGGGCGCGTCGGGAACGGTCCACGCGAAGACCGAGTCGTTGGGCTCCCCCGTCGCGATCGGCATGTAATCCGCGCCCGCGTTCGTGGAGTAGTAGATGCCGACGGAATCGACCCCGTTCTCGTCATAGGCCTCCCACTCAATCTCGTAGTCCGAGCCTACGTACCAGGTCTCCCCCCCGTTCGGCGCAAGGACCGTCACGGCCGGGCCGATGGTGTCCACCGCTACGGTGAAAGTCGCGTCGCTCGTGTCCGCGCCCGCAAGGCGCGCCGGGTCGTAGGCGACCACTCTCACCAGCGCGGCGGCCGAGGGCGCCTCCTGTACCGCCCAGGTGTAGGCGCCGTCGTTGGGCTCGCCCGCGGCCAGAGGAGCGAACTGGGCGCCTCCGTCGGCGGAGTAGTATATGCCCACGCTGTCCACGCCGCTTGCGTCCGCGGCGCTCCACAGGATCTCGTACTCGTTGCCCGTGTACCAGGTCTCGCCGCCGTCCGGCGAAAGGACCTCGACCGACGGCTCTACCGTGTCCGGCGCCATGCCGTGGATGAAGACGCGGCCCACGGCCTCGGAAACGCTCGTGTACCCGGGCGCGCCCACGACCACGTCCGTTCGCCCGTCGCCGTCCATATCGCCCGCCGCCGCGACCGAGTGCCCGAGCCTCGCGCCCATCTGCCCTCCCTCGGCCGACCACATGTGGCTCTGGGAGAGTCCGCCGGCCCCTCCGGCGTATATGAACGCCTTCCCCTCGTCCGCCGATCCGTTGCTGTAGCCGCGCGAGCCCACTATGACGTCCGCGTACAGGTCGGCGTTCACGTCGCCCGCGCCGGCCACCGAGCAGCCCAGCTCCGCCCCGCTTCGATCCCCCGCCACGGTCCACGCGGACGCCGTCGATACGCCCGATGGGCCTCCCCTGTACAGGTACGCCGTTCCGGCGTCCTGTAAGCCCGCGTCATAGCCGGGCGCGCCGACGATCACGTCGTCGTAGCCGTCGCCGTCCACGTCGCCGGCGCCCGCGACGCACCTTCCGAGAAGGCCGTATGCTTGATCGCCCTCGGCGATCCACGCGGGCGAGGCGGCCAGGCCCGTGCTGTCGCCGAGGAACACGTAGGCCCGACCCGCGTCGACCAGCTCGCCCACCTCGTAGTTGCTCGCCCCGACTGTCACGTCGTCGTAGCCGTCGCCGTTCACGTCGCCGGCCCCGGCCACCGAGATCGCGAAGTAGGAGTAGGGCTTGTCGCCCTCGGCCGTCCACGCCGCCGTGTCCGCGAGCCCGCCCGGGCCTCCGTGATAGACGTAGGCGCGGCCCTCCTTGACGTCGGGGTTTCTGTAATTGAAGGAGCTTATGATGACGTCGTCGTAGCCGTCGCCGTTCACGTCGCCGGCCCCCGCGACGCAGTAGCCGAGGTGCGCCTTCGCTATATCGCCCTGTTTCATCCAGGAAGGCGCGGGCGCAAGCCCGGTGGGGCCGCCGTGGAAGGCGTAGGCCATCCCCATGTCCATCTTTGTCCCGTCGTAGTGGCTCTCGCCCACTATGAGATCGTCGTAGCCGTCGCCGTTCACGTCGCCCGCGCAGGCGACCGAGACGCCCAGCTCGGCGGCCGTCTGCTCCCCCTCGAAGACCCAGGAGGGAGCGGGCGGCGGGCCGTCCGCGGTTCCGTAATAGACGAAGGCCGCGCCGGCGTTTCCCTCGTCGGTGTCGTACAGCGGGGCGCCCACCACCATGTCGGGATAGCCGTCGTCGTTTACGTCGCCCGCGCAGGCGACGCAGTAGCCGAACTCGGAGGAGACCTGGTCCCCGTCCAGGATCCAGAGCGTACCCTCTTCGAGGCCGTACGGATCGAGATCGCGGCCTGTAGACGACGCCTCACGGGCGATCGGGCACAGGGCAAGGAGCGCGATCATGACCAGGGCGGCCGCGAGCGCGCGCGGATCCGCCGGCGCCGGCTCCTCGAGCGGGCGCGGTTCGCGAAAGGCCTGTATGGTATTGCGCGGCGAAGTCATGTGCGTGTCCCGGGACCAGGCTCAGAACAAGGACCTTCTGGGGAGCGCCGTCGGGGAGGGAGGCGAAAGCCGTTCTACGAAAAAGGCGGCGGACTCGAAGGCCCGCCGCCTTTCGAAATGCGAGAAATCTCTTACCGGTACAGAGACTTCACAGCGCCCCAGCTCTTCTCCTCGGCCGGAACGATGGAGCACGGGTTGTAACCGCTTTCCCCGTTGAAGCCCAAGCAACCGAAGTACTGCGGATCGGTCGTCTGGAAGCAAAGAGGCGCGGGGTCGCTGCCGTCGCAATGCTCCGCGAAGCCCACGCGATCGTCCGGGCATATGCACATGGACATTGAGTTTCCGTAAATGTACACATCGAAGATGCCGAAAGTCACGTGCGGTCCGGCCTGCGGAAGCGAAAACGTCTGCGCGTTGGCCTCGCCGCATCCCGGCCAGTTCTCAGTCGGAAGCTCGAGGTCCGCGCAGTTGCTCCATCCGTAGAAATAGAACGGACCGTCGCAGCAGATACCGTACCTGGTGGCGGTTATGTCCGTCTCGCCGACGTCGACCACGATCAGATAGACGTCGTTTCTCTCGCCGCCCACGCCGCCGTCGGTGACGATGCCGGTGCAGTCGGTCAGGACAAAGTCGCAGGTGTTGGCCTTGGCGTCGTGGACGCCCGCGTTGTGAAGCGCCCACTTCGCGTTCGCGTTAGGGACGGCGTGCACGTTGGCCACCATGCAGCAAAGAAGCGCTACGCCCAATGCAGCTACAAAAGCCTTCTTCATCGTTGTCACCCTCCACACTGATTCGCGTCAGTGAAAAATCATAAACAGGAAATCCCTCACGAATAACTCAGTCAGACGGCGTAACACCCCCTTTCACAAAGCTGTTTTTTCTTTCGCTTCAAATTCACCATCTAGGCTGCCGTATAGTACACGGCGGCACAAGGAGCGGCCTGCAGACAGGACGGCGACCGAGCACTCCAGGTCGCCTCCCCAGTCTAAGTCTAATCTATTGTAACAGATAGGCCACCACCTGTCAACAGATTTTACGCCCTCGCGTGGAGCGGGTATCGCCCCCGCTCGCGTTGGATAACCCGGTGTGGGCAGGGGGATTAAGCTCCGCCTGGGTCATGTGCCCCAATCACGGGGAGCGCCGGCCTCGGCCGCCCGCCGCGCCTCTCACCCTCTACTATAAAGCACTCCCGACTCCAGATCTCCTTTATTCCGCCTTCGCACTCGTTGAGTCTCTCGAACATATATCTCTGCGTCCTGTGGCACTGTACCGCCTCGATCTTGGCCCGCAGGTAGGGGCCCGTTTCTACTGCGTGCGTGACCTCGCGGTCCGGCGGGGCGTGGAGCCGCCTCCAGCCTATCTTCGCGGCGACGCTCTCGGGCACGACGTAGTAGGCGAGAGCGGGGCTACGCCGCAGATCGCCCTCCGCGGTCCCCGTCCATGAGGCGATCGCGCTTTTCACCGCCTTGCTCACCGCCTTGTGGTCGCCGTGACCGGATATGCCCTCGGGGTGGAAGGTCATGACAAGGCTCGGGGCGAAGTCTCCCAGAGCCTTCGCTATGGGCGCGGCCAGCTCGCTCTCGGCCAGCTCCGCGAGGCGCCCGTCGGGAAAGGCGAGAAGCTCGTGCCCCGCAATTCCCAGAGCGCGGCATGCGCAGTCGAGCTCCTTTTCCCTCACCTTGGCCAGCGCGGCGGGCGAGAAAAGGACCGAGTCGCCCATCGTGGCGCTCTCGCCGCGGGTGAAAGTGACTAGGCGCACCCTCGATCCCTCGGCGCTCAGTCTGGCCAGCGTGGCCCCCGGGCCGTATGTCTCGTCGTCGGGGTGCGCGAACACTGCGAGCACCTTTCCCGCCTCGCTCATCATCGCCCCTCTTTCCCGCTGTCCGCGGCGCCGGTGCGGTCCCGCGCGGCGGCCCCCGCGCCGCTCTCCGGGGCTATCACTGTGTAGAGGGTCGGTATCACGACCAGCGTGAGGACGGTCGCGGCCGCGAGGCCGAATATGATCGACCAGCCGAGGGGGGCCCAGAACTCGGTGCCTCCCGCGAAGCCCAGCGACAGCGGCAGCAGCCCCGATATGGTGGACACGGTGGTCAGAAGGACCGGCCGCAGCCTGCGGTGCGCCGCGAGCTTCGCGGCCTCGCGCTCCTCGTCGCTCACCACGTCCTCCTCCCACAGCTTCTTCATGCGGGACAGGTTCCTCACGGCGTCCTCCTAGGATGCCTGGGCGGAGGCGTGATTGGCCTTGAAGCGGCCCCGCCGAAGCTCGCCGAGGACCGCGCCCTCGGGGGCGTAGTCGCCCTCGTCGTACGGCAGCTCCGCCACAGTGCCCTGGACCTCGAAGGCGAGCTCGACCCTGCGGTTCGCCTCCGCGGTGCCCCACGCGCCTTCTTTCACGCCGGGAGGCGGGGTGGGTGATGAGCCTCTGAATGGCCCACTACGGCATTCTAAGCTGAGGTAGGATAAGCCAAATGAGCCTGGCTATCCTTGCGTGGGGCACTTGACCCCACGAGTGTGGGCCGCTATCCTAGACGGTAGCCTGCCAAGACAACTGATTACACATCTAGAACGATGGAGGCGAGGATGTTGATCTTTCGAAAAGTCCTCGACGCTATCTTATCTACTATCTTAGCGCTGCTGCTGTTCTTTCAACCCACAAATGGCCTCGCAGAGCCTTATCAGAGCAAGCACCGATTCCTGCCCACCGTGTCTCGATCCTATGCTGGCCCCCTCGATGTAGTCTGGAACCATCTGTTGGACGCTTTGCTTGAAGGAGGCTATTCCCTTGATGTGGTTCAAAAGGACGCCGGGATAGTCACCACTGACTGGATCCCTTTCGGAACTTCTGGTGACTTTGCCTCAGCCTTGCAGCGCAGAGCCCAGAACTGCTCCCATGGGGCTCGCGAAGGGAGCATGCGGGGGCGGGAGAAGTTTACTATCAGGGTTGCCCCTTCAGGCGAGACACGCCGGACAGTGGTAACCATACTACTCGTTGTCCAGGTCCGGAGCGAGTCTGCACAAGATTGGCAAGACTGCCAGTCAAACGCGACGATAGAGCGCCTACGCTGTGGATCGGGTACAGATTCTGATGGCGTTCCAGCCGATATAGGATGTGCCAGGTGAGCGGTTGACAAGCCGTCACTCCGGTAGCTCACTTTGACCAAATGTCAATGAGCGCCTCCCTAACTCTTGATACAGATCCCAAGCTGGTTGTCTGCATCAAGGAAAGCTAGCCTTCTTCCCAAGCGGCGCTTCGTTGACCACTGAAGAAGGAGCGCCTCATGATGCCTGGCATTCCGCCGGCCGACCCGCTGAGTCTCTCCGGCCCGCGCGCCCTCTTCCACGCCGGGCGGCCCTGATGCTAGAATGGCCGTGCTGGGGCGGTTGCGGCATCCAACTCGCGCACAAGGGGGAAACGGGCATGGCAGAGCGCACATCCTACGGCATCAAGGCCAAGGTCGGTTTTGGCTACGAGGAGGCTATATCCAAGGTCACCGAGGCTTTGAAGGAAGAGGGCTTCGGCATTCTGACCGAGATCAACGTCAAGCAAACGCTGAAGGACAAGATAGGCGCGGATTTTCGCAAGTACATAATACTCGGGGCCTGCAACCCGAAGCTGGCCCACAAGGTCCTTCAGTCGGAAAGGGACATAGGGGTCCTTCTCCCCTGCAACGTGGTGGTCTACGAGGAGGACGACGGGTCGGTCGTGGTGGTGGGGATGGACCCCTCCGCGGCGATGTCGGTCGTGGACAATCCCGCCGTGAAGCCGACGGCCGAGGAGGTGGCCTCCAGGCTGGAAAGGGCCATAGACTCGCTGGCGGGCTAGCGGGGGGACCGGCGGCTTAGGGGATGGCGCCGGCCCGCGTGTCGCCGGAGGCATATCGCGGCAGGGGCGCCGGGCGCGGGATCGGCCGCCGCGTGTGCGGCCGGGACGAGGCTCCTAGCGGGGGGCCAGCAGGCCCCGGGCGTGGAGCTCCTCCGCTATCTGCACGGCGTTTGTGGCCGCGCCCTTTCTCAGGTTGTTCGCCACCACCCAGAGCATCAGGCAGTTCTTGTTCGCCGAGTCCTCGCGGACACGGCCTATGAGCACCCTGTCGTCGTCTGCCACGTCGGCCGGGGTGGGGGTGGCCTCGCCCGCCATCTCGTCGAAGACGACTATGTGCAGCTTGCCCCTGAGGGCGTCGATACATCCCGCGCGCGAGAGCTTCTCCCGCGTCTCGACCCACAGCGCTATCGCGTGTCCGACGAAGACCGGCACCCTCACCGTGGTGGCGCTCACCGGCAGCTCCGGGGCGCCCAGGATCTTCCTGGTCTCGTTCACCATCTTGATCTCTTCCTTGCAATGGCACCCTTCCTCCATGCGGTCTATGAGCGGGAAGAGATTGAAGCCGATATCGGCGGGGAAGACCTCGGGGACGAACTCCTCGGAGCCCAGCCGGGCGCGCGCCGCCGAGCGCAGCTCCTCGACGCCTTTGTGCCCTATGCCCGAGACCGATTGATACGTAGAGGCCACTACGCGCTTCAGGCCGGCCGCCTCACGGATGGGCTTCAATGCGACCACCATCTGTATGGTGGAGCAGTTGGGATTGGCCACTATGCCCTTGTGCCCGGCCAGGTCGCCTGCGTTTACCTCAGGCACCACCAGGGGGACGCCGTCGTCCATCCTGAACGCGCTGCTGTTGTCCACGACGACCGCGCCCGCCCGGACGGCCTCCGGAGAGAGATCGAGGCTCGCGCCGCTTCCCGCGGAGGCGAAAAGGAGGTCCAGCCCGGAGAACGACTTACCGGCGGAGGACGGGGTCACCGCCCGCACCCGTATGGACTCGTCCTTGAACTTGAGCGTCTCGCCCTGCGAGCGCCCGGTGGCGAAGCATCGCAGCTCCGAGACGGGGAAGTCGCGCTTTTCGAGCTCGACGGCCATCCGGCGGCCTACGGCGCCCGTCGCGCCGAGTATTCCCACTGCGTAGGGCAAGATCGATCCTCCCGGAAAGAGATCCCCCGGCCCTCGTGCGCTCGCGCCGCGCGCTCGGCCCGCTCGCACGGGCTCCGCTTTCGCTGTCCGGCCCGGCGATCGGCCTTTTGCCCCGGCGGCCGCTCATCCGCCCGGCGGGGGGCTACCACCAGAACTCGGTGCGGATTGTGCGCACCACCCTCCTTATGAAGATCCTCAGAGGGGAGCTTCGCCTGCAGTATATCTTCGCCTTTCCGGTCATCCCCGGCTTGAGGATGCCGTCGGGGTTATCTATGAACGACCTGACCGTGACATAGTTCTGGGACTCGCCGGGGTCCGCCTTCTCGCCTATGGCGGCCACGCTGCCGTAGAAGCTCTTGGACGGAAAGCCCTTCGCCTTGGCCTTCACCTTCTGGTCAAGCTCGACGTCCGAGACCTCCTTCTCGGGCACGGAGATCTCGGCCACCATCACGGAGTTGTCCGCTATCTCGCAGATCTTGTCCCCCAGCTCGAGATAGACGTCGGCGAGCTGGTCCATGGAGGCCGTCAGGACGACCCCGTCTATGGGAGATCTCACAACCGCGGTGCGCTTCTTGTAATCGAGCAGCTCCCTCTCGGCGCGCAGCCGCTGGAGCCTGGCCCGCGCCTCCTCTATCTCCTCCGGCCGCGGGCCCTCCACCAGCAGCGAAAGCTCCGCCCGCGCCCCCTCCAGCTCCTGCTCGCGCAGCTCCACGTTGCTCTTCGCGCGCTCGTACTCGTCCTTAGAGATGAGGTCCTTCTTGAGAAGCTCCCCGGCGCGCTCCAGGTTGGAACGCTCCAGCTCCAGCGAGACCTCGGCCGCCTGGACCTCGCTCCTGGCCCGCCTTATCTCCTGGGGCCTCGCCCCCTTGGTCAGAAGCTCCAGCCGCGACCGGGCCTCGGCGATCTCCGCGTCCGTTTGCTTTATCTCGGACTCGATCTCCACGTCGACCAGGGACAGGACGGGCCGGCCGGCCTCCACGCGGTCGCCCTCCTCCACGTAGACCTCGTCCACCGTCCCCTCTATCTCAGCCCTCAGGGTGGCCCTTTTCTCCGCCACCAGAACGAACTCGCCCGATACCTTCAGCGGCCACGGTACGAACAGGAGGGCGAGAAGGATCACCACCACGGCGATGGGAAGGACGCGCACCCTCTTTCTCTTCAGGATCTCCTCCTTGTGCTCGCTTGCCCTTTCGGCCACGCCCTCTACGGTTTCTCTCACTTGGCCTCTCACGGCGTACAGCGCCCCGGCGACGACCAGGGCCGGCGCCCACCACCCGTACGCTTGAACGAGGAACCGGGACAGCCGGAACAACACGTATCCCACCAGGCCGGCGGTGTACACCATGGCCACCAAGCCGTACGTAATATATACTCGCTTTTCCCTCGAACCAAGCGGCTTTTGCCGCGTGTCCAGCCCCAGGAACGTCTTCGAGAGGACCGATCTCATGTACGCGAAGGCGTTGCTCCTTAGATTGGGCATGTCCAGGTAGTCGCTCAGCAGGTAGTAGCCGTCCAGCTTGATAAGAGGGTTGAAATTGAAGAGTATGGTCAGCCCGCTCGCGGCCATTATGATGAACGCCAGGTGGTGCACGGCCGTCTCGGGAGCGGTCACGCGCCAGGCGATGACGGCGAGCGCCCAGACTATCATCTCCACGAACCCGCCGGCGAAGGTGACCCACATCCTCCGGGCCTTGCTGCCGAAAAGCCATGCGTCGCTGACGTTCGAGAAAAGACACGGCTGGAAATAGAAGAGCAGCACACCCATCTCCCTGACCCGGCCCCCGAAGTGCCGGCACGTGGTGGCGTGGGCCATCTCGTGGACCATCCCCACGAGGAGCACCCCCACCCAGGCGAGCGCCAGGTTCCTGAACTGGAACACGTTCCCCATGCCCTCCCAGATGATCGCGCGGTTGGACAGGGCGACGACGACGCCCAGCGAGATGACCGACGCGGCGGCCGCCACGAAGCTCTTGGTGAAGATGAACGATACCCTCCGGCTCAGCGACCTCAGAACGCGGTCGGGGTCGAAGGCCTTGAGGGTGACCATGAAGTAGCGCGAGAGCCCGCTTTGCGCCGAAGAGGGTCTCGGCCTGAACCGGGCGGGCTTTACGGCCTCGGGCTCGGTGCCCGCCAGCAGCCCCAGGCCCGCGAGGCGCGAGACGTACTTGCGCAGGGTCTCGGCCGACATGGTGGCGCCGTATTGCTCCTCGATCGCCCGGACGGTCTCGCCGGGCCCCCGGCTCCCGTCGAGGAGGGAGGCTATGAGATACTCCTTCTCTCCGAGCTGGAAGTAGCGCCCGCTTATGGGATCCTTTACGACGTACAGGATCCTGCCGGCCCTCTCCTGGCGGCTGACTATGAGGTCAGGTCTCAGTCTCGGAAAATCGATCATGGCTTGGACCCGCGGTCAACGAGGCCTCTCCGGT
>CAZHEV010000011.1:0-17495 GCA_964531335.1 uncultured bacterium | reverse complement strand
CTCCTCCGGTACCGTCAACGAGGCTGCTTCCACAGGTGATAGTATTTCAGACCGCTTCCCGTGTTGAAAAGCACGACAACGTCGTCTTCTCTTATCCAGCCCGTTCCGCGCAGTCGTTTGAACGCGGCCAGGGCCGCGCCCCCCTCCGGGCAGGCGAATATGCCCTCGTGGCGCCCGATCGAGTTGGAGCCCTCTATCATCTCCTCGTCGCTGACGGCCACTGCCGTGCCGCCGCTCTCGCGCAACGCGCGCAGTATGAGGAAATCTCCGACGGCGGCGGGCACCCGCACCCCGTCGGCTATGGTCCTCGCGCCCTCCCAGGGGGTCGCGAACTTCGCGCCGTCGTGAAACGCCCTGACCATCGGCGCGCATCCTTCGGACTGGACGGTCACCATTCGTGGGCGCGCCGCGCCGATCCAGCCCAGCTTTTCCATCTCGTCGAAGGCTTTCCACATGCCCACCAGCCCGGTGCCGCCGCCGGTGGGGTAGATGACCACGTCCGGCAGGGACCAGCCCATCTGCTCGGCGATCTCGTAGCCCATGGTCTTCTTGCCCTCGAGGCGGTAGGGCTCCTTCAGAGTGGAGAGGTCGAAACGGCCGTGCTCGCGCACCCCCTCGGCCGCCGCCGCCCCGCAGTCGGTTATGAGCCCGTCGATCAAGGTGATCTCGGCGCCCAGCGCGCGGCACTCCGCCGCGAAGAGCTCGGGCACGTCCCTGGGCATGAAGACGTGCGCCGCCATTGCGGCCAGGGCGGCGTACGCGCTCGTCGCTCCGGCCGCGTTTCCGGCGGATGGGATCGAGACCTCCTTGACTCCGAGCTCCTTGGCGCGGGACACCGCCATGGAAAGCCCGCGCGCCTTGAACGATCCCGTGGGGTTTAGGCCTTCGTCCTTGATGTAGAGGTTGTCGAACTGCAATCTCCGGGCCAGCCGTTTCGAGCGGACGAGCGGCGTGAAGCCCTCGCCGAGGTTCAGGGCGTTCGCGGGGTCGCGCACGGGCAGCATCTCGCCGTAGCGCCAGAGGGTGGGGGGCCTGCCGGCCAAGGCCTCGCGAGGGAAGGACCGCGCGGCCGCCGCGGTGTCGTAGCGGGCCAGGAGCGGCTTGCCGCACTTCTCGCAAAGGTTCCAGAGGTGATCGGGATCGTAGCTCTCTCCGCAGTAGCCGCACTCGAGGAAAGAGAGAAAACTCAAGCAGCCCTCCTTGTGGCAGGTCGGCGTCCGGCGGGTCTCTATGAGGCCGCTGCGATAGTGGCCTTGCGCATCTTCCTCTTCAGGCGATGTATCTGCCGCCTGATCCTCTTCAGTGCCTGGTGATCGTGGCCCTCCAGCGCCTTCTCCCTCTTGGCCTTCAGCTCCTTGATCTGCCCCTTTATGGCTTTCCTGTCGATACCCACGACCTTCCGGCCGGCCCGCGCTTCGATCCCGAAGGCTGTGCAGAGGGCCTTGACCAGATCTTCCTTGTGCATCGTCTTGTAGCCTTGAACGGCCTCGTGCTCGACGCCCTCTGCTATCTCCCTGAGCTGGGCGACCGTCTTGCCGGAGAGGTCTTCGTAAGTGTACTCCGCCATGCTTCCTCCTCTGGGACGCGGTTTTCGTGTCGCGGTCAAATCGCCGCCCGGCTTCGGACCGGTGGAACCAAGTGGGACCAAACAGTGATTGTACTCTCGTTCAGCCCGCGGTGAAACAGCGAAGTGCCCTGGTGGCTATAGGCCCAGAAACTGTATGGATATACCGCAGAGAAGTATCGCCAGGCCGGCAAGGGCGTGGACGTAGCGCTCGAGCGCGCGGGCCGGCACCAGCTCGAAGCCGCGCACGGCGAGCAGCACGGTGGCCAACATGGTGAGCACCGTGGCGCCTCCGAATACGGAGGCGACCAGGGCCACGTCCGAAAGGCCTCCCTCCGCGGCCGGGTACATCAGCAGGGGTATCAACGGCTCGCACGGACCGAGGACGAATATGGTGAAGAGTATCCACGGGGTCATCTTCGCCCCGCTCGAGCCCTCGTGGGCGTGCGCGTGGTCGTCGCTGTGGACGTGGGCGTGGCTGTGAGCCACCCCTCCCAGGTGCAAGTGCCTGTGGGAGTGCGGCCTGTTCCGCATGGCCCTTCGCATGCCCCAGGCGAAATAGACCAGGCCGAACGCTATGAGCGCCCATGCCGCCAGGCCTCCGCGCACCGCCTCCACCGCCTCCAGGCCCGCCACGGCCAGCCCCAGCGCGATGCCCAGCAGTCCGAGGGCAACCGATCCGAGCACGTGGCCGGCGCCGCATAGCAGAGTGATGAGGGCCGTCTTTCCAAGCGGCCACCCGCCGGCCTTCGACATCACTATGAACGGAATATAGTGATCCGGCCCGAAGAGGGTGTGGAAAAAACCTATCGAGGCCGCGGTCACAAGGAGAGCGGTCAGCTCGCCGGACATGTTCTCCATCTATGATCTCCCGAATCGCTTGTCTTCTGTCAGGTTCGCGGCCTCTCGCGAAGCCCCGCCGCCGCGCTCGCGTTCGGGCTTTACAACTGTCATTATAGTAGAAAGCATGGTCGCCACCAATTTCTCCTCGCCGGACTCTACGCTGAAGCCCTGGCCGACGCAGGTGGACAGGGCGCCGCCGGCCCTCTCCACCGCCCCGCGCGCAATGAACGTCTCGCCCGCGGCGGGAAAGTGGAGGTTCACCTTGAACTCCACCGCCAGGACCGCGCCGCCCGGGGGGGCCAGGGAAAGGGCGGCGAAGCCGCAAGCGCTGTCCAGCAACGTCGCGATCACGCCGGTGCCGAGCGTTCCGTCCTCGCGCGTGAGGTCGCGCCTTAGGGGCAGGCGGATCTCCGCCTCGCCGGGGGCGAGCGCCTCAAGGGAGGCGCCGAGCGCCCCCATCACCTTCTGCCTGCGGGCGGTGTCCCGCACCTTCGCGTGGAACAGGGGGTCTTTGGCTGTGTGCGTCAATCGGTCTCCATACTATTCGTCCGCGGATGAGGTGTGGTGGTGGACTATGCGCCGGCCGTCATCAGTCTCCTCTCTCCGGCTCCCGATACTCCCTCCATGAGATGGCCATTCCCATGAGCGCCCACTCTGTTATGCCCTCGCCCCTGACCGCGAGCACGCCCACGCCGCTGGATTGAGGGAGCGGACCGTAGGGCCTGGGCGGGTACCAAACCGTCACAGGGAGCTTGCCCGCCACGACCTCCACGACCGCGTCGGCGCCCGCCCTGGACGCCCTCCAGCGGAGCTCGCGGAATGCGAGCCCCCAATCGACGTTGGAAGGCTCCCTGAAGGGTTTCCTGTGCGGCCCGGTCTCCTTGGTGTTGGTGAACTGATCGGGCGCCATCTCCAATCCCACCACGTACAGGGGGACGGTGATCTCTCCGAGAACGCTGAAATTCGTCTTGGGCAGGCCGAGAAGCGCCGACGGACCCAGATCCAGGCCGCGGGATGCGATATATCTCTTGACGATGGAGTCGGGCGAGCAAAACTCCCGGGGGTCCAGCTCGGGTGCCTCTATGGCCAGCCCCGTGGTCGTGCGGTGCACGTACGGGTCGACGGAGGCCAGGGGCGAGAACCAGACCTGTATGCTGTCCGGGTGGGTCCTCCCGGGGGTCTCATCTTCATAGACATGGTAGAACGGGGTGTATCCTGGGGGATTCGGACCGCAGCCCGCCGCCGCGCCCAGAATGGCGATCAGGGCCGGCAGGGCCAAAGGTCTCACGGTATCCTCCTAGATGTGAAGCTCAGCGCGGGCGCCGGGCGGCCCGCAGCCTCCCGAGCGCAAAGAGCTTGCCCCCTCGACCGGCGCGGGCGCCGTCCCTGTCCCGCGACCGCGCCGCCGGCCGCGGCCGCCCTGGGGGCCCGGCCGGGCGCCTTATACCTTGAACACCCACTCGCCCTTTTTCATCACGGGCTCCGCCGCGCCGTCCTTCGTGACTCCTTCCACGTTCATCTCGCCCGAGCCGATCATGCAGTCGACGTGGATCAGGCTCGTATTGCCGCCCACGGCTTCGAACTCCTCGTCGTTCATCGAGCCGCCGCCCTCCACGCTGAACCTGTACGCCCGGCCGAAGGCGATGTGGCTCGACGCGTTCTCGTCGATGAGAGTGTTGAAGAACACGAGTCCCGATTGCGATATCGGCGAGCTGTTCGGCACCAGCGCCATCTCGCCGAGCCTCCTCGCGCCCTCGTCGGTCTCGAACATCTTGTTCGCGATCTCCTGGCCCTTCTTGGCGGCGACCTCGACCACCTTGCCATCGGAGAAGGTGACCTTGAGCCCCTCGATCAGGCTCCCGCCGTAGTTCAAGGGCTTGGTCAGAGTCACCACGCCCTCGGTCTTCTTGTTGTGCGGGGTCGTGAATATCTCCTCCGAGGGGACGTTGGCGGTGAAGTCGGTTCCCGCGCGGGTCTTCATCCGCGTGCTCGTCCAGATGTGGTTCTGCGGCATGCCGACGGTCAGGTCCGTGCCGGGAGCGCTGAGCTTCAAGGCCGCGTACTGCTTCTTGTTCATGTAGTCGCAGCGGGAGACCAGGTCGGAGACGTGGTCCTGCCAGGCCTTGACCGGATCGGGGGTCTTGACGCGGCATATGTCGAACAGCGTGTCCCAGGCCCTGGCCATCGCCTCTTCGGAGGAGACGTCGGGGAAGATCTTCTCCGCCCAGCCGGAGACCGGGGCGGTCATGACCGCCCAGTTCATGGCGTTGAGCGTCACCATCTCGAAGTAGCGGGCCATGTGCTTCGAATTGGACTCGGTGAACTTGGAGAGCAGATCGACGTCCTGCCCGGCCAGCAGGTCGGGGTTCTCGGCGTATATGCTGAGCATGGCGTCGCCGTTCTCGGCCGACTGTATGGCGGCGTCGGCGCGCCACTTCGGGAACTCCTCGAAAGAGTCCCTGGGGGCGTGCTGGAACCTGATCAGCCTGAGCTCGTCGTCGTTCCATATCACGTCGACGAGCCTGGCCCCCATGTCGTAAGACTTGGTGACTATCAGGCGCACCAGCGGCGCCAGCTCCAGCGGGATCCCGTAAACGCCGTGCGCGGGACGTCCTATGAGGACGCGCTGTCCCGGCTGGACGTTCAAAGCCACCTTTACCGCGATGTCAGCGTACTTGTCCAAGTTCTTCTCGAATTCGGATGCCATGTCTGTGCCTCGCTTCCTCAAAGTGTCTGTATCGGCGGGATCGCGAATGCGATATGCTGTGCCTGGTCCAGGTGGCGGATATCACGGATTGTACTTCAGAAATCGGCCCCGGGCAACATCGCCGTGAAAAGGCGGAGCCTCCCCGTCCGATGCGGACGAAGAGGCTCCCAGGGGAGGAATTCGGGGTGTGCTAGTCCTCCCTGTAACCCGGCGGAACCTCCTCGGGGAAGGACCAGCCGGGCTCCTCGCTCTGCTCCTCTATGGAGATCGCCCTTCCGACCAGGTCGATCAGCTCTTCGACGTCCTTTCCGACCCTTTGACCGCGGGTCGCGTCACGAAGCATGTCGTGGACGTCTTCGAGCGAGCCGTCCTTGGCCCAGTAGCTGTGTCGCAGTATCTCGGCGAACTCGGCCACGCAGGCGTCCACGACCAGATCGACGGGCGCGGCCTCGGGCTCGCGGTAGCAGTCCTCCATGCCGAGAGGCTCGCGCATCTCGTAGACCGATCCCGTCTCCGGGTCCTCGTAGCGCAGGCGCACCGTCGCCATCGTGCCCCTCGGTCTCTTGGAGTTGAGCTTGACCTCGTAGAGGGCGGTCACCTCGTGCCCGGCGCCGATCTCTCCCGCGTCGATTTCGTCGTTGCGGAAGTCCTCGTCCCGCACGTCGCGGTTCTCGTAGCCCAGCAGCCTGTACTTGCGCACCGCCCCGGGGTCGAACTCCACCTGAGCCTTCGTGTCCTTCGCTATGGTCTGCAGCGTGCCGGTCAGGTTCTCGCGCAGCACGCGCTTCGCCTCTTTCATGGTGTCGACGTAAGCGTACCGGCCGTCTCCGGCGTCGGCGAGCTGCTCCATCAAGACGTCGTTGTAGTTGCCCATGCCGAACCCGATTGTGGAGAGCATTATCTCATCCGACTCTCTTCTCACGCTCTCCAGTATGCTATCGGGGCCGGTCCTGCCGACGTTGGCCACGCCGTCCGAGCACAGGATGAGGCGGTGGATGTGTCCCTCCCTCGCGCCCTTGCGCATCATGTCGTACGCGAGCCTCAGCCCCGCCTCGGCGTTGGTGGAGCCGTTGGGGTGCAGGTTCCGGATAGCCCTTCGCACGTCCTCTTTCTCGTACAGGGCGGTGAGAGGAAGCACCACGCGGGCGTCCGAGCCGTACTCTACTATCCCCAGCTCGTCGTCCGGCCTCAGCTCGTCCACCATGATCAGCATCGCCCTCTTGAGCAGCTCGAGTCGGGTCTCGATGCTCATGGACCCGGACGTGTCGATCACCAGGACGATCTGCGCCGGCTTCCGGTCCCTGTCGTCCACCACCCGCGCCTTGATCCCGACCCGCAGGAGCCAGTAGCTTCCGTCCTGCACGTGCGCGAACGGCGAGGGCATCCCGTCGACGTAGATGCGGAAGTCATCGCGTCTCGGCGGCATGTAGTCCTTCCGGAAAAAGTTCACGAACTCCTCGACGCGCACCGCCTCGGGAGGAGGCAGGTGCCGCTCGGTAATGTAGCGCCTGCATATGGTGTAGGAGCCGGTGTCAACGTCCAGTGCGAAGGTGGAGAGCGCGTCCTCGTCCGCGTCCACGAAGGGGTTGGCGCCGTAGTGGCGGAAGTACATGCCGTCCGCCAGCTCGTCGTTCACCGGGTGCGTGCCGCCCGTGAGCGACTGGTGGCGCGGGTAAGGGGCGCTCGCGACGATGCGCGCCGGCCTCGAGGCTCTCTCCCGAAAATGGCCGTCCGCCTTGGAAGCATTATCCGCCGACACGGACAACGAATGCATGACCTCGTCGAAGCGCGATTCGTGCTCCTTGGCTTCCTTGGCTTCGACGTACACCGTGTCCGCCTGTCCCGCCGTGGAGGGTTTGAGGACCAAGGCTCCCAGGTCGGTCCTTCGGTGCTTTCTCACCTCCACGTCGCGCACGGCGAGCGGCTTCATCCCCGCGTGGGTGACGGTGACCGAGTATGTGCCGGCGGGCAGATCCCTTATGTCGAAAGAGCCCCCGTCGTCGGAGGCCGCGCCGTAGCCGGTGCCTACCACGACGACATTGGCGCGCTCGACAGGCGAGCCGCTCTCGTCGAACACCTTTCCCACGACCTCCCCCGGGCCGCCGCCGCCGGGCTTGAGTATAGACTCTCGCGCGGCGCCACGGCTCGCGTCCGCTTGCTTGTCCGAGCGCCTGTCCGCCCGCGCGGGCGGCTCCAGATCCGCGAGTGACTTCGCCATCATCTCGTCCAGCGCGCTCCGGGCACCCTCGGCCTCGGGCTTCTGCTTGGAGGCCTCGATCTCACCGGCGGCGCTAGTCTCGGCCCGCGCGGCCTCGGACCCCTCGTAAACCCGCTTGTCCTCCGGCACGACCGCCATGACGCCCCTGTCTATGGTGTCGGGCGTCGCGCCAGTCGATTCAGCCGGCACTTGCCCGGCACGCTCCGCCTCGGCCCGCTCTAGCAAGGCGCTCTCTTCCTCGGCCCGGGCTCTGTCCTGATCAGCCCCGACTTGCGGCTTATCTGCGAAGGTCGCCGGCTTCTCCGCGCCTTCCTCGCCCGCCGTGCCCTGTCTCTTCAAGTCCTCGAGGTTGACCCGCCAGTCTCCCCCGGGCTCCGCCTCGGCTTTGGGCCCGGGCTCGATGCGCTGTCCCGCCCCGGATTTGGGCGAGGGCTCGGTGCGCTCCTCCGCCTCGGCTTTGGGCGCGGGCTCGACCTGCGGGCCGGCCTCAGCCTCCGGCGCAAGCCCGGCCCCCGGCGTAAGCTCCGGGGCCTCGCTTTTCGGGACGTCCTGAGATGCCGCGTCCAGGCCCGGTTTCGCGGCCATCTCCGCAAGCTCGCCGCGCCGGGCCCTTTCAGGACCCTCGCGCCCCGCGCTGTCCATGAGGGCCGCGCTCGGTGTCTCTTTCCCGGCTGTCTTGTCCATCGCCTTTTCCGGCTCGAGCAGGTCGGCCTGCCAGACGGCCACCGCTATGGCAACCGCCGCGGCCGCCGCCACGGTACGGCTCAGCCACGGGCGCGCCGGCCACGATGTGCGGCGCGACCTCCCCTTTCGGACGGAGTCCTGCATCTTCGACCAGACGCGCCGCTCCTCCTCGGGGGTCATCTTCTCTTTCCAGCGTTCCAGATCCTTTTTCATGATCTGGCCTCCTTGTCCTTCAACCCGCGCCTCGGCGCCGCCGCTTCGGCGATGCCCGTGCGCGGGGACTCGCCCATCGTCTTTTCCGGTGACTCTTCGTATCCAAGGAGGTTCTGCATGCTCTTTCGCGCGCGGAAGTGGTGGACTCTCGCCGTCGCCTCATCGCAGCCCAGGGCCTCACCTATCTCGCGGAAGGTGAGCCCTTCGAGCTCCCTCATGAGGAAGGCGCCGCGCTGGTGTCCCTTGAGCTTCGAGATCGCCTCGCGCACCTTGATGCGCGCGTCCTCGTCCGTCACGTGCGGGGGGTCGTTCAGGTGCTCGGCGGTCAGTGCTTCCTGTTTGCGTCTCCACTGAACCAGCCTTCGCTTCCAGTCCCTCGCCCGGCGGATGGCGATGATCGCGAACCAGCTCATGAGCGGCCCATCTCCGCGGTAGCCGTCTATTTTGCGGATGGCGCTCAGGTAGGTTTCCTGCAAGAGCTCGAGGGCTTCTTCGCGGTCTCCGGTGTAGTAGGAGAGCAGGGCGAAGAGGCGGTCGCGCGTTACGTTGTAGATCTCGCGCCATGCCGCCTCGTCACGAGCCGCCGCCCTGCGCGCTAAGGTCAGGTCACCAGGGAAGGGTACGGTCTCTGTGGTCCGTTCTCTCACGGTCTGCCTCTCCGCGCCTATCTCCCCTACAGTGCTCATGCCTCACCTCCATTGTCACCCGTACAGTCGCAATGGAGGGCCGGTTCGTTTACACGGAGGCTACGGGCCCGGCCATGGCCGGGCGCCGTCGACCGTCGCCGGAAGGCCCGGGCCGGAGCGGGGGGCGTATAGGCACGGAAACGGGTGGGGCCGCCTCGACCGGTGCCGCCGACATACGCAACTATCACGCAGCCGGCGTATAGGCACGGAAACGGGTGGGGCGCCGTCTTGTCCCGGACGTCCGCCAGCATGGCCCGGTAGGCCTCGAGGCCGGCACCGCCAACGGCGTGTGGACCAGCGATTGCTTCCATCTGCGGATCATTGGGCACCTCCCGTGAGCGAGGGCGGAAAGCTAGTAGTTTATGTACACCGCGATTGCCAGGAATATGGCCGACAGCCCCATGAGCACAAAGAAAAGAGGGAGCATGAACCGCAACCACGTGGGGTAGGGGATCTTGGCGAGGGCCAGCATGGCCATCAGCACCCCTCCCGTCGGGACTATGGAGTTCGAGAAACCGTCGCCGCAGGTGAAGGCGAACACCGCCGTTTGCCTGGTGATGCCGAGGATGTCCGCCAGCGGGGCCATGAGCGGCATGGTCACCGCCGCCTGTCCCGAGCCCGAGGGGATGAAGAAGTTGAGTATGCTCTGGAACACGAGCATCCCCCCCGCCGAGGCCACCTGGGACGTGTTGCGCAGCAGGCTGGCCGCGGAGAAGATCACCGTGTCCAGTATCTGTCCGTCGAGCAGCACCACCTGGATGCCCCTGGCGAAGCCCACCACCATAGCGGCCACGACCATGTCCTCCATGCCCTTTATGAACGCCTTGACCGCCTCGGAGATCGGGAGCCTTGCTATGGCCACGGCGATGACCCCCATGAGCAGGAACCCGCCGGACATCTCGTTCAGCCACCAGTCCCTCGACTGCATCAGGTACAGGATCACCGCGAAGACACTCACGCAGCAGATCACGATCCAGACGTGCGCCGGCCTCAGCTTGTCTATCTTGATCTCGCCCGTGGCGGCCACCGGGGAATCGTCGAAAGGCACCAGTGCCTTCGAGGGGTCCCTCTTTATCTTACGGCCGTAGAGCAGCATGTAGATCAGAGTCGCGGTCAGTATGAAGGCCAGGAAGACGATCCTGAACCCGATGCCGCTTCCCAGGGGCACCTCGGCTATTCCCTGCGCTATCTGGACGGTGAAAGGGTTGGTGGTCGCCGCGGCGAACCCCACGTCCGACGCCAGAAAGACCAGGGCGAAGCCGTAGATGCGGTCGTATCCGAGCTGCTGCGAGACCATGAGGAAGATCGGCACCAGCGGGATGAGCTCCTCGCCCATGCCGATGGTGGAGCCGCCGATGGCTATGACGATCATTAGCACGATCGTCAGTATCGGCCCCGAGCCCGAGAAGCGGTCCAGGAGGGCGTGAAGGATGGCGGTTATGGTGCCGGTGCGTTGGATGACGGCGATCACGCCGCCCACTATGAAGATCAGGAATACTATGTCCGCGACCGCCTCGAGGCCCCTGGGGATGGCGGTGATCAGCCCGACGACGCTCACGGGGGTCGCCTTGCCCTCGACGTCCTCGCCGAGGACGAGGCCCTCCAGGGAGACGTGCTTGGGGATCCTCTCGTATGTGCCCGGCACCATGGCGGTCCGGGTCATCCCTCTTACGGTGACCTCCTCACGCTCGTACTCGCCCGAGGGGACGACGTAGGTCATCACGCTGCATGCTACGATGACCCAGGACAAGAGCACGAAGACATGTGGTATCTTGAAGCGCCTTATAAAAGACAATATGCCCGATCTTCCCGCCCCTTCTCGGGACTCTTGGGTTGCCGCCGGCTATCCGGTGCGTTGTCTAGTCCGCTATCCTTCAGGTCTTCGCGCAATCCACCCCGTAATGTACCGGATCGTAAATCCCGGACGCTGCGCCTGCAGTTACGCCCGGCGGCATCCCGGGCCGCCGTGCGCGGGGCGCTGTGCCAGGCGCTGTGCGCGGGCGCTGTGCCAGGCGCCGTGCGCGGGCGCTACTCCTCGATAAGGTACTGCTCCAAGAACAGGACGTACGCGCTTCTGAAGTAGTCGCGGTTGCTCTTTTTCCTGAAGCCGTGCCCCTCGTCCTTGGCCAACAGGTACCACACCTCGCCGCCGTTCTCCCGTATCACCTCAACCATCTGCTCGCTCTCCGTAACGGGCACCCTCGGGTCGTTCAACCCCTGGGCGACGAAGAGCGGCTTGGTAATCTCCTCTGCGTTGGTGGTGGGGGAGATATCCATCAGGAACTCGCGCATCTCCTCGTCGCGCTCGTCGCCGTACTCGACCCGGCGCAGGTCACGCCGGTACTCCTTGGTGTTCTCTAGGAACGTGACGAAGTTGCTGATGCCCACTATGTCGACCGCCGCGCGCAGCTTGTCGTTGTAGTGGGCCATCCCCGCGAGGACCATGTAGCCTCCGTAGGAGCCGCCGATCAGCGCGACGCGGTCCTCGTCCAGCTCGGGGCGATCGTCGATCCACTCGAGCAGCTCTCCTATATCCTTCACCGAGTCCTCGCGCTTGTAGTCGTTGTCCAGTTGGAGATAGGTCTTACCGTATCCGCTCGAACCCCTCACGTTCGGGACGAGCAGGGCGGCTCCCAGCTCGTTTAGTAAATACTGCGTCATGGAGCTGAAGTCGGGCCGCGCCTGCGCCTCGGGGCCCCCGTGGATCTCCACGATGACCGGGAAAGGGCCCTCGCCCTTCGGCCGGTAGTAGAAGGCCGGGATCTCGCGGGGCTCGCCGTCCACCTCGTCGAAGGTCTCGTAGTGGATAATCTCGGGCTCGATGAAGTTCTCTATCTTCAGGCCGCCGATCTCGCTGAAGGTCCATTGCACGAGATCCCGGCTCTGCACGTCCAGCACGAACACGTCGCCGGGCGACTTGGGGCCGTTTATCATCATTCCCAGCTTGGGCTCTTCCGGATTGAAGTCGAGGCCGCCTATTATTCCCACCGGAAGCGTGGGGACCTCCACCTCCACCCTGGTGCGAAGGTCGATGACGTGGAGCTTGCTGATTCCGCCTTCGTTTACGGTGAAGGCCAGGAAGATCCCGTCTTCAGACAGCGCCAGGCCCTCCACGTCCCACGGGATGCCCTCCGTCAAGACTTCGCTCCGCCCGGTCGCCACGTCGTAGTACCTCAGCTTCTGGAACTCGCTGTCCTCGTCGGATGAGTAGTACACGCCGCGACCGTCCTTCGAGAAGGCCGCCGCGCCGTAGGCCACCTTCTGGTCCTCGGGACCGAGGCGCTTCAGGTCCTTGCTCTCCACGTCGAGGATGTACGGGTTCGACTCGTTGGCGGAGATGTACTGAACGACGATCATCTTCGAGTCGTCGGGGGACCAGTCGGCCGCGAACCACAGGCCGCCCTCCTCGACCAGGGGCGTCGACTCGCCGGGTGTCGCGATCTCCATCACGTGTAGGTCCCAGTCGCGGCCGTTGCGCTTGGTGGTGTAGTAGGCGAAGCGGTCGCCCTTGTTCGACCACAGCGCGCCGCCGTTGCGCGACTCGCCGTCCGTGAGCATCCTGTACTCGCCGGTATCGAAATCGAAGAAGAAGAGCTGATAGAACTCGGAGCCGCCCACGTCACGGCTGAAGATGAACCCGTTCACGGCGGGATCAGGGCACATCGTAGCGCTGCTTACGGGCTCGTCGAAGAAGGTTATCTGATGGCGCGCCCCGCCCGGCACCTTCACCAAATGGACCTGGCTCGTCTCGGCGAAGCGCGTGGAGATCAGCATCCCGCCGCCGCCGGGGAGCCAGTCGGACAGATACGCGGAGCGCGTGTTGATGTACTGCTGAAGCCGATTCTCGATGCGCTCTGGGATCTCGGGTATGCCTTCGATGACCAGGTTGCCCTTCTCCACGCGCTCGACCTCGGCCGAGACGTTGGCGAGAAACGCCCCTGAGAACAAAGAAAGGCACAAGACGAACAGGACCGATGTGCTAATGCGAACGAAATACCTCATTTTCACGCCCTCCTCCCTGAGTGAACCTCTTCCGTATGCCTCAAACGGTCCGGGCGGACCGCTGGAGGCCTTGATCGCCGCATCCAAGGATTTATAGCCCGGAAAGCGTCCGAATGCAAGAAGTCTGCGCCCGTGGATCATGCGGCGCTATGCGGCCGCTTCAGCGGTGCGAAAATCGACTTTGAGATCCGGCTCGACGGCCTTCTTGAACTCGAAATCGACCTTCTTGACTCCCAGGGAAAGCGCGATGGACTCGAGCGTGCGCCTGGCCGAGGACTGGACTTCGGACTCGAGCGCCTCGATCAGCCGCCTGGCCTGCTGCTCGGCGTGGCTCTTCGCGTCGCTCACCAGCCTGTTCTTGTCCTCCTCTGAGAACCCGGAGGGGAGGAAACCGTTCAGGATCTCAGGCAGGAGCCAGGGCAGCAGCCGGGCCTTCTGCTCGTCGTAGAACTGTATGTTGCGGATGTGGGCCTCGTGAATGCAGGGCGGCAGGGTGAACACGTACCTGTCTTCGGGAAGCTCGTCGATGGAGAACTCGCTGCTCCTGAGATCGTAGCGGAAGTCGATCTCGAACTCGAAGATCATCGCCATCTTCTTGTTGGACAGGACCCATCCCAGGTACTTCTTGCCGAACGAGCCCCAGGAGTGGTCCGTCTCGGTCACTATCTCCTTGGTGAACGCCTTGAACACCGACAGGTGGCCGATGGTGCGGATGCTCTCCAGGTTGGAGACGATAGTGGTCGTGCGGGACGGCGAGGGGGCGCTCTTGCGGCCTCGCAGCGCCATGAACACGATCACGATCGCGAGCACTACTATTATAATGGCCAGGATCCCTTCCATGACTGCACGCCTCTCGAGTACGACCAAAAGGTGTTACGCAGCTTCCCCCAATCATGGCACAAGCCGGGGGGCTTGTCCAGGATGCCGGCGCTCCATGTGCCGCGCGCGCGCTCGCGCACGTTTCTGACGAAGGCGTCGAGGTCGAGAGATCCGTCGGGACCCCGGGATGAGTCCGAAATCCATCATATCCTTGAAACCCGCTGGAACCGCGTTGTCTGCCATCGCTGTCCTCCTGGGTCGGCGGGGGTTTCAGCGTGTGGACCGGATCCTCATTGGAAAGGTCGCTCAGATGCCGAACTGCCGCGAATCGACCCATTCCATGCTCAGTAGCGACCAGAAGTCAATGGCCAACTTGTCGAGGACGTAGTCGTATGGCAGCCATCCGTAGCCCTCGTCTCCCCAACCGGTACCCCAGGAGTTGCGTATGAGAAGGGCGCCCGTGGTCGATTTGTCGCACTCGGTGTTCTTCAGCTTTTTCTTGTCGTCGTAGCCCGCGGCGACTACGGCGTGGCCCCATTGGGCGCTCTCGCCCGGACAGGGATAAGGGATGCCGCCCTTTACGTTGCACGAGTCGAAGGAAGGGAAGCCCCAGAAGCCGAACATCGAGGGGACTCCCGCGGCCAGGTACTTTTTGACGCTGCCAAGGACGGCGGAGCCCGGGACGACCGCGCCCTGTGGATCGTGGCAGAAGTATTTTACGGCCTCGTAGTTGTCCGCCACGGCGTAGACGAAGCTCGGCGGCTCCTCGTCGAACGCAGGCTCGGCGTCCGTGTAGGGCCAGTACTTCTCGTCGGGGACTCCGCAGTGGCACAGGGCCCCCATCGCGTTCCTGAGCCACGCCCCCTTATCGCCCGTCACCTGCATCAGGTTGCGCGTCGCCTTGTAAACGAAAAGGCGCGATCCCTCGACGTGCTTGCCGAACGACCGCCGCTCCAGATACTCGACTATGCCCACGGCCGCGTGCGCGGTGCACGAGCCCAGGCCCATCTGGTCCTCGACGGGCGAGCACCAATCCCTGAGATCGACCTTGGCGGGCGCGGCCTTGGGCTTGGCGCCCTTCAACACCCCCAGCTTCTTGGCCATCTCCTTGATCTCAGGCGCGGCTTCCGTGTAGTCGCGCAGGTCCGGCGGCGGCGGCAGCCACCCCGTGCCCACGGTCCGGCCCGTCCCCGAAATCCTCACTTTCTTGAAAGTCGCGTACACTGTGGCCCTCCTTTCGCTATGCCTCGGCGAGGCTGCCGTGCCGGGCTCCCTCTCCCTGGACGGGAGCGCGCGCCTGCCGTGTAGGGCGGTCGGCGATCTGTTTCACCCGGGAATCTTGGAAATGGCTCGCTACCAGCGGTGTCTGCGCGTACAGGGGCGATCCGACCACGGCCGTTGTTGGCTCCGGCCGGTCGCGAGAGGAAAGCGGTCGCCTGAGGGGACAGCGATTCCACTTTGGGGTTCTCCGGTTAGGTTGAAAGCGAATGCGGGATAATTGTAAGGCGCGGTGGGCGGTGGGTCAAGGCGCTAGGCTTCTTCGGCCTGCGCTTCTTCGGCCTGCGCTTCTTCGGTCTGTTCGCGCATGGCCTTGCGCACGTACGTCCGGGCGGTGGAGTATTGCCGGGCCGTATTGATCGATATCCAGCGCGAAACGGGCCATTTGCCCGCCCACTCGAAAACGCCCGGCTGGAGCAGCTCCTTGTCGTTGAGGGAGTCGATAGTGGCGATGACTCGTTCGATGCCCTCGTCGAGGCCGGCCCTGACCTTGCGGTAAGGTTTCTTCTCCGCTGACTTTACTATGTCTGAATTGAGCCGGGGGGTCTCCTTCCAAGTGTATCCCGTGGCCGGCGTCACCGGGGTCTCGCCGCGCGCCCCCGCCTCGATCCAATCGACGACACTGTGCGTCCACCACGCGCGCACCGCCAGCAGGTCCTTGACGGTCCAGTCGTCCAGACATACCAGTCTCGCCAGGGACGGGCCGCCGCCGTCGAGGTCCGTGCTCAGGTTTTCGTAGCTCAAGGTGACCTGGTCGATCAACTCATCTCGGGTTTTCGGGATCGCCATCGCGGATCTCGCTGAGCGCCGTCCGTTGACGGCGCGGCTGGGCGTTTAGTCCTCAGGCCCCGGCATTATGAACCAGAGGACTATATACACGAGGATCCCGGGAAAAGCCGCGCTTAAGATGGATACGAGAAGATAGATCAATCTCACGCGAAACGGAGACCAGCCGAGCCTCTCGGCTATGCCGCCGCAAACGCCGGCTATTACCTTGTCTCTCGATCTTCGAAGCCTGGCTTGTGAGTCGGTCATGGAGCCGCCTTTCTGGTAATCCCCGGGCCTGCGATCACGGCTGTCATGTTAACAGCATGATCAGGGCTCACGCCAGTGCCAAAAACACATTGGCGAAAGTGTAGGTCCCGGCGTACCTGAGGGCGGGTACGCTGCTGCGGTCCTCTTCGGCTATGGCGCTCAACGCAGGAGTGCTTGTCATGGACCCCGTAATGGCGCCCAGCGAGACGGCGGGGTTGAGCCTGCGCGACACGGCGCCCACCAGCAATCCTATCATCACCGGCAGCGTGGTCACTATCACGCCGCACAGGAACACCACCGGAGACGGCCAAGAAGCTGGTGCCGGGCCCAGCCTTGCCCTGGGCCGGCCGCTCTTGTCCCCCGGTACCTCCACGCGGTTACTCGCCGTCGCCGTCGTTCAAACCGAGCCACCTCCGGGCTTCGTCGACCGTTCTGAATACGGAAACTTTCGACGGCGAGCCCTGCAATTCGGCGAGCAACTCGTACATCCTGGCGAACCCGAACAGAAAGTCGGTGGGCGCGACGACGGCCGTACGCATGCCGGAGAGCTTCTCGCTGTGGGCGCGATCGATGTCTATGTTTGCGCCCAGCGAGCTCGATGAAGCCTGCACCTTCTCTATGTCCGACAAGTCGGCTATCTCCCGCAACCCGGGCTTTATTCTCGGGTCAGCCGCGAGCTTTTTCGCCTGGACCGTAAGATCTTCGTCGATGACGACACCGAAGAACCTGGTGTAGAGCACATTACGCTTGTCATCATATGTGTAATCGACAGACATGGTTGATCTCTTATTGGGCCTGGCGCGCTTGCGACTGCCGGCCCCTCCCAGGAAGAGCGAACAGAACGAAAAGCGCGGACAACGCAAACAGCCCGAAAAGGGTCGATAAGCCCTGCAACCCGGGCAAGTAGCTCAAGAAGCCAAGACAGCCGAGAGAACCAAGAAAGCGCAGAAAGCCCAATCCGTTCATTGGCTTTTTCCCCCAGGGGGACTGCGCCTCCGCGAGTTCAATGCGGCCGGCTTTCAATGTGCGATAGGAGGGACCTAAGGGGGGTTACTTTGCGTCAACTTGCTCGAATCCCGTCGGCCACTGCTTTCAGCCGGTGCGCCATTGACCGGCGATGGCCCTCAATCCAACCGTGATCAGGACCCCTCCCAGGAAGCCGGTTACAGCTCCATAATACACCAAACACAAGATAAATCGGCGAAATGTACTCGCAGCTTTACTGATCTTGTATGGTATCAATAAGTTGCTGTTCGCTTTCCCTTGCATGGCGGCCTCTTGACTTCGAGCTCTCTTGGCGGTATCGCGTTCGGCGCCGGCTCAGGCAGCCGGAAATTTCCGGCCCTGGCAGGCACAGTCCAATGGCGGGGTTCAAGGTCGCGCAATCACCAAAAGGAAAAACAGGGAAACAGCTTCGGACATCGTTCTCCTTGGAGCATGATTCCC
>CAZHEV010000010.1:0-128685 GCA_964531335.1 uncultured bacterium | reverse complement strand
ACATCCCGCTTCGGGCCGCCTCTCGAATCGTTCTCCGCCAGAAACGCTCCTTCTCCGGATCTCTCCGTCTCCTGCTCATCTCTTCCCTCCTCGGTTCGCACAGATGTGCACCAAGCACACCCGGCCTGCTCGCCGAGGAGTATCACATGTGTCTCATATCAGGGAAGATGGGGCCGCCGGACGGGTACCAAGTGCCCAGTCGGTTTCGGTGTGACCACGAGACCGTGAGCTCGCCCGAGATCGCGGCGGGACAACTCTCGCCGTTGAACTGGACGTCGGTCGGACAATAGACCTTGTCGGATCGAGGCGTTGGCGTGGCCTCGAGCGGTGAATCGATACAGGAGCCGAATGGATATTCATCCTGATTATTATATGGCTGAAAGCGCAGGGTATTCGGCGGGCTCACCGCCGGCGCCGGAACGTTCACGACATCGCTTCCGTAAGAAATGAGCCACACTCGCGTCCCCGCTGGGAAGGCCGTGGGCGCCGTATCGAGGCAGCCGCGCGCGAGGACCTGAAGGGTAAGCGTTCCGCTTCCGTGGACCACATCCTGAAACGCAATGAACTCCTCGAGGCCGCTCGTATGTCGTAGCCAGGCGACGTTTGCGCCCCGCGCAAAGTCCGGTGTGCCGACCGATTCCACGCGTTCGCTGTCAGGACCCGAGACCACGACGATCTCATCGGTCAACTCATCAATCGCCGATTGCAGCGTTCCCGAGGGCGTGAAGAATGCAACCTCGATCGGAGGGAACCACCCGGAGGCGCCGGTGTGCACCCAGACCTTGTATCCCAAAGAGATGCCCGGCGTGCCGCGCGCGGCCATGACGACCGCCAGCTGCACATCGTCACCCTGGCTCCCATATTCCTTCACGGCCTCATAGGGTGCGGGAAGGGCCGCCTGGTCGGTGAGTGCAAGCACATCGCTCACAGGATCCGTCCATCCGGACGGTGGCGGCGCGGTATAGCCTGTCCAGTCGACGGCGAAAACGTCCTCCATCGCCTCAAGGTCGATCAGGCCAGAGCTTAATGGGGGCCCGGTATGAACCGGCGACCCCTGTGCTTCGGACGGGCGCCCGAGCCTGAACTGATCGTCGCTGTCGGCGGCGGGCGGTCTTGGGCTTCAGCGGCGCAAGTGATTGCTGGAGTTATGCTTATGAGACCGGCTTGGGCACGACAATGATTGCTCACATTGGTGTCTTTTGGTGCCGATGTACTTATTGGGATTCCGTCAGGCGGGTGGGCTGACCGGCGAGCATACGGCGGTTCATCAAGGGAGCGCCTATTGGTAGGGGTGCGCAGCCAGGGGCCGAGGCCGGGCGGAGATGACCGAGAGACCCCTTCCGGCGGGGCCCGGCGGAAACGGCCAGGGAGAACCAAACACACAGCAACAAGCGAGGATTCGCAAGATGAATGGAGCTATTCATTTCGTTCAAATGCCCGGACGGGATCATCCAGGCGAAACGGCGTTGCGGGGGAAGTCCTGGTCGTTGTTCGGCCTGTCGGTCTTCAACGACGATAAGATCCTTGCGTTCGGTCCGCTAGCCCCGGACAAGGGCACCGATCTGGGCCCCGTCTTCAGCGACATAAGGCCGCGGAACAACTCCGAGTTCACGCTGGAGCTCGCCGCGATCCTCCCGGACCGTTGGCCGGGTTTTGAGGGCAAACCCGATCGCGCCGTCGGCGTGCCGCTGTACTACGGCGAGGAAATCGAGGTCTGCGTTTCCAATCAGATGTTGCGGCTGTGCTACAAGGTCGGGGACACGTTCTGCCATGCGCTCTGCCCGGAGATGTTCTTCAAGGACATCGCGGCCCGAGAGAAGGGGCCTATTCCTTCAAACGCCCATGTGGAACTTCTCAATACTATGGTCTCATCCCGCTTTCTCATAAAGGGGGAGAACCCCGGAGCCGCGCTCGAGGCCAACATCAACCGGTGTATCGACCGGTTCCTCGAGGCCGTCAACGCCATGCTCAGCGCGCACATGATGATCGAAGACAGAAGCCGGTTGATGCTCTGCAAGGCGATAGACAGGAGTGTTATGAGCGAGCTCTACCTGGTTCTTCAAGGGTCCGATCCGGGCCGGTACGCCATGAACCGCATGTGCCTCGACCCCTACCGCGCATCGTTGGCGGACCGCAGCTACAGTCCCGGGGAGACGAAGCGCTTTGAAGCTCTCGTGAGCGGACGAGAGAAGGACGATGTAGTGGTCCACGTGCTGAACTCGGGCAAGAGCTGCCTGGAGGCGGGTCTCTTCGAGCAGGCAATGCTTGAAATCGCCCTGGCCGCGGAGATCGCTACGACGCGCTTCTTGCGCGGCTCTCTCATACGCGCGAACTCGCCGGCGCCAAGTGCGGAGAGCTCCGCGGGGGCTCATCCGGCTTTTGCCCACATGCTGAACGTGATGGTCCTGGCGCATTGCCCGCAGGACGGGCAGCCGAGCCCCAGTCTGATCAGCGACATGAATAGAATCCGCGAGCTTAGAGACGACCTCGTCCGGGAAAACGCCCTGGGGGCCTCGGTGTCCGAGATGTACCGGCTTCACGCTCAGGTCCGGCAGTTTGTGAGTTTCCTCGAGGAGGCCGGCACTCAGGCCAAGGCCGCGTGAGCGGGCGGCACTGCCGCACGGCCGCGACAGCTACCGAACAGCGTCTCCTGAGTCGACCGGGCTCTCTACGCCGCCGCGGGGCGCGTTCGCGTCGTCGCCGCCGGCGCGCGTCTCAAGGTCGGCCCCTTTGCGGCCGGCTCCGTTCGAACCGTTTTCCACGCCCTCGGAGCTCTCGCCGTCTTGGTGTTCAGCCGGCGGGTTATCCGACCGCTGCATCAGTCTGAGCCGGGCTATCAGCTTGGCGGCCTTTTCCTCCTGATCCGGGAACTGGGCGGCTTTCTCGAAGCAGCCGACCGCGCCGGCGATGTCACCCATCTCGAGCGCGCAATATCCCATCATCAGGTACGAGCGGGAGTGGTCCGCGTCGATGCGTATGCAATGCTCGAAGGCCTTCATAGAGGCGGCGTAGTCTCTCTCGAGATAGTGCAAATCCCCGAGGAGCGACCAGAGCCTTGTCGTGGGCTCCTTCACTATCGCCCGCTCAAGAGTCTCGAGCGCGGCATGCGTCATATGCGCGGCGAGGTAGGCCGAGGCGAGCATCTCGATCTCGCCGACGGACGCGCTGTCGCCGAACGCCTCTTCGTACTGAACGCCCGCCAGGTACGGCACCTCTATGGCGCTATAGACGTTTCCAAGCTGCACTTTTTCCTTGCGTGTGAGATCTCTCATGTGGCCGGTCACGGCGAGCGCCACAGCCGCCTCCTCGAACTCGCCGTTCGCCGCGCGGTACTGAAACGCCAGTAGCCAGGCGTCCGGATCGTCCGAGAAGTCGGAGAGCAAGCCCTCTATCGCCCCGGCGCCGATCTCGGTGTCATCGAGTCGAAGAGCCGCCGAGACAAGCGCGCGGTACCACTCCTGCTTGGCATCTCCGTGTGCGCCCGATACGAGATCCTCCAGGATTGGGACCGCCTTCTCCGGACTCTCGCCCATTATGTGGGCGGCCGCCGCGTGATACAGGAGCCGGGGCTGCTTGTTCGAGCTGAGCTCGTAGCCGTTCAATATGGCCTCGGCGGCGAGGTCGAAGCGCCCGAGGTTGTACGCGAGCTCGCCCATGTTGAGCCATCCCCGACCGAATCGCGGCTCGAGCTCCATCGCTCTCCGGTAGTGGGGAAGCGCGTCCTCCGGGCGGTTCGCCTGCACGAGGGCATTGGCCAGGTGATACCTCAGTAGATAGTTGTCGAACTTGTCGGCGTGCTCGGCCACGAACTCCTCGAGGACCTGCGCCGCTCCCGTGAAATCGCCATCCTCGCGCTCCAACTGAGCGCTGAACAGAGCGAGCCTCGTCCTCCGAGGCAGGTCTTCGATCCGCTCCAGCGGCGGATCATGAGCCGGGCGGCCGCCCTCGAGACCGGCCTCGGGGCCCGGTTGGGCGCGCGCCGCGGAGGCGGAAGATGAGATGACCACGACCGCCGCAGCCACGGCGGCGGCGAGAAGAGAAGAGATTGACCTAGGATGCATGTCGTTTCTCGCTGCGATGGGTCGAAATGATCGAGATAGCCTGGGCCCGCTGCAACCGGTTGGACCGACCGCCGGACCGGGTCCTCGAAGATGGCCGGGGTCTCGGAACCGCCCGCCCGCGCTCCGTCAGTCCAGGGTGAAACGCACGGGCACGACCACCCAGGCCGTGACCGCCTTCCCCTGGATCTTGCCTGGGTTGAACTTCCACCGAGGAAGCGCCTTCTTCACGGCCTCCTCGAAGACGCCCTCAGGGCGGGAGTCAAGGACCTGCAACTGCGCTACGCTTCCGTCCCTGTTGATCAGCATCTTGACCTGCACGACCCCCTCCACCGCTCTTTCGCGGGCCTTGAAAGGATAGGCGGGAGGGACCTTGACGACCGGCGCGGGCGCCTGGTCGAGCTCGTAGGCCTCGAAGACGAAGTCGTCTCCCATATCGGCCGTGGCTACGCCGCCCAGGTTTACGGCTATGCCGGCCTCGACGGCCCCCGCCGGCCCGAGGTCCGGCTGGACGAGGTCGGGGATGAAATCGAGTTGCTGCTGCTCCTTGGGCTTTTCCGGCTCCTTGACCTCCTCCGGCTCCGGAGGCTCCGGCGGCGCGAGCTCGACGAGCCGCACGCCTATCGGATCTGTGATGTCGTCCGGCAATCCGCGCTCCTTCATGAGTAGGGCCGCGAGCGCCGCGATGGTTACGTTCACCCCTATCGATCCGACGACCGCGACTATTATCCAGGTGGACCGGCGTATTCTCATGGCTAGGTGCCCTCTTTCTCAGCCGCCAGGCTGATGTCCTCAGCGCCGGCGAGCCGGCACTGGTCCATTACCTTTATGACGTCGCCGGTCTGCGCTTTCTTGTCCGCGACCACTACGATGCCGCTCTCCGGGTCCTCCGCCAGGGCCCGCTCGACAAGTCCGCGCACGCTGCGGACGTCCACTTTCTTGCCCTCCATGTAAACGTCGCCCTGCGGTGTCACCCCTATCAGGATATTGCCCTTCTGCTTCACCTCGGCGGTGGCCGCGGTCGATTTCTGAACGTCTATGCCGGATTCTTTCACGAAGCTGGTAGTGACGACGAAGAAGATCAACAGGAGAAAGACCATGTCGATCAACGGTCCCATGTTGATCTCCACTCCTTTGCCGCCGCCTCGTATCGTTCTTCTCACGCTTATCATCCGCCGCTCTTTCTCGGGCTGAAGGCCGCCCGCACGCTGTACGCCCGCGAGGCCGCGAGTGGCTGGGATCTTATGTAAGAGGGCGAAGGCGACCTCGGGGGCACAGCGTGCGACTCTCTTCGGTCCGGTTCGGTCTCCTCTGCCTGCGCCTCCACCTCATCGGCCCCGCGCTGGAGCGCCTTGGTCTTGAGCATGAGATTTCGGTCCAGAACCGTGATGGTCTCGTCGAGCTGTGTGCTCAGATTGCGCGATCTGCGCATGAGAAGTCCGCTGAAGAAGAGCCCGGGGATGGCTATGAGCAGTCCGGTTTGGGTGGTGACCAGGGCCACGGATATGCCGCCGGCCAGCGCCCTGGCGTTTCCAGTGCCGAATATCGCTATCACGTCGAACGTCTCTATCATCCCGAGGACGGTGCCGAGAAGTCCGAGCAAGGGAGCGGCCGAGGCCAGCACTGCAATGAGCGCGAGGAACCTGGTGAGGTCCCACCTCTGTCTCATGCCGCATTCCTTCAGCACCTCGCGGTCGATATCGGGCGACCCGGATCTCCCGGCGAGGAAATCGCCGACGAGCTGGGCCCTCATCCCTTTACCCGCGATGGGCTCGGTCCCGCCCTCCAAAGCGGCCAGGGCGCCGGTCAAGGAGATATCGTCTTTGGTCTTGGCGCGGAAAACCAGCAGCCTGTCGATTATCAGGGCCCAGAGCAATACCGATGTCAGGCCTAGGGGGATCATGACCCACCCGCCCTGCTCGACGTACTCAAGCGCTCTTTGCAAGAAATCCATTCTTGGCCCTATCCTTCAAAATGATGTTGGTGAGCGCGACGGCCTTCTCCTCCATGTCGCCTATTATCTTCTCCGCGCGCCTTGACAGGATCGTATGCAAGAGCATGATGGGTATCGCCACGGCCAGGCCCAGCTCGGTAGTCACCAGGGCCTCGCTTATACCGCCCGACATCAGCTTGGGGTCCCCGGTGCCGAAGAGCGTGATCACGCGGAACGTGTCTATCATTCCGGTCACGGTCCCGAGGAGTCCCAAGAGCGGAGCCACCGCCCCCAGAACGGCCAGCACCGAGAGCCCCCGCTCCACGACGGGAAGCTCCCTCAATATGGACTCCTGAAGAACACTCTCCAGAGTCTCCCGGTCCTGCTTCCTTGCGGACAGCCCGGCCTCTATCACGTTGTTAACGGGCGATCGCTTGTCCCTGCGCGCTTTGACGAGCTCCTCGGCCTTCTCCCACTTGCCCTGCTCGCCGAGCCGGTTCACCTGGGTCATGTACTTGCCGGTGTTGCTGTGAACCCGGTTCAGGAAGTAGATCTTGTGGACCACTATGAACAGAGCCGCCAGGGCGATCAGGCCTATCGGCCAGACAATAGGACCGCCGGCTCTAAGCTGCTCGCCGAAGCTCGTCTTGTGCGTTATCTGCCTGAGGGCCGCTCCTCCGGACATGTCCACGGGGACGGACTCGCTCTTTCCCGCCAGGTAGCCCTCGAGCTGTCCCGCTATGCGCCCCGGCGGAAGCGTGGAGAGCGCGAACAATAGCTGCGAGTCCGGCTGATAGGTCAGAAAGCCGGTCTCGTCTCCGTCCTGGTATATAGCCGTGAAGTTGCCCAGGGTCATTATCTTGCCGTGGCGGGTCTCGCCGTCCCGGCCGACGTAGTCGGCCTCGACCAGGCCCACCTGGCCGGTCCTGGCCATCTCGTCGAAGAACACGCCGGCCATGCCGGCTATGTCTTCGATGTCGGGGAAGTAGCCCTTGTCCAGCAGCGGTCGGATCCGCTCCAGCCGCTCTGGGTGTATCGCGGTCGAAGGAGACTGGATGAGCATCGTCTCGAGGTCGCGGGCGATCACCCTGACGACCCCGGAGATCTCCTTGAAGTCCATCTCGTGCCGCGCCCAGCGGTCCTCCAGCCTCTCGCGCCTTCGCTGGTCGCTCTCGATCCCGGCCTGGAGCTCCTCGACCTCGGCTTCCAGCCCGCCCTGCTCCGCCTCGAGCCTCTGGACCTCCGCTATCAGCTTCTCCCGGTCGTCGAGTATTTGCCGCTCTATCCCGCGGGCCCGCTCGAGCGCGGCCTTCCGTTCGGCCTCGGCCTTCTTGGCGGCCTCGCGGACGTCCTGTGCCGCGGCGGAGGAGCACAGCGCGATGGATATAGTCATGGCGATCAGAAGGGCTCGTCTCATGGCTGGATCCTCCCCAGCGGCAGGGAGATCACTTCAATCGGCCTCATGCGTGAGGCCATCTCCATCGCCTCGCCGATATTGCGGTGATAGTTGCCCGGCAGCTCCACCCAGCCGCCCGTGGCGATGTCGTACTGTCCCGCCCTCTTGCCGTCGGTCGTGCGCCAGAATATGGATATGCGACCCAGCCGCAGAACGTCCACGAAGAGCTTCTCGCCCTCCAGGTCGATCTCGGCCTGGGTCACCTCGACCGTGTTGCCGTAGTTTGTCTCTATTACGAGGGCCTCCAGGAGCCTGCGAAGCTTCTCCGCCCCTATGGTCTCGGGGTTTACGATCTCCCCCCGCAGCTTCGTCAATCTCGCGCGCCGCTCCTCCGGCAGAAAGGGAAGATCGGAGGCGACCCGGTCTTCTAGGCGCCCCAGTATCACGTTCAAGGTGTCCTGGAGATCGGCCTGGAGGCGCGAAGATTCGTCAAGGCGCCTTTCCAGCTCGGCTATGCTCCCGGCGAGCGCGTCGGCCTTCCGCTGCTCGAAGACCTTGCGCTCGGTGAGATACTGAACGTTTACCCTGGCGGTCCGAAGCCTCAGTATGAGATCGGATTTCTCCTTGCTCCACTCGTCCCGGCGAGCCTGCGTCCGGTGCTCGATGGTTATCGTCTCTTCGACGGTCTCGTCCACTTTCTCCTTCTCGTTCTGAGCGAAGATCGGCAGCGAAAATACGGCCAGGGAGGTCAGGATCGCAAATGCGGATACGGCTCTTTTCATTTCTTTCCACTCCTTGGAAGGCGCGGCGGGCCGCCCGGAACAGGCGGGCCTGCGACCTTGCGGGACGGCGCTTCGGATCTTCCGCCGGCCGCGAATCCCCTACCGCATGAGACCCGACAAGTCCTCTCGCCGCCCCCGTCGAACGGGTCTCTAAGCGACCCTAATGATCCGTATCAAGTGTCGGGATGGCAAGTTAGGTGAGGGTTAAGAGTATGTAAACATCAGGTAAAAAAGCAGGGACATGCGGCCGAATAGCCGTAGAGGCCTTGGACTCCACTCTTAACGCTTTCTTCATCAAGCCCTAACTCTGCGCTAATCCGCGGCTGTCATAATACGCTTCGATTCGACGATGGGTGCGTTTGCACCATTGTGCATTAAGGCTTCGCGTAGCGAGTTGATCCGCGATTGAAGAGCATTCGGCGCGGGTCGGATAACGGGCCTGGTCAGCGTTCCTTCAACCGAGGAGTCCGTCGATCCATGAAGGCATACACGGCAGTGTCGACATGCATCATCCTGCTGTTCTCGGCCGCAGAGGTTCCTGCCGATTCCGGGTCGCTTCGCGGCGTGATTCGCGACGACAAGACCGGAAACAAGCTCATCGGCGCCGGCGCGTTCCTAATGGGCACGAAGATAGGCGCCACGACCGATCTGGACGGGCGTTACGAGATAAAGGCGATCGAGCCGGGGGTCTATGACGTGCGCTTTTCGTATATGGGATACGAGAGCGCTGTCGTGAAAGGCGTCGAGATAGAGGCGGGCGAGAGGACGGAGCTGGACGTAAGGCTGAAAAGCGATCAGTCGAAGATCTTCACGCTGGAGGAGATCCGCGTGACGGCGGAGCGCGTCCTTTCCACCGAGACCGCCGTTTTGACCGACCGCATGAAAGCGGCGGTGATAGGCGACGCGATCAGCGCGGAGCAGATATCCAGGTCTCCGGACGCGACGTCCGGAGACGCGCTCAGGCGCGT
The DNA here is from genome assembly GCA_964531335.1 of uncultured bacterium. Lineage (GTDB taxonomy): Bacteria > Eisenbacteria > RBG-16-71-46 > CAZHEV01 > CAZHEV01 > CAZHEV01. Next base: position 119,548 of record CAZHEV010000010.1, on the reverse strand, counting down.
GACCGGCCTGTCCGTCGTCGACGACAAGTTCGTCAACGTAAGGGGAGTGACGGACAGGTACAACGCGACGTCGCTCGACGGGGTCACGGTGACCGGTACCGACACCGACGTGGACAAGAAGAGCTTCGCCTATGACCTCATCCCCGCCTCTTTGCTTTCCAACACGGTGGTGGTGAAGACGGCGAGCCCCGACTTGCCGGGGGATTTCAGCGGAGGCTACGTGCAGGTCAACACCATGGACTTCCCGTCGCGGAGGGTGATGAGCGCGGGATTCTCGGCGGGAGGGGACGACCAGACCACGAACACGGGCATGGCCGTCCCCGCGGCCGGCGGCGACACCGACTGGCTGGGCCTGGACGACGGAGGCAGGGAGTTCCCGTACCCGGACGTCGGCGTGAAGGACGACTTCTGGAAGTCCAAGCCCAACCGTTACGAGCTGGCGGCCAGGCTGCCCAACAACTGGGCCTTGAGCACGAAGAAGGCGCCTTACAAGAAGTCGTTCAACTTCGCCTATGGCGACCAGTACTTCCTTCCCAACGACAGCGAGTTCGGCCTGGTCGCGGCGTGGGTCTACCGCAACAGCTTCGAGGTCCAGGACTTCATACACGACAGAAGAGGCTTGGGCCACGACGAGAGCTTCTTCAAGGGGACGAGGAACAAGTACGGGGTGCTCTGGGGCCTGATCCTGAACGCGAACTACAGGTTCTCCTGGCTGGGCAGGGACAATCACAAGCTCAGCTTCAAGAACAGCCGCACGCAATCGGCCAAGGAGGGGGTGGCAACGCAGCGAGGCTTCGACGCCGACGCCGAGGAGATCAAGCGGCGGACCATAGAGTGGAACCAGCGCTCCCTGTACGTCGGGCAGGTCGGCGGCGAGCACAAGCTCGACGCGGTCAAGAACCTGAAACTGAAGTGGAAGTACCACTGGAGCAACTCGGACGCCGAGGAGCCCGACCGCAGGCAGGTGGACTACGCGAACAACGAGGAGCCCCCCGAGGAGCTGTGGATCCTGGTGGACAACTCGCGGTCCTGGTCCGAGCTGGACGAGACGCTCAGGGGCTACAGCCTGGACGTCTCCTACGATCTGCCCCGGAACGTGAAGCTCAGGGCGGGTATGGGCGAGGACAGGAGAGAGAGAAGCTACAAGATCCAGTCCTGGACGACGGATAGGTACTTCATCGATTTCCGCAGGAACTCGCACCTGCTCCTTCTGCCTCCCGAAGAGGTCTTCGACGGGGACAATTACGGCAACGGCAAGTTCGACTTCATAATCGCCAGCGCTTTCACCGGCAACTATGAAGGCACGCATGACGTTCAGTCATACTACGGCATGCTCGACGTTCCGTTCCGGCTCGCGGGGCAGCAGTTTCGAATGGTCGGGGGCGCCAGGGTCGAGGACTCCGACCAGCGCGTGATATCCGACCTGCCTTTCGAGCGGACCGCAAGGGCGAAGAGCAGGATCGATGAGAAGGACGTGCTGCCGTCCGCGAACTTCACCTACGTCCTCAACCAGTACACGGAGAGGCTGCTCGGCGAAAACGTCAAGGCCAACCTCCGCCTGGCATACGGCCGGACCGTCAACCGTCCGGAGCTGCGCGAGATGTCCAGCGTCCGGTACTTCGATTTCGACAACGATCAGAACGTGGTGGGGAAGCCGGGCCTCAGGCGCGCGCTCATCGACAACTACGACCTTCGCTTCGAGGTCTTCCCGGGGGCGGGCGAGGTGCTCTCCTTCAGCGTGTTCCGCAAGCACATGACCGACGCCATCGAGGACACCTTGATCAACGCCCCCGACCGTTTTGAGAGATCTTTCCGCAATGCGCCGGAGGTGACCAACAACGGTTGGGAGGTGGAGATCAGAAAGCGATTGGGGCTTACCCGCTATATGGACAATGTGACTTTCACCGGCAATTACACCAGGGTCTTCTCGGTCGTGGAGTACGAAGAACATGTGACGGGCGGGACCCGCACAAGGCACCGCACGCTGAGGGGACAGGCGCCGTGGACGCTCAACGCGTCTTTGACTTTCACCGAGCCGACGCTGGGGACCACGATCAACGTCCTCTACAACAAGATCGGAAGGCGGCTGGACGCGCTGGGGGACATCCCGTCCGAGAACATATACGAGGAGCCGTACGCGCAGATTGACCTCGCGGTCTCACAGAGGCTGGCTTACGGCACCCGGCTCAAGTTCGCCGTGAAGGACCTGAAGGGCGAAGACAAGTTGTACACGGTGGGTCCCGAGGCTTTTCCGTATTCGATGATTTCCGAAGGGACCTCGTACTCGCTTTCTCTCTCATACCGGTTCTAGCGAGGGACCAGAAAGGAGGCTCGACGGCGACGAAGCGAAACGAAGACCTAATCAGCGCTTTTGGGGAACTGCGGCAAGGGAGTTTTGTCTTTCGCAATCACTAGAGTGGTATTTCAGGAGGAAAACAGAAATGCGCGGATTCACGACGTTTTTGATGTGCGCGCTCGTCGCGGTCGCCGTGGCGGCCCCGGCGCACGCGGTCAAGCCGACCAAGGTGCTGGGCGATCCGGCGGCGGGCATCGGCACGATAAAGCACCAGGACTACAACCACGTTCTGAGCGCGGACACCGTTTATGTTCTGAAGGGCATATACATGGTCGACTCGACCTACAGCCTCACCATCCCCGCCGGCACGCTCATGCTGGGCGATTCCCTGTCGGCGGGAACCTTGTACATACAGCGCGGGGCGCAGATCTTCGCCGAAGGGACCGAGTGCTGCCCGATAGTCATGACCTCCGGCGATCCCAGGGGCCGCAGGGAGCGCGGCGACTGGGGCGGCGTCATAATCGCCGGCGAGGCGCCGATCAACCAGCAGGAGCCTCCCATCGAGGGCGGAATCGTGCCCGGTAGCTACGGTGGGCCCGGCCCGGGAAGGGGCGACGGCGATCCCAACGACGACAGCGGCGTCTTCAGGTACGTGCGTCTCGAGTACCCGGGGTTCCGCTTCGCCGATAAGAACGAGATCAACGGCCTGACCTTGTGCGGCGTGGGCGCGGGAACGACCATAGACCACGTGCAGGTCAGCTACTCGTTCGACGACGCCTACGAGTGGTTCGGGGGACGGGTGGACGCCAAGTACCTGGTGGCCTTCGGCACGACCGACGATGACTTCGACACCGATTTCGGCTACCAGGGCGGGCTGCAGTACCTGTTCGGCCTGAAGGACCCTTTCATATGGGACGTCGCCGGCGAGACCCGCGGCTTCGAGTCGGACAACCAGGAGCCCTCTCTCTGCGTGGAGCCCAGGACCTGGCCGGTGATCTCGAACCTGACATCGATCGGCCCGTTCCGCGTGGACACGATCGCGCTGCCGATCGGCGAGAGGTTCGACTGGAGCGGGGTGGTGCGCCGCTGCAGCCATCTGGAATGCTACAACTCGGCCTTCATAGGGCATGAGAGGGGTCTGAGCGTCCGCGACGATACGACCCACATAGGCGCCTTCGACGACTCGACCTTCAGGCATGTGAGCGTCGCGTCTTTCGAGAGAGACCACGACACAGGCCGCTGGCCGGCTATTCTCCGCGCAAACGGCGAGCCGGGATGGAGCCCGGACTCGATCGGCGTGGTCGCCTGGTTCGACACCATGCCCGGCAACTTCCGTCCGGCCTACCTGGGTGGCATAATTCGTCTTCCTTCCACGATGGGACTGACGAACATGCACAACCTTAACGACCCTAACCCGGTCCCGCAGGTGGGCACCGAGTTGGATACCTACAGTGTCGATTTCAGCCACCTGGATCCGGCCTTTTTCGAAAGCACAGACTATCGCGGCGCCTTCATTCCGGGCGTCTCGATGGATCAGCAGTGGACAGCGGGCTGGACGAATTTCGATCCCCAGAACACCCCTTACAACGAGGTGATCTCGGGCATCGGCGACAGCCCGCGTCAGAGCGCTTACTTCCTGGGCCAGAACCAGCCCAACCCGTTCCGGTCGGTGGACGGCACAACGATCCACTACTCCGTGGCGAAGGCGGGTAAGATCCAGATCAACATATTTGACGTTGCCGGGCGACTGGTCAACACGATCAGCGACAATGCCAAAGCCGGCGGCAACTTCGTGACCTGGGACGGCAAGAGCCGTGAGGGCGCCAAGGTCGCTACAGGCGTTTACTTCTACCAGATCAAGACCGACGGTTGGAAGGCGCAGAAGAAGATGCTGATGGTGAACTAGCACCTCCTTCTGGCTGAAGCCGGTCTCCATACTTCTCCGAGGGGGCGGGGCATCGAAGTCCCGCCCCCTCGCCTGTTCGGGGCGCGCCCGCACCGCAGGTATTGTCTCCCGAGGAATGACCTCCTTTCGCGCTGAAAGGCCGGCGCGGAGCCCTCTTAGCAAAAGCCAGATTCGCGCCTGGAATGACGGCGAGAGCCATTGCCGCTGGGCACGCCGCCGCCGGGACGCCGCCAGCCCGATGTATAACCATTCGTCAATATAATTGCCAAGGTTCCGCTTGACCGGGATTGTCGCGGGCTGCATCTTGCCACTGGAACTCTGCGCCTGGGTCCCACAGCGGACGGGCTCGCCCGGACGGCGGGACTCCGGGCTTCGGTTCGAACCGATCTTTGCGCGGGTCAATGGGAGGAAGAAATGGCTGGCTCCAATCTGGACAAGATACGTGAGCTGATGCGTGGCTATTGGCGATCCGCGATCCTTTTCACCGCGGTTCATTACAAGGTGTTCGAGTGGCTCGGAACCAAGGGCATGGGATCGGGGATTCTGTCCAGAAAGGCACGGATAAGCGAGAGGGGCGCTTCGACCCTGCTCGACGCGCTGGCGGTGATGGGCCTTGTTTCAAAAAGGAAGAACAGGTATTACAACACGGCGCTCTCCAAGCAATTCCTGGTGCCGGGCGCCAAGGGCTACCTGGGGGACAGCATCAAGCATCACAGGCATCTCTGGAAGCTGTGGACCCACCTCGACGAGGCGGTGGCGACAGGCCGCGGCGTGCGCAGACCCAGGGGATATACCTCGACCTCCCAGACCGAGGACTTCATACTGGGCATGGAGAACACGGCGCGAAGAAGGGCGTCGCAGGTCGCCAAAATCGTCGGCACGGCCGGCACAGGGCGGATGCTGGACCTCGGGGGCGGGCCGGCCACGTACGCGATAACGTTCGCCAAGAAGAGCAAAAAGCTCAAGGCGAAGGTGATAGATCTACACGTTCCCCTGAAGATAGCCCGCCGTTTCGTGAAGGAGGAAGGCCTCCAGGACAGGATCACTTTGGAGGAGGGCGACTACTTCGAGGTTGAGTTCGGCACGGGCTTCGACCTGGTTCTTCTTTCGAACGTCTTTCACAGCATAAGCCCGGGGCGGGCAAGATTGCTGGCAACCAAGTCATATACTGCCCTGGCCCCCGGTGGAAGGCTGGTCATTCACGACTTCTTGCCCAACGAGGAGCGGACCGGTCCCGAATGGCCGATTCTCTTCGCGGTCAATATGCTCGTCGCCACAGAGAGCGGGGGTACCTACACTTACGGCGAGATAAGCGCCTGGTTGAGAAGCGCCGGGTTCGTCGAGTTGCAGAAGAAGAAGGTGGAGGACTCGAGCACCCTGGTCATCGGCCGCAAGCCGAGCAGAAGGGGGACGCCGGGCAAGGCTGTGCGGGGTCGTTCCTAGTCCGAAGCGATGTCATTCGCCAGCCTGAGTTTCTGGCGCTGGAAGATGTTCCTCGCCCAACGCTGCGGCATGGGGTTCTCCTCGGACTTTTCGAACCAGGCCTTTGCCTGATCGTACATTCCAAGTCTGCGGCTGAGCTCGCCTATCAAGTAGATGGACTGAAGCTTGTCGTTGGGTAGTGTCTCCTTGAGCTGGACGGCCTCCATGAAGTATCGGACCGCCTGCTTCTGAAACGCGGCCTCGGTAATGGCCAGGTCGAGCTCCTGCGCCGCGGCCGGGCGGATCTCCCCGATCTCGGGGATGGAAAACAGTTCCTTCAGGATGGGCACCGCCTGCTTGTGCTCGCCCGCCCGTCTGAGAGTAGACGCCAAGATGTACATCAGCTCGATCCGCTTGCCGGGATCGTCCGCGCCGCGCAGCTTCTCGCGCAGGTCTTCGGCTATCGCCAGCAGCTGAGTTTCCTCGGACGTGTAGTCCCCCTCCTCCGTGATTTTCAGGTAGGACTTCCACCAGGTGCCGAGCGGTCCCTTTGGCATGGAAACGGTGGACATCCGCACCGCCCAAGACGCGTGTAGCTGAAGCACCCCGAGCTCGTAGGGCGGCTCCCCTATCGAAAAGTAGTAGGCTGTGGCGTTTCTGTACTTTAAGCCGGGGGGGATCAGAAGCTGCACCCTGTCGCTCTCCCTCGTCTCCTGATTGAGCTCCATCGTCTCTATGCTGGATGGGTCGAAGTCCACCTCTGCGCCGTACAGGAAGGCATCCGGGCGGGCCGAGAAGAAGCAGAAGGGACAGGTCCATACCCAGGTGGCGTACTGGTTCCCTCCCTCCGCTCTGAGCAAGAAGTCGCCGTCGCGATGCTTGAGCGTGTTGACGGCGCGAATTTCCAGGCCGAAGAAGCTGTGGCCGGAGACCGGGCATATGACCTCGGTGGCCTCTATGTCCGCAGCCGCGGCGGTCCCCACGAGCGAGGTGGCGGGCGGAGCGGGAAGATGCGCCGCGATCGAAAGCAGAGGGAGAAGGGCCAGGGCCGTACGTATGCGATTCATTTAAGGCACCTCCTACCCTGATTGTATAGGCCGGAAGGGGGCGCACACAAGGGCGCCCTGTCGCGGTGAGCGCGCCGTCGTGGTGAGTGGCCCTGTCGTGGTGAGTGGCGCCCTGTCGTGGTGTCCTGCGGCCGCGGGAGCGCGGCTACTGGGATCGCGCCGGCGCCGCCGCGGCTCGCGCATCCGCCGCGCCATTGGGGGCGGATGGGCCTCCGACACGACCCGGACGGAACGGCGGGCGAGGGCCCGTGCAAGAGGCGGCTTGGACGGCGGCGCCGCTTGATATAGCATATGTCCGCGGGCGCGTTCCGCCGGCTGGAACCAGCGGGCTGACCGGGAGATAAACCATGGCAAGTAAGAAATCCGCGGAGCTCGAATCCGCGCGGGCCGAGGTGAAAGACCTTCGCGGGAAGATCGAGCGCCACAACTACCTATATTACGTCCTCGATTCTCCGGAGATAACCGATCAAGAGTACGACCTTCTAATGAAGCGGCTTATCGCGCTCGAGACGGCGTTTCCCGAGCTTCTCACGTCCGACAGCCCTTCTCAGAAGGTCGGCGGCGCGCCGAGGGAAGAGCTCGGGGAGGTCCCGCACACGGTGCCCATGCTCAGCTTGAACAGTGTCTCCTCGGATCAGGAGATTCTCGATTTCGACGCGAGAGTGAAGAGGCTCCTGGGAGGCTCGGAGGAGATAGGCTACGTGGCCGAGCCGAAGATCGACGGGGTGGCGGTCGAGCTTGTCTACGAGGACGGCCTTTTGGCGGTTGGGTCGACTCGAGGGGACGGCTACGTCGGCGAGGACGTGACGGCCAACCTGCGAACCGTCAGGTCCATCCCCCTGCGCATAGGCGCGGGGATGGAGGGAAGCGTCGGGGACGGGGGCCGGCGGCCCGTTCCCCCAAGGCTGGAGGTCAGAGGCGAGGTATACATGACCACCCGGGATTTTGAGCGCCTCAACGAGCAAAGAGACCGCGACGGCGAGCCGCAATTCGCCAATCCCAGAAACGCCGCAGCGGGATCGCTGAGGCAGCTCGACCCGAAGGTGACCGAGAGAAGGCCGCTGGATATCTTCTGCTACGGCATGGGCGCGGTCGCAAACGGCGAGTTCGAGACGCAGTGGGATGTCCTGGAGGCGTTGGCCGGGTGGGGCCTCAAGACCAACCCTCTGAGCAGGCGCTGCTCGAGCGCCGCCGAGGCACTCGAGTTCTTCAGGGACCTGGAGAGCTCGAGGGACGAGCTTCCCTACGAGATCGACGGCGTCGTGCTGAAGGTGGACAGGCGGGACCTCCAAGGGGCGCTCGGCGAGATATCCAGGAGCCCCAGGTGGGCGCTCGCGGCCAAGTTCGCTCCGAGGCGGGCGGTGACGAAGATCCTCCGAATCGACGTGCAGGTTGGAAGAACAGGTACCCTGACCCCGGTGGCGGTGATGGAACCGGTGAGGGTCGGCGGAGTGGAGGTGAGCAGGGCCACGCTGCACAATCAGGACGAGATAGACAGGAAAGATATTCGAGAGGGAGACACAGTTGTGATCCAACGCGCGGGCGACGTCATCCCCCAGGTGGTCGAGGTCGTCCGCGAGCGGCGAACCGGCGCGGAGTCGCCTTTCAAGCTTCCCGATAGTTGCCCCGTCTGCGGCGCGGCGGTGGAGAAGGAGCAGGACCAGGTGGCCGTGAGGTGCATAGGGCTCGGCTGCCCGGCCAAGCTCAAGGAGACCATGCGTCACTTCGCGTCCAAAGGGGCAATGGACATAGAGGGACTGGGCTACAAGACTATCGCCCAGCTTGTGGATCGAGGCCTGGTGAAGGAGCTTTCCGGGATCTACTATCTCGCGCGCGACCAGGTCATGGCACTCGACCTGTTTGCGGAGAAGTCCACCTTGAAGCTGCTCGAGGCGATAGAGCGAAGCAAGGAGAGAGGCCTGGAGCGATTGATCTTCGCGCTCGGGATAAGGCACGTGGGGGAGCACCTGGCCCGGGTTCTGGCAAGGCGGTTCTCCTCGCTGGATGAGCTGGCCGGCGCTTCGGAGGAGGATCTGGTCGCCATCGAGGAGATAGGGCCGGAGGTGGCCTCCAGCATTCGCAGGTTCTTCAGCCAGAAGCAGAACCGGGAGGTCATCCACAGGCTCGAGGAGGCCGGGGTGCGGACGTGGTCCGCCGAGGCGCCGTCCGCGGAGACCGGAGCCGCCCGCGCTCTCGAGGGCGTTACCTTCGTCTTCACAGGCGCCCTCCAGTCGATGACGCGCTCCGAGGCGAAGCGCTCGGTGGAGCGCTTGGGGGCCAGGGCGACCTCCAGCGTGAGCGCGAAGACCGACTACGTTGTCGCCGGGAAGGAGCCGGGATCGAAGCTCGATGAGGCCAAGAGTCTGGAGGTGAAGGTCTTGTCCGAGGATGAGTTCAAGGCCCTGATAGGCGCGGGCGGTTGAGCTGTCCCCACGGAGCCTCCAGGCCGTGCTTGACTTTGGCCCTAGAAGAAGGGAAAATGCCCGGAAAGCGCTCGAGCCAAGCTCGAAGGCCGGCTCGCGGTATTCACAGCCGGCCGGAGATTTCCCGGCGAGTGTTGAACAGGAGCCGGTTGTGCCGCCGGCCGTGGCGTCGGCGAGAAGGATGGATCAGAAGGGAGCGAAGGGATGAGAGGGCTTGTTCTTACAGTTGTCATTCTGGTTTTGGCGGCGTCGCCTTCACTGGCGGGAGATACGTCGATCTCCGCTCTTTATTCACCGGACCGGCTCGGGCTCAGCAACCCCGTGTTCCTCTCCTTCAGCGGCGTATGGGATCGCGGCGAGACCACGGTCCTCACGCTCGACGCGGGGATGAACTATCAGTCGAAGTTCGACGTGAGCACCTACTGGCTGGGCGGCTACGGCGCTCGCTACCGCGACAGGCTGGTCGTAACCCTCTCGACCGGCGGGATGGGGACGCCGAGCGGCGGAAGCCTCGTCGTCGGTCCCAATGTGAGGATAAACCTCATCGGCCCTCTCTCTCTGCGTTACATCGGCCTGCAGTCGGTTGCCGCGGAGAAGGAGTCGCAGGTCGACGGCTTCACGCACCTCTTCGGGGTTCAGATTACGACGCTCAACTTCTAGCGGGCCTTTGAGGGCCGCCGGCCGGCCGCCAACAAACCGCACCGCTTTGAATGGGGCGCCCGGCGTTCAGCGAGTGCTCGACACATCCTTCGATCCGTATCGCCCGCGCGGCGGCGGCCCCCAGGCCGAGCCCGCTTCCGGAGCGTGGCCGGGGATCGAGCCTTCCCACAAAAGGTGTTTCGCGGCCCGAACCTCGATGATAGACTCCATCTTGTATTGTGTGTTGGACTTAAGGCGCCGCGACACCCGGGCATGGCGCGGTGCGGCGGGTACGGCGCGCCGGAGGAGCTGCAATTGAACGAAGAACTTGAGACATCGAGCGAAAGCGGCGCCTCGAACGATCGAGAGGCCCCGCCCGTCGTGAAGAGCAGGGAGGCGAGGAATCACGTCGGCGATGTGGTCCGCCTCCAGGGCTGGGTCCACAGGGTCCGCGCCCTGGGGAAGATAAGCTTCATAATCTTGCGGGACCGCCAGGGACTCATCCAGACCGTGGCCGACGCGAAGCAGGACGTCTCCCAGCTTACTCACGAGAGTGTGGTCGAGATAGTGGGGAAGGTGGTGCAGGCGCAGAAAGTCGATCTCGGGGTCGAGCTTCACGTGGAGCGGATCGAGATCCTGAGCCCCGCTCCCAGCGACCTGCCGATAGAGATAAACAAACCGCTTGAGATGAGCCATACCGGGCTGGACAGGGTGCTGGACTTCAGGCCGCTGTCACTGAGGAACATGGAGGTGCGTTCGATCTTCAAGCTCCAGTCGGAGATACTGCGGGCGTTCTCCCATTTCATGCGTTCGAGGGATTTCACGGAGATCAAGACCTCCAAGATCGTATCCACGGGCACCGAGGGCGGCGCCGAGGTCTTCGAGGTGAAGTACTTCGAGAGAAGCGCGTATCTTGCCCAGAGCCCGCAGTTCTACAAGCAGATAATGGTCGGCAGCGGCCTGGAGAGGGTCTTCGAGATCGGGCAGGTGTACAGGGCTGAGAAGCACGAAACATCGAGGCATCTCAACGAGTACACGAGTCTCGACTACGAGATGAGCTTCATCGAGGACGAGCAGGACGTGATAAGAATGGAGGAGGAGCTGCTGTCCTTCGTGTTCGGACACCTGGGAGAATGCTGCGGGGACGAGCTGAAGATCTACGACGCCGAGGTCCCTTCTTTCGAAAGAATCCCGCAGCTCACGCTCGCCGAGGCGGTCGGGCTCCTCAAGGACAAATACGGGAAGGACCTCGAGGGGGCGGGCGATCTCGACAACGAGGGCGAGCAGTTGATCTGCAAGCACGTCGAGGAAACGCAGGGAATCCCTCTTGTGTTCATAACGCAATACCCCGTCGGGAAGAGGCCCGTCTACACCATGGCGAGAAGGGACGATCCCTCCCTGACCACCAGCTTCGATCTCCTGTTCAAGGGCCTCGAGGTGACGACCGGCAGCCAGCGTATTCACGAGTACGAGATGCTGGTGGAGAACATGCGCAAGTTCGGCCTGGATCCGGACGACTTCGGCTTCTACCTTCAGACTTTCCGTTACGGAATGCCGCCGCACGGAGGGCTGGCCATCGGTCTGGAGAGGTTGACCAAGCAGTTGCTCGGGCTGGAGAACGTCAAAGAGGCGACGCTCTTTCCCAGGAGCGTCAGGCGCGTGTCGCCCTAGGGCTGCGGGAGCGGCCCGGTCCGGGCTGAGACAACGGGGAGATGATGATAATAGAGGTTGAGCACATCGGCGAATACGAAGGCCGGGACGTGACTATACAGGGCTGGCTCTACAACAGGAGATCCAGCGGCAAGATACATTTCCTGCTCGTGAGGGACGGGACGGGCACCATTCAATGCGTGGTTTCTCGGAGCGAGGTCAGCGCGGCGGTCTTCGAGGAGTGCGATCGGATTACCCAAGAGTCGTCGGTCGTCGTAAGCGGCACCGTGCGCAAGGATCCGCGATCTCCGATCGGCTACGAGCTGACCTTGAAGAACATCGACGTGGTGCAGATCGCGGAAGGGTTCCCGATCACCAAGAAGAGCCATGAGACCGCCTTTTTGATGGACCACCGACATCTTTGGCTCAGGTCCAGCCGGCAGCACGCGATCCTGAGGGTGCGCCACGAGATCATACGCGCTATACGGGAGTTCTTCGACAATCGCGGCTTCGTGTTGATAGACGCGCCCATACTGACCCCCAACGCCTGCGAGGGCACAACCACTCTGTTCGAGACGACGTACTTCGACAAGAAGGCCTATCTTTCTCAAAGCGGGCAACTGTACATGGAGGCCGCCTGCATGGCCTTCAAGAAGGTCTACTGTTTCGGCCCCACCTTCAGGGCGGAGAAGTCGAAGACCAGGCGGCATCTCATAGAGTTCTGGATGGTCGAGCCCGAGGTGGCGTACGCTACGCTCGACGACATAATGGAGCTGGAGGAGTCGGCCACCCTGCACGTGCTGAAAAGAGTTCTCGCCACGAGCCGGAGCGAGCTGGAGCTTCTGGAGAGAGACGTCGGCCTGCTCGATTCCATAGAGGGGCCGTTTCCGCGTTACACGTACACCGAGGTGGTCGAGATGCTCGGGAGGCTGGGAAAGCCCGTGGATTGGGGGGACGATCTGGGGGGCGACGAGGAGACCGTGTTGACGGAGCAGTTCAAGACCCCGGTATTCGTCCACCATTATCCGGTTTCCAGCGTCGGCTTCTACATAGAGCCCGACCCGGAGCATGACGGGCTCTCCCAGAGCGTGGACCTTCTCGCCCCGGAGGGATACGGAGAGATCATAGGCGGCGGGAGCTTGAGGATCTCATCGCTCGATCTTCTGGAGCGGAGGATAGAGGAGCACGGTCTTCCACGGGAGATGTTCGAGTGGTATCTGGACCTCAGAAGATACGGCTCTGTTCCTCATGGTGGTTTCGGCATAGGAGTTGAGAGACTTGTCAGATGGATATGCGGGCGGGAGCACATCAGGGAGACGATACCGTTTCCCAGGCTCCTGGGCCGAATGTACCCCTAGGCGGGTAGGAAAGGTGGGATGTCGGTGAGGGTCCTACTTGTAGCTTGCGCGCTTTTTGCCCTGATCCCGGCCGGATCGGCCCTGGCTCAGGGCGGCTCCCCCGAGAGGGCCGCTTCACAGGCGGGCCATCCGATCATATGGAGGCCGGCGGATAGAGACACTGTAAGCTCGGTGTGGGTCAAGTTCCAGGGCGCCATACCGCAGGACCTGCTTGGAAAATGCAGGGAGGTCGAGGTCTTCGTCAACGCCGCGAACAGGGGGAAGGCACGGCTCCGCGGGTTGAGATTCAGCATGGAACAGCTCCGGCTGGACTGCCTGGGGCTCGCCACCCTGAACAGCATCAAGGCCGTTTGCATCGGGCCTTCTCTCAGGGTGGAGACGCCCGAGTCGAACGTCATGCTGATTCCCGGCCCGCTCAGCATCGAGGCGGACCTTTCCACGGACGCAGTTTCCCCGAAGCGCGCGGGCGGTGCGGGCGGCCGAAACGAAGCCGTTGAGTTCAGGTTCCTCTTCAGCACTCCCGCCGATTGGACGCTGAAGCTGACCGGCGGGCCGGAAGGAGGAATCGTCCGCGCGGCTTCCGGCAAGAATGTCCCGAGCTGCGAGTACAGGTGGGATGGAACCGACGCCTCCGGAAAGGTGGTCCCGGACGGAGAGTACATGTACGAGATGGCCGCCACGTCGACCTGCGGGGGCGCGGGAGAGGCCGGCTACGCGGGCGTGATCATGGTGGATACCTCGATCCCCGGTCGGCCCGTCCCCGTCGATCCCGTGGACGACGATATCGTCTCCCCGACCTTCCATCTGAGGTGGCAACCGGTAGAGGGTGCCTGGTTCTACGAGGTTCAGCTATCCAAGAACGAGGATTTCGATCCTCATGAGATCTACTCCACGGGCGCGAGGCAGCTCAGGTTCTCGGGCCGCGACGACGGGAGCTTCTTCTGGCGCGTCAGGGCGGTCTCCAGGGCCGGGACGCCGGGACAGTTCTCGCCTGCGAGGCGCGTCGAGGTGCGAAAGGTCATGCAACCCGCCATCGCCATGCTCGGCGTCACCACAAAGGCCGACGGCCTGCGGTCCGAGGAAGGCGAGATGATGCGGATCACCTACATGGCCAACGACAGGATAGCCGTGACTATCCGAATAGTCACCGCCAACGGCGAGGTTGTTAAGACATTGCTCGACGGGGTGAACAGGGACAAGGGGCCGCACGTCGAGCTCTGGGACGGCCGCGGCGACGACCACGAGTTCGTTCCCGCCGGGGCGTACGTCACGACGGTGGAGGCGGAGGGAACGGACGACGTGACGCCTTTCAGCGAAAACCGACTGGTGACCGTGCAGTACTGAGCCTCCCGGCGCGGGGCCGCCTATTGCGCCGCCGGCTTCTCTTTCCAAGGCTCCTTTTTCGATACGAGAACCCCCGACGGATCGCCGAACGTTATGCCCAGGGAGAAGGTGTGAAGTCTCCCAAAGTCCTCGCCCGAGTACGCGTAATCGAAGGAGATGCCTCCCCACACCGTTCCGACTCCCGCGGTCATCCTGCCGTCGAGAGATCCCGCACGGAAGCTGACGGGCCTGATCGAGGCTTCCACGCCGAAGTTGGTGCTGCCCGAAACGTTCGAGGGCGCGTTGAAGTCGACGCTCATGGTCCAGTCGTCGATATACCTGGTTCCGGCGCCCCCGTACGAGGTAGAGAAGACGGCCCTGGTGGGGAAAGTGGTGCGATCCGACCCGAGCGTCAGGACCGGCTGCACCAGGTTCCTCAGGCTCAAGCCGGCATTGAAGGATGAGCCTCCCGCGCCCGTCCGCGCCCCGCGGCGATAGAGAAGTCCCAGATTCAATCCCGCTCCCAGCGCCCTCTCGTCCTCCATCGCCTGTGTGTCCAGCTTGAGGCCCAGCGCCACCGTCACGCTCTTGATAGGCGGCGAGGAGTACGTGGCCAGGATCTCCATTTGCGTGTCCGTCACGTCGTCTCCGAGCAGGACGTTGTTGTCGTCCCTTTTCTCGATGCCCTCGACGCTCCATCTTGTGAGGGAGAACCCCAAGGCGCCGGCGCGGTCTATGGGATGGACATAGGAAACCGAGGAATAGTCGACGTCCGTGAAGTACATGTCCGTCAAGCTGAACGTGATAGTCTTGCGGGGGATCCAGCCGGTGCCCGCCGGGTTCCAGAACACGGCGGAGGCGTCATCCGCTATCGAGACGAAGCTGTTCCCCAACGCCGCGGCCTTGGAGCCGAACCCCCGAGCGAATATCTCGGGCGCCTGGCGCGCGCGGGCCTCGCCGACATGCGCCGCCGCCGGCAATGAGATGACCGCGACGGCGAGGAGCCTTCCGAGCCACTTAACGGCCCGTCTCGATGGCCGGCCGATCCTCATCTCAGCACCGCCACCTTTCTCACGGCCTCTTCCGACCCGCCGCTCTCATAGCGGGCGGAGAGCACTGCGAAGTAAGTCCCGTTCTGCACTTTCGCTCCCCCGTGGTCCTTGCCGTTCCAGGTGATGTCCTCATGTACAAGCCCTCCGGCCCTGGAGGTACCGGCGTCGAGCGTGCTTATCAGCCTTCCGAAACCGTCGTACAGGCGCAGCGTCACGTTCGCCCTGCCACGAAGGTAGAAGGCGAAGGTGGTGTTCTCGCGTCCCGCCGCGAAGGGGTTCGGATAGTTGGAGAAAGAGCCCGCGAGGGTCGCGGGGATGATCGTCGTTGTCGAGATGACCACTCCGGGAAGCTCCCCGGAACGGGCCTGGGCAACCGGACTGGAGCAGCCCTCGTGACCGGTCACGATGTGCCCTTCGTCGAGACTTATGTTGAAGCCGGGGGCCGTAGTGCGTGGGTCTATGTCGGCGACTATCTCGATCTCCAAGCGTCCGGCCGCCGGGACCAGAGCGGGCTCGACGAGCCTCACCTCCAGGAGAGCCTCGCCCTCCCCCTTGTCGTCAAAGCGCCGGCGCGGCGCGGCGCTTCCACGCGTCTCGGTCGCTCCGCGCGTTAGAAGAACGGGCTCGATTCTCTCTATCACCTGCGACGGATCCATGGGGGCGCCTTCCAGGCTGGTTATCCTGAATCCCACCCCGATAAGATATAGCGGCGCGGCGCAGGATTGGGACGTCCGGGTCAGCGAGAGTCCGTAGACGGGCACGCCCACCTGCCCGGGCGTGACGCTTGTCGGGATGACGTCCAGGGTGGATACGAGAAGGGTGTCCGAAGGGGGCGGCCCCCCTTCCAGTCTCACGGAGACGAAGATGTCCCGCTCGGGGGTCCCGCCGGCCGGCAGGCCCAGCGCCAGCGTGACCGCGAGGAACCCGGTCGCGCGCCAAGCTCTCACCGCCCGCTCCCTCCGGAAAAGGCCCCGCCGTTGGAGGGGGCGACCGTGCGCCACCTGACCCTTACCAGGTTCTCGGGGCCTTGCGGGCCCGAGAACTCCAGGTATCCCTCCCACCTGTAGTTCGACTTGGAGCTGCTTGATGGGCTGACTACGCTTACGTCCAACACGGCTTCTTCGCCGGCGGGCAAGAACACCAAACCTCTCGCGGGTCGCAGCCAGCCCGTATCCTCGACCCATGCGTGCCCGGGCGTTATGAGCACGTTTCCAGCGAGCCCGCGCTCCGGGGGAACCGCCGGCCTGATTGACAGAAACATGTCCCTGTCGTACCTGTTCACGACGACTATCGATCCTGCCGAGGCCGTAGCGCCCGCCGGGACGTCCCCGCCGTCGAGATAGTTGCTGCTGAACACAAGACACCCCAGCGGTGGGTGCTCCGGCTCGGACCCGTTCCCCGCGGGGCCGGTGACGCGATCGACCACCATCCCCGACAGCGGATCCTCCGGCAGGGCGCGGGTGCCATCGGCCGCGGGAGGGGGACGAGAGACCTGCGGTTGTGACGTCGTTTCGATATAGATGTAGGGATAAACCGCAGCGCTCAACGGGGCGCCGCCTATGGTCTGCACGGACAGCGCGACGCACCAGCACTTGTTGGCGTAACATTCCCCGGCCGGAACGGAGAGTGTGACCGGGACGGACCTGTGCTCGCCCGGACGAAGCTCCAGCGTCCCCTCGGCCGGCGCGCACCATGAGGCGTCGGGTATGTCGACGAAGCCCGGCATCTTTCTCATCCCGATATTAGAGGGCGGTATCGGCGTCAGGCTGCAGCGAATCGTTCTCCTTCCCCCATTCTCTACCGTCACCGGGGCGAGCAGCTCGACCTCGGTTCCAGGCACGACATCCGATATACGCATTACCGGCGGATGGACCCGCAGGCCCACATGCGGTCGCTCCGCAGGGGAACCGCGATCCAGGGCCAGGCTCAGCCCCACGTCCGTGCCGGTGCAAAATGCGGGCGTCGCCCCGTCCGCCCGCGCGGGGGATCCGATCCAGGCCATCAAGGCCGTCAATATCGCCGCGATCGCCGGGCCCGCGGCAGCCGGGGGCCGGCTGTCGTGGCCCGAAGAGTAGATGCTGATCAATGGGAGCGCCCTCATCGCCCGAGCCGCACCCGGCTACTCGGAAACCATCTGGAATCTCACGAAGTTGAAGTCGCCGGTCTCGGTTCTTACGAAGACCAGCTGCTCCCACAGCCCGGTGCGGGCGGGGTTCGCCTCCGGGTTAATGTTCAGTTGGACGAGCCCGGTCTCGCCCGGCTCGAGCCAGAGGCGATCGGAGCTCGGCACGATCAATCCGGCTGCGTCGACGGGCGTCAATCCGGGGCTCGGCGGGATCTTGCCGGCGGGCGGGCCCACGTGTATATGATAGGCGTGGCCCTTGGAGTCGTTGTTGTATATCAGAAAAGACGTCGGCTCGCCCGCGCTGCTGCGCAGCGTCGCGGGGGCGACCGCCACCGTGCCCAGGGGGCGAACCTCGGCCTTGTCCTGCGCCTTCGTTTCTATCTGGAGCGCCGGGTACAGCGCCAGCGCCACATTGGTGCCCGGGGTGGGAACGCTCTCCACCGCCAGCGTCACCGCCCATCTCTGGTTGTAGAACCTGCCGTCGCCGGGTACGTCCACCGTAACGTCGAAAGACGCCGACGATCCCGGCGGGATAACCAGGACGTCGGGAACGGGCACGATCCACGACGGGTCGGGTATCTCCGAGTACCCTTCCGCCCAGTTCCCGTTGCCCGTAGCCGACGGTCTGTGCGCAGAGATTCGATACTCGTGGCACATGGCGTCACGATTGTGAAGCACAAAGGATATTCCCGATGATTCGACGACCGACCGCGTCTCGCCGACGGGAACATCCTGGAGAAGAAGGCCGCCCGGCTCCAGGCTCAGCCCGGCCGCGGAGACGCCCGCCGACCAAGTCTGAAGAGCCACGAAGAGGATCGTCGTTGTCAAAGCGATCGATCTCATTTCCAGGTCCCTCCGCTTTGAGTCGTTTGCCCAGTGGATGTTCGGCCCCGGCCGGTGCGCGGCGGCGCCGGTGACCCCGCCGGGACGTCTAACTACTCCAGTTTTGTTTCACTCCACGTTGCTCGGTCCCATACCGCGGCGGGACCGAGCTTTCCGCCGCTACGACGCTATCGCCCCCACGGTCACGGTGATGACTTGCTCGGTGAAGTTCGTGGAGCTCGTCGGCGCGTCGAACTCGAGCCAGACGTCCACGGAAGATCCGGGAGCAACAAGGACACCATCGTCCGAGCCTCCCGCGTAGCCGAATATGGTGGCCGTGGCCGTCTGAGCCGACGTGGTCAGAACGTCATCGGCGTTGAAGTCCCCATCGCCCGGCGCGTCCGCGGCTCCGCAGAACAGGCCGCTGAGAACGTATACGTCCGCGCCCGCCGTGGCCCCGGCCGTCCAGGCCGCGGGGTCAGTCAGCCTCAGGGTGAAGTCTTCGTCCACGTTGCCGTCATTCGTCGCCGTGATGTCATTGGCCTCGGTCATCTGAGTCGTCGATCCGGCGACCACCGTGCCGAGAGCCCAGGTGTTCGAAGACAGGTTCAGCGACAGGTTCTGAATGGTGACGGTAACGGTGATGTCCGCTGTGTCCGCCGCGTGGGCCGTGGCGACCATGGCCGCGACGGCCACAACGAGAGCAAGTGTGCAAGCGCGAACAAGACGAGTCATGACGGCATAGCTCCTTTCCGATTTGGCTTTCTAACTCGTGAGCCCGCTGAACACAGACGCCTGTCCGAGAGTTATCGGCTATCTTGTCAGCTGGGCCTGCAAGCGATTTGAAGCGCTCTCCAGGGGAACTTCCGCAATCGAGAACTCCTGCATATCTGGATTTCATTGTCGGAGAAATCAGGTGTTCCTTGAGTTCAAAAGCGCCGCATCTCGTTGGCGTGACAAGTATTCAAAGAATTGGGGCGTTTGTGATTTACTTAGTTTGATTTATTGTGAGTCCTGTTGCGTTTGGCGGGGAGCCGGCGCCGGTCGATCCGGCTTGACCTAAAGAGAGCGACACGGCTTGCCGTAGATACAGTTGAAATGCGAAATACAACATTAGCTTTCGCTTCCCGGCGACCGGCCCACCTGGGCCGGGTCCGGTTCTACGGGGTGGTTTGCTACGGCGATGGACAAGAACAATCTCTCAACAAGGCTCCGGGCTGCGGGCGGGAACTGCGCCGGCCCTTCGATCTGTTCCCGGGTGGCAGTACGCGGGCTCCGGCGGCGGGCGCATCGGCCCGCGCGGCCGGGGCGCTCTCGCGGCCGGGCGTTTCTGCGCCTGGCGGGGGTCTTCGGCCTGTTGGCGGGGGTCGTTTCGCCCGCGCCGGCCGGCAAGTCCATATGGCCTTTCAACGTGCCCGCGGACTACGTCATCTCCGACGCGACAAGAGTCGAGGTCGCCGGGGGCGTCGTGAGGCTCATCCCTGTCGACCAAACGGACGATGACGGAAGCGCGCTGGGGTTCGGCGGCGGCACTCATAATCAGACCCAGTGGAACGGCACGAACGGATGGCTGGAGCTTGTGGCGGGCGCGGGCTCGGGCGAGTTCACATCGCGCGTCATGGACGCGGGGGCCTCGACTTCCCGGAGCAGCATCTCGTGGGTCCCGCGGAGGCCCTACCTCAAGGAGTTGCCCAACTACAAAGGGATCGAGCCCGCCTACTCGGCGGGCAACGCGGACATGACGGGAAACGTCTTTCTCGCGCACCTCAACGGCAGCCCGGCGACGGACGGTTCGGCCGTGCCCGACAGTTCCGGCGAGTCGAACCACGGCGTGCTGTACACCGGTGAGGGCATGTCCGACAAATCGACGGGCGGGATGTACGGCGCGGCGCTCGCCTTCGACGGCGTCGACGATTACGTCGAGATCCCGGACGATCCGGCGCTCGATGTGACGGACGAGGTCACGGTCGAGGCGTGGATCAACCCAACCGCGGCCGGAGGGTCGGTGGGCGAGATCGCCTCCTCGACCATCGATGATTATGAGTTCGACGTGACACGGGGATACGATCCCGACCTGGTTCACGTGTCGGGGGACGTGTACGCCGTGGCATACTGCGGAGCGGACAACCACGGATGGCTGGCCACTACGATCATCTCCGCCGACGGGTCCATAACGAGCGCCAAGGTGGACAGCCTGGAGTTCGACGACCGAAGGGGGGTGGATCCCTGCATGGTGCACGTATCCGGCGACGTCTACGCCGTCGCGTACTCCGGAATGGGCGCGGACGGCTGGTTGAAGACCGTTCGGATTTCGCAGGGCGGAACCATAGACAACGCCGCCATGGACTCATTCGAGTTCGGTCCCGACAGATGCTTCACCCCCGACATGATTCACGTCTCGGGCGACACGTATGCTATAGCTTATACCTCGAGAGGCAACCGCGGGTGGCTGGCCACTGTCTCTATCGCCTCCGACGGGAGCATAGGCGCCGCAACCCTGGACGATTTCGAGTTCGATACGGGCCGGGGGGTGGCCCCCCGCATAACCGCCGTGGAGGGTGACGTGTACGCCATAGCCTACTCCGGCCCCGGGGGCGGCGGCCGGCTGGCCACAGTTACCATAGCCTCGGACGGGGCGATAGGCGGCTCGGTCATGGACGACCTGGAGTTTGAAACGAGCACGTGTTCGGATCCGGACATCATGCGCGTATCCGGCGACGTCTACGCCGTCGCCTACTCAGGCCCGGACACCGACGGTTGGGTGGTCACG
This sequence comes from uncultured bacterium, assembly GCA_964531335.1. Classification (GTDB taxonomy): domain Bacteria; phylum Eisenbacteria; class RBG-16-71-46; order CAZHEV01; family CAZHEV01; genus CAZHEV01. The sequence continues at coordinate 98,695 of CAZHEV010000010.1, read as the reverse complement.
GTGCGGATAGGGTCCAACGGCGCCATAGGCCCGGGGACGTTGGACTCCGCCGAGTTCGACCCCGTCAATGCGCTCGCGCCGGCCATCTTTCACGTAGCCCGGGACGTCTACGGTATCGCATATGGAGGCCCCGACGATGACGGATGGTTGATAACGGTCCACATAGCGGACGGCGGAACGATAACCGGCGCCGAGGACATCCTGGAATACGATGCGTCACGGGGGCTGGAGGCCTGCGTCGTGCGGGTAGCCGGGGACGTCTATGCGATAGCTTACTGCGGCGTGGACGGCGAAGGCCTTTTGGCCTCATGCGAGATCCTGACCGATCGGGGTATCACGAAGCCCGGCGCCTACGCCATCGACGCCGACTTGAACAACGCCTACGCGCGCATAAACTCCGCCACCATTTCTGCCTCGATCTCAGCGGCCTGGACTCACGTGGCGCTTGTCTACGAAAGAGACGCCGGCTCGAACCAGCAGAGACTTTACGTCAACGGGACGCTTGCGGCGACCGGATCGCTCGCCGTAACCATAGAGTCCGTCCCGAGCCCGCTCATTGTCGGCAAGAGGCTCGGCGGGGCGGTGGACGAGGTGGCAGTCTTCGACCGAGCGCTCTCTCCCGCGGAGATAGCCGACCACTATGGGAGGGCGGCCCTCAGGATGAGATATCAAGTCCGAAGCGGCGCGACGGATCCCCCGACGGGGGCCTTCATCGGCCCCGACGGGACGGCGGCCACATACTACTCGGAGCTGATGAACGGCACGGTCGGGCCTCCGTCGCTTGCGCTGGCAAACGTGGGCGAGGCCAGGTACTTCCAGTACAGGGCATATCTCAACAGCTACGACCTTACCAACACTCCGGAGATCGAGTCGGTCTCCGTGGGGCCCGCTCACTATCCCATGGGCAACCCGACGGTCGAGAACGCGACGGGACAGGCGTACGTCTCCCTGCTTTCCTTCTCGGAGACGTTGGGCCCGGGCAACGCGGGCAGCGTCGGGTATCAGATATCGAACGACGGATCGAGCTGGTACTATTGGAACGGCTCCGCCTGGGTGGGCGCGACCGGCTACTCGCAGACCAACACCGCGGCCGAGATAAGCTCGAACTGCGGCGCTTTCGACGACGACGTGGGGTCCGGGGAGTTCTTCTTCAAGGCGTTCCTGCACGCCGACCAGGCCTCGCAACAGGTCGAGCTCGACAGGTTGGATCTGGCCTTCGTCGCGGTGGTCATAAGCGTCGCCGTCGACAACTCCACCTTCTCTTTCGGGACTAAGACCCTTGACACCTGGCTCTCACCCGACTCCACCGTCCTGTACAACGACGGAACCGTGGTGGAGGATTTCCTGGGCAGGATCAGCCAGTTCAGCGAAGGGGTCGAGGTATGGGGGATAAGCGACCTCTCAAACGCAGCCGACGTCATAAGGGCCCAGTGGTCCACGGCCGGCCCTTCGGGACCCTGGAACGACATTTCAGCCTACGATGCCGATTTCCCGATCGAGAGCGCCGTGGCGGCGAGCGACAGCATAACTCTCTGGTTTCGCATCCTGACGCCAACCAGCACCTCCTCGTTCGACGAGTACTCATCCACGTTGACCGTCAAAGCGCAGCAGAACTGAGGCTGCGCGCGGGACGGTAACAATCGCCTTCGACGGGGCGATTCATGCCGTGATCGAGCGTGGAAGTCGAGACGCCGCCTGCGGGATAGGCGAGCGGGCTTCGGTCACCGGCGCGCCGATTTGCCGTGTCTCCTCAAAAGGCTTCTCGGCCGCCTGCCGGCGTGGTAGGCTCTTGTCCGTTAACCGGGGGCGCGGGGGTCGTCGGAAGCCGCGATCACCGGCCGCGCTTGTCCGGACGGCCGTGATGCATCGATCTTGACCTGATGGCGAGACCGGCGAATGGAACTTGATCTGACAGCCTTCCACTATGCTTTCATCTTCGTACTGGGCGCGGTCTTCGGCAGCTTCATAAACGTTGTCATATACCGTCTTCCCCGCAACATATCGCTCATCTGGCCGCCGTCGAAGTGCCCGGAGTGCGGCGAGAAGATCAAGTTCTATGACAATGTGCCCATACTCTCTTACATCTTGCTGAGAGGGAAGTGCAGGTACTGTAGGGCTCGCATATCCGTGAGATACCCCATAGTCGAGGCGGTATCGGGGCTTCTCCTGGTTTGGGTGATCGCCGTCGGCGGACCGCCCGGATTGGTCGCCTCGAGATCGGTCTTGGTCCTCTTCCTGCCGGCCATAGCGATAATAGACTGGGAGCACATGATAATTCCCGACGAGCTTTCGATAGGCGGCTGCGTCGTGGGCTTCGTGCTGAGCTTCTTCAATCCCGAGCTGGCGGTGACCGATTCCCTCATCGGGATCTTCATCGGCGGCGGGCTGCTTCTCGCCGTGGGGTACCTGTACCAGAAGCTCAGGGGGATCGAGGGGCTGGGCGGCGGCGACGTGAAGCTCGCGGCCATGGTGGGGGCGTTTCTCGGGTGGAAGGGCCTGGTTCTGTGCGTCCTCGGCGGATCGCTCGCGGGCTCTGTATACGGCGTGGCTTTGATGGCCGGTGGAAAAGGGGCGCAGACCAAGGTCCCGTACGGGACCTTCCTGGCCGCGGGAGCGTTGCTCGCGGCCTTCTACACCGAGCCGTTTCTTCGATGGTACGCGGGCTTGCTCAGAGGCTAGGCTTGAGGGTGACCGATCCTTTTGATTCCCCGAAGACAAACTGGAGGTGATTGTCCATGCGCGCGAGCAGGGTGCTGCCGTTTGCCGTTCTTCTCATCGGTCTATTGTTGATTCCGAGGCTCGCTTGGTGGGATCGCGATCCCGTCGAGCTCGAGCTGGGCGTGGCGGGTCCGCCCGCCGGATCGGGCATGTCGAATCCACCGCAGGGCCTGGACTGGATCCTCAGGCACTTGAAGACAAGGCCGGCCGGACGGCCTGTCTGGGCGATCAACCCGGGAGAGCTAGGTCCGGCGAAGCTACGCGGGCTCTCCGCCGTATATCTCGCAGGTGGGATCTCCGGCGCGATGCACTGGATGGAGCCGTCCGATGGGAACGAGGCCGCCGCATCGACGTCTCGGCCGCCCCGGGTCGGCGAAGATCTCGTCAGGACCCGTCTGCCCGGATGGCTGCGCGCGTCGGACGCACGGACGTTGAGCGCATTCACCTCCCGCGGCGGCGCCGTAATAGGAGAGGATGGTCTCCTCGCGGCGGTGGGCGACTCCGAGGCCAAGTGGAGGATGGAGGACTGCTTCAGAGTCCGCTGGACCGGATGGGTCGGCCTCTCGGTGGACGATATAGGCGACCCGTTGCAGGCGCCGGGCTGGGTGCTCCAGCGCCTGCGGGCCACGGGTGACGTGACGACGGTGAGCGGCCCCGCGGTTGTTTTCATCAAGGGCGACCAGATCCTGGCGCTCAGAGAAGGGATCGAAATAGAACAGGACGTCCACGAGATCGCCTGGCTCAGCTCGGCGAGCCTGGTGTCGGGCGAGGACGTGACGTCGCCCGTTCCGTACAGGGGCTGGTTCGAGGTGGTGAGCGCGAAGGGAGGAAGCGAGGTCCTGGCCGAGCACAGGCTGAGTCTGACCGATTGGGGCGAGGAGAAGCTCGCTTCGGCCGGGCTCCCCGGGACGTTCCCCTGTCTCGTGGGATATCGTGGGGCCTACGCCGGCTTCTACATGACGGCTTCGTTTTCACGAAACGGACCATCCGATTTCTGGGTCCAAATGGCCGGATACTCGAGCTTGGCCTCGCTGCTGACGTCGACCTTCGGCGCTGAACGGGAGCGCTCGTTCTGGGAGTTCTATTATCCCGTCGTCAGGCAGGTGGTGCTGGAGGCCGGCAAATCTTGGGAGGAAGCATGAGTCTCAGAAGGCGGGCCGTGAGACCCGTCCTGGTCGCGGCGGCCTTTATGGTCGCTGCGATCGCCGTCCGGACAGGTGACGCGGCCCAAGACACGCGATCCGCGGCGGAGATATCCGCCGACAGGATCCTGCACGACATAAGGTTTCTCTCAAGCGAGGAGCTTCAAGGCAGGGGGACCGGAAAGCCGGGGTGCGAGGCGGCGGCCGAGTACATCGCCACGGTCTTCGCCGAGGCGGGCCTGGCGGCCGCCGGCGATGGAGGCTCCTACCTGCAGGCGTTCGACGCGGTCGTGGGCGCGGAGGTGGGCGAGGGCAACGAGCTCTCGGCGACGATAGGGGGCGCCGAGCGCAGCTACGAGCCGGACGTGGACTTTCGGCCGTTGAGTTTCAGCGAGTCCGCGGGCGTTACCGGTGACGTGGTCTTCGCCGGGTACGGGATAAGCTCGTCCAGGCTCGGCTACGACGACTACGAGGGGATAGACGTCGAAGGGGCGGTGGTGCTGGTCATGAGACACGAGCCCGCCGAGGGGGATGAGGACAGCCCGTTCGAGGGCACCTCTCTCACCCATTACTCCGATCTGAATTACAAGGCGATGAACGCCAGGGAGCACGGAGCCTCCGCCCTTGTGCTGTTCACGGATCCGCTCAATCACGAAGGGGCGGAGGAGGAGCTGCTCGAATTCGACCCGCGCGCGGGTGTGACCTCGGCGAAGATACCCTGCGTTCAGATAACCCTCGCGACCGCGAGGGAGCTTTTCGAGGGAGCCGGCCTCGATGTCGAGGAGCTGCAGGGGGCCATAGACGAGAAGATCGAACCCCGGTCGCGCCGGCTGGAAGGCGTGGAGATGGCCGTGTCAACGGCGATATCCAGGACCGCGCGGCGGACTTACAACGTCCTCGGACGGCTTGAAGGATACGACAAGGCGCTTTCGGAGGAGTTTGTCACGATAGGCGCGCACTACGATCACCTGGGCGTCGTGGACGGCGAAATATATCCCGGCGCCGACGACAACGCCTCCGGGACCGCCGCCCTGCTCGAGCTGGCGCGTGCCGTCCCCGCCATCGATCCGCCGCCTCGAAGGTCGGTATTGTTCGCCGCCTTCAGCGGAGAGGAGATCGGCCTGCTCGGCTCGTCCCACCTTGTCGAGGTTCTCGCCTCGGGGGGCCCGAATCCCGCCGGCGACTCTCTTCCTGCGGCCATGGTGAACCTGGACATGGTGGGAAGGCTAAGGGAGGGCGAGCTGATGGTCGGCGGCGTGGGCTCTTCGCCCGGCTTCCGCTCCATGCTCGAGTGGACGGCGAGGGAACACGGGCTGCGACTCGACTACTCCGAGGCCGGCTACGGCCCGAGCGATCACAGCTCGTTCTACGCCAAGGGGGTGCCGGTGCTGTTCTTCTTCACGGGCATTCACGACGATCATCATAAGCCCAGCGATACGTGGGAAAAGATCAACGCAAAGGGCGAAGCTCGGGTGACATCGCTTGTGCTCGACGTATTGACCTCGCTCTCCGAGAAGGAGGAGGAGATCGCGTTCTCCCGGGCCGCCGGTGAATCCGATGCGCCTCCGGGCGGCGAGAGATACGGCGGCTACGGCCGGGCCCGCCTGGGGATCGTGCCCGACTTCGGCGGCGGCGACGTCGAGGGAGTGAAGATAAGCGGCGCCAGGGAGGGCAGCCCGGCGGACGCGGCGGGCCTCCAGGGAGGCGACGTGATAGTGTCCTTCGACGGCAGGGCCTGTAAGAGCCTCCGCGATCTCTCCTATTTTCTGAAGGACAAGAAGCCCGGCGACCGCGTGACCATGGTAGTGCTTCGCGACGGGCGCGAGGCCAAGCTGGAAGCCGTCCTGGGCGCGCGAAGCGGGCGAGGCCACCAGTGAGCCGGGAATCGCGAATCTCGTGAAAGGCGGGGCCGATGAACGACACGCCGGGGCGTAAGCGCCGATCGACCAGTGCGCTTCTTTGGATCTTGGCCGCCGCGCTGACGCTCGGATGCCTCGCCTATCAGGACAAGACCGGTCCCACCTATCCCCTGGAGGGCGAGATCGAAGCGGCGGGGGAGCAGGTGAGCTTCAAGTTCCTCAGGAGCGAGACCATAGCCAACGACCTGGCGATTGTGCTTCTCGATCCGGTGCCCGAGTACGTGAGCGGGGCCGTCAAGTACCGCCGTTACAAGTCGGACGACGAGTGGTCCACGGTTCCGATGCGGCGCGGCGAGTTTCGGTTCTCGCGCCGGGGAAGCCTCGAGACCGTCGAGGGCCTCGGCGCCACGCTTCCCAGCCTGGGCGAGCGGGCGGGAAAGTACGAGTACTTCGTCTACGTGGATGACGGAGAGGGTCCGCCGGAGTCGGTGACGGGGGAAAGGCCCATTTACGCCCGGTACAAGGCGCCGGTTCCGACGTGGGCGCTGGTGCTTCACATAGCGGTCATCTTCGCCTCCATGACCATAGCCATCCGCACGTTGCTCGAGGCGATCGTGAACGGCTCCTACAAGCGGCTCATGTGGGCTACGGTGATCTCGCTGGTGCTGGGCGGGTTCGTGTTCGGGCCGCTGGTGCAGTGGTACGCTTTCGGCGTGTGGTGGGCCGGTATCCCGTACGGCGTCGACTGGACGGACAACAAGGTCGTCCTCGAGCTCGCCTTCTGGCTCCTGGCGGCGTATCTCAATCGAGGGAGGCGCCGAAATCGCGGGTCCGTCTACGTGGCTGGAATCGTCACCTTGCTCGTGTACTTCATACCTCACAGCCTTTTCGGATCCGAGTACGACTACCGCATCGGCGGGGGGCGGGGGACCGCCGGCTGAGCCCTCCTTGGGTGTTATTCCATGGTGTACGTCAGGCCGATGCCCAGCATCTGGAACCTCTGCAGGCGCCCCGACACGTCCTTGTCGAATAGGAACGACAAGACGAGCTGAGTGCTGACGTACTTGTTGATCTGCGCGGCGATTACGGTATCCCACCGAACGTCCCATACGTCGAGCTCCTCGAAGGTGGAGAACAGCGTCAAGGCGCTTAGAATGCGCAGGTTCTCCGAGATCTTCGCGTCCAGCTCCGTTACGCTGTCTATACCGGTCTCGAGCTTGTCCTTGTCGATCTCGGGCGTGTCCGGGTCATCCGCGTATCCGAACTCGAAATGGTCCTGCGCGGTCGTGTACTTCAACCCGAGTCCCGCCCTGGTCGTGAAGAGCCTGGGCTTTTGACTCCAGTCCTTCTGGCCGCCGAGGGATAGCTTGTAGTACCCGGGGTCGTTGAAGGAGGCCTTCTCCAGCTTCGGCTCGACCGTGTAATCGTACCCGGTCACGATGGCGGACCTGAAGCCGGCGGCCGCGTATGCGCTCCACTCCTGGGGCAGCTTGTAGTTGTACTTGCCGTCCACCACGAGCTCGTTGAAGGATATCTTGACGTCCTCGTCCCCCACCTTGGTCTGCCCGAAGCCGAGGGAGCCTTCGACCTTCCACTTGTCGTGCGCCCTCTCCTGAAACAACGCCGATTTCAAGCTGATGACATAAGACAGGGCGTCTTCGCCGCCCTCGGCCCAGTCCACGAAGCTGGTCTGGGCGAAATTGAACCCCGCCGTAACCGTGTATTGAACGTCCCGCGTCTTCTGCTCCTCCTTCGCCTTCTCTTCCTCATCCTGGGCGTGGGCCGCGGCGCCGAGGCCAAGCTGCGCGGCCGCGCACAGGAACGCCAATGCCGGCAGTCCTCTACATCTCATCTGCCCGAACCTCCTTCCGGGGAGAGCCGTCAACCGAACCGCAACATCTGGGAGAATATGACCACGCCCGGCGGGCTCCGGTCAAGCCCGGCAAGGGTCCGGCGGCGAGCCCCGCGCGTGCGTCCCCCTTGACCGCCGCCGCGTGCGTTATTATTATCGAGAGTTCGGGTGAGGTTGCGGATCTCAAAGGGAAGGGGCGGTAGAGTGAAATCGGACATCGACGGACTTATGGCCGGCAGGGGGCTGGATGCCGTGGTGGTCGTCGGCGGCACCGAGCACAACCCCATCATGTACTACGTTACGGGCGGGGCGAACCTGACCAACGGCATATACATTCACAAGAGAGGCGAGACTCCCCATCTGGTGCACAACCCGATGGAGCGGGACAATGCCGCAGTGACCGGTCACAGACTTTCAAGCTACGCCGATCACGGACTGGCGGGTTTTCTGGAGAAGGAGGCCGACGAGGTATCGGCGCGAGCCGCGTTCTACAAGTCGCTCCTCGTCAAGATGGGGATCGAGGGCAAGGTCGCCTTCTACGGGCGGCAGGAGCTCTCCCAGATGACCCCGATCATCACGAGGCTGACGGAGACGTCAAAGGGTTTCGAGATCGTCCACGATACCGGCAAGACGGTCTTCGAGGAGGCGCGGTGCACCAAGTCTCCCGAAGAGATAGAGAGAATGCGGGGCGCGGGCGTAAGGTGCCAGGAGGCCATCGGCAAGGTGGTCGAGTACCTGCGCTCCTGCAAGGCCGACGGCGAGGCGGTACTGGATCCGTCGGGGGAACGCGTGACTATCGGCAAGGTGAAGGCCGTCTTGAGGGACGAGCTGCTGAGCCGCGACCTCCTGGAGGCGCAGGGGTCCATAGTCGCGATGGGCGCGGAGGCGGGAGTGCCTCACAACCACGGCACCGATACCGTCGAGCTGCGGGTGGAGAGCCCGATCATAATGGATGTCTTCCCCATGGAGTTCGGCGGCGGGTACAACTTCGACATAACCAGGACCTTCTGTCTGGGCGCGGCCCCCGCCCGGGTGAAGAAGCTCTACCAGGACGTACTGGACGTGCAGATGGACTGCATAGGCGCGCTCAAGCCGGGTGAGAGAGGATGGAGCTACCAGAAGCTCGCCTGCGAGATCTTCGAGAAGAAGGGGTACGCGACGCTGCGGCAGGGGGAGGGAATCACCGAGGGATACGTCCACAATCTCGGCCACGGAATCGGTCTCGAGGTTCACGAGCGGCCCAGGCTGGCGGGACCGCCCACCAACACCGACGTAATAGTCGAGGGAGCGGTGTTCACCGTCGAGCCCGGGCTGTACTTCCCCTCGAAGGCCATCGCCGTGAGGCTTGAAGATATAGTGTGCGCACGCGAGGACGGAAGCTTCGAGAACATCACCACTTTCCCCAAGGAGCTCGAGGTCCCACTGAGGTGATCGGGCCCGGGTCGAGGATCTCCCTGGCGGTTCGGCCGCTCGGCCTCTCGACAGAGGAAGCACGGAAGGCGCCAGCCGAGGCGATTTGAAGAACAAGTTCTACGACATACGGTCCGAGGAGGACAAGAAGGAGGCGGCGGTGCTCGTCGGCCTGGCTTCCGGCGCCGCCGCCTTCGACGGCACGGATACGCTGGACGAGCTTGCCCTGTTGGCCGACACGGCCGGCGCGGAGGTGGCCGCCAGGGTCGTGCAGAAGCGCGGCAGACCGAATCCCACGACTTTCATAGGAAGGGGGAAGCTGGAGGAGCTCAAGTCCGCTTGCGCCGACGCCGGGGCGGATCTTGTCATCTTCGACGACGAGCTGTCTCCGGCGCAACTGCGCAACGTGGAGGGGGCGACCGGTGTAAGGGTGGTGGACCGGACGGAACTGGTTCTGGACATCTTCGCTCAGAGAGCCAAGACCAGGGAGGCCATGGTCCAGGTCGAGAGGGCACAGCTCGAGTACCTCCTTCCGCGATTGACCAGAATGTGGGGCCATCTATCCAGGCTGGGCGGAGGGATAGGAACCAGGGGCCCCGGAGAGACCCAGCTCGAGGTGGACAGGAGGCGGATCCGAGAGAGACTGTCCAGGCTGAAGAAGAAGCTCGACGAGGTGGACGTGGAAAGGGAGGTCCAGAGACGAAGGCGCGGCTCCGTCTTCAACGTCTGCATAGTCGGGTACACGAACGTCGGCAAGTCAACTTTGTTCAACAGGCTGACCAAGGCCGACGTTTTCACCGAGGACAAGCTCTTCGCCACCCTGGACGCCACCACCAGGAGGTTGCACTTCAAGGACCTGGGAAACGTCGTGATAACGGACACCGTGGGTTTCATCAGGAAGCTCCCCCACGGACTCGTCGCCTCCTTCAAGGCCACGTTGCGCGAGGTTCTGGAAGCGGACATGCTGGTGCACGTCGCGGACGCGTCCGCCCCCGGGGTGAGCGAGCAGATCGCCGCCGTGGACGGCGTGCTCGAGGAACTGGGCGCGCTCGGCACCGCCTCGGTTCTGGTATTCAACAAAGTGGATCTTGTCCGTGATGACACTGTGCTTTACGGCCTTCGGGCGGGGCACCAGGACTGTGTCTCTACGGCCGCGACCTCGGGCCGGGGGGTCGAGGAGCTCAGAGAGCGCCTGCGCGCGGGCTTCGAGGCCTGGTTGAGCGAGCGTTCCAACCGGACGGCCCCCGGCTGATACGCGCGCTCAAGGGACCGGCGGGCGGACTTCAGACTTCGGGGCCCTCGGTGATGAGAGCGCGGTTGTAAGCGTTCATCAGCTTTCGCCTGGACAGCACTCCCACCAACTTCATGGTCTCCGGCGACTCCACCACAGGCAGAGTGCGTATGTCCTCCATGCCCAGCTTCAGCATGGCGTCGTTCAGCGATTGCTCCTGAGTAAGGTACAGGCCGGAGTCGATGGGGGTCAGGATATCCGCGGCTATCACGACGTCGGCGAGCACCTCGAGGCTTCTGCCCATCAACACGTCGCGTATGTCCCCGAAGGTGACCATCCCCATCAAAGGTCCGTCCCTGTGGACTACGGGGAGGGCTTCCAGATTGGTCTCGTCGAACCTGTCCACTATGCGCTCGAGGGAAAGGTCCGGAGGTATGGTCTCGCATTCGGTCTCCATCACCTCGCCCACCTTCAGCGAGCTCATTATGTTGACCTCTCGGCCGTACTTTATATTGATGCCCTTTCGGGCGAGCTTCAGCGTGTAGATCGATTGCTGGTAGAGCCTGTTGGCGACGAAGGTGGCCGTTACGGACGCGGCCATGAGAGGAAGTATGATCCTGTAGTCGCTCGTCATCTCGAAGATTATCAAGATGGCGGTTATGGTGGCGTGCGTGGCGCCGGATACCATCGCGGCCATTCCCACCAGCGCGTACGCCCCCGCGGGGGCGGTGACCTCGGGAAACAGTATGTTCATCACGGCCCCGAAGGCCTGGCCCAGCATCGCGCCGATGAACAGAGACGGCGCGAAGATGCCCCCGGAATTTCCGGACCCCAGCGTCAGTGAGGTGCCGGCTATCTTCAAGAAGATCAACATGGTGACAAGCGGCAGATCGAGCCCGCCCGCCAGCGCGTGAGTGATGCCGTCGTAGCCGTCCGCCAGGATCTCCCTGGAGAATATCGCCAGGCAGCCGAGGCCCAGGCCTCCTATGGCCGGCTTCAGGTATCCCGGGATTGAAACCCGCTCGAACTGGTCTTCGGTGAAGTAGAGCGTCCTGATGTAGAGAACGCCCACCAGGCCGGCGAGCGCTCCGAGTGCGAGGTACATGGGGATCTCGAGAGGGCTCACCAGTTGGTACTGCGGCACCTCGAAGACGGCCCTGTCCCCCATGAAGGTGCGCGCGGTCACGGACGCCGCGACCGACGAAAGGACCACGGGGGTGAGCGTCCTTATACCGAAGTCTCCCAGGATGATCTCGACCGCGAACAACACGCCTGCTATGGGGGCGTTGAACACCGCGCTGATCCCGCCGGCCGCGCCGCAGCCGACCAGAATGCGCAGGCGGTTGCCGGAAATATTGAAGAACTGGCCCACCGCGGAGCCCAACGCGGAGCCTATCTGGACTATAGGGCCCTCGCGCCCGGCGGAGCCCCCCGAGCCGATGCAAATGGCGGATGCTATCGCCTTGGCCGTCGCCACGCGTCCTCTTATCCTGCCGTAGCGCATCGCGACCGCGGCCATCACCTCCGGCACCCCGTGCCCCTTGGCCTCCTGGGAGAAGAAGTGCACGATGGGGCCGACCAGCAGGCCTCCGGCGGCCGGTATGAGAGGCAAGAAGAGGATCTTGTAGTCGCCGGCCCAGTCGAACATGCCCCAGAGCCCGTCGAAGAAAAGGCGATCGAAGGCCTCGATGAGCCACTTGAATCCGAGAGCCCCGAGCCCCGTGGCCACGCCCACCACCAGGCATAGGATCAGGATGAGCCTGTTCTGGCTCATTGCGACCCTGGCCGAGAACGATTCCAATCGCGGCAGCCTGACCCCCATCCCCCTCTCCTTTGTTGATCCGGAAAGATCAATCTAAGCCCGGCCGCGGGCGGTTGTCAAAGGCTTCGACGGGCCCGGGGGCTGTAGAGGGTGCGGCCCGCCCGGCACGGCCGGGAGCGGGCGCCGCCGGCCCGGACCGGCGAAACTTAGCATGAGATCTTGCGTAATCCAATCAGGCGGGATCAATCGTTGCCCGGCGCCGCGTTCTGATATAGACTGTGCGGCGAGCTCTTGTATTGTTCGAGCTACGGGGGGAAACATCCATGCACGAAGAAGAAACGCGCGGCGTGAGCGGCGCCACAGCTCCCAGAATCGAAGTGGGGGCCTGTTACTCCCGTGCGTGGGGGGCATTGAAGAAGTACCCGTTGGAGGTCTTCTTGGTGACCGTGGTCGCCTCGATCGTGAGCTTGCCCGGGTGGGCCCTCATGGACGCGGGTGGAGAAATGGGTCGCGGGAACGACGTGCTCTCGGTGCTGGGCGTCATCTACCTGGTTCTGGTAACCCGGCCCTTCAAGTACGGCGCGTTCCACGCGTTCCTCAAAGCCGTCAGGGGCGTCAGGCTGGAAGTCAAGAGCATGTTCGACTTCTTTGAGAATTATCTCAACGTCGTGCTCGCCAATCTTTTCGTCCTCGTGATCGTGGCGATCGGAGCCGCCCTGTTCATAATCCCCGGCGTGTTCTTCGCGTGCCGGCTCTCATTCACCCCGTTTCTCGTCGTGGAGCGGAAAATGGAGGCGATAGACGCGGTCAAGGAGAGCTGGCGTCTTACGCGGGGAAACGCCTGGACCGTCTTTCTGATCGCGCTCCTAGCTATCCCCATTCTCGTACTGGGGCTCGCCCTTTTCGGCGTGGGGATCATCGGGGCGATGATGTGGGTCGGGCTGGCTCACTCCGCCCTCTATGACGCCGTGGTTTCGTCGGAGGGCGCCCGGGCGGCGGGGACGGGGCCCGAAGACGCCGTGGCCCCGGCCGGGAAGGCATGATCACGTTCGGCCGTCCCACGGCCGGTGCAGAGGCCCGTGTTGCCGGAGGTGTAGCGTATGGCTTATGCTGGGGGAGCGGCGGCCGCCGCCGCGGCCGCGATGGCGAATGCCACGAAGGCCAGCGGCGCGATCGTCAAAGTGGATCCGGATGCGTTTCAGATGATCGCCGGCAAGACCGAGGAGCCGCTGATAGTCAGGGCCGAGGGCGGCTGGCGAAAGAAACACTACAAGTACCTCACTTCGTACAAGGGTTTGATCTTCTTCACGAAGTCGCCGAACGAGCTCTCCTTCGTGTCGCGCGCCGAGGTGGTCTTCGCCGATAAGATATGGGTACCGGAGTAGAGAGGCGAAGGGCCTGAGACGGCGGCCTCGCTCCGGAGCGGCGCCGTACGGCGGCGGCCTACCGGCGGACTATGATCCCTGAGACAACAGCCGGAAAGCGGGCCTACGCGGGCCTGTTCGTGGTAGCGCTGGCCACGCTCATGTACGAGATCCTGCTCACCAGGATCTTCAGCGTGACCATGTGGTACCACTACTCGTTCATGGCTGTCTCCATCGCCATGTTCGGCCTGACGGTCGGGGCTATAGTAGTATACCTGATGCCCGGCCGGTTCACCCCAGCGGGCGCCAAGCGCAGCCTGGCATGGAGCTCCCTGCTCTTCGCCGCGACGACCGTCCTTTGCTTCCTGATACACATGAGGATCCCCTTCGTGATCGAGGGCGAGACGCCGGAGTGGCCGTGGCTCGCCCTGACGTACTCCGTGGTGTCCGTTCCGTTCATATTCAGCGGCATCGCCGTGAGCGTGGCCCTCACGAAGTTCCCCTGGCAGATAGGCAGGCTCTACGCGGCGGATCTCGCGGGCGCGGCGCTCGGATGCATCGCGCTCGTGTACACCTTGGACCTGACCGACGGTCCCACCGCTGTCTTCGTGGTGGGCGCCGCCGCCGCCGCGGGGGCGCTTCTCTTCGCCTCGGAGGCGAGCCTGAAAGCGGCGGGGGGAATCGCCGTGGCGCTGTGCGTCGCGCTGGGCGCCTTCGCGGCGGTCAACACCGTCATGATCTCGAAAGGACGACCACTGATACGCCTCGTCTGGGTCAAGGGGGCCGAGGAATCCCCCGCCTCCTACGAGCGATGGAACTCCTTCTCCCGGATCAGGGTCTGGGGCAGCGTCCGGAGGATGGAGAGGCCTTTCGGATGGGGGATGAGCCCGGTCTATCCGACTGACAGGCGGGTCAGGCAACTGCATATGAACATCGACGCCGGCGCCTACACCGTAATCCCCGAGTTCGACGGGAACGTGGGCGGCGTCGGGTACCTCAAGTACGACGTGACCAACATCGCCCACTACATAAGACCGAGCTCCGACGTGCTCGTCGTTGGGGCCGGGGGCGGGCGGGACGTCCTCGCGGCCTTGGCCTTCGACCAGAGCTCGGTGACGGCGGTGGAGATAAACGAGGACATACTGGAGACGGTGAACGAGAAGTTCGGCAGGTTCACGGGGCATCTCGATCGCCACCCCAAGGTGAATTTCGTCGTCGGCGAGGCCAGGAGCTACGTTGCGGGCGGCGACGAGAAGTACGACATCATACAGGTCTCTCTGATAGATACCTGGGCGGCGACGGCCGCGGGCGCGTTTGTCCTGGCGGAGAACTCGCTCTACACCGTGGAGGCATGGGAGGTTTTTCTCCGGCATCTGAAGCCGGGCGGCGCGCTCACCTTCTCCAGGTGGTACTACCGCGACAGCCCGGCGGAGATGTACAGGCTCACCTCCTTGGCCGCCGCTTCGCTGGACCGGCTGGGCGTGGAGACGCCCCGCGACCACATAGTCATAGTGAGGAGCCTCTGGCGGGGCAGAATGCGTAACATCCCGCACGGTGTGGGCACCATCCTGGTCAGTCCGCAGCCGTTCAGCGAGGACGACGTGGACTCCCTGCGCGAGATAGTACGCGCGCTTCGATTCGACATGGTGCTCAGCCCCGAGAGCGCTCTGGATTCCAAGTTCGCGGCGATAGCATCGGCCGAGGATCGCGCGGAGCTCGCCCGGAGGTTCCCGTTCGATATCTCGCCTCCCACCGACGACAGGCCTTTCTTCTTCAATATGATGAGGCTGGGCGACGTTTTCGGCGACGATGAGCCGCCTGAAAACGCCGTTCGGTTCAATATGAAAGCGGTGTCCGTGCTGGGACATCTCCTGTTGATAGTCATGGGACTCACCGCGCTGTGCATAGTAGTGCCCCTGGCCTTGACGGCGCACAAAGAGGCCTTGGCCTCGGCGGCGCCGCTGTTCATCTTCTTCATTGCCATCGGGCTGGGTTTCATGTTCGTGGAGATCTCCCAGATGCAAAGGCTCATCGTTTTCCTCGGTCACCCGACGTACGGGCTGTCGGTCGTCCTCTTCTCGTTGCTGCTCTCAAGCGGGCTGGGCAGCTACACCACCAGAGGGATCAAGCCCGGAGAAAGGGCGGCGGGCGCGGTCCTGCGGCTGGCGTTGATGTTGTGCGCGCTGATCGCCTTCGGGCTCCTGGCGCCGCGCGCCGTCGGTTCGCTCTCCGCCGCCGGCACCCCCGCGCGGATAGCGCTGGCCGTGGCCATGCTGTTCCCCATCGGTCTGTTCATGGGAATGGCGTTTCCTCTGGGCATGAAGCTGGCCGCGGGGAGGTCTCCCGCGGTGACCCCGTGGCTTTGGGGGCTGAACGGGGCGGCGTCGGTCAACGCCTCGGTCCTGGCCGTGGCGGTGGCCCTTGCGGCGGGGATATCCGCCTCGTTCTGGTGCGGGGTGGGGTGCTACGCGCTGGGCGTGGCCTCTTTTCTATGGGCGCGGCGCATAGGTTGATGTTAAGATCGACTCAGCCGGACTCCGGTGAGCGGCCATGATACGGGGGTAGATGCAATGAGACCCATTGAAAGCGCCATGAGGCTCACCGCTGCAGTCTTGCTCTGCGCGGCGATTCTCTTGACCTGCGTTCACTGCGGCGATGACGACGCCAAGAACTTCGCTCCGAGCATAGAGAGCCTGAGTTGCCCTCCGGATACCGTGCCTTACGGGATCCCCTGCGTCTTCGCGTGGCAGGGGGCCGACCGCGACGGCCGCATATCCGGCTATTTTCACGGCCTCAACGACGACACCCCGGAGAATTGGACGACCGCCGAGTCATGTACCCTGCAGAGCCCCCCGCTGGGCAGGAACATCTTCTACGTCCTAGCCCAGGACGAAAAGGAAAAGACCTCCGAGCCCGCTTCATGCGCTTTCGTGGTCCGCGAGTCGGAATGCCTGGTTACGCCGTCGTCGCTGGACTTCGGCTCCGTGGACGTGGGATCCGACTCCGTGCTTGCGTTCACCATAATGAACGCCGGGTCCTTCGCCGTTGACGGCGAGGTGGTCGAGTCATGCGATGACTTCGAGCTGATCTCGGGCGCGGGACCGTTCTCTCTGGACGGCGGCGGGTCCCAACAGGTTTCAGTGCGGTTTTCGCCCGCGGCCTGCGGAACGTCGCGCTGCGTCGTGGAGACCGGTAACGCCGGCTGCGGCGCCGTATCCTGCGCGGGAATCGGCGGCGGAGCGAAGTGCGAGGTCTCGCCGCCCGCCCTCGACTTCGGAGCGGTCGACATAGGATTCCACTCCGATCTCTCCTTCGTGCTGACCAACGTCGGCTGCGAGACCCTCTCCGGTGAAGTTTCAGCGCCCGGACCGGAGTTCTCCATCGAGGACGGCGCGACTTACTCCCTGGAGCCCGGTCGGTCCGCGGCGTTCACCGTGAGATTCAGCCCAATATGGTGCGGCCTTTACGACCGTGAAATAGAGACCGGTCACGGCGCATGCGCGCCCGTCCCCTGCACGGGAACCGGCCGAGGGGCCGCGTGCGAGGTGCGTCCGGCGACTCTGGACTTCGGTGAAGTCCCGAAGGGGATGAACGGCGATCGGGCGTTCTGGATAGTGAACACGGGCTGTGTCGCGCAGGAGGGGCACCTCAGGGAGACCTGTCCGGCGTTCGCGGTCCTATCCGCGCCTTCCTGGAGCCTCTCACCCGGAGAGTCCACGGAGGTGATCGTCAGGTTCAGTCCCACCTCGTGTGACGAAACCGACAGTTGCTGGATCGAGACCGGCAACCCGCTGGCCGACTCGGTGTTCTGCACTGGCAGGTCGAGCTGCGGATGCTGGGTTAGCGACGACGACATGTATCACAACTTCGGATGCCTCGATGCCGACCTTTCCAGCACCGAGGCCTTCTATATCAAGAACCTCGACCCCCAGCCCCTGACCTTGGACATCCGGATAAAGCCCGGGTGCGCCGGCGGGTTCGAAATCACATTGGGCGGGGGCAGTCAGGTGATCGCGCCGAATGAAGAGCATCAGGTGGTCGTGCGCTTCTCACCCGGCGAAGCATCCTCCTACAATTGCATCCTCGACTTGGGAGATTGCGGTGAGATCAAGCTGGTAGGCTCCAGATGCGGCGGAGATCTTCCCGTGCCCACCGCCGACTTCAAGTGCCTGAGATGAATAAAGGCTGCGCGAACTCGCGCACTCTCTGTTGCATATTGAGCTTGCCGCTCACGGATCCCAATGCAATCTGCATCTCCGCTGCGCGCGCATTCTAGCGCCGAGCATTTCGCCGGCGCGGGATCCCACTTCAGATCTTCATATATTCATTGAGCTTTCGCGTCTTCGCTCGCCTCGCCGAACTAGCTCCAACGGTGGCATGTTAGTTGCCCGACATATCGCAGGGACTTCCTTTGAGCGATGCAACTACAGCCGGATGCCGGCGGTGAGAGCGAGGGCGAGTCATAGAGAAAACGGTCTTCTTCCTAGCCTACTACCGTGCGTTGCGATTACGCGGCGCCGGTAGCGCTCGCCTCCACTCACCGCGGCGTCGATTCTGCGAGGTTCGTGCCGTGAGACATACCACAATAGCTCGTACTGCGCTTTCTCTGACGTTTGTGCTGTTTCTTCTGTCTTACTCGACTCCGCCGGAGTGCCGGGCGGGGGAGGGGCCCGGAACCTCCGGCGCCGGAGGCTACGTCGAAGAGACCGGCCCGTCGATGCTCGTGGAGGCCGGCGGCTGCGACCCCGACCTCAGGCCTTTCGAGGTCGGTTTCGTGGGAAGTCACCGAGCTTGGGACGCGGCTTTGGACGTCGCGGTGAGCGGCGGCTTCGCGTACGTCGCGGACGGCCTGAGCGGATTTCAGATACTGGATATAGGCGACCCGGCCTCGCCGGAGCTTGTGGGGGCCCATGACACGCCGGGCTACGCGCAAGGCATAGCGGTCCGCGGCGGCTACGCCTACGTGGCCGACGGCGGGGGCGGCCTGCGGATTATAGACGTAAGCTCTCCGTCCTCCCCGGTCGCCGCCGGGAGCTGCCTCACCGGAGGATTCGCCTACGGGATCGCCGTCAACGGCGGCTACGCTTACGTGGGCGCGGGCGCGGGCGGACTTCAAGTGATAGACGTAAGCAACCCGAACATGCCGTTCGTCGTGGGCGATCATGATATATGCAGCACGGCTTGGGGCGTGGCAATCAGCGGAGACGTAGCCTACGTGGCGGGAGGCGCGGGCGGCCTGCACGTCGTTGACATCAGCAATCCCGCTTTTCCAGTCAAGGTGGGCTGCTACGAGAGCTATGGGACGGCCTTCGGCGTTGCCGTAGCCGGCGACTTCGCCTTTGTCGCGGGGGGAGACAGAGGGCTGCAAGTAGTGTCCGTCGGCGACCTGCAATCGATGATGCTCGTGGCCAAGTGCGATTCGCCTGACTTCGCGTACGGCGTTGAGATAGTGAACAACTACGCCTACGTCGCGGGAGGCGCCGACGGCCTTCAAGTGCTCCAGGCCCGCACGGTGATAGCGCTTGACGATCCCGACCCCGGCCCCCCCACGGCGTTGTCGAACCCGGGCGAGGGCTCGGTGGGCGCGGGGTCCGCGAGGCCGTACTCGAATCATCTCGGCCAGAACTCCCCGAACCCCTTCGCCTCGAGGACCCGGATAGCTTTCTCCACGGAGGTCGGGGGCCACGTGAGGCTGCGGGTTTTCGACGCCATGGGTCGCCTCGTGCGGACGCTTGTCGACGGGACGCGCGGAAGCAGCGACCACGTGGAGTATTGGGACGGGAAGGATCAAAGCGGCAGACCCTTGCCTCCCGGCGCCTACTTCTACAGGCTCGAGGCCCCCGGATGGACCGACGTCAAGAAGATGACGTTGGCGGGATAGCCATAGGCGCCCGTGCGCGGTGCTGACGTCGCCGTCGAGCTCACAGTCGGTGACCTCTCTCTCCACCCATTGTCGAGAGCCTCGCCTTGCCCTTCAGGTTCTTCAAGGTGATTCCCCCGCCCATGGTCGATCCGCCGAACTCGCCCTCGAGGTCGATAAGCTCCAGGCCCCCGCCCATGGACTCGAACTCGACGTCGAACCTGTGGGGAACGCGGACCTCGAACGACAGGCTGCTCGAACCTCCGCCGTCGCCCGGCTCAGGGCCTCCGTTGCATGGGGCAATACGGCCGTGCAAATCGAGCCGGAATTCAGGGATGATGCAGACAGCCCTTGCGTCCTCATTTTGCCTTGGGGCGCAACTGTATGCGCTACCGGCCATTGTGGCCGGCGTCACATCTTGTGTTTATCACTTGTTCGTGGCATTGACCTTGCAGTGAAAGGCGTTGAAATAGCTCCGGCTCCGGCGAAAGAGAGCCGCCATGAAGGAGGCGCATCTGTTATGAGATCGAAACTAGACACACGCGGTGGGTTCACCCTTGTAGAGCTTGGGGTCGCCCTCGCCGTCGCGGGGTTGCTCGCTCTCGCGTCAATGCCGTCGATCGTACAGTATGTCCGGAATTCCAGGCTCGAGGGCTCCGCCAGCAATCTGGTGGGCGATATCAGGCTGTGCAGGCACAGGGCCGTTGCAGAGTCGAACGACTATATTATTGCGCTGGACCCTCAGACCGACACCTACGTAATAATCGACGACGACAACAACAACGGGGTCGCGGACGCCGGGGAAGCTATCATCGGCCCGGTGGGCCTTCCGGGAGGACTGGACCTGAGAAACGGCCCGTGGAATCCCTTCCCGAACGACGAGCTGATACTGCACCCCAACGGCACCGCCAACGCGACGGGATCGATCACGATAAGAAACAAGAACGGCCGCGAGAGGATGCTGTTCGTGAGCCAAGCCACCGGCCACGCGAAGAAGCTCCAAGAATACCAGGCCGAAGCCGAGTAATGACAGTCACCGCCTTCGTGGAGGGTTACCGTGAAAGGGACATTACGAAAGAGGTTCGATCATAAAGGGCGCGCGGGATTCAGCTTGATAGAGCTGATATTCGCGATGGTCTTTCTGGCAATCGGCCTTCTTGGCGTGGCGACGGTGTTTCCGCTGGGAACCAGATTCGTGAACAGCGCCAAGATAAACACCACGGCCGTGGCCTTGTCGAAGGAGAAGCTCGAAGAGCTTCAGGCTTCGCCTTCGGGCAGCGCCTCTCTCGTCCAGGGCAGTTACTCCGACTCCACCGGCGTATACACGAGAAACTGGACCGTTGTCGACGGCACGCCGATGGCCGGCATGAAGGGACTGACGGTTTCGACGTCGTGGGAGACCTCTAAGGGGACCAGGGATGTGGTGCTCGAGACTTACATATTCCGTTGAGGCGTACTTCTTCGGTAACGTCTGTCAAGCGGACTATGGCAACGGCCGCCATCGGCCGAAGTGGATGGGTGAAAAACGATGAAGAAGATCAAGGTTGGAAAGCTGGGAAGACGAGATGGCTTCACCCTTGTGGAGATGCTGATCGCGACCGTCCTTTTCTCCTTCGTTATGGCGGCCACTTTCTCTATCTTCAATACGAGCCAGGACATTCAGTCGGCCGGCATGGATCTTTCGGAGGCCCAGCAGAACGCTCGAATCACTCTGGGCGGGCTGGAGAGGGAACTCAAGCTGGCGGGCTTCGGCATCGATCCGACGGTGCAGGTCCCCATCCTGGTGGCCTCTGAGTACCGGATCACCTTCGTGAGGGACCGTAACGGCAACGGCGTGGTGGACCTCGGCGAGACCATCACCTACTACCTCGACCCGTACAAGGACGACTTCGCGGTATCCGTCACCCCGAATCCCAAGGACATGGTCATACGGCGGATCGTGAGCGACAGCTACAATCCCAACTCCCAACCTGTGAGCGGATACGGGGATATTTTCGGCTCCTCCATTACACAGCAGACCGACGAGGACGGGAGCCTGGACGTTCCCCTCTTCGACTATCTCGACGCCAACGGGGTTTCTCTCATAGATCAGAACGTCGACGATCCTTACGCGCCCGAGTACGGGCACACCGTCTCGGACACGACCGCGCTGGGCAGGCCGATAGGCGGCAGCAACGGCGTGCGCGTTGCGTCCATCAGCATAACCGTGGTCGCCGAGAGCGAGGCGAAAGACCAGCTTCAGGACGATTACACGAGGGTGACGTTGTCAACGGCTATCACTCCGCGAAACCTGCCCCTCAACCTCCAGGTGGCTTCCGGGAACACGAAGATCCCGGTAGCCGGAGGCAGCTAGCCCCGCGGAGGGGTGGGAGTGATGGGAACGGCGTTGACGGAGGGAAGAAGCGACGCCAGGCGGCGCGGGCGCATGGCGGGGGACTCAGGAATCGAGGTGCAAAGATGACGGTGAAATCGTGCAGAGAAGACCAGGAAGGCAGCGCCCTGGCAATAACGCTGCTCTTGCTCATGGGGCTTTCCGCCCTGGGGACAGTCTTCATGACGACCTCCCGGACGGAGACGCAGATCGTGGGCAACGAGATCAGATACAGCCAGGCGCTCTACGCGGCCGAAGGGGGCCTTCACGAGGCGATGGCCCGGCTGTCCGATGTCGGCGCCGGATCGTACGTGGGCGAGAACATGCAGAACCCGAACAAAGGATGGGGGCTTTACTTGGTCACGGCCGCCGGAAACTCCTCCAGGGACCCGGACTACGCCCACACGGAAAGCGACGGCGTTGACAACGACCTCGACGGGCTTATCGACGAGTCCGGCGAGGCCTATCCGGAGGTGCTCAGCGCCCAGTCGGCCCTGGCCGACCCCATAGACTACCCGTGGGTGAGAGTCAGCTACGGCCTGGATGGCTCCGGCAACCTAATCCGGTACGGCGACCACGATGACAACCCGACAACGCGGCCGCGCAAGAACCCGGTCTCCGGCTCTCCGGTGGTTTACGTCACGGCCCGGGGTGAGCGCGGCACTGCCGGCCGTACGCTCGAGGTCGAGCTGGTGAAAAGGCCCGGCCCTTACGTCAAGACCTGCATATACTCCGAGGACGACAACTTCAAGTTCGACGGCAACGCCTTTCTGATCAGCGGATACGACCACGATCCCGCGACCGGCGACAGCATACCCGGGGCGCCCGGCGTGACCGCTATAGTGACGACTGAGGATCCCAACAATATTCTGGCAGCTATCCAGTCCTTCCAGGAGGACCAGGTCATAGGCCCGGACGGTGAGGCCAACGTCGAGGGGTGCTCGTATGACCTCGATTTGGAGGGGTATGTGGCCCACTACTCCCCGTACGCCGACTTCAGGTACGAAGGGAGCAGCACTATTTCCAACGTCTCCGATTGGGGCGGAATGGACGACTTCAAGATCGTCTACGTCAAAGACGGCGACCTCCACCTATCGGGAAACTGCTGGGGCGGCGGTTTGCTTTTGGTAGACGGCTCCCTCACAATCACCGGCAAGTTCACCTGGTACGGGCTGATAATAGGCCTGGGTGACATCGACCTTTCCGGCGGGGGCAACGGAATCCACATCTACGGAGGCATACTGAGCAACGGCCAGGTCACAAGGAGCGACATCGGCGGCCAGGCGGACATCTTCTACTCCAGCGAGATGCTTAACAAGCTCAGGGAGCTGGAGAGACTCCTTGTGCTTTCCTGGAACGAGAGGTGACCTGGCGGCCGCCCTCGAGCCGCCCGCCCGCTCCGGCTTCTTAGGTGAAGCGCCCTCTCAAGGGGTCTCGAGCCGGACGGCTGCCGTACAGATCGTGTCGATGTATGAACACCGCCTTCTCGGGCCCCGGGCCGGTACAGCCGCGGGGCCTTTGCCTTGACCCCGCGCGAAACTCTTGAGAGGCGCCCTTGCTCGGCCCCGCACAGCATCTCCGGCACCGACGCCCCTTCCCATTCCCAACGCCCCTTCACCGAGCTCTTGATTTGCGCCTTCCGCTGTGGTATCCTGTCGGGGTTTGATGGGGGGTGCCCTCTCATGCAGAGCCGCGTTCCCTCCGATGACCTGGAGCTCTAAGCCCGGCGTTCCACGGCCGGGTTCTCGGGCTTGCGAACCTCCAACGAGCGTTTCCAGGCAAAGGGGGTGATGCCCCGAACCATCTTCACCGCTTCCGCGCGCCTTTACGGCGCAGATCCGCAACCCATATCCATAGACCTTGCGAAGTGATTCAAGGAGGTCCCTCATGAAAAGGCATTCCTTGGTGGGCGTACTGGCTGCGCTCTGCCTCTTTCTTCTCATCGCTGCACCCGCCTCTGCTCAAGACTTCAAGACAAGATCGATTTCGGAGAGAGTGGCCGTCATGGACGGAGTCGAATACGTCCGCGGAGAGGTGCTGGTCAAGTACAAGGACGGTGTTCCCGACTCCCAGATAGAACAGATCCACAGAACCCTCGGCGCGAGGCAGCTCTCCCTGCATCGGGCAGGCGTGCGCAAGCTCGCGGTGCCGGCCGGAATGGCCGAGCAGAGGCTGGTGGAGCTTCTCCGCGGCGATCCAAGCGTCGAGTACGCCGAGCTGAACACGGTCTGCCGTGCAATGATGGTCCCGAACGACCCTTACTACGATCCGTACCAGTGGCACTTCCCCAAGATAAACTGCCCCCAGGCGTGGGATATCTCCACTGGAAGCAGCGTGGTGGTGGGGATCCTGGA
Organism: uncultured bacterium; assembly: GCA_964531335.1. Classification (GTDB taxonomy): domain Bacteria; phylum Eisenbacteria; class RBG-16-71-46; order CAZHEV01; family CAZHEV01; genus CAZHEV01. The sequence goes on along the minus strand of CAZHEV010000010.1, from coordinate 74,772 downwards.
CAGCGGGATCGCGTACGAGGACTATCCGGTGCCGTCGTACGAGAGTGATACGGTGGCGGACGGCGTGACCGACTACCTGCAATGTCCCGATCTCGCCGGAACGAGCTTCACCGCCGGTTATGACTTCATCAACAATGACAGCCACCCCAACGACAACAACGCCCACGGCACGCACGTGGCCGGGACCGTTGCGCAGACCACGAACAACGACTACGGCGTGGCCGGGGTGGCATTCAACTGCACCCTGATGCCGGTAAAGGTCCTCGACTACAGCGGGTCGGGCACGGCGGGGTCGCTGGCCGACGGCCTGTACTGGGCGGCGGACAACGGCGCCCAGGTGATCAATATGAGTCTTGGGTGGCCTTCGGGATACAACCCGGGCTCCACCGTTGAAAACGCCGTTCAATACGCTTACAACAAAGGCGTCGTGCTGGTTGCTTCCTCGGGCAATGAAGGAACGGGCACAGTCTCATATCCCGCGGCCTACTCGGAGGTCATAGCGGTCGGCGCGACAAGATACGACGACGAACTCGTTGATTACTCTCAGTACGGTTCGGATCAGGAGGTCGTGGCGCCCGGCGGCGATCTCGACGTCGATCAAAACGGGGACGGCTACGGCGACGGCGTGTTGCAGATGACCTTCACCGGGTACAACCCGGGCCCTCCCGCGACGCTGGCTGATCCTACCGATTTCGGCTACTGGTTCTACGTAGGCACTTCGATGGCGGCTCCGCATGTAAGTGGGCTTTGCGCGATGATGATCTCCAACGGCCAGACGGGCGTCGAGAACATCCGCACGGTCCTGCACAATACGGCCGTGGATCTCGGGGCCGACGGCTGGGACCAGTACTACGGCTACGGCCGGATCGACGCCTACGCCGCGCTGACCTACGGCGACAATCCTCCGGTGGCGGACTTCGTGGGCGATCCCACGTCCGGTGACGCGCCTCTCACGGTCAACTTCACCGATCTCTCGACCGGCGATCCGACGTCCTGGTACTGGGACTTCGGCGACGGCGTGGGGACCTCGACGGAGCAGAACCCGTCGTACACCTACGACTCTGAGGGCGCCTACACCGTGGGCCTGACCGCAACCAACGCCTATGGCTCGGACACCGAGACGAAGGCCGACTACATCACCGTGACCTCCAGCGAGGTCCCGCCGGTGGCGGACTTCGTGGGCGATCCTACGTCCGGCGTGATGCCTCTCACGGTCAACTTCACCGATCTCTCGACCGGCGATCCGACGTCCTGGTACTGGGACTTCGGCGACGGCGTGGGGACCTCGACGGAGCAGAACCCGTCGTACACCTACGACTCTGAGGGCGCCTACACCGTGGGCCTGACCGCAACCAACGCCTATGGCTCGGACACCGAGACGAAGGCCGACTACATCACCGTGACATCTGGCGAAGTAGTCAAGGCCCTCGCCCTCTCCGACATCCCGGTGTCGGGAACGGTGACGGGCGACTATACGGACACGCACGTCAGCGACGACTCATACGAGGTGATAACCGAGCAGGAATCCGGGGGCAGGCCTAACCTCAGGCACAGTTACCTGGAACACAAGTGGGACTTCAACGTAGCTTCAGGCTCTTCGGTGACCTTCTACGTGGAGGCGTATAGGCCCAACAACTCCGACGGCGACGACTTCACCTTCGCCTATTCCACCGACGGCACGAACTACACGTCCCTGCTGACCGTCAACAGCTCGACGGAAACGGTTTACTCCGCTTCTATGCCGACGGTGAGCGGCACCGTGTACATCCGCGTGACGGACACGGACCGCACCCAGGGCAACAGAAGCCTGGACGCGATCTTCATCGACTATATGTACATCGAGTCGCTGAGCGGATCCGTGCCGCCTGTGGCGGACTTCTCCGGCAGCCCCACGTCCGGACCGGCCCCTCTCACGGTAGACTTCACCGACCTCTCATCGGGCAGCCCGACCTCCTGGAGCTGGGACTTCGGCGACGGGGTTGGGACCTCCACGGTCCAGAACCCGTCCTACACCTACGACGCGGACGGCGCGTATACCGTCTCCCTGACAGCGACCAACGAGTACGGCTCGGACACCGAGGTCAAGACCGACTACATAACCGTAAGCTCGGGCGGCTGCTACATGCACGTGCACGATATGGCCGTGACCAGGAAGACCGCCGGGCCGAACTGTAGCGGGCAGTGCACTGTCTGGATCCGCGATAATAACGGGGCGGCCATGGCGAACGCGACGGTGTACGTAACGGCGACGGGCCCGGTCGGCGGGACCTACAGCGGCGTGACGGGGACCGACGGCTCCGTGTTCTTCGAGACGGGCAAGACCAGGAGCTGCTCCGGCGAGTGGTGCTTCGAGGTGACGGAGGTAACCCACGCCTCCTGCGAGTACGATCCCGGCTCGAACGTGGTGACACTGTCCTGCGAGAGCGGGCACGTGTCGGCGAACGGCGAGGCGATCGCCGCCGCAGGAGCGCGCAAGGGCTTCTACCTCGCGCCCAACCGCCCGAACCCGTTCACCGGCTCGACCTTGATAGGGTTCAACCTGCCCAAGGCGGGCCACGCAAGGCTCGAGGTGTTCAACGCGGCGGGCAAGCGCGTCGTCGTTCTTGCCGACAGCGAGATGCCGGCCGGCTTCCACACAATAAGCTGGAACGCCGACAAGGCGCCTTCCGGCGTCTACTTCTGCAGGCTGACCTACGGCGCGAAGGAGGCGACGTCCAGGATGATTCTCATCCAGTAGGGATGGGATAAGGCAAGGACTATGTCCCGAACGAAGGGGGCCGGAGCGGCAGCGCTCCGGCCCTTTTCTTTCCAGGTGCGCCGGGCATGGCACGCAGCGCCGTGACTGGCGCTGTCAACCGGCCGTGTGGGACGGGATCGGCTGGCGTACGCCCGCCGCCCCTATCCCGATCCACGTATGGCCATATGCCGAGCACGCTCGCGGGCCCAAAGAGGCGGGTGCCTTCAGCCGGGGCTTGCGGTTTACCTTACCTAACGTCAAGGCTTTTCAGTTGACAGTATCTTGCATTTCTGCTAAATTATATCAGCAATGATCTCAGGGAGGCTCGGGATGGAATCCTCCGAAATCATCACCATCGAATTTGTGGACCCGGTGTGCGCATGGCGCAAGCCGGGTCTTTCTAGCTAGGCGCCGGGTACCGCCTCCCCACGCCGCAATCGCCGCAACGAACCGCCCCGCTCAGTAAGCCAATGGGAGCCATCGCAGGCAAAGGTGGAGGTGGCGCCATGTCTGTCGCTCGTAAGCCCTCATTCTCCCTGGCGATTGCGATTCCGGCCCTGTTGATGATTGCCAGGGTGGCTACCGGGGGTGGCGACGCGTTCGGCGGCACCGTTTCCGATCAAGACGGCAAGATGGTGGTCGTGGACTAGAGACGGGAACGCCGAGAGGAAGGGGGAATCCGTGAACTACAGGATGGGATTGACCGTTGCGGCGATTGGCCTGTTAGCCCCTTGGGCCGCGACCAGTGCTGCCGTGAATTGCAGCTGCGTGACGGCGGATAGCTGCATGGTGGTCTGCCCGGGTGGGGACATACCCTACACTGTATTCTTGTACTCGGACTCTGAGTGCCAAGTTCCGGTCGTGGGATTCGACTGCATCAGGCTCGATTTCAGCGAGATCGAAGCGGGCTTGATCTGGTGTCCGGAGCAGGATGAAGACTCCACATACCCATATGCTTTTCCGGAGTACCCGAGCGACCACAACGGGATGGTGGAGTTTTGTCTGCGCCTCAAGGGATGCTCCGCCGGCTCCCAGGCGTACCTTCAAATCTGCGGCTGTTCCGACATCGCCGTTCCTTGTGTGAAGTCCCTCGATATCGACGGGAACGGCTATGTAGGGCAGGATGACCTCTATTACTGCCAGAACGTGCTCGGCACAGGTGAGTGCTGCTGCGATTTCGATTGCGACGGTGTGGTGGATGACGATGACGTGGCTCTTCTGTTGGAGCATCTTCTGCACGGGTGCGGCGGCGCCACGGGATGTGAGACGGCGTTGTTGTCGCCGGCGGACGGGGCGCAATGCCTAGGGGCAGAGGTGGAGCTTGACTGGGCCGACGTAAGCTCGGCGCAGAGTTACGAGGTCCAGGTAGGCTCCGCCTGCGGCAGCGGAACGACCTATGTGCTCGACGAGTCACAGATGACGCTATCCGGGCTGGATGCCGGCTCCGAGTACCATTGGCGCGCCAGGGTCATGTGCTCCGGCACGTGGGGACCATGGACCCTCTGCCGGACTTTCAGTAAGACGGCGGACAGTCTGGCTATTCCCTCGCTCGTGTCTCCACCGGATGGCGAGGGCGATCTTCCGACTTCCGTCACCCTTAGTTGGGATTGTGTCCCCGAAGCCGTGGAGTACGAAGTTCAAGTCGGCGAGGCCTGCGGCACGGGATCCGTGCACTCGACCGCTTCCTGCTTCCTGGACTTGTCGGGGCTGAACGAGGGTACTGAGTACTGGTGGAGGGTCAGATCAGAAGGAAGCTGCGGAGGCGTCAGCGGATGGAGCGCCTGCCGGCGATTCAGTACTGCGGCTCCACCTCCCGCCCCCAACAAGAACGGCAAGTGGGTGCTCCACTACGCGGGTGCTCACAACTCGAAGACGAACACCTGCTCATTCGACGTGGTGGGCTGCGAGGAGATATCGGTGGACGCTCCCGGAGGCCCGGGCCGCTTCGACATATACCTGCTCGCGGTGGACGTGGACGAGGTGGCCGCGCTGCGTTACGGGCTCTATTGCGAGGGCGACTTCTACTTCTACGGATGGACTAGCTGCACCGACCTGGAGCTACCGACCGACGGCTGGCCCGGCTGCGGCGAGGGAAACGCTCAGACCTGGTCTGCCCCGCAGGCCGGTCCCCACGTGACGGCTGGGATCCTGGACGTGTACGCGTACGGAAGCGCGGTGTCGCTGAGCACGGGAGCGGATCCGAGGGTGGGCTTTGCCGAGTGGTGCGACGGGTCGCAGCCCTCGCCTCTTTGCCACAAGACGACCAATCCGGGAGCGTTCGGCAAGGTGGGCTTCGGCGTGGCGGGTTTCAACCCCTGCTCGATGGTGCCTGCCGGCCTGGTGGGTGTAAGGACGAAGGCCGTGGACGGAGGGATAGAGATAGAGTGGTCTCCCGCGGACGCGGCGGGCTTCAGGGAGTTTTACGTGCACAGGAGCGCGGGCACGAAGGATGTCGGTTACGTGAGGCTGGGCGAGGGACCCGTGGACGGGGCCGGCGAGGGAGGCTACGGGTACTCGTACCTGGACACGGAGGTCATCCCCGGCACTTTGTACTACTACAAGCTGGAGGGAGTGAGGCGAGACGGAGGCAGCACGTTTTTCGGACCGTACGAGGTCATGTCGAGTGTAGCGAGCGCGCAGTACCGTTTGTCTCAGAACGTGCCCAACCCGCTTAGCCGTGGAGGAGTGACGACGATCCACTACTCGCTGGGGCAGGCGGGGGAGGTGCGGATAAGGATACTGGACGCGGCGGGCCGCTTGGTGAGGACGATGGAGGAGCGTGGTAGCGCGGGAACGAACTCCGTGACGTGGGGCGGTCGTGACGGCGCGGGTCGTCGGGTGGCGGGCGGCGTGTACTTCTACGAGATCCGAGCGAAGGGATTCACCGCGGAGAGGAAGATGGTGGTCGTCGACTAGAGGGACGGGACCTCCTCCGCTGGAGAAAGCGAGGTTCAACGATGACTCTTGCTAAGAAATCTCTGGTTCCATTGTTGGGTATTCTGCTCCTTGCCTGGATCGCGGGCGGGGGCACGGATGTCCAAGGAGAGTCGAGCCAGACGAGCTATCCCAATCAAAACGGCAAATGGGCCCTTCACTATGCGGGACCGCACGATTCCAGGGCCAACACCTGCGATTTCACCGTAAGCGCCTGCGAGAGCGTGACCGTCGATGCGCCGAGCGGCCCGGGCAGATACGACATCTATGTGCTCGGCGTGGACGTGGACGAGGTCCTGGGCACCAGGTTCGGGCTTTCGTGCGACGGGCCGCTTCTCTTCTACGGCTGGATGAGCTGCGGCGAGCTGGAGATCCCGACGGACGGCTGGCCCGGGTGTGGCGAGGGAAACGCCGTGACGTGGGGCGCGGTGCCGGCCCCGGGGCCCACCGTGACGGTGGGCATACTGGACGTCTATGTCTACGGCGGCTCGGTATCGCTCAGCACGGGGCCCGACCCGCGCGTGGGGCACGCGGAGTGGTGCGACAACAGCGATCCCGCGCCGCTTTGCTTTCCGACGGCCGCCCCTTCCGCGTTCTCGACCATAGGGTTCGGAGGAGGCGGCTCGATCGACTGCGCTGCGGCGGGCTCGGCCGGCTGCGATGTCTCGCCCTCCAGCCTCGAGTTCGGAGGGGTGGAGGTCGGGTCGAGCACGGACCTGGACTTCACCATAAGCAACCCCGGGACTTGGATAATAACCGGGTCCGTGGAGGAGACCTGCGAGCACTACGAAATCGTTGCGGGCGGCGGCTCCTACGCGTTGGGGCCCGGGGGGTCGCATGTGGTGACGGTGCGTTTTTCTCCCGCCTCGACGGGCACCCGCACCTGCACGATAGACCTCGGTGAGGATGCGTGTTCCGAGGTGGCATGCAGCGGCCGGGGTCTTTCGTGGGGCTGTTACGTGGCCCCCGGCGTCCTCGACTTCGGAAAGGTCGAATGCGATTCGAGCTCGGACCTGACCTTCACGGTCACGAACACGGGAACGGAGACGCTGTCGGGCACGATAAGCGAGTCCTGCGACGCTTTTGAAATCGTAAGCGGAGGTGGGGCCTATACCCTGGTGGGCGGGGAACCGCGGGATGTCACCGTGCGGTTCACTCCCACGTCCAGGGTGCCCTATAGCTGTTCGATCGATCTCGGCAGCGACTACTGTACCAGCGTGTCATGCACGGGCGAGGGCTCGCTGCCTCTTTGCGAGACATCTCCCACGAGCCTCGACTTCGGAACGGTGCCGGCGGGAACCAGCTCGGACTTGTCCTTCACCATAACGAACACCGGCAGCGAGGCTCTCTCGGGAACGGTGACCGAGTCATGCTCTCATTACGAGATAGCCGGCGGCTCCTCCTACTCGCTGGAGCCGGGCGAGTGGCACCTGGTGACGGTTCGGTTCCGCCCGACGGCGGCGGGGACCTTCGATTGCACGGTGGACACGGGACTGGAGCTGTGTCCGAACGTCTCATGTACCGGCCACGCCGTTTCGGCGGATTGCGACGTATCGCCCGCCAGCCTCAACTTCGGGGAGGTGGAGATAGGCTCGAGCGCGGACAGCGTTTTCACGATCAGCAACCTCGGGAGCTGGACGTTGAACGGCACGGTGAGCGAGTCCTGCAGTTATTACGCAATAGTCTCAGGAGGGGGCCCGTACTCGCTGGACCCCGGCGAGTCGCGGGAGGTGACGGTGCGGTTCTCGCCTACTGTGACTGGGTGGAAGAACTGCACCGTGAATCTCGGGGAGGAGCTGTGCCCGAACGTGTCATGCACGGGCAAAGGCATCTCGACGAGTTGCGAGGTCTCTCCCGCCAGTCTCAGCTTTGGAACGGTGCTCTTGGGATCGAGCTCGGAGTTGTCGTTTACGATCACCAACACCGGAACGTCAATCATATCCGGCTCGGTGACCGAGTCCTGCGATCACTACGCGATAACAGCCGGAGGCGGGCCGTACTCTTTGGCCTCCGGCGAGTCCAGGGAGGTGACGGTGGCGTTCGAGCCCACGGCGACCGGGGACCTGCACTGCACCGTGGATACGGGGCTCGATCTGTGCTCGGACGTCACCTGTTCGGGCAGAAGCAGCACCGATCCGCCTCCGCCTCCTCCTCCCGGCCGCAACGCGAACGGCAAATGGGCCCTTCACTACGCGGGTCCGCACGACTCCGTGATCAACACCTGCGATTTCCTCTTGGTCGACTGCGTGGACCTCGACGTGGCCGCCCCGGGCGAGGCGGGCCGGTACGACATATACGTGATCGCCGCGGAGGTCGTCGAGGTCGCGGGTACCAGGTACGGCCTCTTCTGCGACGGCCCGTTCTATTTCTACGGCTGGACGAGCTGCGCCGACCTGGAGATTCCCACACCGGGTTGGCCGGGCTGCGCCGAGGGCATAGCGCAGACATTCTCGACGCCGAGGGTCGGTCCCTACGTCACGCTCGGCATTCTGGACGTGTACTCATATGGCAGCCCGTCCTCCCTGAGCGCCGGGATCGATCCCCGCGTAGGCTTCGCCGAGTGGTGTGACGGGAGCCAGCCCTCGCCGCTTTGCAACTCGACGACCAGCCTATGGGCATTCGGCGTGATGGGCTTCGGAGAGTACGGGTACAACCCCTGTGGGGTAGTACCGACCGAGCTGGTCAAAGTGAGCGCCGAGGCGCGCGGGGGAGGTATATTTCTCCAGTGGAGGCCTTCTTCCGCTTCCTCCTTCGAGCGCTTCTACGTGCACAGGAGCGCGGGCTCCCGCGACGGCGATTACTCGGTGCTGGACGGGGACGGGGTTCGCGGAGGCCTCGGGGGAGAGGCCGGCTACTCCTACATGGACGCGGACGTGGTTCCCGGCACCTTGTACTACTACAAGCTGGAGGGGGTGCGGCGTGACGGGGAGGGCGTGTTCTTCGGCCCGTACCAGGTCATGGCGACCGAAGTAAAAGGCGAATGCCGGTTGTCGCAGAACGTTCCCAACCCGATGAGCCGCGGCGGAGTGACCACAATCCACTATTCCGTTGCCCAAGGAGGAGAGGTGCGGATAAGGATCCTCGACGCCGCGGGCCGGCTGGTGCGGGCCATTAGACAAGACGCCGGCCCCGGGCCGAACTCGGTGACCTGGGACGGAAGGGACGCATATGGAAGGCAGGTCCCCGAGGGGGTGTACTTCTATGAGATCCGCGCCGGCGGGTTCGCCGCCGAGAGGAAGATGGTGGTGGTGGACTGAGCCGGCGACGAGAGCTCGGCCGCTCGGGTTACATGCGTTGACCTCGATATCTATCGGTCTTTCACGGGCGGGCCCCCGTATCCCCTGGGGGCCCGCCCCGGCATATGCGCCCTGCCGTTCCTTGACCCGCGGCCCGCGCTGGCCTAGGCTTGTGCGGGCGGATGTGCGACTGTCGGCTCTGCGCACCGGCGGCGGTGCCCGTGCAACCGACACGCCTTGTCGTCCCCGCGATGAGATCGTAGCAGCGTAATCGAACGGAACGATAGGAGCCCAAGCATGAAAAGACGCGACATCTTGATCGCGTTCATAGCTCTCTGCGTCGTGGCCGCGGCCGTTGTGTGGTACGCCTTCAGCAAGAGAGTCACCAGGCCATTCAACGTCGTGCTCATCTCCATCGACACCGTGCGGGCCGACCACCTCGGCTGCTACGGCTACGACGTGGAGACCTCCCCCAACATGGACAGGCTGGCGGAGGAGGCGGTCCTCTTCACGGAGGCCCTGAGCCAGAGCTCCTGGACTCTACCCTCCCACATGTCCATCATGACGTCTCAGTACCCTTCGGTTCACGGGGTGGGGCCGGCCCGCCGCGCGCTTGCGGCATCGACTCCCACCCTCGCGGAGGTGCTTTCCAAGAGCGGATTCGAGACCGCGGGTTTCGTGTCATGGGTTTTTCTGGGCAGCCAGTGGGGGTTCGCGCAGGGCTTCGATACCTTCCGGGAGTTGTGGGGGGCACCCATGACCGCGGATAACCCCGCGGGAGGGGCGTTCACCGCGGACGTGGTCACCGACGCCGCCGTGGAGTGGGTCCGCGGCGAGCACGCGGGGCCTTTCTTCCTCTTCGTGCACTACTTCGATCCGCACATGAACTACGAGCCGCCTCCCCCGTACGACACCATGTTCGATCCGGCCTACGAAGGGGCCGCGAGCGGTGAGTGGAGCCGGCTGAAGCAGTACATAAAGTGGATGAACGAAAACCCAGAATCCATCAGCGAGCGCGACCTGGAACATGTCATCGCTCTCTACGACGGGGAGATAAGATACGTCGACGAGCACGTGGGACGTCTCATGAACGCGCTCGACGGTGAGGTCGGCCTGGAGAACTGCCTCGTCGTGCTGACCAGCGATCACGGCGAGGAATTCAACGATCACGGCTCGATGGAAGGGCACGGCTGGACGCTGTACAACGAGGTCCTGCGGGTGCCTCTCATGGTGCGCATGCCCGGCAGACTGAGCAGAGCGGCGGTCGTCGACTCCACCGTCGCCCTTATCGACCTCGCCCCCACCATCCTGGAGCTTGTGAAAGCGCCCGCGCCGGAGTCGTTCCAGGGGCGGAGCCTTCGCGATCTGCTGAGGGGCGGCGGCCGGGACAGCGACGACAAGTACACCTTCGCGGAGACCTATCGCTTCAACCGGAAGCGATCCGTGCGGGGGAGGAGATACAAGCTGATCCATACCGAGGACACAGGCGTCGGCAAGGGAGGAGTAAGGTGGAAGGAGAACTGGGAGCTGTTCGACCTCCTCCGCGACCCCAATGAGCTGACCAACCTCTATAGCGAGGGCTCGCCTGTGGCCGAAGTCCTGGCACGTCGCCTGGAGCTTTTCAGGGAGAAAGAAACCGATGCGTCGAGGCGGGGGGATCCCGTGGAGATCTCAGAAGAGAACCTGGAGCTCCTGCGCAGCCTCGGCTACGTGGAGTGAAGCTGTCCCACTATTTAGAGAGGTGTTGAGATGCCGTCACACTTGAGCGCCCGAGGGTGGATCGATGTTTCCGTACCGGTGCGGACGGGCATGGTGCGATGGCCGGGCGACCCCGGGGTCAAGGTGGAGCGACGACGCAGCATCGACCGGGGCGATCCGGTGAACCAATCGGAGCTCTTGATGAGCGCCCACGCCGGGACGCACATCGACGCGCCCGTTCACTTCGTCCGCTCGGGAAGATCTGTAGACGAGATAGACCTCCAGGCTCTGATAGGGCCGGCCAGGGTGATCGAGATAGAGGACCCCGAGTCAATCAAAGTGTCCGATCTGAAAGGGCACCGCATACGCAAGGGCGAGAGGATTCTCTTCAAGACCCGCAACTCGGAGCGGTGCTGGGATGAAGATCGCTTTTTCGAGGACTACGTCCACATCACGGTCGAGGCGGCCAGGTACCTGGCAAAGACTGCCGTCAGGACGTTGGGAATAGACTACCTGTCGGTGGGCGGCTACAAGAAAGGCGGGATCCAGACCCACGTGGCTCTCATGAAGGCGGGGGTCTTGATAATCGAAGGCCTTGATCTCTCGCCGGTTGGGCCGGGGCGATACGACCTGATCGCCTTGCCGTTGCGTCTGGCCGGTTCGGACGGCTCGCCGGCCAGGGTGCTCGTGAAAAGACGCTAGGCGACTCTCCTCCATAGAGCTTCTGCTCCGCGGGAGGAGATCATCCCCGGGCTCTTGAGCGCCCGAAGTGGGTTGCCCCTCCTCGACCTTGCGCGCCGCTTTGGGCGCGCACCTCAATGCGATCTCCGCTATGTTTGCGGGCTGACCTGGCTCGCCGCGGGCAGGCCCGGCGGGCCGCCCCCAGCTCGCAGCCGGCAGGTACAGGGGCCGTCCTCAACACTTGAGGCATTCCTATCTCTTTAATCCCCAAGTTCTTTCGAAGACCCCGGCCGTTTGCCAAGACACAGTGCGGGGAAAAAATGAAAGTCATTGAAAATAGTCGGCACCGGTCGGGTTGTTTGACGGATCGTAAAGTATACAGGGAGCACTTGACAGTTACGGAAGGGTAGTCTACCCTTGCCTTGAACATAGATAGAACAACCAGAAGTCGGTTGCCGCCAAGGTTTTACAGTAGTTAGAGGGGGATGCTGCTAAGGCCCAGGCGAGCCGGCTTCTGGCTTTTTTTGCCCTCCGTACCGGCTCTTTACCGGGCGCCCTGGAAACGCTAGAATCTCGATAGAAGCCAAAGAAGCCAAAGAAGCCAATGCGCGACTACCAAGTGAGATTCAACAGGGCCCTACCGGAAGGGAGCACGAATGGAGCAGGAAAGAGAACAGCTTGAAGTTGACGTGGCTGTCGTGGGGGCGGGCCCCGCTGGGCTGGCCGCCGCCCTGAGGCTGGGCAAGCTTGCGGGCGAGGCGGGCAAGGAGCCCAACATAGTCCTTTTCGAGAAAGGCCTGGCGGTGGGCTCTCATGCTATCTCAGGCGCGATTCTCGATCCGCAAGGTCTGCGCGAGCTGATCCCCGATTTCAAGGAGAAGAACCCTCCATTCGAAGCTTCCGTGTCCGATGATGACGTTTACTATCTCACCTCGAGCGGCAAGTACAGGTTTCCCATCGTTCCCAAGGCCCTGCAAAACGACGGATACTACGTAATCTCGCTGGGCAAGTTCACCCGCTGGCTCTCCGAGCTCGTGGAGGAGACCGGCGTGGAGATATTCACGAGCTTTCCCGCCGCGGAGCTCCTTTACGACGGCGACTCCGTGATAGGGGTCAGGACCGGAGACAGGGGGCTGGACAAGAACGGCGAGAAGAAGCCCAACTACGAGCCCGGGGTGGATGTCCTTGCCAAGGTGACCGTGCTGGCCGAGGGCTCGAGGGGCAGCCTCACCAAGTCCATGGTCTCGAAGCTGGGCCTGGACTCGGGCAAACACCCGCAGATGTACACCACCGGGGTCAAGGAGGTCTGGCAGTTGCCCGAGGGCCGACTCGATCCGGGTCGGGTGATCCATACCCTCGGATATCCTCTGGACTCGAGAACCTTCGGCGGAGGCTTCGTCTATGGGATGGCCGACAACAAGGCCGCCCTGGGCCTGGTGGTAGATCTCGGCTACGAGAACCCGGCCACCGATCCGCACGCGCTGTTCCAGCTCTGGAAGACACATCCCATGGTGGCGCGCCTCCTTGCAGGGGGCTCGATGCTGTGCTGGGGCGCGAAGACCATCCCCGAAGGCGGTTACTACTCGGTCCCCAGACTCTACGCCGACGGAGTCCTGATCGCGGGGGACAGCGGCGGGTTGCTGGACGCCGCGCGGATCAAGGGGATCCACATGGCCATGAAGTCCGGCGCGCTGGCCGCGGAGACGGCCTGGGCCGCTGTGGAGTCCGGCTCAAACGACGCGGCTTCCCTGGCCGGCTATCAAGAGAAGGTTATGGGGGGCTGGATAGGGGACGGCCTGTTCAAGGTGAGAAACTTCCACCAGGCGTTCCAGGGAAGCCTCGCGGCGGGCTTCATGAATTACGGGCTTCAGATGATCACCGGCGGCAGAGGGTTGCAGGACCCTATGCCCGCCGCCGAGAACCATGCCCGCACGAAGAAGCTCGAGGAGATACCCGAAGGCTCGCGGGGGCCCGCGGAAGTCGAATACGACGGCAAGCTGACCTTCGACAAGCTCACGGGCGTCTATCACTCGAGGACCAAGCACGAAGAGGACCAGCCCTGCCACCTGGTGATCGCGGACTACGACATCTGCAACAACAGATGCACGGTGGAGTACGGCAATCCATGCCAGTACTTCTGTCCGGCCCAGGTCTACGAGATGGAGGAGGAGGGCGGGTCGAAGGTGCTCAAGCTGAACCCCAGCAACTGCGTTCACTGCAAGACATGCGACATCTCGGACCCTTACGAGGTAATCAACTGGGTGACCCCCGAGGGAGGGGGCGGCCCGCAGTACGTCGATCTCTAGCGGAGCTACGCGTCCCCCCTTAGCAGCGTAGGCGATCGCGTACGACGCTCCGGGCGAGCCCCGGCTCCGCCGAGGCGCGAGCCCTCGACTTTTTGCTTGACCCTTACGTTACTGTAGAGTACGTTGACCCCGAGCATAGACGGCCCGGGAAGGCGGTGTGAGGTTGCAAGGCGGCGGCGATCCCTGAGCGTCCGGTTCCCCTAAGGAGGGCCTCCCCGAAAGGGACCGGCGCGCGGGATGTCGCCGCTGCCGCTTTCAGCCGCTGTTCTCGTCCGGACGGCCGTGCCGGGTTCGGGCGGCGGATGGCCTTCCGGGGGCCGTCAACCCGCTGTCAGGCGAAAGCTGCACGGAAGATGATGGGCACATCTTCCTCCGACGGGAACACCTTGCAGTGAAGGCAATGCGACTTGGTGGGCTTTCGCTTGCACCCCATGCAGTTCGCGAGGAGCCTGCTCGCGCTGTCTATGTTCTTGAGAGTTTCCTTGCAGCGCTTCAACTGCTCCCTGGCTATCTGCTCCTGACGCTGAAGGTCCGCGAGCATGTTCTTGACGAGCTCGTGGCCGGTCTTGCTCGTCGAGGCTGCGCGCATGAGCTGCTGAATGTCCTTGAGCGAGTATCCCAGGTGTTTCAGGGTCTGGATGGCCCTGAGCCTCAGGACGTCCGACTCGTCGTAGAGCCTGAACCGGCCCGCCGTGCGGCCCCTGGGCTTGAGAAGCCCCATCTCCTCGTAGTATCTGATAGTCCTCAGCGACAGGCCTAGTTTCTTGGCCACGTCTCCAATCCAGTACTTCTTCTTGGCCATCCGGGTCTCCTGCTATTGTCCTGTCATCGGGGAATTGGACCGTCTAACCAGCCTCCGCGATTATGAACAACCCTTACGTGAATGTCAAGGTCGTCACGGGGCTCGTCTTTCCGCACGATGCCGGCCAATCGCATTGAACACAAGGCGTACCGGCCCCCGCGGCCTTCCGGCTGTCCTTGACGCGCGGACCGCGATCTTGGATAATAGAGGCTCGACTTTCGGATGCGATCCAGCGACCCCCCCGGCGGGCCGGGCGCTCAGAGAGGAGCGGCATGCCAAAGGCAACCATCAACGGCAAAGAGATCGAGGTCGAGTCCGGCACCACCATAATGGCCGCCGCCGACGAGCTTGGAATATTCATACCGCGCTATTGCTTTCACCCCGATCTGAGCATAGCCGGCAATTGCCGGATTTGCCTGGTCGAGGTCGAGGGAATGCCCAAGCTGGTCACGGCCTGCAGCACCGTGGTGACCGACGACATGGTGGTCCGCACGGACACGCCGAAGGTCAAGAGCGCTGTGAGGGCCGTTCTGGAGTTCCTGCTCCTCAACCATCCGATAGACTGTCCCATCTGCGACCAGTCGGGAGAATGCTACCTACAGGATTACTACATGAAGATCGGGCTGCACGGCAGTCGGATCCCGTTGCCCGACAAGGTCCACAAGAGAAAAGCCATTAAGCTCGGCCGCATGGTCGTCATGGACAAGGAGCGTTGCATTCTCTGCTCGAGGTGCATCAGGTTCTGCAACGAGGTGACGGGCACCGGGGAGCTCGCCTTCTTCAACAGAGGAAACCGGACGGAGATCGCGAGCTTCGACGACAAGCCGGTGGACAATCCTTACTCCGGGAACCTGAACGACATTTGCCCCGTAGGGGCCCTGACGAGCCACGACTTCCGGTTCGCTTGCAGCGTTTGGCGCCTTGACGGAGGAGTGGACTCCGTGTGCACGGAATGCAGCACAGGCTGCAACATCAGGGTGGATTACAGGAACAAGACCGTCTACAGATTCGTCCCCCGCAGGAACCCCGAGGTCAACAAGAGCTGGATCTGCGACGAGGGCAGGCTCTCCTACAAGCATCTCAACAGGAGAGACAGAGTCACGTCCCCCATGGTCCGCAAGTCCGGGCATCTCCAGCCCGTGTCCTGGGAAAACGCACTGGCGGAGGCCTCGCGGCTGATCACGGGGTCTTTGTCCAAGGGCGGAGAGGGCTCGGTGGCGGGCGTCGCCACCCCGAGAGCGACCAACGAAGAGCTCTACGTCTTCAAGAAGCTGATGCAGGGCATAAACGCGAAGACCGCGGATTTCAGCTTGAACGGAGCCGCGATCGATCCCTCCGAGATGGAGGATGAGATCCTGAGAAGGAAGGACAAGAACCCCAACACGACGGGCATAAGAGAGATCGGCCTGGGACCCGCGGGCGGCGGAGTGAACCTCAAGACGGCGCTGGAAGACGTGTTGGGGGGGCGCGCGAAGGCCCTGTATCTGCTGGGTCCGGGTCTCCTGGGCGGGGAAGGCCGGGAGAACGTGGTCCGCGAGGCGCTCGCAAACACCGAGGTTGTCATACTGCATACGGTCGCGGTCTGCCCGGAGATGGACTACGCGTCCGTCGTGTTCCCGGCGGCCACGTTCGTGGAGAAATACGGGACCTTCACCAACTACCAGCGCAGGGTGCAGAGAATAACGCAGGCATACGATCCTCCGTCGGGCGTGAGACCGGAGCTGGACGTGCTTCTCGAGCTCGCCGCGGCGCTCGGCGTCGAGATCGAGGCGGAAGACCCGGCGGGCGTAATGGACCTGATGTCGTCCGACCTCCGTCCTTTCAACGGGCTCAAATTCGACAAAATCCCGCCCACGGGATCTCTCCTGGCCCGTGAGTGAGCACACGGAGATTCCGCATCGAAATACACGATATAGGCGGGCGCGGCCCGCGGGAGGTGCGCAGATGAGAAGACCCACTGGATTGCTGTTGGCTTTCTTGGTGGCGCTTGCGCTCGTGACGCATGCGTCCGGCGTATCGGCGGACGGCCTCTCTCCGGAGGTGGTCGTCGGGCTCAAGAGCGTTTCCGATGCGGTGATAAGCCCGGACGGAGACTACGTGGCCTACGTCATGAGGGTTCCGAGCGGTCCCGACGAGGCAAAGGGCGAGGACCATTACGAGATATGGGTGGCCTCCACGTTCAGGGGGGAGCACCGCAGGTTCGTCTACGGACTTGGCGACTCGCGGGCGCCGCAGTGGTCGCCCGACGGAACGCACATGGCCTTCCTGAGCGACAGGCCCTCGCCGGACCGCGAGGGCGACGGAGACGAGGACTCGGAGAGAAAGAACCAGGTCTACGTCATCTCGATGCGCGGCGGAGAGGCGCGGCAGGTGACGCGGTCCGAGACCGCGGTTAAGAGCTTCCAGTGGTCTCCCGACGGGCGTCTCATAGCCTACGTGGCGAGCGATCCCAAGGCCGAGGAGGAAAAGGAGAAGGAGAAGAGGGGAGAGGACTGGATAGTAGTGGACGAGAACCTGAAGCCGAGAAGGCTCTGGGCCGTGGACGTCGAGACGGGCGATGCGCACCGGGTGACGACCACGGACATAAGCGTCTGGGACTTCGATTGGTCTCCCGACGGAGCGCACATCGCTGTCTCCACGACGGAGCAGCCCCGCGTGGATGACTCCTACATGTTCAAGAAGCTTCAGATAGTGCCCGCCTCCGGAGGGGAGCCGGCGCGCGTGTGCGAGACGTGGGGAAAGCTGGGCCCCCCGCGGTGGAGCCCCGACGGGCGGCACATAGCGTTCCGCGCCGCCGTCTCGGCGAACGACCCGTATGCGGGATCCGTGTTCGTGGTGAGCGCCCCTTCGGGAGAGGCGGTCAACCTGACGCCGGATATCGAAGCCACCGTCACCTCCGTCGACTGGATGGAGGAAGACGAGCTGGTCTTTCTATCGTACGAGGGAACTAAGACGGCGCTCAACACGATAGGCGCGGACGGGGAGGGGCTGAAGAGGATCACAAAGGACGGCCCGGTCTTCTATAGCTTCAGCTTCTCGGAGGATGGGTCGGTTGCGGCCGTGATCGCGAGCACCTACAAGCACCCGGCAGAGCTGTATCTCTGGAAAAAGGGCGGCATATTCAGCCGCGGCGTCGGGTCCGTGGACAGGGAGACTTTCTCGAACCCCGTGCTGAACGAGATAGAGTTCGCACGGCAGGAGGTCGTTCGCTGGTCCTCAGTAGATGGTCTCGAAATAGAGGGGCTTCTTATGAGGCCCCTCGACTACGTCGAGGGAACGCGCTACCCGCTGGTCGTTCAGGTGCACGGCGGCCCGGAGGGCGTGTACCTGGACGGATGGAACAACAACCCCTACAGGTGGACCCAGTGCCTGGCGGCCAGGGGCTACGTGGTGCTGATGCCCAACTACAGGGGGAGCATCGGCAGGGGCGTGGCTTTCTCGAAGGGCGATCACGGGGACCTGGGCGGCGCCGAGTTCCAGGACCTGCTGACCGGGGTGGACTATCTGATAGAGCTGGGCCTGGTGGACGAGGGCCGCGTCGGAATGGGCGGCACCTCGTACGGAGGGTACATGTCGGCTCTGGCGGCCACCGCTCATACCGAACGCTTCGCGGCGACCATAGATCACGCGGGGATCTCGAACTGGCACTCGTTCACCGGCACCACGGACATACCTTATGAGATGTGCATGGTGCACTGGGATTTCTGGGTATACGACAACCCGGATATCGTTTGGGAGCGCTCGCCGATAGCTCACGTCAACAAGGCCGACACGCCGGTGTTGATAGTCCACGGGAAAGCGGACGACAGGGTGGACTCCGGCCAGGCCTGGGAGCTGTACACGGCCCTCAAGGTGAAAGGCGTGGAGAGCGAGCTCGTGCTCTATCCTCGCGAGGGGCACGGGTTCAGGGAGAGGGCCCACAGGCTCGACTATATGAAAAGGGCCATTGACTGGTTCGACAAGCACTTGATGGAGTAAAGAATGGGACGGCGCCTGGACGCGCCGTCTCCCTTGTGGTCAGAGTTCTTTCGAGCAGGTACCGACGGTTTTGCCCGACTCCGCTGGTTCGACAAGAAGAGGCCTCTCCTCCGACGCTTACGAGGCCATAGACGGGGAGAAGTACAAGCCCTACGTCGCGCCGCGGGAGTCCATGGCCGAGTTCACGGTAAGGGCCGCGCTCTCGGGCGTGTTCTTCGGCGTGATCTTCGGCTCCGCGAACGCCTACCTCGGCCTCAGGGCCGGCCTCACCGTAAGCACCTCCATACCGATCGCGGTGATGACGGTGGCCTTCTTCCGTGCCGCTCGCGGCATATGGGGCAGGTCCACAATCCTGGAGCACAACACGTCGCAGACCATCGGGTCGGCCAGCTCATCGCTCACCTCCGGGCTGATATTCACGATTCCGGCCCTTTTCCTCTGGGGCCTCAGCCCCAAGCTGGCGCAGATCTCGGCGCTCGCCGCGTTCGGCGGCGTCCTCGGCATCCTAGCCATGATACCCCTTCGCGCATATCTTATGAGCCGAGAGCACGGGAAGCTGCCTTACCCCGAGGGCACCGCCTGCGCGGAGGTACTGGTGGCGGCCGAATCGGGAGGCGCCCGTGCGGCGGGCATATTGAAGGGGCTCGGCCTGGGCTTCATTATAAGGTTCTTCGCCGACTTCGCGAACGTGTGGGAGCCCATCGTCCGGTGGAACGTGCCCCGCCTGAGCAAAGCGCAGCTGGGCATGGAGACGGCGCCTATGCTCATGGGCGTGGGCTTCATACTCAACTACAGGATAGCTTCTATCATGGTGGCGGGAAGCCTGCTCTCATGGGGATGCCTCATACCGCTCATCGCGCACCTGGGGGATCCTCTCACGGAGCCGCTTTTTCCCGAGACGGCCAAGGTCATCTCCGATATGACCCCAAAGGAGATCTGGAACAAGTACATAAGATACGTCGGCGCGGGGGGAGTGGCTCTGGGCGGTATTGTCACGATAGTGCGGGCCTTCCCGACGATGTTGCATTCGTTCCGTCTGGCCGTCGGCCACATGGGCGCCGGTGGCGAAGCGTCCACGGAGGGTGTCCTCAGGACGAAGAGAGACACGCCGCTGAAGTTCGTGCTGCTGGGAGTGACGGTGATAGTGCTGCTCATCGCCGCGGTGCCGCACGTGCTGGGCCCGGTCGAGTCGCTCGCCACGCGCCTCATCGCCGCCGCCTGCGTTGCCCTCTTCGCCTTCTTCTTCGTGACCGTCTCATCGCGCATAGTGGGTCTGGTGGGTGTTTCATCGAATCCCACCTCCGGAATGACGATAGCCACGCTGCTGGGCACGAGCCTCATCTTTCTGAGCCTGGGTTGGACCGATCAGGTGGGAATGGTCGCGGCACTCACCATCGGAACCGTCGTGTGCGTGGCCTCTTCGATAGCGGGCGACACGAGCCAGGATCTCAAGACGGGCTTTCTGGTGGGAGCGACTCCGTACAAGCAACAGGTCGGCGAGATAGTGGGGTCGCTGACGTCCGCCATAGCCGTCTCGGCCACCGTGATCCTTCTGTGCAACACGTACGAGGTGGGCTCAACCGATCTGCCGGCGCCCCAGGCCACCTTGATGAAGACCGTCATAGAGGGGGTCCTCACGCAGAGCGTGCCCTGGGAGCTGGTGATGGCGGGCGCGGGGGTGGCGGCGATAATGGAGCTCCTCGGCATATCCGCGCTCCCCTTCGCCGTGGGCATGTACCTGCCTCTCTCCACCATGTCTCCGATCTTCGCCGGCGGAATAATACGAAGGCTCATCGAGCGCGGCGCGAGGAAAGACAAGGCCGCCCTCGAGACGAGGCGAGAGGGGGGGATCCTTTTCTCGTCGGGCCTGATAGCCGGCGAAGGCCTGATGGGGGTGGTGATCGCGGGCTACACCTTCGCCGTAAGCAGGTGGAAGGTCGAAAAATGGGAAGGCTGGGGCCACGAATGGTCAGGCCCGCTCGACCCGTTCGTCGCGCTGGGAGTATTCGCGCTGGTCGGGTACCTGGTCTGGAGAAGCGCGATAAAGAACAGGTAAACAGGAAAAGAGATCCTCGAGCCGCGGTTCGTCCCGGGCTTCACCAGCCCCCGCGCCGATCTCTCGACGCCCGGTCGGACGTAGCCGGCAGGAGAGTGAAGGTGCTCGTCGACGAGAGCATGTCCTCGGGCGTCCACTCGGCGATCTGGAACCGGACTAACGCGTCCGGATAGAGAATGCCGAACGGAGTGTACTTCTGCAGGCTCAGCGCAGGAGCCTCAACGAAGCTGATGAAGCTGCTCGCCGTACAGTAACCCGATTCTTGCGCCGGCTCACGACCCGAGCCGGAGGGCCGACCTCCGGCTCGGGCTCTCTAAAACTTATGAGCTCGATGTGAACCACCGTATGCGGACCCGCATGTCCGGCGGTGTGGGAGGGGAGCGGCGGGGCAAAGCCCGCCGCCCCTATCCCGATCAAAAGTGAGTGAAAGGATACGGATCGCTAGTTGAAGGCCTTGCCCTGGATGACGGCGTAGATGACCCAGCCTATGGCCGCGGGGCATGCGAACCTGAGGACCACCTTCCAGAGATCGTGCAGGGCGAATGGTCCGTGGCCGGTTTCCGCCTCCCGGCGCGTGAAGGCGCCCTTCAGAACCCAGCCGACGAAAACCGATATGAACAGCCCGCCGATGGGAAGGAACCAGTTCGAGGCCAGATAGTCCAGCGTGTCGAACACCCCCGCCGTCTTGTCCCCCAGCGGTGTCCAGCTCGAAAGGGACTCCACCGCCCCGTTCGAGAGCGCCGATAGAATTCCGAAGGAGAAGACCAGGAACCCGAGGAGCCCCGTGGCGATCCGCCTCGGCCAGCTTAGCTGGTCGATGAAGAAGGACACGACGACCTCCAGCAGTGAAATCGTGGAAGTGAGTGCCGCGAACCCCACCAGCGTGTAGAAGACCGGCGCGAGCACAACCCCTCCCGGCAGGCTGTAGAACATCTTGGGCAGCGTGGTGAAGAGAATGACGGCGCTGTCGGAGAACTGGCTCGCTCTCTCGCCGGCGCTCACGCTGAATATGATGGAGAACATGATGACGCATGCCATCAGGGCTATGAGGGTGTCCAGCGCGCAGACCGTGAGCGCCGACTTGGGAAGCGACTCTTTCTTGCTCATGTAGCTTCCGTAGGTGATCATCGCGCCCATGCCCAGGCTGAGGGTGAAGAAGGAATGGCCTACCGCCTCCAGCACCCCGTCGGGCGTTATCTTGTTCGGGGTGAAAAGAAATGAGAGGGCCTCGCGAAAGCCGGGCGTTCTGAAAGAGTTGACGACCAGGACGACCAGTATGAAGAAGAGTATGGGCATCAGGATCCTGGTGGTCCTCTCGATCCCCTTCTGCACGCCGAATATCACGACCGCGATGGAGAAGCCCATGAACACGGCGTGGTAGCCTATCTGCGCGGCGGGGTTTCCCAGGAAGGCGCCGAACTGATCTCCGAGGGTGACGGCGTCGGTCTCCGTGAAGCCGTGGAAGGACCAGCTCAAGCACTTGAAGAAGTAGGCGACGGTCCATCCCGCGACCACGCAATAGTAGGAGAGAATGACGAACCCGGTCATCACGCCGAGCCACCCCACGGAGCTCCAGGCCGGATGGCCCAGGCGGAGGAAGGCTCCTACGGGGCTGCGTTGCGTGGAACGTCCTATCACTATCTCCGCGATCATTATCGGGGCGCCCACGACCAAGATGGACAAGAGGTAGATCAAGACGAACGATCCACCCTGATTGTCGTATGCGATATAAGGGAACTTCCAGATATTGCCCAGGCCTATCGCCGAACCGGCCGCGGCGAGGATGAACCCGAGATGTCCGAATTGTCCTCTACTGTATTCCAATCTCCCTCTCCCAGCGTCCGTTGCCGCCCGCCGGATCCAGCCGTTCCGCGCAATCGTCGGAGCGGCGCCGCGCGGCGAGGCCGGATCATCTCAGCCTCTTGTGCTCCCTGGAGAAATAGTCCCTGCTTATGCGTACGACTACGGGGCTGAGCAGGATTATGGCGATCAGGTTGGGCGCCGACATGAGGCCCAGCGCCAGGTCGCCGTAAGCCCAGACCGTCTCGAGGGCGGTGACCGCGCCTATGTAAGTGAAGCAGCAATAGATCGCCCTGTATATCATAACGTACTTGACGCCGAACAAGTACTCGACGCAGCGATCTCCGTAATAGGACCAGGAGATCACGGTGGAAAGCGCGAAAAGAAAGACCGCGAACGTGACTATCAGATTGCCCCACGGGGCCACGGGCTCGAAACCCACCTGGAATGCCCAGGCGGTCAGCGCCGAGCTGCTCAACAGCATCCTCCCGCTTATCTCCAGGCCCAGGCTCTCGCCGCCGGACCCGGAGACGCCGGTGCCCTCGATTGTCAGGGGTCCGCTGTAGGGCTCGCCGTCCAGGAGCAGGACCGGGTCTTCGATGAGCCCGTGGTTCACCGAGAAGACAAGCCCCTCGGCCACGCCGTCGACGACGTCCGTGGTGCCCTGGAACTCCCTCAGGTCCGCCGCCTCGGGTCTGTGCAGGTAGGAGTCGCTCAACTCGAAGCCGGGATCCACCATGACCTCGACCTTGTCCGGCTCCAGGAACATCTTGTCGTCCTTCTTGTCATCCCAGACGCCGGCCAATATGATGACCATTCCCGTCATGGTGCATACTATTATCGTGTCCACCAGCGGGCCCACCATGGCCACGACTCCCTCGCGCACGGGCTCCTTCGTCTTGGCCGCGGCGTGCGCGATGGGAGCGCTTCCCTGGCCGGCCTCGTTGGAGAAGAGCGCGCGCCTGATACCCCACATCATTGTGAAGTGCCACACCCCGAGGGCCGTGCCGCCGAGCTTGGCCTCGGGCGTGAACGCCTGGTCGATCACCTCGGCCAGAACTCCGGGCAGCCTGTCGATGTTGCTGAAGAGAATGATCAGGGCCACGGTAACGTAGACTATGGTCATGAACGGCATGAGCCGGCTCGACACCGCGCCTATGCGCTTGATCCCGCCCAGTATGACCAATGCCACCACCGACGCCAGGATCAGCCCGGATATCCAGTGGGGCACGTTGAAGTCGGAGGCGGCGCTTATGGCGACGGTGTTGGCCTGATTCATGTTGCCGCTGCCGAAGGAGCATACTATGGCCAGAAAGGCGAAGAGCACCGCCATCCACTTCCAGCTCTTCCCGAGCCCGCGCTCTATGTAGTACATGGGGCCGCCGGATGCGTTTCCTTTGTCGTCGAAGGAGCGGTAGTTCATCGACAACGTGCACTCGGCGTACTTGAGCGCCATGCCGAAAAGGCCCGATACCCACAGCCAGAACAGGATACCGGGGCCCCCGTAGTGGATGCCTATGGCCACGCCGCCTATGTTGCCGATGCCCACCGTGGCCGACAGCGCTGTGGAAAGGGCCTGGAAGTGGTTGATGTCGCCCTCGTCCGCGGGGTTGTCGTACCGGCCGCGAATGACGTCGATGGCGTGTCCCAGCTTGCGGAGCTGGATCCAGCCCATCCTGAAAGTGGTGAATATGCCCGCGGCTAGAAGCAGGGCGACGAGCCAGGGGAAGGCTTCGGGGGTCTCCCAAACGTACTGGCTGCCCTTGTCGACGAAGTCCTCGAAGGCCGAAAGGATGGCGTCACTCATTCAGTCCCCCTGGAGGCTTTGTAATGTATGAACGGCGGCACCCGGATGTCCCTCCGGACATTAAGGTCTGGCCATTATATGCGTTGCGCGGGGCCAAGGCCAGAGGAAAACGCGCCGGCGCGCTATTGCTCATCCGGACGCGGCGCGTGGGGAGTCAGGAACCTGAACAGCCATGACTTCGCGGGGCCCTCGTACCTTCGCACCATCATCACGGGCACTGGCGACTTCAGGTGGACGTTCCTGGGGATGTCGCCGAGGACCAGCTTCTTCCAGGGGAGGACGTTGGATGAGCCTATTATCGTGAAATCGTGCTTCTTCGACTCCTCTATTATGGCCTTCTCGACCGAGTTGGATTCCAGAAGGGTCTTGGCGACCTCGATCCCGCCCAGATCCACCCCGGCGACGGTCTTGTCTATCCAACCCATGGCCGTCTCCCGCTCCGCGTCCGTGGCCCCTCTTCTGATCACGTAGCTTACGGTGAGCGAGGCGCGCTTCGCCCTGGCCAGATCGGCCGCGAGTACCGCGGCGTAACGCGCGTGAGGGCCGCCGGCCGTGGGCAGCAGTATCCTCTCCAGCCTCTCGCTCATCCCCCGCCATCGCACCACGGCCACGTTGCACGCCGCCGTGCGCACGACCGGGTCGAGTATCCTGCCCAGGATCGCTCCTCGCACCTTCTTGTATCCTCCCCAACCGAGTATGAGCAGCTCGGGCCTGCGCTCCCTGACCGTGTCCAGTATCGCGACGTCGGCCCTGTGCGTAACCCTGGCCAGCGTGTGCACGGGGATCCCCGTCTCCTCCTCGAACCCGTCGGCCTCGGCCAGCAGGCTGCGGGTCTGCTCCACGAAACGCTTTCCCGCCGAAAGGGGGAGCTGGCCGGGTATCTCCACCGCGGCCATGGCCCATACCTCGCCATCGTACACTTTGGCGAGACTGGTGGCGATATTCATGAGCGGGCTCACGTCGTTTCGTCTCGCGAGCGGTACCACTATCTTGTACGCCTTCTCGGTCAGCTCCCGCTCCTCGTAGATCACCTTGGATACGCTCACCTCGCTCTCGCGCTTGCTCGAGTATCCGAAATAGACGGCAAGGCCTCCCAGCAACCATATGGCCGCCGTGAACCACGCCACGGGGCTCAGATGGAAGAGGAACACGCCGAGCATGAGCTGGAATACTATCGCCAGGACGGGGGTGAGCGGGTACAGCGGCACTTTGAAGGCCCGCTTAAGATTCGGCATCTTGTGCCTGAGGCCTATGAGGGCGATGTTGACCTGGGTGAAAAGGAGTATGAACATTATGTCCGCGGCGCTTGCCACGTCCTTTATCGGCAGGATGACCGCCATGAGTATTATGAGTCCCGCGGAGACAAGGACCGCGACGTGGGGGGTGCGCCTCTTAGGATGCACCTGTCGCACGAAGTCCGGCAGATACCTGTCCCGTCCCATGGCGAAGGCGACGCGCGATGATGAGTAGATCGTGGCGTTCAGCGCAGAGGTGGTGGCCGCCAGCCCGCCCAAGACAAGGAGCGCGAGCCCGAGCGGCATGAATTGCCTCGCGGCCTCTACCATCGCCCCCTCCTGTTTCTCCGCCAGGAACTCCCATGATGCCAGGCCGCCGGGGTCGATCGCTCCGAGTGCGGCGAAGCCGACCAGCACGTAGATCGGAACCACCACCGCGAGAGATATGAAGATAGCCCTCGGGATGTTCTTCTCGGGGTTCTTCACCTCTTCGCCGGTCTGGACGATGAGCTCATATCCCTCGAACGCGATGTACGTGAGCCCCATCGCCATCAGCACGCCCGTCCACCCCATCGGGCGAAACGGGGTGAACGATTCCGTCCAGTCCGGCGTGCCGGCGATGACCGCGACGCCGGAGAGCACGAACACCACTAGTATCCCGACTTTTATGATGGTTATGAGCCCGCCGAGCCTAGCAGTCTCAGAGGCGCCCCTGTAGTTCACATATGCGAAGACGATCGCGGTGAGGACGGCGAAGCCTCTGTGCGTGAAGTCGCCGAGGGGATCGCCGGCCCCAAGGGCGTGCAGGGCCTCCGTGAAATAGTATCCGAATCCCAGGACGTAGAGGCTGCAAGCGGTGGCCTGGGCGAACCAGCTCATCCAACCGCCCATGAAGCCGTGCACTCCGCCCAGGCTCTCCTTCACCCAGACGTAGCCGCCGCCGGCGGCCGGCATGGAGGCGCCCAGCTCGGCGTAGGACATGGCGGTTAGGAGCGCTATGAGCCCGTTGAGCACGAAGACCAGAAGGAGCGCCGGCCCGGCGACTCCGGCCGCTATTCCGGTGAGGACGAATATGCCGGCGCCGATCATGGCGCCCACCCCGATCATCGTGACCGGGAACAGGCCCAGGTCGCGGCTTAGCGCCCTGTGATGCGGTTCGTACGCTTTCCGTCTCTCGGCCATTTCATCCCCGTGCGGCTGCGGTCCTTGCGTCAGTCCGCGGGCTCGGCAAAACCGTCCAATCCTAGCTTGCCGGGGAACGCAAATCCAGCTTCCTGTTTGTGATCTTGACACAATGACGCTAGGATATTAGTTATAGGGCCGCGGCGGGCGCGCGTGACCGTGACGAGGGGAACAAGGGCCTTGCGGGCTACTCCTTATCGGGTTCTGGCCGCGCCGCCGGGGCCTGACACAGTCGGGGGACCTTTCCGTGGTCTGCCCCGTAGGGCCGGAACGAGCCGGCATCAACACCTGGGAGGTGGGTTATGTTCGCAAGCCGTAAGCTGTTCATCGCGTTCTTGTGTCCGCTTCTCCTGGCGGGAGTCCTCCTCGCCGTTCAAGGCTGTGGTGGGGGCGGGACCACCGAGGAGGCCGAAACTCCCGAGGAAACAGAATCAATGGGACAGGCCGAAACCGAGGCCGAGACGGAGGGCGAAGCCCAGGCGCAGGGCGAAGAGGACCGGTCGATGTATCCGGAGCAGGGGAAGGAAGAGCGGGTAGCCCTCGCGGGATACACCTGCCCTCTGCATCCCGACGCCACGTCGCTTGCGCCCGGCAGGTGCGGGCAGTGCGGGGCGGTTCTGAAGGACGCTCACGTGATCTACGTCTGCACCATGTGCCCCGACGTCGTTTCTCATGATCCGGGCGTATGTCCCCAGTGCAAGATGGATCTCGTTCTCCGCCCGGTGCCCACCGAGGAGGCCGAGCAGGAGAACACGGAGACGACTCACTAGGAGAGCTTTGTTCAGACATCTCAAATACGCGGTCCCCGCGGGGCTCGCCGTTGGATTGACGGCCGCGGTCGCCGACGCCGTCGCTTTGGGGCCGCGCCATCCGGGCTGGCTCGCCTACGCGTTTCTCGCGTACGGGCTGGCGTCAGCCGCCGCTCTGACCGTGCTCGCCCTGCCGGCCGGCGCGATCTGCGGCGGCCTCCGTTTGAGACCCGGACCTAGGGCTATGGCCGCCTTCTACGCCGGGCTTCCTCTTCTGGTCCTGGCCGCGTTCTCCGGAGGCGAGCTCCTGCGGCGCTTCGTGATACCTTCCGTTTTCAATATACGACATGAGGTCGCGCCGATACTGGGGGCCTCCCTCTGCGGCTTTCTCTTCGGCGGGATCTTTGTCGGACTTCTGGCGGCCGCGGCAAGGGCGGATTCGCGAGCCGAGCGGCTTTCCGGCGCCGAAGGTGGAAGCGCCCCGAGGCCCTCCCGGCCCATCGCGGCGGCCGGAATGGTGATCGTGGCGCTCGCCGTCGCGAGCGCGCTGGCCCTTGCGATAGGGGAGGCGACCCACGGCGGCGGGAGGCGGCCCGGAGCGAACTTGATAATCGTGTGCATCGACGCCCTCAGGCCCGACCATCTCTCCTGCTACGGCTATGAGAGGAACACCTCTCCCAACATCGACAAGCTGGCCGAGGGGGGCGCGAGGTTCGAGAGGGCGATATGCCAGTCGCCCGGCTCCACCGCCTCCCACGCGTCGATGCTGACGTCCCTTTATCCTCTGACCCACGGGGCCTGGAACGTGGGCGATTCGCTCCACGAGGACGTGCCGTCTCTACAGAAGCATCTCAACGAAAGCGGATACGCCACCGCCTTCTTCGGCAACAACTACTTCCTGCACCCGCGATTCGGCTTCTCCACCGGCTTCGACACCTTCGGGAACGAGGAGCTGGCGTACAAGGTAAAGCGCTCGCCGCTCGGGCTTTATCCGCGGAGCCTGGGCGCCGCGCGGCTATTTCGCGCCTGGAGGGTGGAGCCCGGCGCCCCGAGCGAGTTCTCCATCGACGGCGCGCTGTCGTGGATTGAGAAGAACAAGACCAGGCGCTTCTTTCTCTTCCTCCATTTGATGGATCCTCACGCCCCATACTCCCCGCCCGGGCGCTACAGAAGCATGTTCTACTCGCGGGAGTATCCCGGCGAGGTCCGGGACGGCCGGGAGCTCAGAAAGAGGATCCCAGAGCTGGAGCCCTGGGAGAAGGACCAGCTCGTGGACCTGTACGACGGCGAGATTGCGTACGCCGACTCGAAAGTGGGCAGGCTGGTCGAGGCGCTCGAGAGATGGGGGATAGACGGGGAAACGGTGATGGTGGTAACCGCCGATCACGCCGAGGTGCTGAAGGAGCACGGCGGGATATTCAATCACGGCTACCTCTGGGATAGCTGCATCAGGGTGCCGCTGATAATCCATCACCCTCCCGAGATTCCGGAGGGCTTCGTATCCAAGCGGGTCGTAGAGTCCATAGACATCGCCCCGACCGTTCTCGCGCTTCTTGGAGAGCCCCCGCTGGCGTACGCCCAGGGCTCGGACCTCGCCGCGCTCATCCGCGAGGTCGAAAGGTCGGGCGAGACACTCGGCCCGGCCGGGGGCGGAGTCGCGTACACGCTGGGCGGGATCACCGAGGGCGAGGGATACGCCATAACGGGGCCGCGATGGAAGCTGATGTGGTTGGATGAGGACAACGTCGAGCTATACGATTTGCTGAACGATCCCGGCGAGACCGTCAACCTTATAGAGGAGAAGCCGGAGCTCGCGGCCGACCTGGAAAGGCGGCTGTTGCTCTGGGTCGAAGAGAGCGGCGCGGCCGCCGTGGTGCCGCGAAGCGAGACGGTGGACCTCAAACGCCTCGAGGACGAGGTGCAGGAGCGGCTGCGCACCCTGGGCTACATAAAGTGAGCGGCTCGCAAGCGCGCCGACCGCAGATCGCGGGCGGCAGGCATGGTATGCGCCCGTCTTATGCGCCTGCCTCTCGCCGACTGAAGCACGAGAGCCGCCGGATGAGCTTCCAGCGGCTCTCGCCTCTATGTCCTGCGGGTTCGGGTACGCGGGCCGAGCCCCGCTCTGGGGTTACAGGGCCGGCGGTGACTCGGTATCCGGAGGCAGGCCGGGGCAGTCCGTGTTCCATCGGCCGTGGAACATCCCTCTGGCGTTGTTCGGGCCGACGATCCAGTGACCCTTTAGATGACCGGTCACGCTGCGGTAACGGTTGACCCACTCGCCGCTGAAGTATCCTGCCGTATCTCCGAAAGGCGCCGCGGAAATCGCCCCGTAGGTCCCCCTGAGAACGCCCTTGCACTGCCCGGACAGACTTATGTACTTGCCGAAGAACACGTGACGTCCCTGGCTGTCCACGCCGTAGATCCCTTTGAGATGTCCGGCCGGCAATCCGTTGGACTGGATCCAGTTGCCGTAGAAGTGTCCCCGTATCTCGCCGCGATCGGTCGAGTCGGCGGCCGCGAAGTTGGTCGTATCGGGAGGAACGGGGGCGGTCGTGTCGGGCTGCACGGGCTTCCAGATCCCGGCGAGGAATCCCCTGGGGCAGGGCCTTTCCGGCTCGAGGAATCCGTTGAACGAGACCGCTATGCCGCACCTGTTGACCGGGACCATCTCGCTTATGCGCACCAGCTCATCGATCGAGAACGTGCGCGAGTACTGCGGGGTGGTGAAAGTAACCCTGTTGGGCTCCAGCTCCGGTCCGTTCCCCGCGCTGTCCGGCCGCGCGGGCGGATCTATAATCTGGACCAGGACGCCGTCGTGGTGAGGGCTGGTCTTGGAGGTCCACTCGAGCACCCGCCTGTCCGTCCTCTCGTGGATGTAGTCCTCCTGGTCGAAGAGAATCGTCTTCTTGAGGATTATGGCGCCTCTGTCGACCTTCAGGCTGCCGTCCCACTCGTAGACGATCTCCACGGCCGCGCAGTCCACGCTGTCGGCGGGACGGACGAGCCTGCCCCAGTTGATTCTCAAAGTGTAGAAGCGCGCTCCGCGACGGTTTCTCAGCCCGGCGACCTCGGGACTGTCCTCCATATCGTCGATGTAGTCGACGTCCTCCGCGAGCACCTCTTCGGCGAACATGGACGGCTCGCCGAAGGCCGGAAGCTCATCCTCGAAGGTCAGCCCGCCGAGCTCATCGTTTAAGTCGATCCCGCCGGCATCCGGGATACCCGGAGTTGTCGGCCCCGATCCGCCGTCGCATCCGTAGAACCCGGCCAAGAGCAGAATTGATAGTAAAGCCGGAAGCAGCCTGCGCATCTGTCTGTCTCCTTTCCCTCTCCTTATAGCTGGAAACTCCGCCTGCCGTCGATTCGTCTCGATCGACGCGGTCGTGGCGGCGCCGCGCGGGTAGCCCCCCAGCGTCGGCCGGAAGGCCGCACGACCTGCGGGCCGCGCCGCCGGATTCAATCCTCAGCCATCTGCTCCATATCCATATGCAAAGTGGGTGCCTAAAGTTCCCCCCTTGGGCTCGTAGCGCTACCTACAACGCCGATAACGAGATACGTATGGCCGATTCCCGGCTGTGTCGAACCGGCCTGACCCCTCGGTGCACACTCAGGTACGAAGTCATATCGGCCGGTGTACCGGGGCGTACGCATTGGCGCCGCGGTTCACGGGGACCGGCGGGCGGGCTCGAGCCGCGCTCGTATGTCTTGTAAGGCGGCGCAACCACAAGTATACTAAGAGCGTGGGGGAGGAAAGGAGAAGCCCATGCATTGCGGCTCCAAACCGCGTCGTCCTCCCACGCTGTCCCCGGCGCCTGTATGCGCGGTCGTTCTTGCGATCGGCATGGGCGCTTTTTTCGTCCCCGTTATGGCCGGCCCCGATCGCCGGGCCGAGTCGGCCGGGGCCTTTCACGACGGAGGGTACGCGGGAGTCTTCCTACACGAGGGCGACTTCAACCTTAGGAATTACCACGCCATGACCGATCTCCTCGAAAATCTGGAGATGGAATACGAAGAGCGGGTCGTGGAGATGGCCATGGCGGTCATACTGCACTTCGCCACGGCGGCCGGGCCGCCCTCGGGTCTGACCGCCACCAAGATGGGCTCCGCAGAGATCCTGCTGGAGTGGAATCACAGCCCCGACGCCGACGTGGTCGGATACCGCGTGGAGATTATTGACGGCTCGGGTGGACTGATAGACGATGTGTTCACGCGGGAGAGCTCTCTAGTGATCGACGCCGCGATGTTCGCGGCCGACGCCCGTGTGAGGGTGCGAGCGGAGGATCTTCTCGGTCCGGGGGAGGCGTCCCATCCGGTCCTTCTCGCCGACGTAGGCCGTCTTACCGCGCGGGTGAGACCGAATCCCACCACCGGCCTGTGCAGCTTCGACGTCTTCGTGCCGGGCACGGGTGAGCCTGTCGGCGCCTTGTTGACGGTCGTCGACGCGGCGGGTAGGCTGGTGGGTGTGGTGTACGACGGCCGGCTCGAACGAGGGCCCAGCACGGTGAAATGGGTCGCGGGGCTCGAGGATGGCGAGCGCCCGCCCAACGGGGTCTATTTCTTCAGACTCGAGACGGACGTGGCCGGCACGGCCGGCGGCGGAATAATTCTCGCCCGGTAGCCGGGGGCGGGGGCGAGTCGAGACGGCCGACTCGACTATCTGTGAGGACAGGATCAGAGATGGTCTCTGCGCCTTTGCGTTGGGGAGATGAAGCGTATGCGTAGGTATTTCATAAGGCACATCCGGTCTTTTGCGCTTGCGGTGCTGGGTTCGATTCTTCTGCCAGGATGCTACACGCAATTGGCGTTGGATGGCACTGCGAGCGAACCGACGGGCGGCAGGTATCAGCCGTGGGCCGACGTCGAGTACTTGAAATTGAGGACGGAGCGACCCTGGTACGAGCTGTCTTCGGAAGACGAGCACGTGGAGATATGGGCCGAGATCGAGAACACCGGCCGCGCCACCGTGCCGCTGGCGGGATGCCCGAATCCTCCGTCCTTCGTGATAGAGGAATGGGACGGATCCTCGTGGTGGGACGAGGCCTCCAGGGGAATCTTCTGCGAGGAAAAGTACAGGACGCGGGTGATGGAGCTTCGTCCCGGGGAGCTGGTCGAGTTCAAGTTTCGATTGAGAGAGAAAGGCTGGTACCGCCTTCGCCTCTTGATAGGGCCGGATCTCAACTCGCCGGACGCCGTGGCGTACTCGAACCAGTTTCTCGTAAAGTGAGGGGGCTGCTGCCGGGGCATGGCGCTTGGACCTGCGCCGTTTCAAAGCTATGTGGGCACATTAGTTGGCCGGGCCTACTCCAGATCCAGCAGCTTCCTCAGCATGTCGAACTGGGTCTCGTAGATGAGCCGCTGCCTGGGATTGGGGATCGCCCCGGTGGCGCCCATGGATTTGAGCTCGAAGAGATGCGAGTTCGAGCAAGCCATGACCATGCCCTTGTCTCTTTCCACGTACGATATGACCGCCTCGCCTCCTGCTGTGGCCACCATGGGCGTGCCCCCCTCTATGCTGCCGGCCTTGTCGAATAGAGGGCCGTAAGCCGAAACGGAGTCCTCGGCCGTGAGTGCCACGCGGGTGGTGTCCATCCGCATCCCGAAGAAGGAAAGGAGCTGGTTGGAAGTGGAGTACACGTTGCGGCGGTCGTCGAGAACCAGGATGTTTCCTCCCTCGGCTACGTAGGATTTCAAGCGCTCGGCTTCGCCGGCGGAGAAGGGAAGCCGGGGATCTATGAACACGACGAGATCGCCGTTCGCCGTCGCCTGTTCGACGGACCAGCTTACGTTCGGGACCAGTCCGAGGCGCTGCGTCCACACGTAGAACGTCTGGAAGTCGTTCTGGTGGTTCGAGGTGAGACTCACGATAGGCACGAAGAAGAACGAGTGCTGCTTCTCGAAGGAGACCCTGGTGAAGTCGGTGTGCGGCTCGGGGGGCGGGTAGTTGCGGGCGTTCAGGCTCGAGACGGCCCAGATCGACAGCGGCAGCGCGAGCGTCAACGTGGCCATCCCCAGGAGCGCCCTCGGCGCCGGCCTGTCCTTTCGGGTAAAGAACGCGAAGAGCAATAGAAACAGGACGCCGGCCGCGGCGAAGGCCGCCTCCATCCAGGGGTGGCGGTTTCTCCTGTTCAGCCACTCCATGGTGCCCAGCACAAGCTCAGGCTTGCCGGGGATGTACATGAAGAAGTTGGAGAACACGGTGCTGTCCGTGAACCCGCACACCCTTCCCTTGCCCGGCTTCGCGCAAATGGTCTGTATGAACAGGCCGAAGCCATAGTCCCTGTGCTCCTTCTTCTCCGGGAAGAAGCTGGTCTGCGAATAGTCGGCCGCGACCGTCCTCAGCCGGTAGCCGTTTTGAGCGGGGCGCGTGAACGGCCCCCCCTCTATGGTGCAGGATGTCGCGAACATGAAGACCGGCATGTTCTGAACTACCACGTGCGGCAGGATCCTGGGGGGCACTATCACCGTGAGGTTGCCCGTGCTCAAGTCGTAGGTCGAATCGAATCTGAACCTGAATCCGAAATCGCCGCACAGCTCGTTCAAATAGGTGCTCGTGCCGAACACGTTGGTGTGGTCTCCCAGCAGCCAGAGGCCCCCTCCGTCCTCGACGAACTTCACGATGGCCTCGATCTCGTCGCTCTCTATGCGCCTGGTAGGAGTCTTGAGTATCAACACGTCGTAATTCGACAGGAGCTCGCCTGTGAAACGCGAGTCTCCCCTGTCGGCGTGGTAGAAGTAGTTCAAGTACTCGTACAGGTTGTAGTAGTTGTATCCCGACTTGATCCCGTACCACTGCGTGTCGAACTCCTGATCGGTCCACTCCCAGTCGCTGTGGTACTCGTCCATCAGGATCCGCCCGCGCTTGACCACTCCGCTGTCGGCGAGCCCCGTGTAACAGGTCAGGGCGAAGACCGCCGCCGCGAGGCATGCCGCGGAGAGGGTCTGAGAAGGCTTCAGGGTGAGTCCCCCCAACCGGGCCGGCGGCGAGTCTTCGAACCGGCGGATCGGCAGCAGCGCCGACAGGATGAGGTACAGCGGGAGCAAGCTTATGGCGTTCCAGATGTTGCTCCAGT
Organism: uncultured bacterium; assembly: GCA_964531335.1. GTDB lineage: Bacteria > Eisenbacteria > RBG-16-71-46 > CAZHEV01 > CAZHEV01 > CAZHEV01. The sequence continues at coordinate 40,501 of CAZHEV010000010.1, read as the reverse complement.
ACGTCTCGCTGTAGGTTCCCGACGCCTCGACCACGGAGAAGACGCCGTAGCGCAGGAGGAAGTACGCGGGTATCAGCGCGATGAGAACGAGAAACCCCCGGCGGGGGGACCTGGAAAGCCGGACCAGCGGGAGCGCCCCCGAGAAAAGCAGCAGCGCGTGGAAGAGCCCCAGGTGGTCCCACGTGGGCCAAAGCCGCATGATCTCGGGCACGGTGCCGACGTAGACTATGCCGTCGCCCAGGGAGACGTCCGAGCCCACGGCCTCCAGCATGGCGTAGAGGGCCGGCGCCGCGAAGCCCGCGTCCTTCAGGTTCGGCGAGAGAAAATAGAACAGGGCGAGCGCCAGCGACTGAAGCACCAGCGCCGCTCCGGCGACAAGCAGGCCCGCCGCCAACGGGGTGAGCCGGGGAATCTTGTGACACGCGAGAAGCAGGATGAACCCGGCCAGCGGCACGATCCCCACGATCTTGTAAGGGTGCGGGATCATCAAGGTGAAGACGGCGGGGCCCGCGGCTAGGAGGTACACCCTCCAGGGTATTCTGTCGAACCTGAGCCCGGGGAAGGACATCGCTAGAATGACGACGCCGGCGACGGCCAGATAGGGCCAGCTTCTGTCCGTGGGCTCGTAGGCCCCGGCGGCAAGCAGCCAGGTGCAGGATAGAAGATATAGTCCCAGCCAGGCCAGGCTCATTGGTCCGGCACCTCGCGATCGAGCTTCTCGAGCAGAGCTTTGACGAACATTATGTTTTCCTCGACGAACTCGCTTCTATCCTCCAGGTTCTTGTTCTGGAAGAACCTGGAGTCCCCCATGACCAGCACCCGCCCCTCGCCCACCTCCCTCATCACCGCGACGGGATAGCCGTAGCCCTCGCACACTACCGAAGTGTCGGGCCCGGCGCAGTCCACCGGATATGCGTCGTAGAACCTGACCGGCCTGCCGAGCCCTTCGGTGTACAGTCTGCCCAGGGGCACGTTTCTGACGGAAAAGCCGAAGTTGCCCAGGAGCGAGGGAGCTATCTCGTAATGCGAGTATCCCGTGCTCGCGATGAGCACGTTGCCGGATCTCACGAACCGGTCGATGGCCTCTATCTCCCCGGGGGAGAAGTCGCGCGTGGGCCCGCTTGCGATCATGATGTCGCTCTCATCCAGTCTCGGCTCGGAGAAACGCCTCTGGACGAAGGCCAGGAACCCGTTTCTCATCAGATTGTACGTGAGCCCGCCTATCGACTCCTTGTTCCACGAGTTGAGATCGAACCACTCCACGTGGGCCTTGTCGATATAGGCGACCTTCTCCTCGGGGTCGCCGGACCTGGGAGGCGGCTGACCGGTGAAGGCGACGCTCAACGGCGAGGCGAGGATCGTCATGGACAGGAGAAAAAGGCCGAGCCCGGAGAGACCGCCCAGGGAAAGAAGGGCGACCGCGACGACCGCGACCCCCAGCCCCAATATCGTCCTGCCCGGCCCCGGCGCCCCACCTCCGTCTTCTCCGCAGAGCCATTGCAGGCAGGCGTGCGCGTACTCGTCGGACTGCACCAGGGCGCCGTTTTGGAAGGTGGACGTATCGCCGAACACGAGGACCTTCCCCTTTCCATGGCGCGCCGCCCCCACCAGAACGACGTCGCCCAGAAGCTCGCCCTGGTTGTACTTGAAATCGCCCAGGTATGACCGCTCCGAGTTGTGGACGTCGCCGGAGTCCGACCATGCGAATTTGCCCAGCACCAGCGGCGAGGCCCCCGGGGCCAGCTTGAGCGAGGCGCCGGTCCATATTTGAGTCGAATTCTCGTCCCTGATCACCCTTGTTGTCTCATGAGGGCGCCACTCCATCCCGTCGACCCAGCTCTCGGAGAAGCCCTTCGCCGAGTCGAACTCGAACTCTATCCCGACCGGCTCGAGCAGCGAGTTGAAGGGCTCCCTAATAGACCCCCTGCCGGTGTGATCGCCGAGAGCGAGCAGCGCGCCTCCGTTCTCGACGAACTCCCAGGTCAACCTGTGCTCCTCCTCGGTGAAGAAATAAGCCGGGTTGATGGCGATCACCAGGTCGGCGCCGCGAAGCGATTCCTGCGATATAGTGTCCCGCCTTGCCTCGAAGCCCCGGAACTCGAGGTACCGCGGAAGATTTCCGAACATCCCGCCGCTCTTGTCCCCGTACCATCCGAACACCGGCCGCCTCCACATCACATGGCCCCTGTCGTGCAGCAATATGGTGCGTCCCCGGTCCCTTTGCGCCGGAGGGACCACGAGTATCAGGATCGCCGCGAAAAGCGCCGCCGCGCCGGCGAGCGAAAGAAGGACGCGCCTTGCGCCCGGCACGGCCGGCAACCTTCTCGGCTTGGAAGAGCCCGCGGCCAGCCGGATGACCGCCAGTCCGGCCAGGACGAGAGGGAGCTGAAGGTCCAGGTGATTGAGCTCGTACGGCATATCCCCCGGCCTGTACGAGCCTTTCCATGCCGTGCCGGCCACTGTGAACGCCCCCATTAGAGCCGCCGGGGCGACGGGGGTCAGGAAAAGAAGCAGCCGGCTTCTATTCTCGGACACTATGTAGAACGAAAGCAGAACCGCCGCGATAAGCACGCTGTTGTGCAAGCCGCCCGCCGTCGCTCCCAGCAGCAAGTCCCTGGAGACCAACTCCGCGGCATGATGCGAGTACGCCTTGGCCGCTCGATCGGTGAGATGCCAGAAGACGCTCGAGTGCTTCAGGGCGAGCACGTATATCCCGAACAGGGAGACCGCGAGCACCAGAGCCGCGCCTTCGCCTCTGCGGGCCTGCGCGTCCCGCTTCAGGAAGGCGGCGGAAAGGGCGGCCGCCACCAGCACGATCCTGGACGTTTGGCCCGCCGCGGCGAAGGCGATCGTAAGGGCGGCCAATGCAATCGCCGAGACTACGCCGGCGGCCCGGGACCCGGGCGATCGAAAAGGCAGCGTAAGCGCCAGAAGGACTATGAACAGGGTGAGGGTGATCAGCTCCGTTACTTCTGATCTCAAGTAACCCAGATTGCGCGTGATCGTGCTGAGTAGTATTACGGCCAAGGCCGTTTTGATCGTGGGCTTCATTAAGCTACCTCGACTCAACCTGGGCTCATCTCAACGCACGATATCACCGGGTCCGCGAGCCGGTCAATATCCGCGCTGCAAAGGAGACCGCCCCCCGCCGGCGTCGCAGGTGGGCCCGCCCCAGCAGGTGGGCCACCAACCGCACGTGTAGTACCCGAACATCGTCGCGGCCGGATCGCACTCGCCTCCACCCTCGCAGGTCCAGTTCGCGTTGCAGGTATGGCCCTGGACGCAAGTCGCAAAGCCCTCGCACGTAGGCGAGCTGCCGCCGCAGGTCGAGAAGAACGGCTGGCATGTCTGTGACTGGGCGTCGCAGGTAACGGCGTCGCAGCAGGTCGGATAGCTCATGCAGGTCGGATAGGCGACCTCGCAGGTGTAAACGGCTTCGAATGTGGAGGCTTGTTGGGCGCCCGTGACCCCCTGTCGGCGGCCGCGTCGACAGGCTTGGGCTGGATGCCGGAAGCTTCCGAGAACTTCTTTGCGTTGTCCAAGGACTTGGAGAAAAGCGGGGTGTCCTCGACGTCGTCGCTACCGTAAGACGCCGGCGCCGACAAGTACCGCAAGGCTGCCGTATTGTGCCTAATAGACCGGCCGCCTTGACGGCGGGGGCGACCCCCTCAAAACCTCTTTTTGAGCGCGAGAGCGGCCCCCGAGCCCTTTTCGTGGAGACGTTCGTGCGCCCCTTGATCTCATGCTCGCCCGCGCGGTATCCTTGAAGCATCGAGCGCGAGAACCTGTCAACTTAAGGCGGGGTGCGATGATACTGCGGATATTTCTCATACTGACGCTCGGCCTGGCATCAGGGGGCATGGTCCTGCATCATGTCGCGGAAGACTGCGGAGGCATGGAGAACTGCCCCATCTGCCAGCAGATCCAGGTTACCTTCGCGGACGGCCCTCCCGCGGTCATCGATCTTGGCCTATGCCTCCGGTCCTTTGAATCCCTCGAGTCTTGCTCCTTGCCTGCCAGCTTCTGGAACGGTTTCCATTTCGCCGCCACACGCGCGCCTCCTCTTTCCTGAGCCATACAGCAACTGAAAGAATCGAGACAAGCGGCCCGGCCGAGGGCCGCGGGGGCGCGTGCGCGCACGCGCCGCGAGCGTACCTTAAGGAGAGGGGCGGCCATGCGAGCGCTAATCTCAATAGTCATACCCCTCCTGGCTTTGCTGGCTCTTGGTTTCTCGGGAGCATACGGCCAGGAGCAGTCGGATCAGGAAAAGGAGAAACGGAGTACGGAGGAAGCGGAGGAGATCGATAAGCTCCGCAGGGCCGCGAAAGAGGAGGCCCAGAAGGAGGACAAGGCCGGGGATGATCAGGAGGACAGGGTGTTCGAGTCCGGCGGTCTCGGTCTGCAGAAGCTCAATCCCGAGATCAGCGTGACCGGAGACATGCTCGGCACGTATGCGTCCGAGGAGGAGTTGGACGTCGCCTGGGACACCGAGTTCCGCGGCCTGGGCATACACCTGGAGGCTTACCTCGACCCCTACTCCAGGTTCAAGGCTGCCGTGCCTATCTCCACCGAGGGGGCCGAGCTGGGAGAGGCTTATTTCACGCGTTACGGCCTGGTCGGAAACACCAACGTCACCTTCGGCAAGTTCAGGCAGCAGTTCGGCATAGTCAACCGCTGGCACAAGCACGGGCTGGACTGGTTCGACTTCCCGCTGGCCCTGAGGTCGATCTTCGGCCCGGGAGGGCTCAACCAGATCGGGCTCTCCTTTGAGGCGGGCGCTTCGACGGGACGCATATCTCACGAGCTGACGGCGCAGGTGACCGACGGGGACAACCCATTCATGTTCGGCGCCAACTCCAAGAACCGCCCCAACGTGCTCGCGAACTACAAGGCATACCAGGACCTCTCCCCGAGCACCTATCTGGAGATCGGCCTCACCGGGCTCGTCGGCTGGAACGATAGCTGGCCGGTGGAAGACCCGAGCGAAGCGCTCTCCGACACGCGCACGGCCTGGGTTTACGGGGCGGACCTGAATCTACTCTGGGAGCCCACGGGAAGGATGCGATACCGGAACGTCCAGTGGCGCAGCGAGGCGTACTTCGCGGACAAGGAGATACTGGCGCCCGACGGCTCCGGGCCCGACTGCGTCAACGCATGGGGCCTGTATTCACTGCTTCAGGCGAAGGTATCGAGAACGATCGAGATGGGAGTGCGCTACGACTACTTCCATCCCGATTTCAAGGACTACGCGTCGCTGAATAACATTCTCCCGCTGCAACCTCTCGCCTATGCGACGGACGAGGCCGACCGTCACCTCGCCGGGGGCTGGGTCACCTGGTGGCAGAGCCCGTTTGTGAAGTTCAGGGCCGGGTACACGTACGAGACCACCGAGGTCGAGGAGGGCGACTCGCACTCCGTGACCTTGCAGGTGGTCTTCGCGGCGGGCCCTCACAAGCACGAGCGCTACTAGGAGGATTAGAGGTGGATGACTCGTTCCGCGCAAGCGGTCTCATATAAGCAAGGAGTTGGATCATGAGAAAGATGACGATGACAGCCGTTGCCCTGAGCGCGGCCTTGGTCCTGGCGGCCCCCGCCCGGGGCGAGCCGGCCCTGCGCGTGGTGACCTCACTGCCCGATTATGAGTACATCGCCGAGTTCATAGGCGGTGACAGGGTTGAAGTCGATGCGATCGTCATGGGCGACCAGGACGCACACTTTATTCGCCCCAAGCCATCCTTCGTCACGCTGGTGCGCTCGGCTGACGTCCTCATATCCACGGGGCTCGATCTAGAGCTGTGGATGCCGACCGTGGTCAACAAGTCGGGGAACAGCCGCGTGCGAAGCGGCGAGCCCGGGTACGTGGCCGCCGCGCAGGGCGTGAACCTTCTCGAGAAGCCTAAAGTGATGTCCAGGTCCGAGGGCGGCGTGCATATATACGGAAACCCCCACATAAACTGCAGCCCTATCAACATGAGGGTTGTGGCGAAAAACATCGCCATCGGGCTCGCCAAGAACGATCCCGAGGGCGAGGGCTACTACAACCGCAACAGGGACCGCCTGATCGATCGCATGGACAGGAGTCTCTTCGGCGACGACCTCGTCGACTTTATCGGCGGGGAGACCCTGTGCAAGCTCGCGGAGAAAGGAAAGCTGATAGCCTTTCTCGAGGAGCAGGAGTTCAAGGGAAGGCCGCTCATCGACTATCTGGGGGGTTGGTTGGGCGAGATGGCCCCGCTCCGGGGCACCCCCATCGTGACTTACCACAAGAACTGGGTGTATTTCGTCAGGCTTTTCGGGCTCGAGGAGGCCGGCACGGTCGAGCCCAAGCCGGGCATTCCGCCTTCGCCCAAGCACGTGTCCGATCTGGTCGAAACCATGAAGGCGCGGGACGTGCGGATCCTTCTCGCCGCCAACTATTTCGATGAGCAGAAGGTGCGCACCGTGGCCGGCCGGGTGGGAGCCGAGACGGTGATAGTCCCGCTGTACGTGGGAGGGGCCGAGGGCGTCGACGACTACTTACAACTCGTGGATTTCTGGATAGACGGTCTTCTGGGCGCCGCGTCGAGGGCCGGAGTCATCGCCGGCGACCAGCTTGGCCGGAGGTCGAGATGAACGGGGGCCTTGACTTTTTCGCCGTGCAGGCGTCTCTGATCGCGGTCGTGCTGGTCCTGCACACCTACATGGGCCTGCACATTATCAGGCGCACGATAATCTTCTGCGACCTGGTGCTCGCGCAACAAGCCGCGCTGGGGGCGCTTGTGGGCGTGGCGCTCGGAGTCAAGTACGCGACGGGAGGCTCGTACATGATGTCACTTGCCACGGTGATGGCGGGCTCCGTGCTGCTTGCCCTCGTCAGGCCGAGGAACCCCCAGATACCGCGCGAGGCCGTGATCGGGATCATGTTCGCTATGGCTCTGGTCGCGTCCCTGCTCATGGGCGACAAGCTGTCGGGGGGCGGTGGGCTCGTCACCAAGACCCTCTCCGGCTCCATGCTCTGGGTGAGCTGGAAGCTGGTCGGAGTCACCGTCGCCGTCTACGCCGCCTTGATCGCGTTTCACTATAGGTTCAGGGATAAATTCATCGGCCTTTCCGAGGCCCCCGGGCGCGTCGGTAACAGGAAGTTGTGGGACTTCCTGTTCTTCGCCACGCAGGGGGTGATCACCGTGATGATAGTACCTATAGCCGGCGTGCTGCTCGCCTACTCCTTCCTGATGATACCGTCGGCGATCGCGGCGATGTTCTCCGGCAGATGGGTCAGGGCGGTGGCCATAGGCTGGTCCGTGGGGATGGCCGCTTGCGTGATCGGCCTTTTCGCCTCCTACTACGGGGACCTGCCGTACGGACCGACCCTCGTGTTGTCCCTGGGCGCGTTCTTCCTGGGGGCGGTCTTCTTGCGGGCGTTGAGACCGGGAAAAGCCCGGAGCATGATGGGAGCCGATTAGTAATGGACATTCTGAGCGTTCAGGGAGTTCCTCTCCTTGCTTGCCTCGTGATGCTCGCCATCCTGGGGTACATAGGGATTCACGTACTGAAGCGCGAGGTGATCTTCATAGACATCGCGCTGGCGCAGATCGCGGCGGTGGGCGCCATAGCCGCCCATGTGATATTCGGCCTGCACGGCCATTCCATCTACACCCACTCGCTCCCCCTCGCCGTCACGCTCGTAGCCGCCGGGTTCTTCGCCGTTGTGCGAAGGAAAATAGCGGAGATACCTCTCGAGGCGGTCATAGGGGTGTCGTACGCGGTCTCCGCCGCGGCGGCTCTGTTCATCGTGGGGGTCTCGCCCGGGGGGCACGTCCACATACAAGAGATGCTGGCAGGCAGCATCCTCTGGGCCACCTGGGGCGACGTCCTCTGGAGCGCGGCGGTCTTCGCGGCCGTGGGCGTGTGCTTCTATCTCTTCCGCGGTCCGTTTCGCACGATCTCCGAGAGCTACGAGAGCGCCCTGGCGAGAGGATACAACACGCCGGCCTGGGACTTTCTCTTCTACGCCCTGGTCGGCGTCGTGATAACGACCGCGGTCAGGATCGCGGGCGTGGTCGTGGTTTTCACGTTTCTCATCATCCCCGCCACGCTATCGGCCGTCTTCGCCTCGGGGTGGACTGCGCGCCTGATCTTCGCATGGGCCGCGGGCGCCGTCTCGTCCGCGCTGGGGCTGCTCTTCGCCGCGCGCTACGATTTCTCGGTGGGTCCCGCCATCGCCCTCTTCCTTGGAATCGCGTTGGTGGCAGTCGGTCTGCTTCGACTGGCCAGGGCGACGAGACCGGTGGCGGCGCTTGCTTGGCTGGCGGCCGCCCTTGTCCTTGGGTTCTGGTTCGCGGCGGGCGCGCGCGAGCCCGCAGGCTCTCAAGTGCAAAAAGCCAGGAGCTCGGAGCCGGGGGATCACGCAGGGGAAGTCCGGACCCCTCATTCGGCCCCTCACCGCCACGGCCACCTGGAGACGCGGGAGGGCTCGGTGGAAGAGACCGAAGTCACCGCCGGGAGCCTCGCGGCGGTCGCCGAGGCCGACAGCTTGAGGGAGTTGTATGAAGCTCTCGGGGACGCGAGGGGACGCAGCCTGGTTGTCTCTCGCCTGCTGGAGGTGGACCGAAGCTCCGGTATCCGGCTCGCGCTAAAGTTTCTTGGAACCGATCCGCCACTGCTATTCAGAATGACCGTGGTGGACATGCTGGAGGAGAGCTCGGGGCTCGAGATTCCCTACGACATCGAGAAGCCCTTCGATGCTCCGGCCAACCAGAGGGCCCTGTCCGTGCTGGAGAGCGCGGCGGCCCCGGATTGATGGGAGGGCGGCAGTCTGCCCTCGGAGGTGGCGTCCGGCGTACTCGCCTGTTCCGTCGCAACAGTTGTAGAAACTCATCCGGACCTCCTCGAGTGGGAAAAGGAGCTCGTGCGCGTACACCCCGATCCGTGCCGGGAAGAAAGCTACAATGGAAGCGGGCGGAGGGGGAATGGCACAAGGGAGATTTCGGCAGCAAGCCCTTCGGGCACTCGCGAGGGGGTTGGATGGAAACAAATGGAAACAAATATAACTTCTTGACTTAGCCGCAACGACAGTGTAGCCTCCCGGTGTGTCCACAGTCTAGTCGGAGAGGGCTTCCGATGTCCCGGACGGACCAATGGCCTGTGCTCCGGTGCGCCCGTGTTGCAATTGGGGCGGAGCTGAGCCCTCTACACGCAACGAACCGATTTCCGCCACGTTATGGTATTCAACGAGTTCTTCAAGAGGGCCACCGGCTTCGGGCCCTTTCCATACCAGAGACGGTTCGCTGATAGCGAGAGTCTCCCGCAACTGGTCTGCGTTCCGACGGGATTGGGCAAGACCGCAATGGCCGTGATAGGTTGGCTCTGGAGGCGACTCGGCGCGGAGGGAAGGTTCCGCGACCAGACTCCCAGAAGATTGGCCTATTGCCTCCCCACGCGTGTTCTCGTCGAGCAAACGCGCGACAACGCTATCCGCTGGCTGAGCAATCTCGGTCTGCTCCCGGGAACGGCCCGTTTCGAGGACGCGGATGGGCGGACATCCCTGGTATCCTACACGCCTGACTCGAACGAACCCGGGAAAGTGAGCGTCCACACATTGATGGGGGGCGAGGGCCGGGAGGATTGGGACATGTATCCCGAGCGAGAGGCCATTCTGGTCGGCACCCAGGACATGCTTCTCTCACGCGCGCTCAATCGCGGCTACGCCGCCGGCCGCTCCCGGTGGCCGATGCAGTTTGGACAACTAAACACTGACTGTATGTGGGTGTTCGACGAGATCCAACTAATGGGCGCCGGGTTGGCAACGACCGCGCAGCTCGAAGCTTTCAGAGAACAATTGGGCGAGGGAAACAGTTGCCCCAGCGTGTGGATGTCCGCAACGTTGCAGCCGGCTTGGCTGGAGACCGTCGACTTCGCCGAACAGGCGGGCGCGCTTACCACTGCATCTCTGGAGCTGAGCCATGATGACGCTTCTCATCGGGAGGTGGATCGCAGGCTCCGGGCGGAGAAGCCGCTTGAGAAGGCACGGGCCTCGATGGGCGAGTCGGCGGGACTTGCGGCACTGGTACGTGAGGCCCACAAGCCTGGGACCCTTACTATCGCCGTAATGAACACCGTCGGAAGGGCCGGCGAGCTCTACAAGGCGCTCAAAGCGCTGGACCCCGGGGGCGGGCGGGGAGCCGGAAGCTCGCCGCGGCGGACTGCGGGACAAGGCGATCTCTCGGCAAAGTCACCCGAGCCCAGGACGGTGCTGCTCCACTCACGTTTCAGACCCGAGGACCGTATGAGGCGGCTGGAGGAGACGATCTCGGATTGCGGCGAGGTCGGAGCGATCGTCGTAAGCACTCAGGTTATTGAGGCCGGCGTGGACATGAGCGCCACGACTCTTTTCACCGAAGCAGCGCCGTGGTCTTCACTGGTGCAACGCTTCGGACGATGTAACAGGACGGGTGATGACGAAAAAGCTCAGGTGTTCTGGATAGACCTTCCAGCCGACGAGGAGACGGCGGAGAAGGCGGCTGCCCCGTACGATCTGGATATGCTCCGTGAGTCCTGCCGGATGCTGAAGGGACGGACGAACGTCGGCCCGGGGTATTTGCCGCAGGTGGAGCTGCCCTTCCATCACACCGACGTCATAAGACGCAAGGATATCATAGACCTGTTCGATACGAGCCCCGACCTGGCGGGAAACGACATAGATATCGACCGCTTCGTGCGCGAGGCGGACAAGAGCGACGTGCGTGTTTTCTGGCGCGACTACCATGACTCGCCCAACGCCGGCGAGGGGAGAGAAGTCGAGCCCGCGCCCCTGCCTCGGGAGCTCTGCCCGGCCCCGGTCGAAGAGTTCAGGAAGTTCGTCGGTGACGGCAAACGCGCCGGCAAAGTCTGGCGTTGGAGCTTCCTGGACAGGAGATGGGAGAAGCTTTCGCGTGAACACGTCGTCGCCGGTCAGGTGTACCTCATTCACGCCGACGCGGGAGGGTATTCGGAAGAATGTGGATGGGATAGCTCCGGCAGCCGCCGGGTCGAGCCGCTCATTCAGCAGAACGGAGCGATGACAGAGGCATCCGAGGCCACTGAAGACGACAGGCTTTCCCATGCCGACTCGTGGCAGAGCGTCGCTGAGCACTCGAGCGAGGTCTGCGATGAGCTCGAGCTCATGGCCCGCGCATTGTCTCTCGCCGAAGAAGAAGAGGCTTCGCTGCGATATGCCGCCGTCTGGCACGACCGTGGCAAGGCGCACAGCGCCTTTCTGGCGAAGCTCAAGGAGGAGGCCCTGGGAGCTCGTGAGGCGCGGGAGCGAATGAGTGAGGGGAACTTCATCGCCAAGGCCCCCGCCGAGGCGTGGATTCGGGGGAGGAACGGCAACGCGGGCTACCGGAAGTACTTCCGTCACGAATTGGCCTCCGCCCTGGCGCTTCTTCTGGCACCCGAGACTCTCGTGCCCGAGGGTGACCGTGATCTTGCTGCCTATCTGATTGCGGCTCACCACGGCAAGGTGAGGCTCTCCATTCGATCGCTCCCGGACGAGAATCGGCCGGCCGACAATCGGCGTTTCGCGCGCGGCGTTTGGGAAGGCGATAAGCTGCCTGCGACGAGGCTCGGAGACGGCATTACGGCGCCGGCCGTAAGCCTTTCGCTCGAGCCGATGGAGTTGGGGCGGTGCCGCGAGGAGCCGTTTCGCGGCCGGCCGTCCTGGAGCGAGCGGGCGATCCATCTCCGCAACGCGCTCGGGCCGTTCCGTCTTGCATACCTGGAGTCGATCCTGCGGGCCGCTGACTGGAAAGCGAGCCGAAAGGCGAGATCATCATGACAAAGAGCGCCGGGCACCCTCAGGATCTCGCGGACCTAGAGAACCTGGAGTTGGGGTCGGAGAATGAAGATGTCTGAACGACAGCCTCGGGATCAAATTGATTGGAACCTCACCACGTGGGAGGGAAGCCGCCGCGACCAGCTCGCCCGCTGGGCAAAGATGTCTCTGGAGGAGATCCTGGAAGCCCAGGAGGAGATGGGACGGCTTGCGGCGGAGTTGAGCGCCCGGCGGGGAGAAGGGCGCTCGGAGATGCCGTCGTCGCCCGCGCGGGGCACTGCCGCGGCCACGGAGGCTTCGCGCCCGTATGGCCCGGCCCACGAGGTCCACAGGCTGGTCCTGGCCGGTTGCAGGCCGGAACCCCTAATGGCCTACCTGAAGGCGCTGGCCGTGTTGCGGCTCGTGAGCGAGCAGCGCGACCCGGATGTCAGGGGCTGGTGGGAGAATGGTACGTTCTGCTTGGAGACTTCCTTGAACGAGACCGATCTCCTGCGTTTTTTCCTCGAGCAGTACGTCCCCACGGCGATCGTGGTTCCCTGGAGCGGGAGCGATTTTCTAATGGTGGATTGGGAGCCCGCGGCGCCTCGCCACCGCAAAACCCCGTCGAAGTCCGGCGTCATAGAGGCGTTCCTGGCCACGACGTCGCAGAGGCTGGAACCCTATCGGGTCGCCCTGCGCGCGTGCAGGAAGGCGATGAAGACTTGCGGCATAGACACGACAAAGCCGGGGAAAAACGAAGGAAACTCCAACGCCCAAGACCTGAAGAGATTGAAGAAAGAGAGAAAGGCAGAGAGAGATAAGCAGAAGTGGCGCCTTATCCGAGCGCTACGGTCCGAATGTACTGAGTCGCACGTGGTCGAATGGATAGACGCGGCTGCGGTGACAGAGCTCGAGAAATTCGCATCGCTTCTAGGCAGCGGTGGCGGCAATGAGGGAAACTTCCACTTCTCCAACAACTTCATGCAGAACCTGTGGGACGTATTGCCGGACTTCGACGAGCAGCATGGAGGCAAGAAAGAAGGTACTGGGCAGACAGTCGGCGAACGAAGTATGAGACAGCTGCGGCAGGCCCTGTTCGGCGTTCTTGGCGGTGAGCTCATACCTGATCGCAGCTCTTCGCTCTTCGACTCGGGCGCTGTCGGAGGGGTCAACGCTACACAAGGGATGGAGAGGGATCCCCTCTCGAACCCGTGGGACGTGATCCTGGGTCTGGAGGGGACTGTTTGCTTCGCAAGCGCGGCCGCTAAACGCTTGGAGACAAACGCGTCTGTCGGGGCCGCCTTCCCGTTCCAGGTGAGTGCCTCGCTCACACGCGCTGACCGATCTTCGGACAAGGAAGAAGCCGCAAGAGAAATGTGGCTCCCTCTGTGGTCACGGCCTGCCCGGTCCGAGGAGGTCTTGCTGCTTCTGAGAGAAGGGCGGGCCCAATGCGCCGGCTCGCCGGCCCGATCAGGACTTGACATGGCGCGCGCCGTCGCCTCGCTGGGGGTCGACCGTGGGATAGAGGCTTTCCATCGATACATCATCGTAAGGGGGCGAGTGGGGGGCGACAAATACAACACGGCCTCGTCGCTGGGGCGCTTCGAAGTGATCGAGCGCCGCGAGGTGGACCTGCTTGGCGAAGTCGACGGCTGGCTCCACCGGTTCCGCGCCAAAGCGGGGGGCAAGAATGCCCCCGCGCGTTTCAAGTCGTCTCTGAGGGACATCAACTCTTCGATCTTCGAGTTCTGCAAGTACGGTGGACCAAGAATGTTCCAGGAAGTGCTTGCCTCGCTGGGGCGAGCCGAGCGCGCCCTGGCGCTCACGGAGGGGAAGATCGGGCAGGACGAGAGCTCCCTTCGGCCGCTTGCGGGCCTGTCGATTGATTGGGCTCATGCCGGCGATGACGGGTCGGTGGAGTTCTCCGTCGCGTGCGCGATAGCCTCGATCCACGATCAGGAGGGCCAAACAGGCCCAGTTCGCGCAAATCTTGAGCCGGTTGACTGGAAGAAGGGCTGCCGCGCGTGGACGGAAAGAGGCGGAAGCGTAGTGTGGAGCTCTACGGATGTCTGCTCCAATCTCGCGGCGATATTGGGGCGACGCCTCATGGACGGCTCGCGCGCGGGGTGCAAGCACCTGCCTCTCGCTTCCGGCTTCAAGACTTCCCTTGAGTCAGTGGCTGCCTTCCTCGCCGGCGAATTCGACGAGCGGCGGGCGGAGGACCTTATCTGGGGACTCGTTCTGGTGGGCGGCCGCGGCCCGTTCGTCCGAGAGGCTCCGCGAGGGGCAGGCTTTCCATTGCCACGAGCCTACGCCCTGCTCAAGCTGCTGTTCCTGCCGCGCCCGCTTCTTCTCGAACGCGGGGGTGGGCGGCTCCACGTGCGCTATGCACGAGAGGATCAACAAGGGGCGATTGCCATAAAGCCGGAGCCCGCCACCTTGCATCTTCTCCGAAGAGGCCGGGTAGGCGAGGCATGCGCCCTGGCCATGCGGCGGCTGCGCGCCTGCGGGCTTACTCCTATGCCTCGGCCCGTGCCCGGCCGGCGGGTGCGCGATGACGATTGGCTCGAGCTGGACCGCTCCGCCGGGGCGTGCACCGAACCGCGCCGCCTGGCTGCTGCGTTACTGATTCCCATCCGCGAAAGCGACGTCAACAGAATCGTGTCCCTGGTTTGCAGTGACGAGGAAGCTGGAGGACTTGAGAGCGCCTAGCGCGCTACGCCAGGCGCAGAGGGAGGTACGCACTGATGAGCCTCGACTACGAAAGACTTCAGGAAGTGCCCCGACTCCTGATGGAAGTGCAGCTTGCTCCGCTCCAAGGTGATCGCTTCCAGCCGACCGGCTTCGCGGACCTCGGCCCCGCCCGCTACGCCCTTCCCGATGGCACAGAAATGCTCTTGGTCGAATCCGCGCAGTCTGTGGCGAACAGGATGGAGCTGGCGTGCTGGGACCCGGCCGAGGAGGCTCTCATAGCGGAGCTGTGGGGCCTGCCGTACATTCTGGTCATATCCGAGAACGGGGGCAAGCTCACGAATTCCGTGCTGGAAGCGCATCGGATAAACTCTCCCTACATACTTGAAGGAGACGACAAGACCGTTTTCGACAGGCTGAAGGAAGAAGCCGCTGGGTTCGAGATGGGCCCGGTCGACATCCGCGAGCTCGCGAGGATGATCTTCAAGTACGACCCCAATGCCGTGATTCACGGCGTCTTCCTTGCCAAGAAGGACTTGGCGGGCGGCCGCCTGCGCCTGCCGAGACTTCTGAGCGGCTTCATCGAGGCCGCGGACGCCCGCCCTGCCGAGAGCGGTGGGGTCAAGAACGACAGAGTCGACCCATCCGGGGATACCGGGAGAGGCTTCGGTAACGTTCCTTTTCATCGAACGGAGTTTGTAGCCAGAGAGATAAAGGCTTACTTCAACGTGGACCTTGCCCTTCTTCGAGGCTACGGCCTGCCGGAGGAGGCGAACAAGTTGCTCGTCGCTCTGTCCTTGTTCAAGATCCGCAGGTTCCTCTCCACCGGTCTTCGCCTGCGCACTGCATGCGATCTCGAAGTGCTGGGAGACTTGACGATTACCCGTCCACAGGACGGGTTCCCGGTTCCGGCGGAGGACCTTCTACTCGAGGAGTGCACGCGCCTCATTGCCGAATGCAAGCCGCATTTCGCCGATCCGCCGGTCACCGAGGTCAAGTGGAAGGGGAGTGCGAGGGGGGCCGGCAAGAAGGGGCGGGGCGAAGCAGGCGAGTAGTCATTGCAGAGCCGGGAGGTATAGCCACAATGATCGCCATCTCCTTCCGCTTCGTGGCCGGGCGATTCCACGCGACGCCCTGGGGCCGCCACGTGAATGAGGGCGCCATCGAGTGGCCCCCATCGCCGTGGCGAATCTTACGCACGCTTACCGCCGTCTGGAAACGGACTCTGCATGAAGTCCCGAAAGAGGCCGTAGAGCCCATCTTCAGAGCGCTGGCCGAGCCGCCGGAGTTCGTTTTACCGCCTGCCTCAACCGGACACAGCAGGCACTACATGCCGTGGTTCAAGAAAGGACCGGACGATCGCGCTCTCATCTTCGACACATTTGTGGCCGTAGGGAGAGAACCCTCCGGCGACGGAAACGAATGGCAGCCCAAGCCTCTTTTCGCTATTTGGTCCAATGCATCTCTAAACGACGTCCAGCGCAGAACCCTCGCATCTATCCTCCGGAACATGACGACTTTCGGACGTTCCGAGTCCTGGTGCGAAGCCGAGCTAGTGGAAGGAGGCCACGAGGCAGGTGCGCGTGTTTGCCGGCCGCTTGGCGATGGTGAGCGCACTCGAGACGACGTCGTACGACTCTTGTGCGCGGATCCTGCCGACGCCTTCAATAATACGGCCTTAGCAAGGCGCAGCGCGCGCA
This sequence comes from uncultured bacterium, assembly GCA_964531335.1. GTDB lineage: Bacteria > Eisenbacteria > RBG-16-71-46 > CAZHEV01 > CAZHEV01 > CAZHEV01. The sequence continues at coordinate 24,340 of CAZHEV010000010.1, read as the reverse complement.
AGGGCCGGGGAAAGTCGAGGAAGGGTTCAACGGAAAGCGCGACGTACAGTCCGGATTGGCACTTGTGCGTGGAAACGGCGTGGCTGCACAAAGAGAGGTGGTCGGATCCACCGGGCTCGCGCTGGGTAACGTACTCTCGCCCGCACGACTGCTTCAAGACCGAGTCGCGTAGATCCCCTCAACGCAGGGCGGAGCAGCCCCCCATTCATGTGGCGCGCTACGCGCTCGATTCTACGGTGCTACCCCTGGTAACAGAGACCTTGCCGGTCGCTGAAGCCACCCGGCGGGCACTTATGAGTATTTACGGTCGCCTCACAGAGCGCAACGGCATAAGAGGGCGCTCCAGTACACTCTCAGGCAAGGACATTCACGGCGACCCGCGCACCGGGCATCTCCACGCCTATTACCTCCCTACCGACGAGGACGGGGACGGTCGCCTTGACCACCTCACCGTCTACTGTTCAGAAGGTTTCGATTCCGAAGAACTTAGTGCCCTCGATCGCATCAGAGAAATAAAAAGAGGACGCGGTAGCGAGGAACAGTATCCCATCCGGCCCATCCTTGTAGCGTTGGACACATATGATGGTTATGACTGCGGCCCCCTGCTCCGATCAAGTGTGTGGGAGTCGGCAACGCCGTACGTCGCCACCCGCTACGCCAAGACGCGAGGTCGAGACAGGATAGATCTCGCCTCCTCGGATGCTCGGTATGCTTTCTTGCTGGAAGACATTCGCTCCCAGCTGGCCGCTGTCCGCGCCGACCTTGGGCGCGATTACCTGGATAAGGTAAAGATTGAACCTGTGTGGGACCAGAACCAAGTCTTTAGAATAGCGAACCGGTGGCGGCCTATCCAATTCACCAGGGCCAGGCGCAAAGTAGGCGACGACGGAAGCCGGCGTCTTGCAGGTGCGTTCCGGCTCACCTTCCACCGTCCCATAAAGGGATCATTGGGGCTTGGGTGGTCCAATCATTTCGGGTTGGGTTTATTCATGCCTGTCATTGGGGATTGAAGACACAAGCCTTGTCATGCGACTCAGACCGCATCGCTTTTCATTGAGTCCTTGAGAAATCCGGGATAAGATGGATGTGGTATGCTGGGTGCGGATGTCGATGCGATCCGGATTGTCCCTTTTCTCGGAGAAGGGTCCCGCGGAAGATGCATAGCGAGCGCCCCTGTGGTGCACGGGGGGTCAGAGGGTGCTCGCGAGCGCATAACGGCATGGGGTCCCATGAGTTATAGGAGAGATGATGGCTCTTGCTGGATCACACAACCTGGCCTTAGTGTCCACGCTCGCCAAACCGGGCAGCAGCCTTTGCCGCCACGCCAGTTACAGGGCGGCTGTATCCGCGGTTCACGAACCGCGGCCCCATTGAAGCCAGCGTTTCCGCGAAAACGCCTCGTCCCACTCGATGTATCCGCGGTTCACGAACCGCGGCCCCATTGAAGCGCCGAGCAGTCCGCACTATGGGCTCCTTTCCCGTGTATCCGCGGTTCACGAACCGCGGCCCCATTGAAGCGGACGCGCCGCGAGCTGGAGGCGGCATGGCTCGAGCGTATCCGCGGTTCACGAACCGCGGCCCCATTGAAGCGACCCTCTTTGAGTTGGCGCGGCGTAGGAACGGAGTATCCGCGGTTCACGAACCGCGGCCCCATTGAAGCGACTTGAGGAAGAAAGATTAGATCAACTTCGCGGGCGTATCCGCGGTTCACGAACCGCGGCCCCATTGAAGCGCCCTGAATGTAGCGTCTCATACCCACCCCATCGGGTATCCGCGGTTCACGAACCGCGGCCCCATTGAAGCAACGTCGTCAATCACGTGGCCGGAGGGCATGGACGGTATCCGCGGTTCACGAACCGCGGCCCCATTGAAGCTCAAGGCGTTGATTGCTATGATAGGGGACTAGCGTATCCGCGGTTCACGAACCGCGGCCCCATTGAAGCATCCTCGGTTTTCTCCCTGTCGTCTCCCTTGCCGCGTATCCGCGGTTCACGAACCGCGGCCCCATTGAAGCCAGATCCTACGGCACTATCCTGCGGTGATCGACTATGTATCCGCGGTTCACGAACCGCGGCCCCATTGAAGCTGCGGTGGTTCGACCATTTCGGCGCGGTTGAAAGGTATCCGCGGTTCACGAACCGCGGCCCCATTGAAGCATGTCATCATGTATCGGCACCCCCGGCCAAGTTCGGGTATCCGCGGTTCACGAACCGCGGCCCCATTGAAGCATCGTGTCATAGAGCTGTCGCAGCTCACGGCGCTTAGGTATCCGCGGTTCACGAACCGCGGCCCCATTGAAGCATCATTGACAGTGACCGGTCTAGTCTACTGGCCTGTGTATCCGCGGTTCACGAACCGCGGCCCCATTGAAGCGTTGCGCTCCATCTTCAACCGCTCAATTTCACGCCGTATCCGCGGTTCACGAACCGCGGCCCCATTGAAGCTTCAGGAGGCGGAGCAGCGACGCCAGCGCGAAGAGCGTATCCGCGGTTCACGAACCGCGGCCCCATTGAAGCGTACCGGGTGCGCTCGAGTTGTATCCGGGCGGGTTGTATCCGCGGTTCACGAACCGCGGCCCCATTGAAGCTCCTCCAGCGCGCCGCCGCTGTAGAGTGCGTAAAAGTATCCGCGGTTCACGAACCGCGGCCCCATTGAAGGGCCTGCTATAATGGCCCTAACCCGGGGCTCCTGCGTATCCGCGGTTCACGAACCGCGGCCCCATTGAAGCGCTAGTCCTGCGTCGTATCGAATTCCAGCGCAATGTCTTCCCGTCCGACGGGGTCGGGGGCCTGGTCTCCAAAGGCTTCCATCCACACAAGAGAGAGTCACCGTCGCATTCGTGCAATCGCCTGTCAGCCCAATCGTTTCGCCGCCGAGTCCCCGAAACGGGTTTGCGCACAATCGAATAGGGTGCTCAACGACGGGCCCTTTGCAGCCGATTGATTCTAATTGAGGCACCTTAAAGGGGGTTGTCAGGTATGACCGACGAATCGCTCTGGCCGGCCCGTGCAGTTGCCGAGTACGCGTATTGTCCCCGCCTGTTCTATCTCACTCAGGTGGAGGGCATTTTTCTGCCTAGCGCGGATACCGAAAAAGGACGCGCTACGCACCGTCGGGTCGACAAGCCCAGTACTGTGAAAGTGTCCGGCCACGACGACGAGCGCCCCAGGGCTGTGCGGAATCTCAGTCTTTCAAGCTCAAGGCTAGGTCTCACAGCAACGCTCGATCTCGCTGAGTTCTCGGGGCGCCATGCCGTGCCTGTGGAATACCGCAAGGGAAAGGCCGGTCGTAAGGCAACGGGCCGATCGCCGGAAGACGCCGAAGAAGCTAAGGGGCCTCCACACACTCGACCCGAGCCTTGGCCTACGGACCGGATACAAGTCGGACTCCAGGCGCTTCTCTTGGAAGAGGCGGGGTACACGGTCAAGGAGACGATTCTCTACTATGCTTCGGAGAAGCTAAGGCTGAAGATCCCCTATGACTCTCAGTTGAGAACGGAAGCCCTCGATACACTCGAAGCAGCAAAGCAGTGCGCTTTAGGCCCCCGTCCCTCCCCTCTGGTCGACGATCCGAAATGCCCGCGCTGTTCTCTCCAGCCTGCTTGCCTTCCGGACGAGATCAACCAGCAAAGGGCGCCCGTTACAAACGAGGAGCTAACGCCAAGGAGAATCTGGCCACCACGCGACGACGGCATCCATGTGGTCGCGCAAACGAAAGGGGTCCGAATAGGTGTGAGAGGGATGAGCCTCAGGATAACAGGCGAAGGCGGAGTCACAGTCAAGGACATACCGATTGCCAACTTGGAAAGCCTGTCACTCTTGGGCTCCGTGCAGCTCTCGACGAAGGCCGTGCATACGCTCGCAGATCGAGGCGTGCCCATAGCGTTCCTCTCTGCCGCCGGAAGGCTGATCGCGATGGTGGATCCGCTGGATTCGGTCAGCGCAAATATCCGCAGGGCCCAGATCCGCAAGCTCGACAAGTCTGAAACTTGCCTGGAGCTTGCGCGGGGGCTTGTCACAGCTAAGATCGCGAACCAGCGCACATTGCTGATGAGAAACCACCCCTCGCTCCCAGACAGCGTCCCTCGGGAGATGGCACGTGAGGCCGAAGCAGTGACCCGCGCCGGTTCCATGGATGTCCTCAGGGGACATGAAGGGCAGGCAGCGGCGCTCTACTTCACTCGCTTCGCGGGGATCTTCAAAGGGCCGCCGGCAGCGGAGTTTGACAAGAACAAGAGACAGCGACGACCGCCGCCCGATCCTATCAACTCGTGCCTGTCGATGGCATATACGATGCTTACCCATGAATGCGTCACGGCGCTGCGCCTTGCCAGACTGGAACCCACGATCGGAGGCTATCACACATCGCGACCGGGCCGACCGGCCTTTGCGCTCGATCTGATGGAGCCGTTCCGGCCGCTGGTTGCGGACTCCGTGGCCATCTCCGCGTTCAATCGCGGTGAGCTGGTCGAGGGCCACTTCATGCGTTCTTCCTCGGGATGCATCCTCACGGACTCGGGTCGTCGCGCCTTCTTCAGAGCATACGCCAGAAGGATGGACACAGAGGTTACCCATCCCAGCTTCGGGTACAGGCTGAGCTACAGGCGCATGCTGGTTCTGCACGCACGCATGATAGCCGCTTGGCTGATCGGTGAGGTCCCATCGCTTGCCTTTCTGACGACCCGCTGAGTTGGTCGGAGGTCCCATGCGACGCTGCTACCTCGTCTGTTACGACATCCGCGACCCCAAGCGACTCCGTCGCGTTCACAAGCTCATTAAGGGATACGGCGAGCACTGGCAGTTCTCGATCTTCTTTTGCATCCTGAAAGAAATCGACAGGGTCAGATTACAGGCGGACCTGGAAGAGGTGATGAATCTCAAGGAAGACCAAGCGATGCTCATCGACCTGGGAACGGACGAAGAGGGAGCGCGGGCGAGCGCGGTGGTGATCGGCCAAGCGCTTCCGCCTCAGGAAAGCAGCATCGTGGTCATTTAGAGGGAGTCGACCGGTCGGGATTTCTTGCCCTCATGGACATCAACGACTCCGAAGATTCCCGTGTCCACCCGGGCATCGCTTGGACCGGACACAAATGGACCAGGCGGAAAGGAACGACTCCACGCGTGCCGGCCCCGGCTCAGCCTTCTCTCTGCACGACGACGAGGGTCATGTCGTCCATCTGCGGGCGGTCTCCGGCTTTTCTCCGCCGGCTCGTAGGCAGCTATGCCCAGGCTCAGCCTTCTCTCTGCACGACGACGAGGGTCATGTCGTCCATCTGCGGGCGGTCTCCGGCGAAGTCTTTAACCGCTCCGGCGATCCGCTCGATAAGGTCGGCCGGGGCGAGAGCTCTGTTCTCCCTGAGCAGGGCCGACAGCCTTTCCTCTCCGAACTCCTCGTCGTCGGGGCTGTGCGCCTCTGTGATCCCGTCGGAGTAGATCACGAGCAGATCGCCTGGCGCCAGGGACACGGTGTCCTCCTCGTACTCCGAGCCCTCGAGGCAGCTCAACAGCAGCCCGCCGGCCTTTAGGGGCACAGGATCGCTGTTTCCGGAGAAGAAAAACGGCAGGTCATGGCCCGCGCTGGAGTAGGAGAGGCGGTGGTGCCGCGTGTCCACTATACCGTAGAACAATGTGGCGAACTTGTGGGCGTCCGTGCTCTGGTACATGAGCTTGTTGGAGCGGGCGAGGCACTCCTTCGGCGAGACGTCCAGGAGGGTCATGCCCCTTATGGTGGCCTGGAGGTTCGACATCAGAAGCGCCGCGGGCAGGCCCTTGCCGGAGACGTCTCCGAGAGCTATCGCCAGGCGGTTCTCGTCTATGGCTATGAAATCGAAGTAATCTCCCCCAACCATCTGGGCCGGGACGCTGCTGCCTGCGATCTTGTACCCCGGGATCCGGGGAGATTCCTTCGGCAGCAGGCCGAGTTGGATGTCCAGGGCCAGTCGCAGCTCCTGCCTGACCGTCGTCAGGGCCTTCTCCTCCTCGTACAGCCGCGCGGTCTCTATGATCTGAGCGGACTGCGCCGCTATGATGGCGAGCATGCGTTGATCATCGGTGGTGAACCCCCCTCCGGTCTTCTTGTTGCACAGGCTCAGCACGCCTCTGAGCTCGGACTTTACCAAAAGAGGCACGCACAAAAGCGAGTGGATGGAGCTGTCCACCTTGAGACCGCGGAAGCGAGGATCGTTCTGGGGGTCATGTATAAGCAGGGGCTTCTTGTTTATCTGCATCCAGCCGAGCAGCGACTGGTCGAGATGGAAGGCCTCGTGTTTCTTAGATTCGGTCATGGTGCGGATGAGGGTCTTGGTGGGCTCGCTTCCCTGGCCGTGGACCATCGTTATCACGCCCTGCTCGGCGTCCAGGGCGCGCAGGGATCGGCGGATGATCGTGTTTATGATCTCCTGCGAATTGAGCGACGCGCCTATGGCGCGCGCCAGGTCGTTGAGAATGGTCAGCTCTTCGACCGCCCTTCTCAACCTCTGGTTCTCATCCTCGAGCTGTTGCAGCCTTTGGTCCGCTTCCGCGCTCACATGGGACCTCTCGCCGCGTCGACCGCGCGGCTACCCCTTGGCGATCTCGTAGTCGTAGTGCACCTTGGCGGTCTTCGAGAACAGAGCCCCGACGGAGCAATACTTGTCGCGGGACATCTCGATCGCCTTCTTGAACTTGTCCTCAGGAACGTCGCCTTTTATCTTGAACTTCATCCAGACTTCGGTCCAGACCTTGGGATGCTCCTCGGCGGCCTTCCCCTTGATCTCGACCTCGAAGCTGTCGAAGGATACCCTCATCTTCTTGAGAATGCTTACGACGTCCATGCCGGAGCAGGACCCGAGAGCCATCAGGACCATCTCTCCCGGACGTGTGCCGGTGTCCGATCCGCCCACTTTCTCGGCGGCGTCGAACACGACGCCGTGCCCGGACTCGCCCTGGGCCAGGAACTGTAGCCCCTGCACCCACTTGGTGCTCGTGGTTGTCAATGCCATACCTCCTCTTCAACGGCCGGATAGCTGGGGGACGATGCTGGTGACGATTACGGCGATTATAGAGCCCTCGCGGGCGGCGAGTCAATGCAACCCCTTCCGCCGCCGGCGCGCTCGGGCGCCGGCGCGGCGCACATGCTCCCCAACGGACTTGACGGCGCGGGCTGCCTGGATTAGCATGCGCGCGGCCGGATGGCTGTGCGGGTCCTCCGGCGCCCCTCGCAAAGGAGGCTCGATATGACCACAGGCGCTTTCGCCGCCGCTCCGACGGCGCCGACCGAGCGGATCCAGGCGATGGACGTCCTCCGCGGCGTGGCCGTGTGCGGCATACTGCTCGTCAACATCCAGCAGTTCTCTATGATCATGCAGGCGGGGTTCAATCCCACCGCCTACGGCGACCTCACCGGCGCGAACAGATTGGTCTGGATCTTCACCCACGTCTTCGGCGAGACCAAGTTCATGAACATATTCTCGATGATGTACGGCGCCGGGATCGCGTTGTTGGCGGGCAGGGTGGAGTCGAAGGGGCTGCGGGCGGCGCCGGTTCACTACAGGCGCAACCTGATCCTGATAGTGGTGGGCGCCCTCCACGGCTATCTGCTCTGGTCGGGGGACGTGCTGTTCTGGTACGGAGTCTGCGCGCTGATAGTGTATCTGTTCAGGAAGATCTCGCCCGCGAAGCTGGTGATCATAGGCGTCGCGTTCCTGATGATGCCTTCGCTCCTTCTGCTCGTGGGGGGACTGTCCATGCAGTTCTGGGACCCCGAGATGGTCGAGCAGATGCGCCAAATCTGGAGGCCCGGGGCCGAGGCGGTCAGGGAGGAACTCGAGATCTACCGAGGCGGCTGGCTGGAGCAGATGGGGCACCGGGTGCCTTTCACGATGAAGATGCACACCTTCATACTCGGAGTATGGGCTATGTGGCGGGTCACCGGCCTGATGCTTCTCGGCATGGCCCTGTTCAAGTGGGGCGTGATAACCGCCCGCAGGACGGCGAGATCGTACGCGGCGCTGGCGGCCGCGGGGCTCGCCCTGGGGCTGTCCATAGTGATCTACGGGATGACCAGGGACATGGCCCACGACTACTCGTTGGAGTACTCGAAGTTCTTGGGGACTCAGTTCAACTACTGGGGAGGGCTGCTTGTCAGCCTGGGTTACATAGGGCTGGTGATGCTCATCTGCAAAGGCACCGGCGCGGGCTCCACCCTGTTGAAGCCGGTGGCGGCCGTGGGAAGAATGGCTTTCACCAACTACATTTCGCAGACGATAATCTGCACCACGATATTCTACGGGCACGGTTTCGGCATGATAGGCCGTATGGAGAGGACCGAGCAGATTCTCGTGGTGGTCTCGATATGGATCTTCCAGCTCATAGTTTCGCCGATATGGTTGAGGTATTTCCGTTTCGGCCCCATCGAGTGGGCCTGGCGATCGCTCACTTACATGAGGCCCCAACCCATGAGGGGGCGATCCTAGGGCGGTGGAGGCGCCCGTGGTTCCACGAGGCGCTGGACTGCTACACGACATTCCTGGAGACGATAGAAAAGACGGACATCAAGAACCAGATCGGCCATCGGGTGGTTTTCGAGATCTTCCGGGAGGGGCACGATCCGCCGCTGCCGGATCTTTTCGAAGGTATCTAGGGGGCGCACGGCCACGAGCGTGATATCCTGGGTGTTGAGCGTGCTCGTGATAGGAGGGCTGGTTTTGACGGCCGGCCTGATCCCTGGGGTGTCGCTGTTGTGAGGCGGGGGGATCGTATGGATCCGGAGGAGAACATGTGCTGATGCGAACAGCCCTGGCAGCGCTGGCGCTTGTGTTGGCCGCGTGCTCCTGCGCGGGGCCCAGGTCCGCAAAGCAGAGCGCTCACTCTGAGGAGATAGCGGCTCTCATAGAGGCCGAGCGGAGCTTCTCGGCGACCGCCGCGGCGGAGGGCACCCGTACGGCGTTTCTCGACTACCTTGCGGACGACGCGATCATTTTCAGGCCGCACCCCGTAAACGCCGTGGAATGGTACACGGAGAACACGGACGTGTCGGGATTTCTCTCATGGACCCCCGAGTATGCGGAGATCTCCGCCTCGGGGGACATGGGCTACACCACGGGCCCCTGGGAGTTCAGGAGCGACCCCGGTGAAGAGACGGCCGATAGCTACGGGCATTACGTTTCGGTATGGCGCGGGCGAGGCGAGGGGCCTTGGCGAGTGATAGCCGACATAGGCATTGTCCACGAGGGGTCCGTCTCGAAGATCCCGGCCGTGGAGACCGTGGTGGCGTCCAGGCCGGAGGGCCCGGGGTTCGGCGACGTTGATCCGGAGGAGGAGAAGGAGATCCTCAAGGAGACCGACCTTTCTTTCTCGGAGGAGGTGGAGCGCTCCGGTCTGGTGTCCGCCTATGTGGCGTTCTCGACCGACGACATCCGCTACTACCGCATGGGAGCGCTTCCCCTGGTCGGAACCAACAAGGTGCGTAAGGCTCTCGTGGAGGCCGACAGCACGGTATCGTGGACGCCCGCGGGGGCCGGCGTGTCCTCCGCCGGCGACCTGGGCTACACGTACGGCACGATCGAGTCGGAGCTTGTCGGACCGAGCGGCGCGAGCGAGGTGAGCAGCTATCTGAGGATATGGAGGATTGAGCCGGGCCGGAGGTGGAGCGTGGCCCTGGACATCGCGATACCCAGCGGTCCGGCACAGTCGGAGGCACAGTAACGGCTTTCGGAAGTTTTCCTTGCGGGGGAAAGGGGTAAGCGGATGGACGGCACTTCAAAGGAAGTGGTGGAGGTCATAACCGGGGTCGGGATGCGGATCATAGCCGCCGCGGTGGTCGTGCTTCTCGGATGGTGGATCGCGAGAGTCATCCGCGGGCTGATCGAAAAGCTCCTGAGGAAAAGGGCCGCCGACCCCATACTGGTGGCCTTCGTCGGGAATCTCACCTACGTGCTCCTGTTGACCTTCGTGATTCTGGCCGCCCTCGGCCAGCTCGGCGTGCAAACCACCTCCTTCGTGGCGGTGGTCGGCGCCGCAGGACTCGCCATCGGCCTGGCGCTGCAGGGGGCGCTGGCCAACTTCGCCGTGCGACCATGGGTGAAGACCTCGGACTACTGGGGGGTGTATTTCGACACCAACGAGAGGCTCAAGAAGCGCATGGACGCCGAGGGAGTGACCATACCGTTTCCGCAGCGCGACGTGCATATCTACGAGCAGAAGTCGGAGGGGAAGTGAAGAAGAGATCCACCGGCGGCGAGCTGCCGCACTGGGACCTTTCCACTGTATACCCGGGGCTGGAGTCAAAGGAGTTCAAGAAGGACGTCGAGCGATTGGCCGAGCTTTTGGACGATCTCGACTCTTTTGTCGCGGAGCATGGAATCTCCAGGGACGGGAAAAAGCCCGCCGGCGCGGAGGAGGCGGCGAGGGTACTGGGCGGCTACATCGAGAAGATGAACGAGATACTGAGGCTGGGCACCACGCTCGAGTACTACACCTACGGCTTCGTCTCCACCGACTCGTTCGACGCCACGGCAAAGCGCATCTTGTCCGAGATGCAGATCCTGAACGTTCGCCGCGAGCGCCAGAGCGTTCTCTTCCAAGGCTGGCTCGGCTCGGTGGCCCAGGACCCGGCGTTCGACGGGGCGCTGGAGGTGGATGGCCTCACGCGCGATCACGCGTTCTATCTGAAAAAGGTGGCCGAGCAGAGCCGCTATCTCATGGGCGAGGCCGAGGAGACCCTCGCCTCGGAGCTCGCATTGAGCGGCGCCGACGCCTGGGGCAAGCTTCAGGGCACCGTGACATCGCAGGTCAAGGCGCCTTTCGAGGTTCGCGAGGTGACCGAGGACAGGCCTATCGCGGTCATACGCAACTTTCTCACAAGCCCCGACCCCGGACTGCGAAGGAGAGCTTATGAAACGGAGATAGCCGCCTGGGAGGATGCGCGGGAGCCCCTGGCCGCGTGTCTAAACGGCGTCAAGGGCGCCACGATCACTCTATACAAGCGAAGGGGCCGGCCCGACGCACTCCACGAGGCCGTGGAGCGAGCGAGGTTGGACAGGGAGACCCTCGACGCCATGCTGGGCGCCATGCGGTCGTCCTTCCTTGATTTCCGGGGGTACTGGAGGGCCAAGGCGAGGCGCCTTAACAAGGACCGGCTTCCCTGGTGGGATCTGTGGGCGCCCGTGGCCCGTTCGGAGCGGCGCTACACCTTCGATCAGGCCAAGGAGTTCATACTCGAGCAGTTCGGAGGCTTTCACAAGAGGATGGCCGAGTTCGCCGAGCGGGCGTTCCAGAAAAGATGGATCGACGCCGAGCCCCGCGAGGGAAAGAACATCGGCGGGTTCTGCATGGAGCTTCCGAAAGTCGAGGAGTCGCGGATACTGTGCAACTACGACGGCTCTCTGGCGCAGCTCATAACCGTAGCCCACGAGCTCGGTCACGCCTACCACAACGAGTGCCAGATCGGAAAGACCATGCTCCAGCGCATGATGCCCATGACGCTCGCGGAGACGGCCTCGATCTTCGCGCAGACAATAGTCATCGACGCCGCGCTCCAAAAGGCCCGTGACCCGGACGAGGAGCTCGGCATACTCGAGAACGTCCTGATAGACGCCGGGCAGGTCATAGTGGACATATACTCGAGATACATGTTCGAGACCGAGGTCTTCGACCGGCGGGCCGCGAGCGAGCTATCGGCCGACGACTTCTGCGACATAATGGTCGAGTGCCAGAAGAAGACCTATGGGGACGGGCTGGATCAGAGATACCTGCATCCCTACATGTGGGCGTGGAAGCCCCACTACTACAGCGCCGAGGAGTCCTTCTACAACTTCCCGTACGCCTTCGGAATGCTCTTCGGTCTCGGTCTGTACAAGGTCTACAAGGACAGGGGCGACGAGTTCCTGGCCCAGTACGACGAGCTCCTGGCCAGATCCGGAGAGGGCATGGCGGCCGACCTGGCCGAGCCGTTCGGTATCGATCTGCGCCGGCGTGACTTCTGGGACGGAAGCCTGGACGTTGCCAGGGGGCATATCCGCCGGTACCTGGAGCTTTGAGGCGCCTCCCGGGGTAGAGTCGTCCGCGCAACTCCTTACTAAATACGATCTTGACCGCGCCCTCGGCTTCGTATAAGACTTCCAAGAGAGAAAAAAGCGCGGTTCTTGTCCGTAATATCCATACGGGCCCGCGGCTCGAAGTCGCCCGACACTTCGGTCCGCCGTTCCCTGCCGGCCGACGAAAGAGGATTCGCTATAAGGTGTTTCACCTTCCCTTCGAACAGGATAGGAGAACCCATATGCCAGACAAAGAAGGTATCAAGGAATCTCACGACTACCATCTGGACGTCCCTTTCGTGAGCGTGCCGTTCGATCTCAAGGGATCGAACTCCCTCGACTGGGGGATGAAGAACCGCCTCTCCAAGACTTTCGACCCGGAGAGCGGTCGCGCCGTGATGCTCGCTTTCGATCACGGATACTTCATGGGACCGACGACGAAGCTCGAGCGCATCGATGTCACCATAGTGCCGCTCATCAAGTACGCGGATACCCTTATGCTCACCCGGGGGGTGCTGCGCTCGACGATCCCTCCCACCTACACCAGGGGAATCGTGGTAAGGGCGAGCGGCGGTCCGAGCATTCTGAAGGAGCTCTCCAACGAGGAGATCGCCGTGGACATAGAGGACGCGCTCAGGCTCAACGCGTCGGCCATGGCGGTCCAGGTGTTCATCGGAGGGGAGTTCGAGACTCAGTCCGTCTCCAACATGACCCAGCTCGTCGACATAGGAAACCGCTACGGCATGCCGGTTTTGGGGGTGACGGCCGTGGGCAAGGACATGGCGCGCGACGCGAAGTACATGCGGCTCGCGAGCAGGATATGCGCGGAGCTCGGCGCATCCTTCGTCAAGACGTACTACGTGGACGAGGGCTTCGAGACCGTTACCGCCTCATGCCCGGTGCCAATAGTAATTGCCGGGGGCAAGAAGAGACCTGAGCGCGACGCTCTGGAGATGGCGCACAACGCGGTGAAGCAGGGCGCCTCGGGCGTGGACATGGGCAGGAACATCTTCCAGTCGGAATCGCCCGAGGCCATGATCCAGGCGGTGAGGGCGGTGGTCCACGAGGACGCCGACCCGGCCGACGCCTACGACCTGTACATGACCCTGAAGGAGGAAGGCGCAGGCGGCGGCGGCGAGGGCGGCCGCGGGCCGGCGGGCCGCGGGGGCGCCGGCGGGACCGAGCGCAGGGCCGCGGGAGGTCCCGGGAGGAAGGTGGCCGCTAAGGGCCTCGGCGGGCGAAAGCGCGGAGCGGCGAAGAAGGCCGTGCGAAAGCGCGCGAGGAAGGCCACCGGGCGAAAGAGAGCGGGCAAGGCGGTCGGAGGAAAGCGCGCCCGTAAGGCGACGGGGAAACAGTGATGCGGCGGGCGCGGGGGACGGCGGTTTGAAGAACAGATGGTCGGACACAGAGGCCCTGGAGCTCGTATCCGGGTACGGCGCACGGTGGGGCCGGGATCCGGCCCTTCGCGCCTACGCGAGCAGGCTGCTCGGGGCGGAGGAGTCCCTCGTACTGCACGGCGGCGGGAACACCTCGGTCAAGAGCGAAGTCTCGAACGTCCTGGGCGAGAACGTCGATGCCATCTTCGTCAAGTCCTCGGGGACCGATCTGGCGCGGATAGGCCCCGAGGGACACACGGGTCTCGATCTTGGATATCTCAAGAGGTTGCGCTCGCTGGAGCAACTCTCGGACCGGGCCATGCTGGATGAGCTAATGGCGCACCGCCTCGATCCGAACGACCCGCCACCGTCCATAGAGGCGCTGCTGCACGCCTTCATTCCAAGAAAGTACATAGACCACACCCACGCCGACTCGATCCTGGCGCTGACCAACAGAGCCGGCGGGGAGGCCGCGGTGAGGGAGGCGCTGGGAGAAGGCGTCATCGTGCTCGATTACATAAGGCCCGGATTCGAGCTCGCGCGCGCGGCCGCGTCCGCGTACGAATCCTCGCCCGAGGCCGAAGGGATGGTGCTCTTGAAGCACGGCATCGTGACCTGGGGCGACTCCGCGCGAGAGTCCTATGAGCGGACCATATCGCTGGTGACCAAAGCGGAGGAGCATCTTGGCTCTATCGGGGCGGGCTCCGGCGGCGAGGTGTCGCACGCGGATCCCACCCCGGTGGAGCTTGCCCGCGGCAGGTACATAGAGATCGCGCCGGTCCTCAGGGGGGCCCTTGCGCTTCCCTCGGGGGACGGCGACCGCCCGCACCATCGGTTCATACTGAGGCCGCTCATAGACAAGGAGGTGCTGGGACTCATCGAGTCGGATCGCGGAAAAGAGATATGCGTCACTCCTCCGCTCACCTCCGATCATCTGATAAGGACGAAGTCTCTTCCTCTGTGGCTGGAAGAGCCGGGGTACGGATCTGCGGCCAAGGCCGCGGCGAGAATACCCGCGGCGATCGCCGACTATGCGAAGGCCTACGACGAGTACTTCAGGCGCAACGAGGAGCGCCTCTCGCCCGGCTTGACGCGGCTGGACTCCATGCCGAGGGTGATACTGATGCCGGGGCTGGGCGCCGTTTGCGCGGGAAAGACGGCGGGCGAGGCGGAGGTGGTCCGGGACATCACCGAGCACACGCTGAGGGTCAAGGCAGAGATAGCGCGCACCGGCACCTACGAAGGTCTCGATGAAAAGCATCTCTTCGACATGGAGTACTTCAGCCTCCAGCACATGAAGCTGGACCCCGGCGGCGATCCCTGGCTGGGCCGCTCGGTGGCGCTGGTTACGGGTGCTGCCGGCGCGATAGGCTCCGGGATCTGCGAGCGCCTTCTCGAGCGCGGCTGCCACGTGGTCGCCACCGACCTTCCGGGCGCGCGGCTCGAGTCGTTGGCCGAGGAGCTGAGGGCGCGGCACGGGGAAAGGGCCCTCGCCGAGCCCATGGACGTGACGGATCCGCGATCTGTCTCCAGCGCCTGGGACGGCGTCATGGAGGCATGGGGGGGCGTGGACTTCATCGTAATTAACGCGGGGGTGGCCCACGTCTCGTCGCTGGCCGAGATGGACCCGGAGGAGTTCGCAAAGGCTGAGCGCGTCAACGTGCACGGCACGCTCAACGTCCTGTCCGCGGCGGCCCGGCACTTCAAGGCGCAGGGGACGGGAGGGGACGTGGTCGTCATATCGACGAAGAACGTCTTCGCCCCCGGGGCGGAGTTCGGCGCATACAGCGCGACGAAAGCGGCCGCGCACCAGCTCGGCAGGATAGCCTCGCTCGAGATGGCGCCAATGGGGGTGCGCGTCAACATGGTCTCCCCGGACGCCGTTTTCGGCGAAGGAGACAGAAGGTCCGGGCTTTGGGCCGAGGTGGGCCCGGGCCGTATGCGTGCCAGGGGCCTGGACGAAAAAGGCCTCGAGGAGTACTACAGAAACCGCAACCTGCTAAAGACAAAGGTAACGGCGAGCCATGTCGCGGAGGCGGTGGCGTTTTTCATCTCGCGACTTACGCCTACGACCGGGGCTACGCTGCCCGTAGACGGAGGTCTTCCCGATTCCACGCCCAGATAAAGAGACCGTGGGAGATGGAGCCGAGCGCAAGGCGCCGGGGGTGGGAAGGACCATCCTGGACGACCTTCGCCGCGGCGACCTGAGGAGCTCCTTCCCTCCCGCGACCCGCGGCTTCCGGGCTGGGCCCTGCTGCGGCAGATCAAAGGCCTTTCGACAAAGGACGCCTGCGAAAAGATCCTGTCCGACGTGGAGAGCTTCTCCGGCCAAGAGCGCTACGACGACGATCTCTCGCTGGCTTTGTTAAGGAGGATATCTTGATGAGAGGGGTTTTGGTCCTGCTGGTCGTTCTGTTTTCCACTTGCCCGGCGTCCGCGGCGGACGCAGACAAGTTGACCATAGACCGGCTTTTCAGCGATCCCAGCCTGGACGGGCCCAGGCTGAGGCAGGTGAAGATATCCCCCGACGGCACAAGGGCCACTTTCTTGAAGAGCAGGGAGGAGGACTACCTCAGATACGATCTCTGGGAGTACAACATAGCGGACGGAGCGAGGCGGATGCTGGTCGACTCGGAGGACCTGCTTCCCGGCGAAGAGGTGCTCTCGGACGAGGAGAAGGCCCGGCGCGAGCGCATGAGGCTCCACGCCCGCGGGATAACGGAGTACTACTGGGCGGACAATGGAAAGGCCCTTCTCTTTCCCCTCGGCGGAGACCTCTACCACTACGACCTGACGGTGCCTGAGAGTCGCGCCGTCAGGAGGCTGACCAAGACCGAGGAGTTCGAGACGGACGTCCGCTTCTCACCCCGGTCCAAGTACGTCTCGTTCATAAGGGAGCAGGACATATTCATCGTCCACGTGAGGACGGGACAGGAGAGGCAGCTCACCTTCGAAGGCGAGGGCGTGATCAAGAACGGGATGGCGGAGTTCGTCGCCCAGGAGGAGATGGGGCGCCTGACCGGGTACTGGTGGTCGGACGACGACAGCCGCATAGCCTTCCTCCAGGTCGATGAGAGCCCGGTGAAGGTCACCCGGAGATACGAGATATACGCTGACGACTTCAAGGTATTCGACCAGCGCTACCCCTTCGCGGGCACGGACAACGTGCTGGTCAAGCTGGGTGTTATAGAGGTGGACACAGGGAAGATCCGCTGGCTGGATCTGGGCAGGGAGACGGACATATACGTGCCGCGGGTGAAGTGGCTCCGGGACAACCGGCGCCTGTCCGTCCAAATACAGTCACGCGATCAGCAGACACTCGATCTTTTCTTCTACGACATCGAGACAGGGAAGAGGCGCAGGGTGCTCACGGAGACGAGCGACACCTGGGTCCGCCTTCACAGCGACCTGCGCTTTCTGAAAAACGAGGACCAGTTCGTGTGGGCGTCCGAACGAAACGGCTACAAGCACCTCTATCTGTACGAGCTGGACGGGGAGATGGTGCGGCGCCTCACCACCGGGGAGTGGGAGGTTGAGTCGGTCAAGGGGGTGGACGAGGACAAGGGGTTGGTCTACTTCGACGGCTACGCCAAGAGCCCGCTCGAGAGGCACCTGTATTCCACCTCCCTGAGGACGAGAAACCCCGAGAACGTGGCACAGATCACCAGGGCCCAGGGCTGGTACTCGGTCAAGGTGTCCGAGGACTGCGAGTCCTTCGTATCGTGGTTCTCGAACACCGAGCTTCCCGCGAAGGTGGGGTTGCACAAGATCGACGGGAGCCTGGTCACCTATCTCGAGCCCAACACGCTCGATCAGAGTCACCCCTACTACCCGTACCTAGAGCATCACGTGACGCCCGAGTTCGGAAGCATAAACGCCAAGGACGGAAGCAGGCTCTACTACAAGATGATAAAGCCGGTGGGGTTCGATCCGGAGGAGAAATACCCGGTCGTGATTTACGTGTATGGAGGGCCCGCCGCGCAGATCGTCACCAGATCGTGGGGAAACCTCTGGTTCCAGTACCTCGCGCAGAACGGCTATATCGTGTTCTCCCTGGACAACCGGGGCACCCCGAACCGCGGAAAGGCGTTCGAGGATCATATCTACCTGCAGCAGGGGCTAGTGGAGGTGGAGGACCAGGCAAAGGGCGCGAAGTTCCTGAAGAGCCTGCCCTACGTCGACAGGGACAACATCGGGCTGTTCGGCTGGAGCAACGGCGGCTACATGGCCTTGATGTGCTTGATGAAATCGCCCGAGACCTTCCGGGCCGGCGTCGCGGTGGCCCCCGTGACCGACTGGCGGCTTTATGATACTCATTATACCGAGAGGTACCTGGGGCATCCCGACAGGCACCCCGACGCTTACGTTGAGAGCAGCGTCTTTCCTTACGTGGAGGGATTGAGCGATCCGGTTCTCTTGATCCACGGCATGGCCGACGACAACGTGCTTTTCACCAACAGCACCAAGCTGTACAAGGAGCTTCAGGACAAGGGCATCCCTTTCGAGATGATGAACTACCCCGGAGGCAAGCACGGCATTCGGGGAAAGGACACGCGCGTCCACCTTTACAACACGATCACCGGCTTCCTCGACGAGAAGCTGAAAGGGGCGGGCGCTCGGTGAGGGCCGGGACTGGAGGTCTATGATGGCGGGCGATCTGGACCAGGGACCGTTCAGCACGGGCAGGATAAAGCACGTGGCCATAAGCGGCGGCGTCGGGTTGGTCGTAGGCATCGGCGTGGGCGCGCTGTTGGGCAGCATAGGCATGGGGGTGGCGTTGGGCCTTTTCCTTGGCCTTCTGATAGGCTTGAACACCGGAAAGAAGTAGCCGGCGGCGCGTGGGAGCCCAGGGGGCGCTACGGCAGGCCGCGGCGCGGACGGCATAAGAGGTTTACGAGAATGGCAGGCAAACTCGATTGGGAACGGGTGGGAAGCTATCTGGTCGACATGGTGCCGGAGCGCTCCCCCGAGATGAAGAAGATGGAGGAGTACGCCGCGCGGGAGAGGTTTCCCATAATAGGTCCCGCGGCCGGGTATCTCTGCTACCAGATCGCGTTGATGAGCGGCGCCAAGCGGATCTTCGAGATGGGCTCGGGCTACGGCTACTCCACCGCCTGGTTCGCGATGGCGGTGAAGGAAAACGGGGGAGGGGTCGTACACCACGTGGTGTGGGATGAGAAGCTGTCCTCGATGGCGGTCGAGCACATGAAGGCAATGGACCTCGACGGCTACGTCGAGTACCGCGTAAGTGAAGCCATCGAGGAGCTACGGCGCTCTCAGGGCCCCTTCGATCTGATCTTCAACGACATAGACAAGCACGGCTACCCGGAGGCGCTGCCGGTGATAAAGGAGAAGCTAAGGCCGGGCGGCGTCTTGATAATAGACAACATGCTGTGGCACGGCCGGATCTTCGACCAAAATGACAGGGAGCGCGACACCGAGGCGATCAGAGAGTTCACAAGAAGAATAACCGGCGACCCCGATTGGGTGGCCACGCTCGTGCCCATCCGCGACGGGCTGATAGTGGGGTACAAGAAGTAGCCTGCGGCGCAAGAGCTCGAAGGCGAATCCTATTCTCTGTGAACTCCCATGCGAGTGGCTGTCCCGACGCCCCCGCTCAGGCCCGGATACCCGCCCTAGTCTATGTATCCCAGGGAGCGAAGCTCCTCTATCGTCTCGTGGTCTATCTCCGCGGGCTCGAGCCCCTCGCCCGCCGCAGCAAGACGCAACTGCACCTCCGTCCAATCCCGCAGGATCGCTGCAAGCTCCTCTATCTCAGCCTCGCGCGAAGGATCGTCCAGCGGGTTCTGCTCGAGAGGGTCCGCGTGATAATCAAAGACCACGGGCTCCCCGCTTTCCAGGGGGGCTATTATGTGAAGCGTGGGGGATACGACGGAACGGCGACCGCCCTTGGCGTGATGCTCCGTAAACGCCAGGTTGATCCAGCCGCTTGAATCTCCTTCCATGAGGCTTGTCATGCTCTGGCCCTGTATCATGTCCACCGGCTCTATGCCGGCAAGATCGAGGAAGGTGGGCATGATGTCCAGTAGCTCCACTATCTCCGTCACCGCGCGCCCCTCGCCCAGGCCGGCCGGCGGCCTTATGATGAGCGGGACCCGCGCCACCGTCATGTAGAGCATGCCGTGCAGGAACGCGCCGTGCTCGGCGAGCTCCTCGCCGTGATCGGCCGTGATTACGATCCACGTCGAGTCCAGCAAGTCGCGGTCGTCCAGGCCATCCATCATCTCGGCTATCATGCCGTCGACGTACCTGATTCCGCCGTCGTAGCGGTCCACTATGAAGTCTACGTCCTCCTGGGAGAGCCCGTGCCCCTGCTCCGGATCGGTATCGACCCTCTTCCTGGCCCTTTTCAACTCCGCCGAGGTCGGAACGAACCCTCCCTCGTAGCCGGGATCTGTGAACATGCTCTTGTAGGGCTCCGGGGGATCATAAGGGCTGTGTATGTCGTAGGCGTGCATGAGCACGAAGAAGGGGCCCTCGGAGGCGCCGGCGTCCAGCCATCTGAACATGCCGTGCATGGCGCCCGCGAATCCCTTGTACCTGTCGTCGTATAGGTCGAAGCCCTGCGCGAATCCGTACCAAGCGCTCATATAACCGCCGTCGACTAAACCGGCCGTCGAGTAGCCGTGCTCGCGCAGGTACTCGGCAAGCGTGAGGCGCTCGCCGGGGAGCTTCCTCCCCATGCGACAACCGTGGACCGTGGGGTATAGCGACGTCAGGGTTGACATGTGAGAGGGGAGCGTGGTCGGCGCCTGGCAGAACGCCCACTCGAACCTCAGGCCCTCCTCCGCTATGCGGTCGATCTCCGGGGACGTATCCCGCTCGTAGCCGTAGCAGCCCAGGTGGTCGTATCGCAATGCGTCGAGCGATATGAGAAGGAAGCTCGACTTTTCGTCCGCGGCGCCCTGCATGGCTCCGGAAGATATCACGGGCACGATGACCAGAAGCACCACGAGCGCCATTGCGAGCGGATGGCGCATCCCGCGCCAGAACCTGCGAAGGAAGGCGTCGCGCGAGCGGAGGCCACGCCGGCAGATCGCCCACACGATGGCCCCGATCGCCACCGCGGCCAGGAATATCAAGATGTTCGTGAGCCAGACATCGGAGCGGGTGAGCGCCTCGGGGACGCTCACGCCCCCAAGCTGCGTCCTTGCGTGCCAGTACTGGGAGAATTTCAGGCGATTCTGGTCATAGCCCACCTTCAGAAAGAAAGCGAGCGCTGGGACCAGGCCGAGGCAGAGCGCAAGTATCCTGTCGCCGTAGGGAGTTAGCCTGTACCACATCCACGCTATGACGGCCACCACCACCGTGACGCCCAGGACCGGCAGCAGGTAAAGGATGAGATTGTCCGCGAGAAGGTGCACTATCGAGCGATAGAATCCCTTCTGGAGGTAGGCATTTTCCACGACAACCGATGTGGTCGCGGCCGCCGCCAGTAGGAAGCAGGCCAGAAGACCGGCGTTCAGTACCGCCGCCACGCCTCGTATCTTGCTGACCATTCCTCGTCCGCCCCTCCATAGAGAACAGGCGCCATTTCCGGCGCCCCGGTTATCGCCCTCTTGCCCGGCCTCGCCTAAGGCCGCGAGTATGTTACTCCGGGTCGACTTGCCTGTCCAGCGTCATTGGCAAGCCAAAAGCGCGGCCGGAGCGGTCGGTGGGGCGAAATGCCCCAGCTCCAGCCCGCCACAAGATGAGCCGCCGCGCCTATCCCGATTTTCGCCGCGCAGCGCGCCCGCATCCGCACTGGTTCCGGACGGTCACAGCCTCTGCTGGGCGATCTCTCCCTCGGTCCTCGCCACGATGGTCGTCCCCGTTAGATCGCCGGTGACGTTGAGCGCGGTCCTGCCCATGTCGAGCAGAGCGTCGATACCCAGTATCATCGCGTAGGCCATCGCCACCGGTGTCCCCGGATCCACGTCGAGCCCCACCGAGCTCAGGACGATCAGGAGCATTATCGCCCCGG
The DNA here is from genome assembly GCA_964531335.1 of uncultured bacterium. Lineage (GTDB taxonomy): Bacteria > Eisenbacteria > RBG-16-71-46 > CAZHEV01 > CAZHEV01 > CAZHEV01. Next base: position 2,967 of record CAZHEV010000010.1, on the reverse strand, counting down.
CCCCCGGAACGCCGGCCGTGCCTATGGAGGCCAGCACCGCGGTTATCACGACGGTCATCTGCTGGGCGGGGTCCAGGGGTAAACCCACGGCAAAAGCTACGAAAAGAGCGCACACGCCCTGGTATATCGCGGTGCCGTCCATGTTTATCGTCGCCCCGAGGGGAAGCGTAAACGCGAAGACGCTTCTGGATACGCCCATGTTCTCCTCGGCGCATTTCATGGTCACAGGCAAGGTGCCGCTGCTGCTCCTTGTGACAAAGGCCGTTATCATGGGCTCCTTCGCCCTTGCAATGAACTTGAAGGGATTGAACCTGAAGATCGAGAGAAGCCCCCCGTAGACGAGGAGGAGGTGAACCGCGAGGGCGAGGTACATCGCGAGCGTGACCTTCCCGAGCGGACCGAACGCCTCGGCCCCTTGCTCGCCGAAAACCACGGCTATGAGCGCGAACACGCCTATCGGGGCGTACTGCAACACGCCGCCGACGATCTTGTACATGACCTCGGCCGCCCCGTCGCAGAAGCTCAGCACGGTCCCCGCCGCGCTTCTTACCTTCTCTTCGTCGCTCGCCAGAAGGTATGAAATGCCGATGCCGAAGATGATGGCGAAGAATATCGTGGGAAGCACCGCGCCCTCGGCGAGCGCGCCAAATGGGTTCGTGGGGATTATGTTCATTAACGTCTCAACGAGGGAGGGCCTTGCAAGCTCCCTGCCGGCGGCCTCGCCGGCGCCCAGGTCGAGCCCCGAGCCCAGGCGGAAGATGTTTCCGAAAAGAAGTCCGATGGTAACGGCAAAGGCGGAAGTCAAGAGATAGAAGGCGACGATCTTCAGGCCGACCCTGCCCAGCCGCGCGGGGCTTATGCTGGCCGCGCCCACCACTAGGGTGAAAAACACGACCGGCATGACGATCATCTTGAGCAGCCGCACGAAGATATCGCCCAGAGGCTTCACCCACGCGATCTCGGGGCCTACGATAATCCCTACGATCGCGCCGAGAACAAGAGCGGCCAGGATCCTCAAGAGAAGGTTCGATCCAAGGTACCACGAAAAGAGGCCTGTTCTCCCTGCGCCGCCTTCTTCGGCCATCTATACCTCCTCTCCGCTAAATGCGCTCTTCAATCCGAACCATGTTCGTTGCCGAAGTCAATAGACTTTGGGTCGTTCCTCTCCGGTGAGCACACGGTAGGCGCCCGAGGCGAGAGCCTGCATCTCGCTGACCTCGGTTACCACGATCAACTTCGCTATGAACTCGACTCTCTCCTTTATCCAGCTCACGATCAAGTCCGAGTTGGCAAGGCCGCCGGTGAGTATGATAGCGTCCACGTCCCCCTTCAGCACGGTGGCCATGAGGCCGATCTCCTTGGCTATTTGATATGCCATGGCCTCATAGACCTTGCGGCAGTAGCCGTCGCCCTCCTGGATTCTCCTTTCGATCTCTCGTGCGTCGGATGTGCCCAGGTAGCTGGTCAGTCCCCCTTGGGTCAGGGTCATCCCGACCAGGTCCTCCTTCGCGTACTTGCCGGAAAAACACAAGTCTATGAGCTCCTGCGTGGGCAGTCCCCCGGCCCTCTGCGGGGAGAAAGGGCCGCCGCTAAGGGCGTTGTTGCCGTCTATTATCCTTTCCCCTTTGACGGGGGAAACTGTGATCCCGCCTCCAACGTGAGCGACGACGAAACTCCTCTCCTTGGGGTTCCAGCCGCAATCCATGCAGACTTTCCTCACCACACTGTGGATACTGAGCATGTGGCCCAGGCTCGCCCTGGAGATCTCCTTCAACCCGCTGAAACGGGCCGGTTCCTCGAACTCGTCGGTGGATACGGGGTCCACTACGTAGGCCTTGACGCCGGCGCGACCGGCGATGTCGTGCGCCAGGGCGCACCCCAGGTTCGATACGTGGGCTCCTTGCAGGTTCGCCCTGGCGTCGGCCAGCATCCTGTCGTTTACCTCGTACGTTCCTCGCTCCACCGGCCTCAGAAGCCCGCCCCTTCCGACCACGGCGCTGAGCCTCTCAATCGGAATGTCATTTCTTTCCATGAAGCCGACGATGGAGCTCTTCCTGTATTCGAACTCGTCCCAAACTTCGCTGTATCTCTTGATTTCATCTTCTGGGTGCTCAATCTCGGCCTCGACTTCGGGGCGTTCATCCTTGAAAAGGGCGGCCTTGGTCGAGGTCGATCCCGGATTGATGACGAGAATGTGGGAGGTATGGACTGTCACTCGCGCAATCCTTCAGGCTCGCGTGTCTCGAAGTTCGACCGGGCAGGTGCGGATCTCTACGTTCCCGGCTTCGCCTTCCGCCACGCCAGCAGGGCAACCAGCGCCCTGACAAGCACACTCACAACCACCACGACCCCAAAGGTCTGCCAATGAGTAGGCTCGTACAGGATCTCGACCACCACCGCGGCGGCGGCCCCAACGCTCAAAGCCAGTATGCTGAGTCTGTTCATGAGTAAGCCACGATCTTCAATGGGGGTGAACGGCGTCTTCCGGCCCTGGTGCGGGCTCGGACCCGCGCTTTCGCGGGATTGAACTATCTCACTCTCCCAGAGGGTATCAGGGGAAGGCATTTGTCCGCAAGCAGATCAAGGCGGCTATCTGGGAATGGGAAGAGGCGTCGTGACCTTGGTACTCATAGCATTCGGTATCCGTCCGGCGAAGGCACGCAGTCGTCCCCGAGAACGGGCACTGGTTGGGTACGGTTCTTAGCACTCATTAGGGTCGCTGTCAGAGGGGAGGTTGTCTATCCATACGAATCCGACGAAATCACCAGGGACAATTGCGCCGCCATATCTCCGGCAGAGGTTTTATCGGTGAGCGGCCGATGAGCACTCGAAAGGGAGTCTGCCAAGGATTGACGTGCTCGAGCTCTACCTCCGCGGCGAACTGGGCGAACCGGCCACCGCCCAGGCGCAAAGCCAACAAACCGGTCATAAAGACCGTAAGCGCGGTGCTCACGGTGGCAAAGATAC